>CALWVS010000023.1 GCA_944385095.1 uncultured Oscillospiraceae bacterium
GTAGCATCGGGGAAGTTTCCTCAGCAATTATCCAAAAGTACATCGAAAACCAAGGATGATGCGTCGTTACGAACAGGACTCCTCCCACCGCCTAAAGGCAGTGGGTTTCCGCCCAAACTATGCTGAAGGTATTTTTATGAAAAAGAAAAGATTACAAATTGGTTACAACAAAAACTATACACGCAAACTGCTTTTCCGTCAACCCTTAGTCTCCGTTGAGTGATGAACATTTTACAATTTCTTAAAATTTCGAACAAATTCTGTCAAAAAACTATGACCTATGACCAATCTATTTTAAATTGGCAACAGCCAGCATGCCACCTGAAAGAAGGTCCAAAGAGAGGTGGCATCCACCACAGTGGTAATCAGTGGGCTTGCCATAACAGCTGGGTCCATACCCAGTTTCCATGCTGCCATTGGCAGTAAGCCACCAATGAGTTTAGAGGTAATCACTGTCACAATTAAGGACAATGCTACCACCAGAGCAACCACAACAGACTGATGGTTAAAGAAAATAATTCGTGCAAATGTAACCAGTGCCAATGCTGCACCACACAGGAGAGATACTCGCAGTTCCTTCCATAATACATACATCCAATCTCCACAGGTCAATTCTCCAAGAGACAGGCTGCGAATGATGGTCACAGAGGACTGACTGCCACAATTTCCGCCTGTATCCATCAGCATTGGAATGAATGCAGTCAGTGCAACCTGAGCTGCCAACTGATTTTCAAAATGGTTAATAATTGCCCCCGTTACAGTGGCAGACAGCATCAAAATCATAAGCCATGAAATACGGCTGCGAAAAATATCTACAACACTGGCGGTTGTGTAGCTGTTCATAGCAGTATCCTTCTCGACCTCAACTTCCTGAGTCTTGTGCAACAACAGGGATTTTTTCATTGTCATCATCATAATCATCAACCTCCTTATATCAACTATGAGAAAGCATGTTCCTCTGGATTTGGAGGTTCAAACTCACAGAGCAGCAGACAGAATGTCCAACATCATACTGCCACTATATAAATCTGAGCCTCTACCTATATTGTCCATTCTGTACACCTGCCTTTCTGCTGGACAAGAAAAAATAAAAGCGAGCCCATATCAAACGGGCTCGCATAACCATCATCTGTGCGTCCACCGTTTGAGCTTTAGCATCGTAGGGCGGTGAAATCGCATTATGCTTCGCCTTGTTGTTCGACGAAGCCTGTTCAGACCTGCGAAGAATGTCTCCATTCTGTTGCGGCAGCGATCCATATCCCTACGGTAGCCTTACCTACCGGGTACGTGGGAATATATCACAACTTTTTTCAAATGTCAATTACTTGACATAAATTTAATGATTTTTTAAAAATGTCTTCCAAACATATCTATTTATGTCATTGAATGGTTGCAAAATTCTGTGTCCAATAATATTTATAAATATCACTGCTATCCTGACTGATGGCAAGTCCTACCCCCATCTCTTCACAGGAACCCAGAATGTTTGCCTTATGTCCTGGGGAATTCATCCAGCCTTCCACCACTGCCTCTGGGGACTTATAGCCAGCGGCAATATTTTCTGCTGTTTGAGTCCAGTTGATTCCTGCTGCTGTGATACGGTCACTGGAAGATTCGCCATCAGGATTTTGATGTGAAAAGAAACCCCGTTCCATCATATCTTCACTATGGGCACGTGCTGTCTGTGCCAATGTCTCATTATACACAAACTCTTTCAGCCCATTTTCAACACGGATTTCATTGACCAAATCAAAGACTTCCTGCTCCCACTGTGCAATCTGATCCTCTTGGGTCACTTCACTCTGCTGTGTATTAGAGGACTGCTGCCCACCAGACTGTCCAAGCTGTTCCTGTAACTGGGTCAATACAACACAAGCTTCTGCACGTTTCATGGAGTCATTTCCACAGAAAGAGCCATCCTTACCTGTGATACAGCCCAAGCTGTACATGCACTCCACCGCTGTGCGGTACTGTTGGGGGATTTGGTCATAGTCTGCAATCTGCTCACGGGCTTCCTGTCTCTGTTGCTCATTTGGCATGGATACTCCCTGTGCTGACAGCAGTTGAAACATCATCTGAGCCATATCATAACGTGAAATGGCAGCTTCCACTGTGGTCTTATCCCATGCCCCATGCTGATGATAGTAGCTGCCTACCTTTGTTCCATCTAAAATCCCTTCAGAAAGCATGGTTTGCGTATAGCTTTGCCACCATGCTCCTCCATGTCCCTGTTGGTGGTGTTCATCATGATAAAATCCACTACAGAGCATGGTGGAGAATTCCGCTGTAGATACACTGCTTTCTGGCTGAAACAGACCTGAGCCTGTTCCAGCCACGATTCCCTGCTGTGCCATATCTTGAATATAGGAGTATGCCCAATGGCTGCTGGGAACATCATGAAACATGGGTCCTGCCGCAGATACAGGCACAACCAGCATAGCTGCCAACAATACCCCTACTGCACTCACTTTTTTCATTTGAAACACACCCTTTCTTCCACTTTATGGCAATTTTATCTTTACTTTTGGCTATTTTTCAGGGCACGCATACGGTCTCCATGGTCTAAAATACGCTTGCGCAGACGAAGATTCTCAGGGGTGCACTCCAACAGTTCATCATCCGCTAAAAATTCCAGACACTGCTCCAAAGATAGCTTTTTGGGTGTCACAAGACGCAGTGCATCATCAGAACCAGAGGCACGCATATTCGTCAACTGCTTTTTCTTACACACATTGACAGAAATATCTTCTGCCTTTGGGGTCTCACCCACAATCATGCCTGCATATACTGATGTACCGGGACCGATGAACAGAGCACCTCGCTCCTGTGCATTGAATAATCCATAAGTGACTGCATCTCCTGTTTCAAATGCAACCAGAGAACCTGTGGAACGGCGTTGAATCTCACCCTTCATGGGGGCATAGCTATCAAAAATAGAAGCCATAATGCCTTCGCCCTTGGTGTCAGTCAAGAACTCGTTGCGGTAGCCAAACAGACCACGGGCAGGCACCAGAAACTCCAGTTTCATACGCTCTCCCACTGGGTTCATCTCCAGCAAGTCACCCTTACGGGAACCAATTTTCTCCATGACTGCACCTACACAGTCTGCTGGCACATCCACCACCAGACGTTCAATTGGTTCGCATTTCACCCCATCAATCTCCTGATAGAGTACACGGGGTGGGGAAACCTGAAATTCATACCCCTCACGGCGCATAGTTTCCATAAGAATGGACAGGGACATCTCGCCACGACCTGCCACATTGAAGGAATCTGTTGCTCCTTCCATTTCAGTCACACGCAAAGACACATCCTTCATGGTCTCACGGAACAGGCGTTCACGGAGCTGGCGGGATGTGACAAATTTACCCTCACGACCTGCAAAGGGGGAATCATTGACAGAGAAGGTCATTTCAATGGTGGGGGCAGAGATTTTTACAAACTCCATCGGCTCAATACAGTCTGTAGCACAGATGGTATCCCCAATGGTCACTTCTCCGATACCGCTCAATGCAATAATATTGCCTGCGGTTGCCTCCTGTACAGGTACCTTGCCCAAACCATCAAACTCATAGAGGGCAGTTGCCTTTGCCTTCTGCGGTGCAGCATCAGGGGTATGATAGTTGCAGACAGCAATTTCCTGATTCTGCTTAATAGTGCCCCGCTCAATACGTCCAATGGCAATCCGTCCCACAAACTCACTGTAATCAATAGAGGATACCAGCATCTGGAAAGGCTTCTCCACTTCTGCCTCTGGACCAGGGATATAATTGACAATTGTCTCAAAAAGAGGGGTCAAATCGGTACCTGCTGTATCTGGAGAATAGGAGGCTGTGCCCTGACGACCAGAACAGAACAGGGTGGGAGATTCAAATTGTTCATCTGTGGCGTTCAAATCCAGAAGCAGCTCCAGCACCTCATCCACTACCTCATGAATGCGCTGGTCGGGACGGTCAATTTTATTGACCACCACAATGACCTTGTGACCCAGTTCCAATGCCTTTGACAATACAAAGCGTGTCTGAGGCATTGGACCTTCTGCTGCATCCACCAGTAAGATAACACCATTGACCATTTTCAAAATGCGCTCCACCTCGCCACCAAAATCGGCGTGCCCAGGTGTATCCACAATATTGATTTTTACATCATGATACCACACTGCTGTATTTTTTGCCAGAATGGTAATGCCTCGCTCACGCTCCAAATCGTTGGAGTCCATCACACGTTCTACCACAGTCTGATTTTCTCTGTAAACACCTGACTGCTTCAGCATTTCATCCACCAATGTGGTCTTACCATGGTCAACGTGTGCAATGATGGCAACATTCCTTAATTTTTCATTCTGCATCTTCTCGCATCCTCCTATATCCAACCACCTATTTTCTTCTCAAATAGGCTCAAACTGACTGATTCTAAATATAACAAAAACCCACTCTTGTTTGGGTTTGACAGGATATTATACCCCTCTTTTGCTGGAAAGGCAACTTTTTTTTGAGAATCTGTTTTTGTCATTTTGCAGGAAGTGAATACTATATGTGGAAAACTATGTGGAAAATGTGGAATTACGAATTACTGTTCCAATTTTTCTTGACAATTTAGAACTTACGTTGTATACTCATTTCAAACATTAGTTCTTTTTCAATGATTATTAGGAGGAATGGACCATGAAATCTATGACAACTCATCAGGACAATATCATTGACTTTTCCAAGTATCACACAGATGTTCTGTCCTCATCTCCAAAGTGCAAACCCAATTCGTTCCATCACATGGGTGTATTTTGGGAGACCTGTTCCTCCATTAGCATTATTGTTATGACCGTTGCTATGACTGTCCATATTCTTTTGTCATAATTCAGAAAATTCGACAAAATGTGACACTATTGTGGTGTTATAATGCAAATACAGGAGGAGTTGTTATGACTGAATTGGAATACCAAATTCGGCAAGAAATTGCCCGAACAATATTACAGGAATCCCTGCTCCCTCTGCATGTGATTGCCCATTGGTGTGGGCTTTCACAACAAGATGTAGTACATCTAAGCAAACAAGTGCAACGTACCACCAAATTCCATCTCCCTACATAACAAAATGCACCCCCTTGTGCAAAAAGGGGGTGCATTTTGTATTTAATAGGCGAGATGCTCATCCAACCATGCCTTCAGTTGAGAAATGGGAACACGCACCTGTTCCATAGTATCTCGGTTGCGAATGGTAACTGCGTCATCTGCCTCCTCCGTTTCGCTTCCCACAGTCTGGAAGTCCACTGTAATACAGTAAGGAGTACCAATTTCATCCTGACGGCGGTAGCGTTTTCCAATAGAGCCTGCCTCATCGTAATCCACCATAAAATACTTGCTGAGTTCTGTCTGAATTTCCTGTGCCTTTGCGCCCAGCTTTTTGGAAAGTGGCAGAACAGCACACTTAAATGGTGCCAGTGCAGGGTGCAGACGAAGTACAGTTCGTACATCATTCTTTTCTGCATCCACCACTTCTTCATCATAGGCATCTACCAAAAATGCCAGTGTGACACGGTCAGCACCCAAAGATGGTTCAATCACGTAAGGAATATAGTGCTCATTCTTCTCCTGGTCAAAGTAGGTCATATCCTTGCCGGAAGTGGTCTGGTGAGCAGTCAGGTCAAAGTCGGTTCGGCTCGCCACACCCCAAAGCTCGCCCCAGCCAAATGGGAACATGAATTCAAAGTCGGTGGTGGCGTTGGAGTAGTGAGACAATTCCTCAGGGTCATGGTCTCTCAGACGTAAATTCTCATCTTTTACACCCAGTCCCAGCAGCCACTGATGACAGAACTGCTTCCAGTAAGCAAACCACTCCAGCTCTGTGCCAGGGGTGCAGAAAAATTCCAGTTCCATCTGCTCAAATTCACGGGTTCGGAAAGTAAAGTTACCCGGTGTAATCTCATTGCGGAAGGATTTACCCACCTGACACACACCAAAGGGCAGCTTCCGTCTGGTGGTGCGCTGTACATTCTGGAAGTTCACAAAAATACCCTGTGCAGTCTCTGGTCTCAGATACACTGTATTTTTTGCATCTTCTGTGACCCCCTGGAAGGTCTTAAACATCAGGTTGAACTGACGAATTTCAGTCCAGTTGTGTTTGCCACAGGTGGGGCATGGAATCTGATGCTCATCCACAAATGCTTTCATTTCTGCCTGAGAAAAAGCGTCCACTGGTTTTTCCAATGTGAAGTTATGTTCTGCACACCAGTCCTCAATCACTTTGTCTGCACGGAAACGCTCCTTACACTCTTTACAGTCCATCAGAGGGTCAGAAAAGCCACCCACATGACCAGAAGCAACCCACACCTGTGGGTTCATCAGAATAGAGGCATCCAGTCCCACATTGTAGGGATTTTCCTGTACAAATTTCTTCCACCATGCTTTTTTTACATTGTTTTTCAGTTCCACACCCAAAGGACCATAATCCCACGTATTGGCAAGCCCTCCGTAAATTTCAGAGCCAGAGAAAATAAACCCTCTGCCTTTACAGAGTGCAACAATTTTTTCCATTGTCTTTTCCGTGTTTTTCATGTCCATAACTCCTTTTCAAAAAATAAACGCCCTGAGCCAATTGGCTCAGGGCGAATGTAAGCATCCGTGGTTCCACCTGAATTTGTGTTCAAAACACACACTCAACCCCAATAACGGCGGGTACCGGCAGACCATTTCCTGTCCACACTCCAGAGTGCCTTCCCACCCCGCCCTTGAAGGATTTTCACCAGCCATCCTCTCTCTTAACTCAGGCAATGGGGGTACTGTTCTCTTTCAGCATTTTTGTATTTTGCATTGTATGACAGAACTTCACCAATGTCAAGACTATTTTTTCCTGAAACCAAAAGGCACGTGGTCACAAAAGTTTATATTGTTGACTTTGTGCCACTGCCAGTTCATCACAGCGGTTGTTGTATGGGTTACTGGCGTGTCCCTTGACCCAATGGAGATTTACTTTGTGATACTCACATAAGTTTAATAATTTCTCCCATAAATCTGGGTTCAGAGCGGGTTTTTTATCACTTTTAATCCAGCCTTTCGCCCTCCAGCTTTTTGCCCAGCCTTTTTGCAGTGCATCAATGACATATTTGGAATCAGAGTACAACTCTACAATACATGGCTCCTTTAGTGCTTCCAGTGCAGAAATCACACCTGTCAACTCCATTCGGTTGTTGGTGGTCTGCTGTTCCCCACCAGACAGCTCTTTTTGGTGTCCCCCATACATCAGAATCGCACCCCAGCCCCCCGGTCCTGGATTCCCAGAACAGGCTCCATCTGTATAGATTGTCACTGTTTTCATGGTTTCCTCCTGTGGAATGTGGACCGTTTTACTGCTCAACTTCCTGTGGATTCTGAGGTACCTCCTCCTGCTCCTGAGGTTCTTCATCCTCCTCACGCTCTGCAAGTGCAATGGAAATGACTTGATCATCTTCCTCTTTAAACCGCATGACAATGACGCCTTGTGTGGCTCGTCCTGCAATACGGATGGCATCTACATGAGTTCGAATTAAAATGCCAGCAGAGGTCACAACCAGTAAATCTTCACTGCCATCGACCACCTTAATGCCAACCACTGCACCTGTTTTTTCCGTTACCATGTAGTTTTTAATGCCAATACCGCCACGATTGGTCACTCGGTACTCCTCTACAGCAGTGCGCTTTCCATACCCATTTTCTGTAATAGACAGCACCGTCTTCCCTTCTGTTGCACGTGCTGCACCAATGACATAATCTCCATGACGCAGTTTAATGCCACGCACACCATAGGCATCCCGCCCCATCACACGCACATCATTTTCATCAAAACATACTGCCATACCATCATGGGTTGCAATCAGAATTTTTTTGGTACCATCTGTCTGGCGTACCTCTACCAACTGGTCATCCTCATCCATCTTAATGGCTCGTATACCATTATTTCGGATGTTTTTCAGGGCAGAGAGGGCAATTCTCTTGACCACTCCCTTACGAGTGACCATAACCAGATAACTTTCCTGCTCCATTTCTTCCACATGGAGCATAACCTGTACCCGCTCGCCTCCTTCTACCTGTAAGATGTTGACAATATTGGTGCCTTTGGCTGCCTTTCCTGACTCAGGAATCTGGTAGCCTTTCTTTTTATACACCTTTCCTGTATCTGTAAAAAAGAGAATGGTGTCGTGGGTAGAAGCTGTAAACACACTGTTTACATAGTCCTCTTCTCGGGTGGTGATACCCTTTTTCCCCATACCACCTTTGGATTGTGCTGCATATTCACTGGCTGAAGTGCGCTTAATATACCCTGCCTGTGTCATGGTAAAGACACACTGTTCTTCCTCAATCAAATCCTCAATATCAATGTCATTTTCCGCAAAGGCAATTTCTGTCTTTCGGTCATCTCCATATTTGTCTCGGATTTCCATGAGTTCCTCTTTTAACACGCTACGCAGCATCTCCTCACTGGACAACAACTGGTCAAAATATGCAATTTTCTGTTGCAGTTGCTCATATTCTGCCTCCAGCTTCTCCTTTTCCAGTCCCTGCAAACGCTTGAGCTGCATATCCAAAATAGCCTGAGCCTGAATATCATCCAAACCAAATCGATCCATAAGCTTTGTTTTGGCATCATCATAGCTGGTACGAATGATATGAATGACCTCATCAATATGATCCTGTGCAATCAACAATCCTTTCAGCAAGTGTGCCCGCTCCTGCGCCTTTTTGCGGTCATATTGGGTACGACGTGTAATCACCTGCTCTTGGAAGGCAATATATTCATCCAATATTTGACGCAAAGTGAGAATTTTGGGCTGACGCTGATTGTTCACCAATGCCAACATCACCACTGCAAACGTAGTTTGCATCTGTGTCTGTGCAAACAGGCGGTTGAGCACCACCTGTGGATTGGCATCTTTCTTTAGTTCAATGACAATTCGCATACCCTTTTTGCCGTCAGATTCATCACGCAATCCAGAGATTCCCTCCAGCTTCTTATCTTTGACCTGATCGGCAATATTCTCTACCAAACGGGATTTATTTACCTGGTAGGGCAGCTCAGTCACAATAATGCGAGTTCTTCCGTTGCCAAACTCCTCCATTTCCGTTCTGGCACGGACTCGAATATGCCCTTTTCCTGTGCCATAGGCAGCACGAATTCCACTGCGCCCCATGATGATTCCCTTGGTTGGGAAATCTGGTCCTTTCACATGCTCCATTAAATCATCCAGTGTTGCCTCTCGGTTTTCCAATACACAGATGGTCGCATTAATGACCTCTTTTAAATTATGGGGAGGGATGTTGGTGGTCATACCCACCGCAATACCACTGGAGCCGTTCACCAGCAAATTGGGGAAACGGGAAGGCATGACACGGGGTTCCTTGCGGCTTTCATCAAAGTTGGGGTCCCAGTCAACGGTATCCTTCTCAATATCACGCAACAACTCGTTTGCAATTTTAGACATACGGGCTTCTGTGTAGCGGTATGCAGCGGCTGGGTCGCCATCAATGGAACCAAAGTTACCATGACCATCTACCAGACAGTAGCGCATAGAGAAGTCCTGACCCAAACGTACCATTGCATCGTAAACAGAAGCATCACCATGGGGGTGGTACTTACCCAGCACATCACCCACACAGGTGGCTGACTTTTTGAATGGCTTATCACTGGTCAGCCCACTTTCATACATAGAGTATAAAATACGTCTGTGAACTGGTTTTAATCCATCCCGCACATCAGGCAGTGCTCTGCCTACAATAACGGACATTGCGTATTCAATATACGCATTTTCCATTTCATGTTCCAGATTGATATTGACAATTTTCTGGTTAGGAAAGGAAATATCAATCGCTTCCTTTTCGTTCTTTGCCATTTCTATTTCCTCCTTAATAGTCCAGATTCATGGCTTTTTCTGCATTGCGTTCGATGTATTCACGGCGTGGCTCCACCTTTTCGCCCATCAACAGGGTAAAAATTTCATCTGCACGCACTGCATCAGCCATTGTAATCCGTTTCAGTGTTCTTGTCTCTGGATTCATGGTAGTATCCCACAATTCATCTGGGTCCATCTCACCAAGACCCTTAAACCGGCTGATTTCTACTTTCACATTGGGATTTCCTGCCCGCAATTCGGCAGAAATGGCATCCCGTTCCTCCTCAGAAAAGGCAAGGCGTGTGGTTTTTCCCCGTGTTAACTTAAACAGTGGAGGAACTGCCGCGTAGACATAGCCCCGGTCAATGAGGGGTCTCATAAATCGGAAAAAGAAGGTCAACAACAAGGTGCGGATGTGGGCTCCGTCTACGTCAGCATCTGCCATAATGACCACTTTGTGATAGCGCAGTTTTTCCTCGTCAAAATCTTCACCCAAACCGGCCCCCAGTGCTGTAATCACTGGTGTCAGCTTGTCATTGCCATACACCTTATCCGCTCTGGCTTTTTCTACATTGAGCATTTTACCCCACAGGGGCAAAATGGCCTGATAGCGGGAATCTCGTCCCTGTTTGGCAGAACCACCTGCGGAATCACCCTCAACAATATAAATTTCTGTGAGAGCAGGGTCTCTTTCATAACAATCTGCCAGTTTTCCTGGCAGAGTTGCCCCCTCCAGCGCATTTTTACGGCGGATGTTTTCTCTGGCACGGCGAGCAGCTTCACGTGCTCTGCTAGCCATCATGGCTTTCTCCAAAATACTGCGTCCAACCGCTGGATTTTCCTCCAGATAAATTTCTAACTTTTCTGACACAATATTGTTGACCAGTGTACGGATTTCACTGTTTCCCAGTTTTGCTTTGGTCTGTCCCTCAAACTGTGCCTCTGTCAGCTTGACAGAAATGACACAGGTCAATCCTTCCCGACAGTCATCACCTGATACTTTGTCCTCATTTTTCAATAGCCCAGTCTTTTTTCCATAGGCGTTCAACGCATTGGTCAAAGCCCTTTTAAAACCCTCCTCGTGCATACCACCTTCTGGTGTGTGTACATTGTTGGCAAAGGAGAGAATAAATTCACTGTAGCCATCGTTATATTGCAGAGCAATTTCGGCCATGGAGTCTTCTTTTGCTCCAGACATGTAAATCACATCTTGATGAACAGGTGTTTTATTGCGGTTTAAAAAGGTTACAAATTCCCGTATACCGCCCTCATAACACATATCATCCTCCTGCTCCTGTCCAGGGCGCAGGTCTACCGTTTGAATCCGCAATCCTGCATTCAAAAATGCTTCCTCACGCATACGAGTATGGAGAGTATCATAATTGTATACAAGGGTATCAAACATTTCAGGGTCTGGCTTAAATGTAACGGTTGTACCTGTATGGTCTGTGCGACCTACCACAGTCATTTCCTGTGTAATGCTTCCCCTTGCAAATTTCATCTCATAAATTTGCCCATTCTTGTGTACTTGTACCTCCAGCCACTCAGAAAGGGCATTGACTACAGATGCACCTACACCATGTAGACCGCCTGACACCTTGTAGCCGCCGCCGCCAAACTTACCACCAGCGTGAAGAATGGTAAAAACCACCTCAAGGGCTGGCTTTCCTGTTTGGGGCTGAATATCTACAGGGATTCCTCGACCATTGTCAGTAACGGTAATGGTATTTTCAGGATTGATTGTGACTGTAATATCAGTACAATAGCCAGCCAGTGCCTCGTCAATGGAGTTATCCACGATTTCATATACCAGATGGTGCAGCCCAGATTCACTGGTTGAACCAATGTACATACCCGGACGCTTTCGTACTGCCTCCAGTCCTTCCAATACCTGAATCTCTGAGCCTCCATATTCATGCTCTACTAAAGTAGAGTGTAATTCCAGTTCTTCTGACATTATGTTACCTCCATCATTTGGGACAAAACCTACAGCAATATATACTAATTCTCTATTCAAATGTATGATTTTCTACCCTTCGCAGCAGTGCTGAAGGAGAAAGCTGGCAGATATAAACCATAGCAGTATCTTGTCTTTCCCCTACCAGCACAAAGGAGCGTGGCAGATCATCACAGACGGAGATTACCCGCCCCTCTTTCTGGGCACACTCTAAAAATTCCCTTGTTTTATATGCCCAACTGGTGTGGTCCAAATCAAAGATACCCAAAATATTTCTATATGGAACCACGACAGACTGCCCTAAATGTAAATACATCGTATCCCTCCAGTCTGTCACTTCAACTTCTTTTTTGGAATGACTTTGGGACCCCAGAAGTATCTCCATAGCCTGACTCCCAACCAGCAACCCAATAGCAGAAAACCACATGGAATGCCAGGAACCAACAAAAGTTGAGTCACAGGGGATACGGTGTCTGATGTCCACAGGTTCCATCGGATGGCGGCAATCATTCCTGCAATACCAAGAACAACAACAGGAAACACCCATTGACACCATCGCTTCTGTGTTTTCTTACTAACCATATACTCTACCATCAATCCAATGATTGTCGGTAAAAGGCACAGCAACCCAAGCAAAACAGGCACCGCTATCCCTCCCTACATATGTGCTTTCTGTTCTATTACCTTTCCGCCATGTATCTGGAAAGTCTTTCCAATTTCTAAACCATGCAATTTTTCCTGTTCACAACAAGTAATAAAAATTTGCCCACCTTGAATATGATTTAGAACAAAAGTTTGTCGTCCTGCATCTAATTCAGAAAGTACATCATCCAATAATAAGACAGGATATTCCCCAGTTTCCTGAAAAAAAAGCTCACGTTGTGCCAATTTTAGCGACAATGCTGCCGTTCTTGTCTGTCCCTGAGAGCCAAACTGCTTTGCCAACTGTCCATTGATTGAAACCAGCAAGTCATCTTTATGGGGTCCAGTCAAGCACTGCCTAGACTCTAACTCTGCGGTTTTATGGTTTTGTTGGTGCTCCTGTATCCACTCAAACAGCGTTCCAACCGATACCATATCGTCCTGAATCGTGGACACTGTGGTATATGTCAAAGAAAGTGTATCTCTTCCACCGCAAAAATCATAATGAATGGCAGATGCAATTTCTCTTAATCTTTTGACAAAATGGGCACGGTAGTGGACAATCATTGCTCCTGTTTGAGCCATACGCAAATTAAAGTCGTCTAGTGTGTCTAACAGAGACGGATGTTCCTTCCAATCCCTTAAAATCCTTGTTTTATGTTCATATAACCTCTGGTACTCTGAAAGTGCCTGAGCATATCGGGGACGAAGCTGACAAATTGACTGATCTAAAAATCGTCTGCGCGCAACAGCTCCATCTCGAATGAGTGCCAAATCTTCTGGGCAGAACAGAACTGTGTGTAAAATACCACACAGCTCCCCTGCCGTTTTTAACCGTACACCATTGGAATACAGTTGCCTTGTTCTTCCTCTCATCAACTTTGCTTCCAGACAAAATGCTCGGTTTCTGCTCTCTATCTGTCCTCGAATCACTGCATGTTCCATCTGGAACTGTATTAACTCCTTATCATACCGTGCACGATGAGAATGGGCAGTAGACAAATAAGCTACTGCTTCCAGTAAATTGGTTTTTCCCTGTGCATTATCTCCATAAATAAAGTTGACTTTTGGATGAAACTCTGATTCAAAATGGGAATAATTGCGAAACTGTTCTAGTTTCAGCCCTTGAACAATCATTGAACTGTCAACTCCAATTCTTGATCAATGACTGCCACATCTCCTGGACGCATTTTCTTCCCTCTCATGGTACAAATCTCTCCATTGACCTGTACTCTACCCTCTTGAATGATTTGTTTTGCATCTCCGCCCGTTTCTACAGCACCTGCAAATTTCAGTAAATCTTGTAATTTAATAAATTCTGTGTGAATTTGCACCTGTTCTTGTTCCATAGACACCTCTCAGTTTTTAAGCAAGTTTTCTTTCTGTTTCCTGCATTTTTGTTTTTAAATATACTATTTGTTATTTTACTTTAAACGGATGGGCAGTACCATAAAAATGAAATTTTCTTCCCCCTCTGCTGGCAATATCACACATGGGGCCACATCAGAGGAAAGTTCCAGTCGAATATGATTCGTGGGAACCATTCTCATGGCATCCAAAATATATTTGTGGTTAAAGCCGATTTCCAAATTTTCGCCATTTCCCTCTGTTTCACATTGATCTTCTGCATCTCCCACACCTGTTTGTGTGGTTACAGTCATAATGTGATCCCCAAAGGTGCAGCGCAGTGGGCTTTTCAGTTTATCATTCATAATGAGTGAGACGCGTTCTAAAGAGATTAACATCTTTTTTGCGTCACAGGGAATAAAAATGGTGTTATTTCTTGGAATGGCGTTTTTGTATGCAAGAAAGTCTCCTTCTAATCTTCGGGATACCAAAATCATATCATTCATTTGGAACAAAATATGCTTATCCCCTTGGCAAATGGTAACATCTCCATCTCCAGAGCAAATTTTTTCTACTTCTGTTAATGCAGAACCAGGAACAATAAAGGAAAAATCTTCATCTCCTTCTGTTTTGCTCACGGTTTCCTTTCTTAATGCTAGACGAAAACCATCTACTGATACCACAGTCAGTTGGTTGTGGTGTACGTCAAACAGAGATCCTGTGTGTACAGGTCTTGCTTCACTGGTACTAATGGCAAATAGAGTATGACTGAGCATAGATTTTAAAGTAGATTGAGGGAGTGTAATCGCATTTTTCTGCTCTACTTTGGGAAGTTCTGGGAATTCCTGGGGGTCAATTCCTAAGATGTTGTATTCACTCATCCCGCATTTTATGTTGATCTTTGTACCATCGTTGCTGAAATACACAATATCATCGGGCATTTTTCGAATAATCTCGCAAAAAAGTCTGGTTGGAACAACCAAGGAACCTGTATTTGTAATTTCAGCAGGAATGGTTGCACGAATACCAGTTTCTAGGTTGTATCCAGTGAATTGCAATGAGGAAGAAGCCTCAATGAGAATTCCTTCCATTGCTCCAATGGTACTTTTGGATGCAGTTGCTCTGGATGTGGTTGTCAGAGCGGTATTGAGTAAAGTTTTTTCGCAGGAGAAGTTCATGGGGATGCCTCCTTGGTTTTTGTCTCTTTAAAAAGAGAGGAAAGGTTTATCATTCGTAATAGTAGTCCGTAGTAGAAAAAAATGTGGAAAAGTGTCGAAAAGCGTTGGGGCAGTTAAAGTTCCGCATCCACAGGGGGTGTGGAGAAAATGAGTGACTTGTCCACAGGTCATATCTATTCAAAAAGTTTTCCACATATAGAACCAGTTTATCCACAATTAAGTGTGGATAAAAAAGAGAAAAAATCATAGTTTATTTCCATTTCTGCTGGAAATAAACCTGCATAAAAATACAATATGTGAATAAAAATCACTCATAGCGGATGTTGATATTTGCTGTGATATCTTTGATGACATCAGATTTATCTGGGTCATTTTTCACCAGATCTTCAATTCGCTCTATGGAATGGAGTACCGTTGTATGATCACGTCCATCAAATTCACGTCCAATTTCTTTTAATGACAGATTTGTCATACGACGAATTTGGTACATGGCAATTTGACGTGCGAGGGAAATATCCTTTGCTCTTCCCTGCCCACGCAGTGTAGCGGGCTCGATATTGTAATACTTACACACTTCATCAATGATGACATCCGCAGTGGGGACAATATCCGACTTTTCTTTAAACATATCTTTGACTGCTCGTACCACAGTATCTTTGTCTACACTGTCTCCCATCAGTTGCTGATATGCCATGATTTTATTTACAGTTCCCTCAATCTGACGGACATTGGCTGTAATATTTTCTGCAATGAGCTGTAATAGAAACTCTGGCAACTCAACTCCCATCCGGATGGCCTTATTTTTAATGATTGCCATGCGGGTTTCATAGTCTGGTGGTTGAATATCTGCCAGAAGACCCCATTCAAATCTGGTTTTCAGCCGTTCTTCTAGCCGTAGCATCTCTTTGGGTGGTCGGTCAGATGTGAAGACAATCTGTTTTTTGAGTTCATACAAAGTATTAAAGGTGTGAAACATTTCTTCCTGTGTGGAATCACGACCTGCAATGAATTGTACGTCGTCCATTAAGAATACATCTGCACCACGGTATTTTTCACGAAATTCTGCATTGCGGCCTTCTCGAATGGCCTGAATGAGTTCATTTGTAAAGGTGTCTCCTTTGATATAGACCACTTTGTAATCGGGATGTTTACGGTGGATGGTATGGGCAATGGCATAAAGAAGGTGTGTTTTTCCCAATCCAGATTCTCCATAGATAAAAAGAGGATTGTAGCTCTGCCCTGGATTATCTGCTACCGCCCGGGCGGCTGCATGTGCAAATTTATTGGAGGAACCAACTACAAACCGTTCGAAGGTATAGTCTTCTGTACCAGGGAAAAAGTCATTTTTTTCGGGGGGATGTTGGTATTGGGTCAATTCATCCTCGGTTAAAATGGTAACTTCCATATCAAGGGAGAACAACTCCCTCAATGCAGCTTGGATTTTGGTTACATAGCGAGAGGCAATGATATCCCGCTTAAAGCGAGTGGGGGAATAGAGTACAAAACGGTCATCCTCTAGCGCAACAGCGGTTGTATCATCAAACCAAGTATTCATTGTGGTTGCAGTCATTTCAGGCTGCATAAGGACAAGTACTTTGTCCCAAACATCAGCGGCTGGATTCATGAAATGGATAACCTCCTTAACATATGGAATCCTGCCAGAACAAAAAACTTCCTGTCTGGAAAAGGCATATTGGCATCCAACCATACCATATACCTTTCATAAAGTACCATATGAATCTAAAATATGCGAAATAACGAGTTTTAAGCAGTGTAGAGCCTCTCAAACTAAGAAGGGATGGTTTTAACCCTCTCTGTACAGAAAAGGGTACACTGCCCCTTATAGTCATTATAACAAAGAAAGGAAAGTACCGCAACAAGAAATACAAGATATTTTGCGCCAGAGGTAGACAAAAATGAGAAAAACAGGAGAAATTCTCAAGAGAAATGGAAAAGAAAATAGAGTACAGATTTGCAGCTGTGAAATAAAACACCATAAAACAAAAAAAGTAGTTGACAGGTGGAAAGACAATCCGTTATAATAAAAAACGCTGTCCAAGAGGAGGGGTTTTTGTACCCTTTTCTGAAGAAGATGGAGTACAGCAAAGAGAAAAAGAGCAAACCACAGCCATAAAAAGCTGTTGTTGAGTCGGTCAGCCGGCTTTAAATCAAATGAGGAGGTGTCCCCCATGCTTCGTACCTATCAGCCCAAGAAGCGCCAGCGTTCCAAGGAGCACGGCTTCCGCAAGCGTATGGCCACCCGCAATGGTCGCAAGGTTCTGGCTCGTCGTCGTGCCAAGGGCCGTGCTCGTTTGACTCACTAATAAAAGAGTCAGATGAGTCCTGCTCATTCGCTGAAGAATCAGAGAAAGAGAATATCCATCCTAGTTGAGGGATACGACAAAAGGACACGATAACGCGTATTTTAGGGGCGTGGGAACTATTCCCCCGCCCCTGCGGTGCATACGGAATATCTGATTATCGTGGAAACCGGAGGAAATAACATGAAACACACAATCGTTCTGAAACAAAATCATGAGTTTCGCCGGCTGTATCAAAAAGGAAAAAGTGCAGTATCGCCCTATTTTGCAATTTATTGCCGTAAAACCAAGTATCCTGTCAGCCGTCTGGGTATTACCACTGGTGTGAAGCTGGGTAATGCAGTCAAACGGAATCGGGCAAGACGTCGTATTCGGGAATTATATCGCACCAATGAACAAAATTTGCGCTGTGGATATGATATTGTGATTGTGGCAAGAACGCGCCTTATTTATGGTCGATACTGGGAGCTAGAGCGCAGTTTTCTCAACCTGATGAAGAAGCTGGGTATGTTCGTTTCTGAGGAGGAACACATATGAAGCATCTTCTGATGGCTATGATTCGGTTTTATCAGCGTGAGATTTCCCCCATGTCCCCCCCTTGCTGCCGCTTTATTCCATCCTGTTCTTCCTACGCGCTGGAAGCACTGGAGAAGTATGGCATATGGAAAGGTGGGTGGCTGTCGTTGCGCCGAATCTTACGGTGTAACCCATTTCACCGTCAGGAAACCATTGAGTACGATCCTGTACCATAGGCACTGTCGGGCTTAATTTTAAATGTGGAGGTACCATTGTGGGCATTATTTTAACCCCATTTTCATGGATCTTGCTATTTTTTTATAACTTTTTTCAGAGTTATGGTGTGGCATTGATTCTGTTTGCTCTCCTGGTAAAAATTATTCTCTTTCCTCTTTCCATCAAGGGAAAGAAAAGCATGATTCAAATGAATTTACTTTCTGGTAAAATGCAACAGCTCCAAAAACAGTATGGTAAAGATCGGGAGCGGTATAATCAGGAAGTTCAAAAGCTATATGCAAGAGAAAAGGTAAATCCTATGGGCGGATGCCTGTGGTCGCTGTTACCTCTTGCCATTTTAATTCCATTGTACTGGATCATCCGTGAACCAGTCACTTATCTGATGAATGTTCCTGCCAGTATGATTGCCACAATTTCTGAAGTCACTGGAATTGCAAATACTGGTGCCTATCCTCAAATTGCCATGGCAGAAGCACTGGGCAATCCCGATGTACTGGCGAAGGCACAACAAGCACTTGGTGATGCAGGGGCTGGGCTGTTTGCTCTGGATTTCAGCTTTCTTGGAATCAATTTGGCTGCAATTCCAAAATGGAATTTCTGGGCAAATGGATTTGGCTGGGAATCCATAGGACTGTTTTTGCTGCCCATTGTCTCTGCTGCCATCTCCTTCCTGTCCATGCAAATTAGCATGAAAACAAACCAAATCAATACCAATGCCACACAGGATGAGATGAGCGCCAGAACCAACCGCTCTATGATGATTATGATGCCATTGATGTCTCTGTGGATTGGATTTACTGTGCCCGCAGGTCTGTCTGTTTACTGGATTGCCCAGTATATTATTACCATTGGTCAGGAATTGCTCAGTGGTAAGATGCTGAAGAAGGACTATGAGGCTGCCCGTGCAGCAGCACAGGAACGTGAGCGCCAGGAAAAGGAAGAGGAAAAACGCCGCAAGGAGGAGGCACGTCTGGAGCGTGCACGCCGAATTGAAGAAGAAAAGCGCAACAAAAGCAAAAAGAAATCCAATAAGAAGACAGAACCAGAAACACCAGGGATTAACAAAGAGGATAGTAAGGTGGGCATTCGTGCCTATGCCAGAGGTCGGTCCTATGATCCCAATCGCTTTGGCGGCGTTACAGAATATGTTGACCCCAATGAATTGATCCAAAAGCAGACTGAACTTCAGTCAAAGGGGAAAAAGAACAAACAAGAGGCACAGAATACCTCTGAAACCAGTGAAACACAGAACAATCAAACCGCTTCTGAAGTGGTTCCCTCCGTTCAGTTGGAGAAGAAAGAGCAGGAACCCTCATTAGAAGAAGTGGAGATTGAAGTAGACGAGATAGAAGTAGAGCTTCCAGATGAGGAAACCGACAAAAAGGAGGGTATCTGATGACCAAGTGGATTGAGACCACCGGTCGCTCCGAGGAGGATGCCATTGCAGCAGCCCTGTTTCAGTTGGGGTTGGAGCGAGATGATGTTTCGGTAGAAGTGATAGAGCGTGCCAAATCAGGATTTTTAGGGTTTGGCAGCAATCCTGCTAGAGTGCGAGTGAGTTATGAAGTGGATGAGGAGCAGGACAAAACTGTAACAAAACAGGAGACTGCTCCAGTTGTGCCGCAGCAGCCTGTAGCAGAGGAACGGGCAGATCAGCTTCAGCCAGAGGATGAAGTTTTGATTGGAACTGAGACTGAGAAGCCAGAGATATGTACAACAACAGCAACGGTTCAGACTTACTCTGACGAAAAGGCACAGAGAATTGCGCAGTTTTTAACCGGACTAATGGAACATCTGCATGTCAATGCAGTACCAGAAATTTCTGTCAATGAAATGGGATATCAAGTAGTACTGCAAGGTGAGGGACTGGGTGCCATTATTGGTCGCAGAGGAGAGACTTTAGATGCCATTCAGCAGTTGACCAACTATTCTGTCAACCGTGGGCAGTCTAAGCGGGTACGCATTCATATTGATGCAGAAGGATATCGTGCAAAACGAGAGGAAGCCCTTCAGCGGCTGGCATTGAAAGTGGCAGGAAAAGTCACAAAGTATCGTAAGAACATGACATTGGAGCCAATGAATGCCTATGAGAGACATGTGATTCATGCCACATTGCAGGATCATCCCAATGTCAGCACCTATTCCACCGGTGTGGAGCCAAACCGCCGTACCGTGGTGGCATATACCCCAGCACAGAAATCATAAACGGATAGCTGCGGCGGGAGGACGGAATCTGTCCTCCTGCCGCTATTTTATGTTATAGAATGGGAGAATAGGGCTGTGACACCACTATATGATGCAATTTCTAATTATGTAAACACAAATCCTCTGCGATTTCATATGCCGGGGCACAAGGGAAAACAAATCATCAAGCAGATAGACTTTATGGCATGTGATGTAACAGAATTGCCCCCAACAGGAAACCTGTATGAGGCAGGAGCACCATTTGAACAGGCACAACATCAATGGGCAAATCAATTTCAGATGGAAACATGCCAGTTTCTGACGGGTGGGTCCACTCAGGGTATCTACACTGCCTTTGCCCTTTGTACAAAACCAGGCGATACGGTGCTTGTTGACCGAGGATGTCATAAGGCGGTGTACCATGCATTGGCACTGCTGGGACTGGAACCAGTTTACCTTACACGCTCTTGGCTCAAACAGTGGGGAGTTGTAGATGCAATTTCTCCAGAAGATGTGGAAAAACAGATGCAAAGTCATCCTGAGATAAAAACTGTTTGTATTACATCTCCCACATATTCTGGAATTTTATCAAATATCACAGAAATTTCCCACGTTGTTCACCGTTATGGTGGAAGGTTAATTGTAGATGGTGCACATGGCGCACATTTGCCATTTTTGGGATTACAGGTTTTTGAAGGGGCAGATTGTCTCATTTGTTCTGCCCACAAAACATTGCCTGCATTGGGGCAAGCTGCCCTGTTGTTTTGTAATGGCATAGATGCAGAAACAGTGCGACAGACCGCCGCTCTGTTTGGAACTTCCAGTCCATCCTATCCAATTTTGATTTCGCTGGATTTGGCTCGGGAGTGGATGGAGCATGAAGGACAGGAGCACTATCAACATGCAAAGGAATTGGTGGGTAAAATTAGAAAAAAAATCCCCAGTATTCCAGATGGAGACTGGGTTGACCCGACCCGTCTAACAGTACTGACCAGAGATGGCAGAGCGTTAGCAAAGGCTTTGCAAAAGGACAATATCTGGCCGGAAATGGAGGATTGCAGCCATGTGATTTTTATTGTCACAGGAGCAGATACAGAGCAAGATTTATGTCAGTTAGAGAAAGCGCTGCTGAAACATGAAAATCTTTTCGGTATAGGAACATCCATGCAGCCTCCACCTATGCCAGAACAGGTTATGAGCATAAGGGATGCCATATTTGCCTCAAAAATAGAGCTACCATTGGAACAGTGCCAGGGCAAAATTGCAGCTGGTCAACTGGCACCTTATCCGCCGGGCGTTCCAGTTGTGGCACCAGGAGAGCGAATTACAGAAAAAGAACTGGTCTATTTTCATCAAATAGGATATAATAATGCAAGAGTACCAGTGGTAAAGGAGACATCCAAGCAGAAAATGGAGGTCATATGCAATTCACAACGTTAGTGGGAAATGAGGCATTGAAAAACCAACTGTCACAGCAGCAGAAACGCCGTGGACTTTCTCATGGGTATTTAATATCTGGACCACAGGGCTCTGGAAAACACACATTAGCCACTATTTTGGTTCAAGCAATGCTGTGCAAAGACCAGTCGGAACATACTCCATGTGGTGTTTGTTCTGTATGCAGAAAAGTATTGGCAGGGATTCATCCTGATGTGACAGTGGTATCAGGTGGAGACAAGGCAGCTTCTGTAGAGCAGATACGACAGGTGAGAGCAGATGCCTACATTCGACCCAATGAGGGGCTTAGAAAGATATACCTAATCGAGAAGGCAGACCAGTTGAATCAGTTTGCACAGAATGCCATGCTAAAATTGCTGGAAGAAGGACCACCCTACGCTACATTTTTGTTATTGGCAGAAAGTGCAGGGGGATTGTTACAGACCGTTCGTTCCCGTTGTGAAGAGCTGATGCTAACACCAGTTTCCAGACAGCAGGGTATAGAATGGCTCTGTCAAAAGAAAGCTGGTATTTCTATGGAACAGGCATCAGATGCGTTGGAACAGTCCTATGGCTGGCTGGGAAAAGCAATGCAAATACTGGAACTCCAGAAACAGGAGACAGAATGGACGGTTTATGAACAATGGCATGGACAGGCAAGGCAACTTGCAGAGTTACTCTGTTTTGGGGACGAACTTGCATTGTTTGAGGAGACCATGAAGCTAGAGAAACAGCCCAAAGAAGCATTACCACAAATTTTGGGGTTGACATTGCAGGAGATTGGACAGCGACTTCCTGGGATGGAACAAAAAAAACGGGGACTCCATGCAGCTAAGCTGGTACAGCAGATGCAGCAGGCATTGGAACAAAATGTAAATCCTGGACAGGTGGCAGGGTGGCTGTGTGCTGGTATGTTTTACACAAAATAGAATCAGACCATAAGGAGAATAGGATGGTAGAAATTATTAGTGTACGCTTTAAGGAAGGCGGAAAACAGTACTATTTTAACCCCAACGGCGAGCAGTTTCACTCTGGAGAGGGTGTGATTGTAGAGACCTCAAGGGGAATTGAATTTGGAGAATGTGTGCAGGGAAACACCCCTGTGGACGAGTTGGAATTGACCGCTCCTTTGCGACCCGTTATACGCAGAGCCACAGAGGAGGACATGCAGGTACGGGAGAAAAACAAAGAAAAGGAAAAAAAGGCTTTCCAGATTTGTCAGGAAAAAATTGTAGAGCATGGACTGGAAATGAAACTGGTAGATGCAGAATACAGTTTTGAGGGCAACAAGGTTCTGTTTTTCTTTACGGCCGAGGGACGAGTAGACTTTAGAGCACTGGTGAAGGATTTGGCCAGTGCCATTCATGCCCGTATTGAATTGAGACAAATTGGGGTACGAGATGAGGCAAAAATGCTGGGTGGCTTGGGAATCTGTGGACGCCCCTTCTGCTGTTCTCAGTTTTTAGACGAATTTCAACCCGTATCCATTAAAATGGCAAAGACTCAAAGTTTGTCTTTAAACCCAACCAAAATTTCAGGAACCTGTGGACGGCTGATGTGCTGCCTCAAATATGAACAGGATGCCTATGAAGATTTGGTGAAACATTCACCCAAACAAGATTCCTTTGTAGAAACACCAGATGGCGCAGGTACAGTGTGTTCTGTCAATTTAATGCGACAGACCGTACAGGTGCGACTAGACAGCGCACCTGAAGTTCCCAAATGCTATCACAACTGTGAGTTGTGTATTATCCGCAGTGGTAAGGGCAAGAGACCAGATGACTATGTGGAACCACCACTGGAGGAGCTGGCAAAGCTGAGAAAACCGGAGGAGAAAGAAGAAGTTCCAGACTTAAAGGGTTCTGCTTCTCCATTGGCAGCTGCGCTGGAGGCTGTGTTTCATGGTAATACTCCCCAGTATGAGGGGTTTCAGACAGCCGAACAGGAAGACGGAAAGCGTGTAAGGAGACAGAAACAAAAAGGTGCCCGTCGCCCATTTGCCGAAACGGACCAGATGGAAGGCGATAAAAATGGGAGTTTGGGCAGAAATCCAAACAGCCGTACACGCACAGAACGCACCAGAATGGAAAAGCAGAGAGAAAAAAAGCCGGAGCGGGCGAAGCAGGAGTACAGTGGAAAAGCGGTACAGGACATGGGAGAACGGAAAAGCAGACCACGCCGCCGCCGTTCTAAGCCTGGTGGAGTAAGAAATCCAGACAGCGGTTCAGAATCATAAGAGAAAACCCGGAATACACGTTGTATTCTGGGTTTTTATATCAAACAAATGGGAAAGGAGATTGTATGCAGGGATTTTTAAATGCACTGTCTGCCTCTTTTGTGCTGCTTATGCTCATGGCGGTGGGCTATTTTATGGGACATAAGGGCTGGATGTCTGCCCCAGAGAAAAAATTTTTAAATAAATACATTATGAATATTGCAGTGCCATGCAACTGTATGTATGGATTGCTCAATAACTTGGATCATGATATGCTGTTTCAGGCAGGAAGATATGTGCTTTCAGGTGTGGTAGGCATTCTCTGTACTCTGTTATGTTCTATTGTATTGGGGCAGATTTTAAAATTGCCCAAGGAGCGGTGGGGCGTTTTTGTGGCAATGACTGCATTTTCCAATGTGCTGTTTATTGGGCTTCCAGTCTGTACACAGCTGTTTGGTCAGAGTTGTGTACCCTATGTGATGATGTATTACCTGGGAAATACCACATTTGTACAGTCTGTTGGAGTCATGTTGATACAACGGTCTGGCAGCAGACAGGGTATAAAACAGGGAATACTTCCATTTCTGAAGGGGCTTTTTCTGAAACCGCCCATTGTAGCCGTGTTTGCTTCTATTGTCATGCTTTTATTGGGGCTACGTTTACCAGGTCCCGTGATGACTTGGGGTGGCTATATCAGCAACACAGTGTCCCCCTTAGCACTGATTTATTGTGGCTATGTAATTTATGAGTTGGGACTCAAAAATCTAAAATTTTTAAATGGGTTGCCTGTGATGTTGGTGGTCCGTTTGGCAGTTGCTCCCCTAATTTGTATTGCCTGTTGTGAAGTATTTCAAATCACCGGTTTCGCTAGGTCGGTTTTTGTTGTAGAAAGTGCCCTGCCTGTGGTCAGTCAGATTACAGTTATGGCAGGAGCGTACGGGGCAGATGAGCAATATGCAGCCGTTGGTTCCTGTCTGTCTATTTTCTTCAGCTTCTTGACCATTCCAATTTTAATGCTGTTATTGGGGTAAAACAAAATTATAATTTTATACATAATAACAGGAAGCTCAGCACGAAGTATTTTTCGTACTAAGCTTCCTGTTATTATTTTGATATTACCGAACCAGAAGTTTTTTCATGCTGGCTTCCAATCCATCCACAGTCAAAGGAAACATGGGGAAAATACCAGCAATGGTGTCATAAGTTTGGGTCCAATACTGCCCCCAGCTTGGGCGTTCACTGGGATTTACCCAGACAATATGGGGGTATTTTACCCGAAAGCGTTTCAGCCAGTCCAGACCGCACTTTGGTGCATCTGGGTCACGATTGGGGTCACGGCTGTAGTAGTATCCACCCAAAAGTTCATGGGGTGCCATCTGTGCATCCCCTACAAAAATGACTTTGTATTCAGAGGACAGATTGGAGAGCAGCCAATCTGTGGGCACAGAATCAGAGGGCATTAAACTGGGAGCGCGGTAAACCTGTGAATAAGGGCAGTTATGAAAATAAAAGACTTTCAGGTCCTTGAAATGCCCCACCTTGCTCACAGCTTGAAACAGGGAAGAACACAGATGGGCATAGTAGTCCATAGACCCACCGGAGTCCATCAGCAACAGCACTTTCACGGTATTTTGACGGGGCTTTTTATACCGCACCTTTAACAGTCCACCGTTGTCTGCGGTGTCTTGAATGGTATTGTCCACATCAAATTCTGTGGCAGGTAAATCCACAAGACCAGAGTATTGGCGGAGATGTTTCAATGCCACTTGGAATTGTCTGGTATCCAGCGTGTTGTCCCCACGGAAATCACGGAACCGTCGTTCCCCAGCCACTCGAAAGGCTCGATGATACATACTTTGGCCACCCACACGGATTCCCTTGGGGGATAGACCAGAGTTGCCAAAGGTGGACATACCATGGGTACCTACCCAGTAATTGCCACCGTTGTGTTCTTCCTGTTGCTCCTTCATACGCTCCTGCAACATACGCTCAATCTCATCTTCAGACAGCAGTTCATTCAGCTTTGCCTGTTCCTCATCCCAGTTTGCATAGTCGTTTAATACATCTGGGCGGTTGAGCCAGTCTAAAAGTTCCTGTGAAATCTCCTGTTCAAAAGGAACATTGCGAAAATATTGTAAAAAGCATCGGTCAAAGGTATCAAAGTCTGCCTCACTTTTTACCAGCAGGCAGCGGCAAAGATAATAGAAACTGCTAAAACTGGAGCCATGGAGCCCTTTTTCCAGTGCTTCCATCAGAGACATCCATTCGGTCAGGGAAACCTTTAAACCGCCTCTGCGCAGTGTGTAGAGAAACTCCTCAAACATGCCCTCACCGCCAAACTCGCTTTAACGCATCCATATCCTCATTTTTCTTCAATAGTACACCCAAATAGGGAATTTCTTTTACCACACGGCTGGGGTCTACTCCACCGTGAATGAGTGCACGCAGCCAGTCAATGATTTCACTGGTGGAAGGTTTTTTCTTAATCTGTGGCAGTTGGCGAATACGGTAAAAAGCTTCCAGCACTTGGGTCAGCAGTTTTTCATTCAGCTCAGGGAAATGCACACGCACAATATCTGCCATCAGTTCCTTGTCAGGAAATTCGATGTAATGGAACACACACCGGCGTAAAAAAGCATCGGGCAGTTCCTTTTCTGCATTGGAAGTGATAATGACAATGGGGCGATGTTTGGCAGTGATGGTTTCCCCTGTTTCAGGAATATGAAATTCCATACGGTCCAATTCCCAAAGCAGGTCGTTGGGGAACTCCAAATCTGCCTTATCAATTTCATCAATGAGCAAAATGACCTGCTGGTCAGCGGTAAATGCCTCTCCCAGCTTGCCCAGCTTTACATATTGCTGAATGTTGTCCACACCCTCGTTTCCCAGTTGGCTGTCATAGAGACGTTGTACCACATCATAGACATAGAGACCATCCTGTGCTTTGGTGGTGGATTTGATATTCCAGATAATGAGCTGTTTGCCCAAAGCGGCTGAAATGGCTTCAGCCAGCATGGTTTTTCCTGTGCCGGGTTCACCCTTGATGAGCAGGGGCTTTTGTAGCACCATTGCAATGTTAACCACTCGCATCAGTTCTTCTGATGCCACATAATTTTGACTTCCGCTAAATTCCTTCATTCTCATATCCTTCCCGACTGTGTTTTCACAGTCTGTTCTACAAGTTCTTGACGATTGTATCTTTTTTTGAAAAAATTGCAAATCATACCTGTTCTGTTCTGTGTAAGGTGGAACCAAACACTTGCTGTCCAAGGGCTTCCAGTAGAAGTGCGTGGGGCTGAATGGCATGGAGAAGGGATACGCAATTGACCCCCAAATCCACACAGTCTCTGGCAGCATTCAGTAAAACAGTCCAATCATGGGACAATGTGCCCTCTGCCAGCAGTTCCCCGACCTTTTGGGAATTGAGGTGGAGCAGTTCTACCTGACGGTTTTCACCCAAGGCAAGAGAGGGTTCCTCAGAACAGAAAAACACCAGTCTCTGTGCCTTCATAGCCTGGGCAATGGCCTGTGCCTCATCCAGAGAGCCATCTATCACCGGCAAAAAGCCACCAGATAACAATGTATCCAACAGTTTTGGCTGAACAGTGTATCCACTGGCTGCTTTTTTCAGCAATCCCCCATCAGAAGCAGACAGACTGACAGCACAGTTCGACAATTGAGCAGAAAGGGGCTGTGTGGATGGTTTAAGCAGTATAATGCGAAGTTTGGCACGAAGCAGAGCCAGAGCGTCCTGTTCCACAGTTCCCAACTGGTCAGGGCAGCACAAAATCCATGTCTCACCACATTTTTCTTCCAAGGCAGGCAGGATAGAAAGTGCCGCTTTGGCAGGAGAGGAACCATCCAGCTTATTGCGTAAATCATATTCCTGTAAAAATGCCTGTGCATACTCCACATCCGTTGGGGTGTCAATATACTCCTGCCCCCGTTTTTGTCTGGTTTCCTGTCCCTTGCCAGTGAGTAGAATGACAGAGGGGTTTTCACAATCCAAAATGGCCTGCCGAATAGCTTCCCCACGGTTTTCAATGATGTGTGGTGTGCACCCAGCCTGTTCCACATAGGATGCCACCTGTCTGCAAATATCCAGAGTATCTTCTTCCCCACTGTCCTCCTCTGTCAGATAAACCCGGTCACACCACTCGCCAGCAGCAAGCCCTAAATCCTTGCGGCGGTCAATGGCCTTTTTTCCTGGACAGCCAAAGACAATAGACATGGTACGCCCTGGATATTCTGCTCGCACAGAGCGAAACAGCGTTTCAAACGAGAGGCGGTTGTGGGCATAGTCTACAATGGTACAGACACTTCCATCTGCGTTGGTATAGGTTTCCATACGTCCTGGAACTCTGGCGTGAATGAGACCCGTGTAAATCGCAGCATCTGGAATATTCAGTGCCTCACACACTGCAATGGCACCCAGCGCATTTTCCACATTAAAAAGCCCAGGCATGGTGAGGCGAAACTCCCGTTCATAGCGGGGAGTGCGCACCCAGAAACAGATTTGCCCATCCTCCTTGCGTATCTGACTTCCATAGACATCTGCATGAGTATCTTTTTGAGAGAAGGTAATCACGGGTTTTCCGGCTTCTTTTGCACAGTTCAAAATACGCTCTGCATAGTCGCAATCCAGATTGACACAATTTACATGGGACTGGGCAAATATTTTTAATTTTGAGGAGAAGTAGTCCTCAAAATCGGGGTGTTCAATGGGGGAAATATGGTCATAACCGATGTTGAGGAAACAAGCAGCTGCAAACTCTGTACAGAGGGAGCGATGGTATTTAAGGGCTTGGCTGGACACCTCCATAGTCAAATAGGGAATGTGGGACTGTAGAGCATGATAGAAATGTTTTTGTAACTCCAGTGGTTCTGGTGTGGTCAGGTGGGATTCAAACCGTTCTACCCCATCATAGGTGTGAATGGAGGACACCACACCGGTTTCAGGCTGTCCATTGAGAAAAGCATCTAAAATGGATTTCAGGTAGTAGGCAGCAGAGGATTTTCCTTTTGTGCCTGTAAAGCCAATGACGGACAGAGAGCCGGAGGGATGGTGATAGTAAAAATCCGCCAGACGTGCCATTGCTTCACGCAAATCGTGAACCAAAATACAGGGGAGAGAACAGTTGGTGTAGCTGTGTTCACTGACATAGGCAACAGCACCCTGTTGTTCTGCCATCGTCAGAAATTCTGGGCGGAAATGTGCCCCTTTACAGATAAAAAGGGTGTTGGATTGCACATTGCGGGAGTCGCAGGACACAAGAGAAATAGGGGTATGTGAGAGTATATCAGAAGCAGCGGTGACAAGGTTGTACTGTTTAAGCAGAGAGAGATAGTCTCCCAATGTGTGAGAAGGAAGCGACATAACAAAAAATCCCTCCAAAAGATTACTTGGAAAAAATGTGGCGTAAAGGTCTGTGACATGCCTGTACTGCACGTTCTGCCAAAACAGCCATAGCATCCACATAGAATGGGGGCAGATGGTGTTCCGTGGAAAAGACAGAGAGTTCTGTACAGGCCAAAACGGCACAGTCACAGCCTTGTTGTTCTAAATTGTGATGGACAAATGCAAATTTCTCAGGATCACCAGATTTTCCCGCCTTAATGTCATCATAAATAAGAGACATGACCTGTTTTTGTGCCAAATCAGATGGAATACAGGGCTCCATACCCAGAGCAGAAAATTCTTTTTGATATAACGCACTTTGAATGGTGCCATCGGTAGCCAAAATGCCGGGGCGTCGTTTCCCATGTTGCGATAACAAAAGAGCAGTTTCCCGAATCATGTGAAGAATGGGGATAGAAATCTCTTTTTGTACCTCATCCAGAAAATAATGTGAGGTATTGCAGGGAACCGCCAAAACGGTACAGCCAGCCTGTTCCAACAGCTTGGCGTCTGTCAACAGATGTTGAAACACAGTCTTTTTTTGTGCCTCGGAACCTAAAATGGCAGTGGTGCGGTCGGGAATTGTGCTGTCAGAGAAGATGAGGACGGAAAGATGCTCCTGGTCACAGTGTGCATTGGTGCGGTCAATGATGTATTGGTAAAATGTGTTGGTGGCCTGAGGTCCCATACCTCCAATCACACCCAGTCGGTCTTTAAGTTTCATAAAAATACCTTCAGCATAGTTTGGGCGGAAACCCACTGCCTTTAGGCGGTGGGAGGAGCCCTGTTCGTAAC
>CALWVS010000024.1 GCA_944385095.1 uncultured Oscillospiraceae bacterium
GAGGGAAATGAGAGTTGTGAGGGAAAAATGTGTCAAATTGAAGGCTCCTTTCAAGGTCAGAAAAGGATACGCCAGACGCCACGAGTGGGCATCTGGCGCAAATCATTACAGCTTTGAGGTGCGCTGGGTCATCTCGTTGCGCTTAGGACCGGTGGAAACCATAGTGATGGGAACCTGAATTTGAGATTCCAGAAAATCCACATAGTCTTTGGCACGTTGGGGAAGTGCCTCATAGTCCTGAGCACCACGAATGTCACACTTCCAACCGGGTAAGGTGGTGAAAACGGGCTTTGCACGCATCAGCTTTGGAGTGGTGGGGAACTGGTCGGTGACAACACCGTCAATCTCATAGCCAGTACACACCTTGATTTCATCCAGATAGCCCAACACGTCCAGACAGGTCAGAGCAACCTGTGTGGCACCCTGTACCATACAGCCATATTTGGTGGCAACTGCGTCGAACCAGCCCACACGTCTGGGACGACCTGTGGTTACGCCAAATTCTCCCTTATCTCCACCACGGCGGCGCAGTTCGTCTCCTGCCTCACCCAACACTTCACTGACAAATGGTTCTGTGTGGGAACCAACAGAGGAGGAATATGCCTTTGTGACACAGATCACATCTTCCACAGCAGTGGGGGGCACAGGTGCACCCACACAGCCAAAACCAGCCAGTGTGTGGGAAGAAGTGGTCATGGGGAAGATACCCAAATCAGGGTCCTTCATAGAGCCAAGCTGACCTTCCAGCAGAACGGTCTTGCCCTCCTTGATGGCATTGTGGAGGAAGCCCACAGCATCGCCCACATAGGGACGGATTTCCTCACGCAGGGAGAGCAGATGATCAAACAGCTCCTGCACATCCAAAGCAGGTTTGTGGTAGAGATGTTCAAACAGAACATTTTTCAGTGTGACAGCAGCGGTAAGCCGCTCCATCAGCCGTGCCTCATCAAAGAGGTCACAGACCTGAATGCCAATTTTGGCATATTTGTCAGAATAGAAGGGGGCAATGCCGCTTTTGGTAGAGCCAAATGCCTTGCCAGCCAGACGCTCCTCCTCATAGGCATCCTGAAGAACATGGTAGGGCATGAGAAGCTGAGCACGCTCTGAAATAATCAGATTGGGAACAGGCACCCCCTGATCGGTGATGGACTTCAGCTCATCCACCAGTTTGCGGATGTCCAGCGCAACGCCGTTACCAATGATATTTGTGACATGGGGATAAAATGTGCCAGATGGGAGAATATGCAGCGCAAAGCGTCCAAAGTCGTTGATGATGGTGTGACCTGCGTTGGCACCGCCCTGAAAGCGGACCACCACATCAGAGGTCTTTGCCAGCATATCGGTTACTTTGCCTTTGCCCTCATCGCCCCAGTTTGCACCTACAATCGCTTTTACCATAACTGTTACCTCCAAAAGAACTGGGATTCGCAACCAATGACGGATTTGCCTTATCCAGCTCATAACGCAACAACCACATTATACTTCCTTTTTTCCTGTGATGCAAGAGTTTTTCCAGCAGAAATAAGAGATTTTTCCAAAAAACTGCAAAACGCAGAGTTCTGTGCACAGACAGGCAGAGGACGACCTGTTGCAATCTATCAGAAAAATGCTTGCTCAAATGGCAAAAAACAGGTATGATAAAGAAAAAAGATGCAGGAGAGGGGAGTATATATGAAACAGTTGACGGTGGAAGGACTGCCTTTCTGGAAGCATCTGACAGATGAGCAGAGAGCGGCGCTGCAATCCTGTGCCCGAGTGGTGCACTATGGAGCGGGGGAAGTGATACGCGCCTCTGGACGGGAGTGCTTGGGATTATTACTGATTCAGCAGGGCGGAATACGGATTTATCTTCTGTCTGAGGAGGGGAGAGAGGCGACCCTGTCCAGCATGGGGGCAGGAGAGGTGTGTGTGCTGTCTGCCTCCTGTATGCTCTCTGCCATTACTTTTGAGGTGGAAATTCAGGCAGAGCGGGATACACAGATACAGGTGGTACCAGTGCAATATTTGTCCCAACTGATGCAGGAAAACATTTATGTGGAAAATTTCATCTACAAGTCAGCGGCGGAGCGGTTTTCCGATGCCATACAGGCGGTGGAACGGATGCTGTTTCTCACATTGGAACAACGGCTTGTGACCTATTTGCTGGATGAGACAGCAAAAACAGGAGTGGGAGAGGTACACGCCACACAGGAACAGATTGCCGTTGCCATTGGCAGTGCCAGAGAGGTTGTGACCAGAACCCTGAAAAAGCTGGCAACCGCAGGAGAAGTAGAATTATTTCGGGGTGGTGTGCGAATTTTGGACAGAAAGGCACTGTATGGGCGGATTTAGTGGCAGAGAATCCAAATATAAGAAGTGAACTGAAAAAGATAGAATAAAAATGAATCCTTGTGACCTACAAAATGGAGAGAGAATAGGACACAAAACAGGTGGTGGAACTGTGGGCAATTCCATACTGGAAGAAGAACAGATTACAAAACTATATCAGGAAATGTACGGGCGTATGGTTGCCTACGCCTTCAGCGCACTGAGAGACCGAAGTTTAGCAGAAGAAGCAGTGCAGGACACATTTTGTATTTTCTGCACAAAAGATGGAGATACACAGCAGATAGAAAATCCCCAGGGATGGCTGATGCGAACCCTTCAGAATGTCATGCGCAACATGAAACGACATCGGGCAGTGATGAATCGGCTGATTATGGAATCTATTCAGATGGAAGATTTGGAAAAATTACTGTCATACCATGACGAGGAGGATGTAGACGTACTCTATGAGGATTTGGCTGTTTATGCTGATTTTCAACTGCTAAAACGCGTGGTATTAGACGGCTGTACTATGTTGGAGGCAGCGAAGGAGTATGGGATTACGGTAGAGGCATGTAAGAAGCGTGTACAACGCATCCGAAAATTACTGCAAAAGAAACTAAGGTAAACAGACAACAGTGTACCAGAATGGAACAAAAGGATACGAAACACCAACAGAAGGGGGGAACAATGTGTCTGAACAGAACCAACCAAAGAAACAGGATTATTCCTGCTATGACAAGATGAGCACAGAGGAACTGGAGGAGATTTTACATCTGGATTTTCTGGCGTCAGAAGATGGGGAGTCCGATTTAGATGCAATTTTGTATATTTCAGACCTGCTGGCACAGCGCACCCAGTTGTCCAATACAGAAGCCGCATGGGAGCAATTTCAGACAGAATATCGCCCCTATGCAGATGGACAGTCTCTCTATGAATTTGACTGTGACAGGGAGACATCTGAAAAAGAACCAATTTCTACTGTACCAACTCCATGCAGACGCAGGCGTGTTGTCTATCTGAGGAGAGTGGGCGTTTTGGTGGCAGCATTGATTGCCTGTATGCTGGGTGGTGTGGTGATGGCACAGGCTATGGGCTTGAATTTCTTTCATGTCTTAGCCCAATGGACGGATGAAACGTTCCAGTTTGTCAATGCTACTTCCACAGCATCGCAGACAAGAACAGAAATGTCCCAAGAACTTCAGTTTTTCCTTCAGGAATTGGAGATGGAGGAATTATTTCCTACATGGTACCCAGATGAATTTACCCCCAGAGAGCCAAGGGTACAAGAAAATCATTCTTCGACAACCGTTTCTGTCGCATTTATAGGGGACAACAGAAGTTTTTCTGTCAGGATTATGCGTTATTTTATACCAGTTGGTGATAAAGTTATCTTTGAGAAGGATGAAACCCCAGTAGAACTGTATGAACATAACGGTCGTGACTTCTATCTCCTATCCAATCTGGACACAATGACTGCCACAACCTATGATGGGGAGTTTATGGTCACAATTGGCGGTGAGTTGACAAGGGAAGAAATCATAGCCATCATTGATTCCATACACGGTTCACAGGCGATGCAGAATCGGGAACAGATGAGTGAGCAGTTGGAACTGGAAGGGCAATTACTATACTATCCACCTGATTTGGATGGTTTTTATCTGGTGGACACCGATTTTTCCATTCGTTCAACAGATGAGGCATGCTGGATAGAGGGCTATGAGAATGGGGACCAGTTTCTTGGCTTTCAGGTGTTGCAGCACAAGCAGCCGACCAGTGTTGTCCATGAAAAAGATGATGGACCAGTGGAGGAATATGAATATCATGGTGTCATACACTATCTATTTACCAACAACCAGAGCATGAATGCCACATGGATGATAGAAAATGTAGAATATACCCTATGGCTGGTCAATTGGGAAAGGGATTTGAGGGAATTGATTCGTCAAATCTACTACCAACAGGACTATGAACAGATGCAAAAACGGCTGTTACAGGAGAACCAGATTTTATCTTTGCCCCAGATTCCAGATGGATTGAATCTGACACAGTCTTATTTCTATCTTGATTCTACATTGGATGAAAGCACATTTTTTGTATGCTATGAACAGGGAGAACAACATATACTCTATCAGGTGGTACAGCATAGAACTGTATCCTCCACCTCTGTCTATGAAAAATATAACACCCCTGTGGAGGAGTATACATATGGTAATATAACCTATTGCATCTTCGAAAATTTGGACTCTACAACGGTGGCTTGGATGGTAGACAATGTGGAATATGCTCTTATTGTGGCAGATGGAACAGCAGATGTGAAGGAGTTGATACAATCTCTTTATTAAAAGACAGATTCTATTGGATAGATAATCCATCGGGATGATGGGTCCATTTCTATAAAAGAACATATAGGGGTAGGAAATCTACTCAGATAGAGCCATTGAAACAGCAAGCGGGGCACAGTTTTTAAAGATTGTGCCCCACTTGCTGTTGATTTTACCTCCAAAAAATTTTTCTAAATTTCTTGTCCCCAAAGTGATGTTCCAAGACATAAACAGATACAGAGGGTATTTTTGGAATGGAAAATACAAACAGAACAGAGGGGGAGAAAATATCATTCAAAAACAAAAAAGAAAACCAAAATAGAAAGGAAAAAGAAAAAAATGGGTTTGCTAGTTGCGTTGATTTTTCTTATAGTGATGTGTCCAATTTTTATTTTGCTCATGAAAAAAGGTGATTTTGGTACAAAAGCAGATTCACAGATTCCCATGAGGGCAGGTGAAGTCTCTATTTTGACAACAAAGGTTGTCTGGATGCAAAAAAGTATATATTTGCTCAGAAGCCAAGTTCCACATGGTATTTTAGACATCACCAACCAGAGAGCGGTATATACCAGAACCCATGGACCCAAAGTGTCTTTTGCACTGGAGAAGGCAGAAATTCTCTCTGTTGCACCAAGGGGAGGTGTGAGTGTTGTGATCCAAGTCAAAGATGGAAGAAGCATTACCCTCAATACAGTTCCCGCAAAAAATACCCTCCAAGCCTTTGAGAAGATGGGGGTAAAGGTACTCTCATAAATCAGATGGATTATGATTGAAAAACAAGGTGGTCTTGAAGAACATTCAGGACCACCTTGTTCTGTTCAGAACATCAATTTCTGCTTGCCGAAAGGACAGGGATTATGTTATCTTATGAATAGACACAATGAACAGCCATTTTCTGCTTTTGAATGCTGTATCATGGTTGTATGGCATTGCAGAAAGGGAGATTGCAAAAAGTCGAATTTTCTGCTATAATCATTCCCCATATTGGTTGCATATTGAGAGAAAAAAGAGAAGGGGTGTACACATTGTATCTGAAGGCATTGGAGATACAGGGATTCAAATCCTTTCCTGATAAGACAGTATTGACCTTTGGAGAGGAAATGACTGCCATTGTAGGACCAAACGGAGCAGGAAAATCCAATATTTCTGATGCCTTGCGCTGGGTTATGGGGGAGCAGTCCACCAGAACCCTGCGAGGTGGCAAGATGGAAGATGTGATTTTTGGTGGCACCCTGAACAGAAAACAGACAGGATATGCACAGGTATCTCTGGTGCTGGACAACAGCCAGCAGATTCTCCCAATGGAGGAGAGCGAAGTGATGGTAACACGGCGGTACTATCGCTCCGGGGAAAGTGAATATTATATCAACCGCCATCAGGTCAGATTGAAAGATGTCAATGAGCTTTTTATGGATACCGGCTTAGGACGAGAGGGCTATTCCATGATTGGTCAGGGCAAAATTGACGAAATTCTCTCCTTGCGCTCTGGGGACCGGCGAGAAATTTTTGAGGAAGCAGCAGGAATTTCCCGTTATCGCCACCGAAAAGAGGAGGCGGAGCGGAAACTGGAGCGAACAGAACAGAATCTGGTGCGCATTGCTGATAAGATTGGGGAACTGTCCATACAGGTGGAACCACTGCGACAGCAGGCGCAGCAGGCAAAACAATATTTAGTCCTGCGGGATGAACTGCGTACACTGGAACTGTCTGTATGGGTGGATGCACTGGAGCGCATCCGCAGCCATACCATCCGCCTGGGAACAGACTATAAAGAACTCTCCACCCAGCTTCAGGAAGTGGAGCGGAGCATGGATGCAGCCTTTGGCAGTGCAGAGAACATGACAGAACAGATGCACCAGAAGGAGATGGAAGTGGAACAGTTGCGTGGCGAGCTTCAAAAAGGGGAGGAAACTCTGCGAGACACAGAGGCAGCCATTGCAGTATTACATAGCCGACTGGAACACCATACACAGCGTCTGGAACAGCTCACACAGGAGCAGGAGAGAAAAAAGACACAGTGCAGCCAGTTTTCTGAGCAAATCCACAGAACGAGAGAACGCCTTGCCACATTAGAAGAACAACTCAGACAGCAGCGACAGCAGAGCCAGCAGGCACAGCAGAGCACCCAGGAGGGACTGAGACAGGCAGGTGTACTGGGACAGGAGATTGAGCGGCTTCGGCAGCAGGAGCAACAGCAGCTTGCCACAGTGGCAAAAGAGAAAGAGGGGTTGTCTGCCCTGTATGGAGCCAGAGAAAGAGCCAACGAACAGGCACAACAGCTCCACGCAGAGACTGCCCAGCTAGAGGAGCAGTTACAAAAAGCAGGGCAGCAGATACAAAACCAAAAACAGCTCTGTGAGCAGGTGGAACACACAAAGCAGCACATGGAACAGAGGCTGAACCAGCACAGAGAACAGCAGCAAAAGAGAGAGGCGGAGTTGACGGAGCAGGAGCAAGCCTGTACACAGCTTCAACAACAGCTCCACAACATCCGTGACCGCATCCAGCTATTGACGGAAATGGAACAGCTCTATGAAGGCTACTCCAAAGCGGTGAAACTGGTGATGCAGGCACAGGAACAGGGAAAACTTGCCCATATTCATGGCACTGTGGCACAACTGATACAGGTACAGGAGCCATATGCCATTGCCATTGAATTTGCCTTGGGAAATGCAGTACAGCATTTGGTGGTGGATACGGAGGAGGATGGCAAACAGGTCATAACCTATCTGAAAAAGAGACAGGGTGGCAGAGCCACCATTTTGCCCCTGTCTGCCGTCCGTCCCAGAACCTTTCCACAGGCAGAAGAAATTTCCAAGGAAACAGGTTTTGTAGGGGTTGCTGACAGTCTGGTTACTTGCGCAAACGCATATCGGACGGTGCTGTCCTCTCTTTTGGGTCAGATTGTCATTGCAGATACCTTAGACAACGCCATTTCCATTGCCAAAAAGTACCGTTATCAGTTCCGTATTGTCACGCTGGATGGGCAAATCATCCATCCCAGTGGTTCCATGACCGGTGGTTCTGTGCAAAAACAGGCAGGGATTCTATCAAGAGCCAAAGAACGGGAGCAACTGGAACAGCAGTGTGGAGAGTTGGAACAGCAACAACAGACCCAAAAGCTCCAATTGGAACAGATGCAAAGTCTCTGCCAGCAGAGCAGAACTGAGGAACAGACTCTAGTGAAACAGATGCAGCTTATCCAGCAGGAACTGGTACGGGAACAGGAAAAATATCGTTACCTGACCAGCAGTCAGGAGCAGCTTCAGACACAACAGACCGCCCACAGACAGAAACAACAGGCTTTTTTTGCCCAGCAGGAACAGGGAAAGCAGCAGGAAGTCGCTTTGCAGGAGCGGATTGTGACATTGGAAGCCCAGTTGGATGAGATACGCACCAAAATACAGGAAAAATCAGTCAACCAGAGCCAGTTACAGGAGGCGAGCTGGGCAGCCAGTCAGCAACTTGCCCAGTGGAATAGTCAGATTGCAGCACTGGAGACGGAACGGGATGGTCTGCTCCAGCGGGTCAGAGAACTGGAGGGACAGGCAAAGGATACGGAGGACCAGTTACACCAGAGCAAGCAAGAATCTGCCCAAATGGAACAGGAAATGAATCAGTTTCAGCAAGAGAAGCAGCAGAAGGGGCAGGAAGTGGAGCAGTGGAAGAAACAGCTCCAAACCCTCAAAGAGCGTATTTTGCAGTGCAATCAGGAAAAGCTGGTTTTGGAAGGGGAACGGCTGAAACAGACACGGCTGGGACAGGAGAAAAACAAGGAACTCTTGAACCTGAGCGGGGAGGCATCCCGGCTGGAACAGAAAAAACTGGCAAGCGCGCTGGAAGAAAAGCAGATTTTGGATAAAATGTGGGAGACCTATGAGGTATCCCATGAGGCTGCACGCCGGCAGAAAGTGGAACTGGAGTCCATTCCCAAAGCCACCCGACGGATTGGGGAGCTGAAAAAAGACATTGCCGCTCTGGGAGCGGTGAATGTGGGAGCCATTGACGAGTTTCAGCGGGTGAATGAGCGGTACACCTATCTCACCGACCAGAGAGATGATGTGGAACAGTCTAAACGGGAATTAGAGGAAGTCATCCGCCAGATTACAAAGGAAATGAAGGGGATTTTTGCAAGGGAATTTGAGAAAATCAATGCTGCCTTTGTACAGACCTTTCGTGAGTTATTTGGCGGAGGCACAGCACGGCTGGAACTGGAGGACCCACAGGACATTCTCCACTGTGGCATTGAAATCCGGGTACAGCCCCCAGGGAAAGCCCTGAAAACGCTCACTTTACTCTCAGGTGGAGAAAAGGCATTTGTTGCCATTGCACTGTATTTTGCCATTCTGAAAGTTCGTCCCACCCCATTTGTGGTGATGGATGAGATTGAGGCGGCACTGGATGACACCAATGTGCAGCGGTTTGCAGAATATGTCAGAACCATGACAGAGAAAACCCAGTTTATTATCATTACTCATCGGCGTGGTACCATGGAGGAGGCAGATGTGCTCTATGGTGTCACCATGCAGGAACAGGGTATCAGCCGGATTTTGACCCTCAATTTGAATGAGGTAGAAAAAAGCTGGGGTATACGGTAGGAGGAATTGGTTTGGACCAACGAAAGAAGGATTGGCTCACAGTGGTGGGACTGTTGCTGTTTGTATTGGCAATGGTGGCATGTGTGAAGTTGATTTTTGCAGGTTTAGGCGTGATGATTGGGAACGAAACAGATACAGGTCCTCAGCGCACCCCCTTAACCAGTCAGGATGGAATGGAGCAGGTTGTAACCATGGGTTATGTATCTGCCCAACAGGATATCATAGAACAGTGGTTAGAAGGGGCAGAGCAAGAAACAGCCTGTTATTTAGCCTGTGAAGATACCCAAGAGGGCATTTTATATCTCCCCATGCAGGATTTAGAGGTAGGGGCAAAGGATATGACCGCCACAATGGAAGAAACAGACGGAAAGAAAACGCTGGTATTGCGTATTCGTACCCCAGAGGGCAGCGACCCCATTGACCCTCTGGCGCAAATTATGACCCTGCAATCTCAGGAGGACTGGGATTTACTGTCCATTGAGGTAATTTTAGATGGTCGTACATTGGAGCTTTCCAAAATGGTATACCGAGATGGTACTTTTTGGGAGCCAAGTTTATAAGGGAAAGGATTGGGAAACATGGGATTTTTTGATAAACTGAAAAAACTGAATATTTTTGCAAATTTTGGCTCCGAACTTACAGAGGATTTTTATGACGAACTGGAGGAATCCCTGATTCTGGCAGACACAGGGATGGACACTGCACTGGAACTGGTGGCGGAGCTGCGCCGTCGGGTCAGGGCAGAGGGAATTAAAACCATGGAAGGTGCCAGAGAGTGCATGTGTCACTGTATCTCTGATCTGATGAGTGTGGGGGAGAGCAGTCTGAACCTGTCTACACAGCCCTCTGTGGTGCTGTTTATTGGGGTCAATGGGGTGGGTAAAACCACCACCATTGGAAAACTGGGAAGCCAGTTGCGAAAGGAGCGGAAAAAGGTGTTGCTGTGTGCTGCGGATACCTTCCGTGCCGCCGCCTCGGAACAGTTGACCATCTGGGCAGAGCGTGCAGGGCTGGACATCATTAAGCAGCATGAGGGGGCAGACCCTGCGGCAGTGGTATTTGATGCTGCATCAGCTGCCAAGGCGCGCAAATCAGATGTGGTACTGGTGGACACTGCTGGGCGGCTCCACAACAAACAGAACCTGATGAATGAGTTGAATAAAATTTCCAGAGTGATTGACCGGGAATTGCCTGGCTGTGCCAGAGAAACCTTGCTGGTGCTGGATGCAACCACAGGGCAAAATGGGCTGATTCAGGCGAAGCAGTTCAAAGAGGCAGCAGGGATTACAGGGATTGTTCTCACCAAGCTGGACGGTACAGCCAAAGGGGGCATTGCCATTGCCATTGCAAAGGAACTGGGTGTGCCTGTAAAATTTGCTGGTGTAGGAGAAGGCATTGAGGATTTGAAACCATTTGTACCTATGGAATTTGCACAGGCATTGATTTAGGAAAAATGCCCTGTTTTCTTAAGAGAAATTTTATGACTTCATTCATATAATATCAAACACTTTTGAATAGAACTGTGGTATAATCAGAGAAAATGATAAGAGAGGACGGGTTTATGAATGAATCGTCTGGACGGAAGAAGCAATGACCAATTACGTCAGGTAGAAATCATTCCGAATATCAACAAATTTGCGGAGGGCTCCTGCCTCATCCGCTGTGGAAATACTCATGTACTGTGTACCGCCAGTGTGGAGGACAAGCCCCCACGCCATGTGCCAGAGGGAGAGGGCTGGGTGACAGCGGAATATTCCATGCTGCCAAGAGCCAATCGGGAACGCTCCAGACGGGATATTTCCAAATTGAAGCTGAATGGACGCAGTGCAGAAATTCAGCGTCTCATTGGTCGCGCCCTGCGCTCTGTGGTGGACAGAAAAAAACTGGGACCGTGGAACATTACCATTGACTGTGACGTCTTACAGGGGGATGGTGGCACCAGAACTGCATCCATTACCGGTGGATTTGTGGCAATGATGCTGGCATTTCGGAAGATGATAGAGGCAGGGCAGCTTAGTGAGTACCCTGTCACTGGTTATGTGGCAGCGGTTTCTGCTGGCATTGTGGACAATGTGCCGATGCTGGATTTGTGCTATGAGGAAGACTCTGCCGCTATGGTGGATTTGAACTGTGTCATGGACGACAAAGGGCAGCTTATTGAAATTCAAGGCACCGGTGAGGAACGACCCTTTACCTTGCAGGAGCAGCAGGCATTGGTGGAGCTGTGCCAGAAGGGAATTGCACAATTACAGACCTTACAGAGAGAAATTCTGGAACAGCACGGAACAAATACAAGATAGAGAGCAGGAGGAACCAATCCATGAAATTGGTATTAGCCAGTAAAAACCAAAAAAAACTGGCAGAAATGAACCGCATTTTGTCCCAGCTTGGCATAGAAGTCTGTTCTGAGGCAGAGGCAGGGGTGGATGTGGAAGTAGAGGAAACTGGCACCACCTTTGAGGAAAATTCTCTGTTGAAGGCAAAGGCAGTGATGGAAGCCAGTGGGCTGCCTGCCATTGCAGATGATTCAGGGCTTTGTGTGGATGCCCTCAACGGAGCACCAGGTGTCTATTCTGCCCGCTACGGTGGAGAAGGGCTGGACGATGAGGGGCGGTATCGGCTGTTGCTGGAGAATATGCGTGGACAGAGTCCCCGTACTGCCCACTTTGTCTCTGTCATCACCTGTGCTTTTCCTGATGGCACTGTATTGACAGCCAGAGGGGAATGTGATGGAACCATCGCTTTTGCCCCTATGGGTGAGGGCGGTTTTGGGTATGACCCAGTTTTTTTCCTGCCTGAACGCAAGAAAACCTTTGCCCAGCTCAGCCCAGAGGAGAAAAACGCCATTTCCCACCGTGGAAAGGCGTTGGAACAATTTGAGCAAATCTTACGAAACTATCTGTCCCAACAGGGATAAACAAGAGAACAGAGAGGAATATTGTATACATGGAACTGACAAGCAAGCAGAGAGCACAACTCAAAGGTCTTGCCAATGGCATTGAAACCATTTTGATTGTGGGAAAAGAGGGGATTGGTGAAAATCTGGTGAAACAGGCAAATGATGCACTGGAAGCCAGAGAGTTAATCAAAGGGAAGGTGCTGGAAAATGCCCTGATGACGCCTCAGGAGGTGGCAGAGCAGCTTGCACCCCTCACACGCAGCACAGTGGTACAGACCATTGGCACAAAATTTGTGCTGTACCGTCCCAGCCATCGCAAGGACAAGAAAGACAAAATTGTACTGGTTGAGGATAAGAAAAAGAAGGCTCGCTAAACCTAGGGCGTGAGCGTTGAAATAGGGGAAAGGTGGCGTTTCATAGTGAAAATCGGAATTTATGGAGGAACCTTCAATCCGCCTCATCTGGGACATCTGGCAGCAGCCCGTACCGCCATTGATGCACTGAAACTGGATAAACTGCTCTTAATGCCGGCAGCCATTCCACCCCATAAGATGCTGCCTGAGAATACACCAGAACAGGAACATCGGCTGGCAATGGCAGAAAAAATGGCAGATGCACTGGCAATGCCGAATGTGGTGGAGGTATCCCATCTGGAACTGGACCGGGAGGGAAAGAGTTATACCTCAGAGACCTTGGAGATTTTGCACCAGATGTACCCAGATGCCCAATTCTGGTTACTGATGGGGACAGATATGTTTTTAACTCTGCACCAGTGGCATGACTCTCGCACCGTGATTCGATTGTCCAACATCTGCGTATTTGGACGCACCAGAGAAGATGGAGAGGATGTGTTTGCAGCTCAACGGGAATTCCTCACAAAAGAGTATGGGGCGAACATTGTGACCATTGCACTGCCGGATTTGGTGGATATTTCTTCCACTCGCCTGAGAGAATTGCTGGTACGGGGAAAGGGACGGGAGTATCTGCTGCCCAGTATTTATGGATACATTCTGATGAACCACCTGTATGGCACCGATGTAACGCTCAAGCGGCTGGAATTGCCAGAGTTGAGAGCCTGTTCTTATTCCATGATTTATCATAAACGTGTTGCCCATGTGATGGGGGTGGAGGAGGAGGCAGTCCGCCTTGCTAAATTCTGGGGAGCAGACCCTGAACTTGCACGCCATGCAGCCATTCTTCATGACTGTACGAAGTATCTGAGCCTGGAAGAACATCTGACCATCTGTGATAAGTATGGGGTGGAATTAGATGACTTGGAGCGGCAGGCGGTAAAACTGCTCCATTCCAAATCGGGGGCATGTGTTGCAAAATACATCTTTGGAGAGCCAGATGAGGTTTATGAGGCAATTTTCTGGCATACCACGGGAAAGCGAGATATGAACCTACTGGATAAAATTATCTATATAGCAGATTACATAGAGCCAAACCGCAGCTTTGATGGGGTAGACGAGATGCGAAAGCTGGCGTATACCGATTTGGAGCAGGCTCTGTTGTTGGGGCTAGAGATGACCATAGAAGATATGGAGGAACGTGGTGTTCCCATTCACGCCAACACTCTGGGGGCACGGGAGTGCCTGATTGAGCGAGGAACAAAGTTAAAGAGGTAAGGAATGAGTCAGCAGAGAAACATAAAATCGAGAAGACAGCAGCCACAGGGTTTCTGGCAGCGGCATAAGGCATGGGTCGATGGGTTGACACTGGGACAACTCATCCGCTATCGCATTTTTCAAGTGGTGGTGGCATTGTCCATTGCCATTGTTGCAGTGTGGGCTGCGGTGAGTGTGGCATGGAGTGCCTTTGTGCGCCCACCTGAAATTCCGGCGGTGGAGCCAGACACAGGGGACAGCTCTACTGTAGAGAATACAGATGACCTGGATTTTGGTGGGGAACTGCCCAATGTTGCAAAAAGCGGCAGGCGAGAAGGGGTCTATACCTTCCTTCTGGTGGGACAGGACACCGGCGGCGGTGGCAACACAGATACCATGATGCTCATCACCTTTGATAGTGTGAACAAAGAGCTGTATGGTATGAGCTTGCCCAGAGACACGATGGTCAATGTCAGCACCAGCAGTAAACGCCTCAACGCAGTGTACAACTACAACAAGGGAAGCAATAAGGAAACCCAGCTGGAAAAAGGCATTGCAGCACTGAAAAAAGAAGTTGGAAAACTCACTGGAATTGTGCCAGATTTCTATGTAGTGGTACAGTGGGAAGCAGTGGGTGAGCTGGTAGATGCCATTGGTGGTGTGGAGTTTGATGTGCCATTTGATATGGACTACGATGACCCAGCACAGGATTTGCATATCCACATCAAAGGAGGCAATCAGGTGCTCAATGGAGAAGACGCCATGGGTTTGATTCGCTGGCGGCACAATAATGACTTCTCTGTCCAGTACCCAACCGGTGATTTGGGACGTGTAGAAACCCAGCAGGCATTTTTGAAGGCTGTGGCGGAGGAATGTCTGGACCCAGCCATTATTTTAAAAGCCCCCAGTCTGGCTAAGATTTTCATGGACAATGTAACAACCGATTTGAGTATTGGAAACTTGCTGGCGTTTGCGCAGTTGGCAGCGGATATGGATGCAGAGACAGGGGTACACTTTGTCACCATGCCCAATCAGGATGCCAAATATCCGGGAGTTTCTATGGTGCTTCCTGTTTACAGTGAGCTGTTAGAGGTACTCAATGATGGATTTAACCCCTATCTGGATGAAATTACAGTGAATGATATTCAGGTGCTTTATCGAAATAGCAACGGAAGTTACAGTGTCACCAGTGGTACGCTACAGGATTCCTCCCTTGCCCGTCCAAAAGGCAGTTCTTCCAGCAGTGGCAGTAGTGGCAGTGGTGGAAACAGTCAAACACAAAAGCCAGAGCAGGGAAGTGGTTCCACAACAGGAGAAACTGGAGATACCAGCAAGCCATCTACCGGAGAAAGCGGCAGCACCAGCACCCCATCCACAGGAGAGAATGGCAGTACCAGCACTCCATCCACGGGAGAGAATGGCAGCACCAGTACCCCATCCACGGGAGAAGGCGGCAACACCAGCACTCCATCCACAGGAGAGGGTGGAGACACCAATACCCCATCTACTGGAGAAGGTGGCAGCACCAGCACTCCATCCACGGGAGAAGGCGGCGACACCAGTACCCCATCCACTGGTGAGACAGGTGGCGAAGGGGAACAGACCTCAACAGAGGAACAGGCTCCACCACCTCTTGTGGTAGACCCACCACCTTCTGTGGATATTCCCAGTCAGGATATAGCAGCATAAGAATGAAAGGAGATAAAACTGTGACTGCTTACGAAAGTGCCATTGTATTGGCAAAAGCATTGGATTCTAAAAAAGGGGAGGAGCTAAAGGTACTGAAAACTGAAGCTCTCACCACATTGGCAGATTATTTTGTCATCTGCACCGCAAGTTCTAACACCCAGATTAAGGCAATGTCCGATGCCTGTGAGGAGGCAATGGAGAAAAACGGAGAGCGTGTCCACCACATTGAGGGGCATCGAGGCGGCACTTGGCTGCTGATGGATTTTTCTTCTGTTGTGGTACACATCTTCACAGATGAGGCAAGAAAATTCTATGATTTGGAACGCCTCTGGGGAGATGCTGAGCAGATGGATTTAACTGAAGTTTTAAAAGCAGAATAAAAATGGGAGCATTGCACCAATGTGCAATGCTCCTGATTTTTTGAATCTTCTCAACCAATAATGGTTTTGGCAATATCGACACTTTCTTTTGCATCTTTGGCATAGAAATCTGCCTCAATTTGTTTGGCATAGTCTGGGGTAAGGACTGCGCCACCTACCATAATTTTGCATGGTAAGCCTGCTTCATGTAACATGGAAATGGTTTCTGCCATACTTTTTAAGGTGGTGGTCATCAGTGCGGACAGTCCAACCAGAGGTGCATTGTATTGTTTGACTGCTTCTACCACTGCATTGGGGTCTACATCTTTCCCTAAATCAACCACTTGGAATCCATAGTTTTCCAACAGAACTTTTACAATGTTTTTTCCAATGTCGTGAATATCGCCTTTGACCGTGGCAAGCACCACAACCCCACGGCTGGCAGACTCGCCCTCTGTCTGGCTGAGCCGCTGGCGAATGACTTCAAATGCAGCCTGTGCCGCTCCAGCGGATTGAATGAGTTGGGGTAAAAAGACCTTGTTCTGCTCAAAATCAGCCCCTACTTTGTCAAGGGCAGGAATCAAAATCTGGTCAATAATGTCCATTGGGTCGGTAGTCTCCAATAACAGACGAGTTGCCTCACCAGCTTCCCCTTTCAGACCAGACACTACAATATCCCCCAAACTTTTGGTAGAGCCAGTAGAAGCAGCAGAAGAAGTGCCAGCACTGGTGATAGATGTGGATACAGTGGCATTGCCGTAGGCAGCAATAAAATCACGGGCATCCTCATCCACATTGGTCAATAAGTGGTAACACCGCACGGCTGCCATCATGGCATCCACATTGGGGTTGATGATGGGCAAATCCAAACCGGCAGACATAGCCATGGTCAGGAAATTCTGATTGACCAGAGGACGGGCAGGCAGCCCAAAGGAGATATTGGACACTCCCAATACCGTTTTCAGCCCCAATTCTTCTTTTACACGCCGTAAAGCCACCAGTGTTTGTGCCGCTCCAGCCTGTTCCGCAGATACAGTCAATGTGAGACAGTCAATATACACATCCTCTTTGCGAATGCCATAGCTGAGGGCACGCTCCAGAATGTGACTTGCCACATCAAAACGTGCCTGTGCACTTTTGGGAATTCCGTTTTGGTCTAATGTCAGTCCCACCACAGCAGCACCATATTTTTTCACCAGTGGCAAAATGGCATCCATAGTGGAATCCTCACCATTGACAGAGTTGACAATGGCTTTGCCACAGTAAATACGCAGCGCACCAGAGAGCACCTCTGGGTCGGTGGAATCCAGTTGGAGTGGTGCATCTGTAATGCCCTGTAACGCCTTGACCGTGCGTACCATCATAGCGGCTTCGTCAATTTCCGGCAGACCCACATTCACATCCAAAATGTCTGCTCCAGCTTCCATCTGTTCCAGAGCCTGATTGAGCATATAGTCAATATCGCCCTTTTTCAGTGCCTCTTTCATGAGCTTCTTGCCAGTTGGGTTGATGCGTTCCCCAATCACACGCACACGGTCAATGGGAACCACCTGAGTTCCACTACATACGGCAGCAGGTACATGGCGTGGAACTTCTTTGACCTGTTTTTGGGACAGATGTTGATGGAGCAACTTGATATACTCCGGTGTGGTACCACAGCAGCCACCAAACACTTTGACACCCATATCAGCAAGGGAAGCAAGGCTGGAGGCAAATTCTTCTGGTGTAATGTCATAACCAGAGCCATCAGGATGGGGCAGCCCTGCATTGGGTTTCAGTACAATGGGCAGATTGGTCCATTGCAGCAGTTCTTCCACCAGAGGAGGCATTTCTCTGGGACCAAGAGAACAGTTGACACCAATGGCATCTGCGCCCATGCCCTCTAAAGTGAGAGCAGCGCAGGCAGGGGAGCAGCCCAAGAAGGTGCGCCCAGTTGCTTCATAGGTCATTGTAACAAGAACAGGCAGGGAGCAAGTTTCTTTGGCAGCCAACAGGGCAGCTCTTGCTTCCTGTAAGTCGGTCATGGTTTCAATGGCAATCAGGTCTGCACCTGCTTCCGCACCTGCAGCAATCAGCTCCCGAAAAATGTCAACTGCCTGCTCAAATCCCAGCACGCCAGTGGGTTCCAGCAGTTGACCAATGGGACCTACATCCAAAGCCACCAGACCACGTCCATGAGCAGCTTCCTTTGCAATGGAAACAGCGGCTGGTACAATTTCAGCTACCGTTTTCCCACAGTGTGCCAACTTTTCCCGATTGGCTCCAAACGTGTTGGCATAAATAATCTGGGAGCCTGCGTCCAGATAGGCGGTGTGAATCTCACGCAGCCAATCTGGATGCTCCAAAGCCACCAGTTCAGGGGTTGCGCCCACAGGCAATCCCTTTGCCTGTAACATGGTTCCCATACCACCATCTAATAAAACGGGCTGATTGCCCTTTAACAATTCAAGAAATTCCACAGTGTCCACCTGACTTTCTATATTGACAGCTATTATGAGCGGGGCAGCTCAGACAGCTTCGTATGGTCTGTGCAATGGGTTGCTCTGCCACACCCAAAAAGGCGGTGACGGATTTTCTGGGGGTTAAAATATGGCTTGCACTGGCACACAACCCAATTTTCCGTGGGGCATCCAGTAACTGGAGCAGTTGCCCCTGTAATGTGATGGGTAAATCCCCATAACCTGGGCTAAAGCGGAATGGAAAATAGCAGCCTGGGAACTCCCCTTGGATATGTTGCTCAATCTGGTCACAGATTTGTTCCACCGCAGCGGTGGCACAACAGTCCAGCGCAAGGGCACGGAACATATCCCCACTTTCTGCCTGACGAATCAACCGGTCAGCCTGCGCAGATAATGTGGCACACAACAGCACCACACGGCTGCAACCAGTCAAATGCTGTTTTAAATCTGCCCCAGGCAGCAGCAGACCACAGGAGAGCCGTACCCCATCTTCTTCCTGTGTGATGTCGAATACACGGTTTGCCCAGCGTGGCTGGATGACTTTGAGCAACTCCTGTTCACACTGCGCCACCATAGCCCGTGTGGCTTCATCTGCCTGTTCCGGGGGACAGCCCATATAACGCAGCACCTCATCCTGGTTGAGGTGGTTCAGTTGCAGTTCCATCATGTTTAGAGTGTGCGCAGTGTGGAAATACTGCTGCTGATATATTTGGCAATTTCAGGGTTATTCATGGTGTACAGATGGATACCATCCACACCGGCAGCCATAAGGTCAGTAATCTGGTCAATGGCATAGGCGAGACCGGCTTCACGCATGGCCTCAGGATGGTCGCCATACTTTGCCAGAATACGGGTCAACTTTCTGGGCAGGGAAGCACCACACATAGACACCATACGTTCAATAGAGGATTTTTTCAGCACAGGCATGATACCAGCTTCAATGGGAACATTGATTCCGGCAATACGGCAACGCTCCACAAATCGGAGAAAATCATCGTTATCAAAAAAGAGTTGGCTGACCAGATGCTGTGCGCCGGCATCCACTTTCTCTTTCAGATGACGGATGTCAGAAACCATATCTGGGCTTTCTGGGTGTCCCTCTGGATAACAGGCGGCAGAAACACCGAAATCACCACGGCGATGGATGAAGGAAACCAGATCACTGGCGTGGAGAAAATCTGTCTTTGGGGGATAGTCTGGGCTGCGGTCGCCACGCAGAGCCAGAACATTTTCCACACCATTCGCTTTTAATCCTGCCAATACCTCTGTTGCTTCTCCTTTGGTACATGCAACACAGGTGAGATGTGCCATAGCAGGGATGTGGTATTTATTTTTGATGATGGAGGCGATTTCCTGTGTGGAGTGGTTCACATTGCTGGAGCCACCTGCCCCATAGGTGACGCTGATAAAATCAGGTCGAATGTCTTTCAATCCATCCAAAGTCTCATAGATACTGTCGATGGGTGTATCCTTCTTTGGGGGAAATACCTCGCAGGAAAAGACAGGTCTGCCCTTTCCAAATAATTCTGCAATTTTCATTGAGTATCAGTTCCTTTCTCTTTTTCTCTCAGATATCCAGTTCCAGCAACACGGGGCAGTGGTCACTGCCCTCGATTGTTGTCAAAATTTCTGCCCGTTTGATGTGCTCTTTCAACCGCTGTGAGACAAGAAAATAGTCAATACGCCAGCCCGCATTTTTGGCTCTAGCCTGAAAACGGTAGGACCACCAGGAGTAGATGCCTTCTGCATCTGGGTGGAGAACGCGGAAGGTATCCAAAAATCCACAGTCCAGCAGTGCTGTGAGTTTGCCCCGCTCCTCATCGGTAAAGCCTGCATTTTTTCGGTTGGTTTTCGGGTTTTTCAGGTCAATTTCCTGATGTGCTACATTGAGGTCTCCACAGTAAATCACTGGTTTTTTTTCATCCAAAGTGCATAAATACCCTCTCAGTGCATCCTCCCACTCCATGCGGTAGTCCAGCCGCTTTAAGCCGTCTTGTGAGTTGGGAGTGTAGCAACAGACAAGATAGAAGGACTCATATTCCAATGTAATCAACCGTCCCTCATGGTCATGTTGGTCAATTCCCATGCCATTTCGTGAAGAAAGGGGCTGATGTGGAGTAAAAACAGCAGTGCCTGAGTAGCCTTTTTTCTCAGCGGAATTCCAAAATTGCAGAATGTTGGAATCCAGAGGCACATCTGCCTGAGCTTGCTCCATTTTGGTCTCCTGTATACACATAAAATCAGGGGCTTCCTGTGCAAAAAACTCTAAAAATCCCTTTTTCATGCAGGCACGCAGCCCATTCACATTCCATGAAAGCAATTTCAAAATTCTGTCACATCCCTTCTGGTTCCATTATATTTGTATTATTATACGAGAAAAGCATCCACTTGACAAGAGATATCCCTACAATTTTAGTTTGTTGGTTTAGTTGACAAAAGTTCAGGCAAAGAACAGAGAAAATCATATGCAGTTTTTTGGTACAGACAGGGAACAGGCAAGAAATCCCTTGTCATTTTACCTGATCTTTGTCATAATGGAGAGGAGGTGAAGGAACTATGAGTTTATTTTGTTGCCCTATTTGTAAGGAGCCGTTACATATCAATTCATCTGGCTATCACTGTGTGAATGGGCACTGCTTTGACCGTGCAGCAGCAGGGTATACCCATCTGCTGCCAGCCAATCGAAAACACTCCAAGCAGCCTGGGGATGATCAGGCGATGGTGGCAGCAAGGAGTGCTTTTTTGGAGAAAGGCTACTACGCCCCATTGAGAGATGCGTTGTGTAACCGCATTTGTGCGGATTTGGCTGACATCTCCGCTCCTGTTATTTTGGATAGTGGCTGCGGAGAGGGGTACTATACAGCGGGTATTTATGAAACATTGGTGCAGCTGGGCAAGCAAGTGCAGCTTGCAGGGATTGACATTTCTAAATTTGCTGTGCGACGGGCAGCCAAGCGGGTTCCAGAAGGGGAATTTGCGGTGGCATCGGTGTACCATCTGCCCATGAAAGAGAAGTGTGTTCACGCCATCACAAATATTTTCTCTCCTCTGTGTGTAGAGGAATTTAGAAGGGTACTTCAATCTGGAGGCTATTTTTATTATGTAGTTCCATCTGCACAGCATCTGTGGGAGATGAAAGAAGTTTTGTATGATAACCCCTATCCCAATCCAGTTCGTACAGAGGAGTATGAGGGATTCCAATGGCTGACAGCCATTCCAGTGCGGGAAACCATTACATTGACCAATTCAGACTATATTATGGCACTGTTTGGCATGACTCCTTATGTGTGGAAAACGCCTAAAGAAGGGATTCAACGGCTTTCAGAATTGGATTCATTGACTACACAGATTGGATTTGACATCCATGTATACATCCGTTGTTGAATGAATATCATATAGCACACTCCAAATACAGCTTTTTGGTTGTATTTGGAGATTTTCATATTCTGTATACTTGACTTGTTTGCCGGTTGGTCTTATGATAAAGCTATACATACAACAATGGCTGTATATTCATTACGACTGTGGAATGAGACAATTTGGGGATGTCGTAAAGAACTGGGAGATAGAGGGGATTCAGATATGGATGAGAAAAAGATGCGAGGGCAGCAGCGCAGACTGATTGCAGTGTTTGCCGCCATTTGCATATTGATTTTGTTTTGCACACACTACATATTCATATCGATGGATGAGATGTATCACACTGCAATTGATGACCAACTACAGGAGAAGGCAGAGCAGTATAGAATTTTATACATCAAAAAGGTAGAAACAGACATCCAGACTTTACAGGCCCTGTCCAGCTTTGTAGAATTTAGTGGAACAGAGGACATGGATAAAATGGCAGATGGTCTGTACCAGTTTAACGCACGGACCAGTTTTCAACGCATGGGTTATTTCACGCCAGATGGTGAGGGGGTCCGGGTTAGTTTAGGCGAAAGGACAAAGGAAAACATTGCTTTAGATGATATCTGCCAAGAGGCAAGGGATGTGATTGAACAGGCACTACAGGGACAGAGTGGGGTATCCCAGATGTTTTATGAACCTGCTCTCAAACAGGGGATGCTTGCCTATGCAGTCCCACTGCGTCAGGGAACTACAGTGGTGGGAGCCTTGTTTGCAGCACAGCCAGTTTCTGTTTTTCGTGAAATCCTATTCCAAATTCAATCCGTGGATGCACAGGATGGCAGTGTCTCTGTTGTGAGAGGAAATGGAGAAGTTTTGACCTCTACACTGCCACAGCATGGAGAAGGTTTGAGCACATTGGAGGAACTGAACATTTTTCCAGATGATGTCTGTCATGAGATAGAGGCTGCGCTAGGTGCTGGGGAGATGAGAAGTTTTGGATTTGTAAAGGATGGGGAGGATTACAGGGTTTGCACCCTTCCTCTGGGTCTTTACCAAATCCAAGTTGTAGTGGTGGAACGAGAAAACAGTATCAATGGCAGTTTGACCCATAACACCAGATTGACGCAGATTGTTGGCATTTCAGTTCCTTTATTGTCACTCATCTATGTTGTCATTGCAACAGAACAGATACGCAGACACAGCAAACGTCTTTTGCATCTTGCGTATCGAGATAGTTTGACTGGAGCATACAACAAAGAGAAGTTTATCCAGATGGTCAATGAGGTGTGGGGTGAAGATGGTGTCTACAGTGTAGTGGGACTCAATATCCGACATTTTAAATTCATCAATGAGTTGTTTGGTGTAGAGCAATCCAATCTGCTCCTAAAGTACACAAAAGATGTGATAAAAGAGCGTCTAAATGTTAAGGAGTGTGTCTGTAGAGATACAGCAGATTCGTTCTTTATTTTACTAAAGGAAGAAAATCAGGGGCGAGTGCGCTTTCGTGTAGAGGAGATGATTGCAGCCATCAACCAGAAGGCACAGGAGCTGCATCCCAACTACTCCGTTATGGTCTACTGTGGTGTTGCATCTACAAGAGACTGTATCCATTCCAATGATCGTGATACAGAGTTGATGACCCATGTGATGTTTGCACTCAATCGTGCGAAACAGGATCAACAGAGCAGTGTCCGTTTTTATGATACAGAGTTACACAAAAAGGAGCAGCTACAAAACTATATTGAAAGCCATATGCACCAGGCTTTGACACTAGAGGAGTTCCGACTTTATTTGCAGCCAAAATTCAACTTGAAAACAAAGAAGCTGGAGGGTGCAGAGGCGTTGGTGCGCTGGATTTCGCTGGAAGGAAAGATTATTTTCCCTGATCAGTTCATTCCTCTTTTTGAACAAAATGGGTTTGCAATCCAGCTTGACCTCTATATGGTAGAGCAGGCATGCAGACAACTGCGTCAATGGGCTGACAAGGGATTGGAAATGATCCAAATTTCTGTCAATCAGACCAAGCTGCTGTTTTATGAGGAGGGGTATGCCGAAAGGTTGTTACAAATTACCAGTCAATATCAAATACCACCTTCTTACATTACATTAGAGATTCTGGAAGGGTTGGCATTGGAAAATGTGGCGCAGCTCAATGCCTGTATTGACACATTGAGAAGTGCTGGATTTCGTATTTCAATGGATGACTTCGGCAGTGGCTATTCTTCCCTGAACACATTAGGGAAGCTGACCATTGACGAATTGAAATTAGACCGCAGTTTCCTGCTGGCAGTCTCTGAAGATACAGAAGGCAAACAACGCAGTATCATGAAATCCATCATTGCAATGGCAAGACAATTGAATATTTCTACCGTGGCAGAAGGGGTGGAAACTGAGGAAAATGAGCGAATGATGGAAGAACTGCTCTGTGACTATGGTCAGGGTTATTACTACAGTCGCCCGATTCCTGCCCATGAGTTTGAAGCACGTTATTTCCAACACAGCACAGTGGCTGGGATGGAAATGAGGTGAATGATGTGGGAGAAATCATAAAATATGTCTGCGTTTTGATTTTGTTCCTGATTCAGGGAGCATTGCAGCTTCTGATTGCTCCCTCAGACACTGGTGAAATCGGATTATCCAAAAAACAGATGATATGTTATGAATTATTATCTTGTAGTCCCATTCTGGCACTCTGGATTCCTGAATTTTATTTACCAGTGTTCTATTTATTGTTCCTAGCAGAGTGTCTGCTCCAAAAGCGAATCATACAGATACAATGCAGTGCGATGTTTCGAACAGCAATTTTTGGAAGTATTCATTTGAGCACCATTGGTTTGAAAACACTGGTGTCAGAATACAACCTGCCAGAGATTATAGGTGACCCCATACAAATCATAGATAGTACATTGGTTGCACTGCTGCTAGATTCCATCTTTTATCTGTGTACACAGGGTATGGAATATCCAGAAATATCCAAAACAGAGATGGGGCAGGAAGCTATGTATTTCCAGTATTTCTTGATGATTACTGTGGGATATGTGTTTTTGCAGAGTGTTTTGTGCCTGTTTCCAGTCCAACTTGACAACTATTTTGTGTTTTTTCTGTGTGAAAATTTAATTTCTGTGTTGCTGTTGTGGGTGTATGTCCATACCTTGGTGTGTCTCTCCAAATCTTCAGAGATTGAGGATTCCAATTTACAGTTGCACGGCTATATGGAAAGTGCAGGTCAGCGTGTTCGCACACTACAGGGCTATGTCCACTATGATAGGATGACTGGGGCAAGGTCAAGGCTGTTTCTCATACAAGAAACGGGGCGGCTTTTGGACAGTAAGATTCCGTTTTCACTGGTGTATTTGGATTTGAATGGTTTGAAGTGCATCAATGATGTACAGGGACATCAGGCAGGCGATCAATATCTAGTGGAATTTGTGCGTCATATGCAACAACATTTGAGACAACAAGATACCTTTACCCGTTTTGGTGGAGACGAATTTATTGTGTTGATGCCTGGTTATGATAAAGAACATGCCAGAGATCGTATGGATCGATTGAGAGAGTGTATGCTTCAGTTTCCATTTGAGGCAGGTGTGGTAGACAGTGAAGAAGCGCAGACCTTGGATCAACTGATTGCCATTGCAGATGAACGGATGTATCGGGAGAAGCGAAAGGGGAGAGTGCGGGATGGAGCTTGAAGATGCCCTATCACTGCTCATATATACAATATCATTTCTATTGTACAATCATAGTGTGATGACTATGTTGTATGCAGTCCTTCAACGTACTGGGAAGGTTGCCTTCTGGAAGGATACACTGCTGTTGACGGTGGGAAATTTCCTCTATTTTACATTACTCAACTACATGGGGCATGGGCTTTTGAATAATTGGTTGCTTTTCTGTTTGTTTTTTTATGCAGAGGGGTGTGTTTTGTTCCAGGTACCCATCCGGGAAATGGTATTTTTGACTATGCAAGTCAGCCTATGTACATTGAGTAATATTTTGTTTTATTATGCACTTTTTTCCATCCTTTTGAATCAACCATTGTCTTATTTCCAGAACATTATGGAACCCATCGATTTTATGAAGATCCTGGCGTTGACACTCTCTTACATCTCCACTTCGTTTGCGTTCCGCTTCTATGCAAAAGAGAAAAATTGTGTACCCATGCGGCATCTGATTGCCTCTATGGGGCAACTTCACTTTTTGATGTTGGCAATGATTACCCTATTAGGCTATCTGGTACTACTGGGATTTTTTTACACAGGATTTGGAAACACCCTTGCTGCTAAACTGTGGAGCCTGTTAACTTGTGTCTATGTTTCGTTGGGCTATGTCCTCTCAGTGCGGTTTGCGACCAGATTGAGTTATTTTTACTGTCTGGATCGAGAAAATATTGATATGGGAAAACGTCTGGCACAATATATGAGAGAGGAAGAACTGCTTGCCAAAGCAGCAGAGCGGGATGAACTGACAGGAGTTCGAACCAGACAGGCAGGGGAACAGTTTTTGCAGGATTTGATGGAGCGGAAACGGGAATTTATTTTGTGTATTGTGGATTTGGATGGGCTGAAGTATGTCAATGATCATTTGGGACACCAAAAAGGCGACCAGTATCTGTTGACAGTGGCACATGTTCTGGAGGAGAGTTGTCGTCATGACCGTGATCTGGTATGTCGTTATGGTGGTGATGAATTTCTAGTCGCTTATGTGGGATTGTGTGAAGGGGATGTACTGTGGGGTATGCAATGTGTGAAGGAAAAAATATCCCTTCAAGCACAGGCACTGGACATTCCAATGGAACTCAGCTATGGAGTACAGCTTTGGCAAGATGGCATGACATTTGAGACGCTTTTTACTGAGGTAGATCAAAAAATGTATCAGATGAAACGTCAACACAGGACACATAGACCAGAGTTCATTCGATAAGGAGAAAGAGAGGGACCACCATGCTCGAAAAATCACCTGTATATCAAACAATCTATTCCTTTTATGATTGCTACCTACAAAGGAGAGAAATCGACAGTTCCATGATGCTCTTGTCCGAAAATGCCATCTGTGTTGGGACTGGAAGGCATGAGGTATCAGTTGGTCGAGCAGCGTTTGCCCAGCTTTTTCAGGCAGAACTTCAGGAAATGCCAGACCCAATCGGCTTTACTATGGATGGTTATCAGGAATATGAATATGCCCCAAACTGTTGGAGTTGTTTTTGCTGGATACAGATGAAAATGGTATTGAAGGGGATGGGTCCCATCCTATACCATGTGCGGGTCAGCGCAGGGGTACATCTGGATAGGGAAGGCTATCGGATCCATGCCCTACATGTGTCTGAGGCCAGTTCCCACCAGCAAGATGGGGAATTTTTCCCAATCCAATATGTGGCTGAAAATGGGACGGAAATCAATCGGGAAACCAAACAGGAATTGATGGAGATGATTAGTCAGGTAATGCCGGGGGGTATCATTGGAACTTATTTGGAGGATGGGTATCCCTTGTACGCAGTGAATGAACGTTTTTTGGAGATGACTGGCTATACCTATGAAGAATATTTACAGGATATGCATGGGTCTGCTCGTACTGGCATTCACCCAGATGACCGTCTCTATGTAACCAAAGCGATCAATCAGGCAATGGAAGAAGGAGAACAGTATGAGTTGGAATATAGGATCAAAAAACAGGATGGTACTTATTTTTGGATTCGGGAAATTGGCAGAAAAACTGTAACCTCTGATGGGCGTCAGGCAGTGATCAGCATCATTTTAGATATTTCAGAACAGGTACGAGTACATGAAAGTCTGAAGGATGAAAGGTTGAAACATTGTAATTTAAGTACCATTCTGAAAAAGGGCATACAAAACCAAGCCCCCTAAAAGCGGGCGAAA
>CALWVS010000025.1 GCA_944385095.1 uncultured Oscillospiraceae bacterium
GCCTCTCCACCTAAAACTCTATATTTTCCTACCAGGGTTCTTTTTTGTATTGTCTGCACATGATGGGGCTGTTCACAGTTTTCTGGGGTTTTCTATTTCAATTAAATAGTAAAATAGATAGAGATTTGACAAGGGTATACTTATGTAGGTAGATCTTGGGACAGGGGAAACCTATTGCATTATGCCTATAAAAGTGGTAGAATTGTCGCATTGATGGGTATTCAGGTCAAATCTTTTCTTGTGTGTTATATAAAAAGCAGGTATAGCAACACATTTGAAAGGATAAACAGGAACATCTGTGAGTACAGGTGGTAGAGAGTGTTTTTAAGTAGATAACTGTGCAGCGAATTTTGGGGGGAATTGATCCCCCTGTATTAACTGAACTTTATGATTGAAGGATGGTATATATGGGAGTCTATATTATTGGAGAGATTGGAATTAACCATAATGGAGATTTGTCGATTGCAAAACAGTTAATTGATGCAGCTGTTGCAGCTGGATGCGATGCAGTGAAGTTTCAAAAGCGCACGATTGATAAAGTATATTCTAAAGAAATGTTGGATTCTCCTCGTGAGAGTCCTTGGGGACATACACAACGGGCGCAAAAAGAAGGGCTTGAGTTTGGAAAGAAGGAATATGATGTTATAGACTCCTATTGCCGTGACAAAGGGATTGCATGGTCTGCTTCCGCATGGGATGTTGATTCACAAATTTTCCTTCAACAGTATGACTTAACCTTTAACAAGGTAGCTTCTGCAATGTTGACAAAGGATGATCTTTTGGAAACAATTGCAGCAGAGAAGCGGTTTACCTATATTTCCACTGGGATGTCTACTATAGATGAAATTGACCATGCTGTTGCTATTTTTAAAAAATACGATTGCCCATTTTCTTTGATGCATTGTAATAGTACCTATCCCATGATAGAGACAGATGCAAATCTATATATGATTCACACGTTAAACGAGCGATATGGGTGCCCAGTTGGATATAGTGGTCATGAGTCTGGTATTTTAGTCAGTTTGTTGGCTGTAGCGATGGGAGCAACTTCTATTGAGCGTCATATTACATTGGACCGTTCTATGTATGGCTCAGACCAAAAGGCATCTATTGAACCCGAAGAGTTAAAAGAACTAGTGGCTCAGATCCATTTAACAGAGCAAATTCTTGGAACAGGGGTAAAATCTCTATCAGATGCAGAGTTGGCAGTTAGAAAAAAGCTAAGGGGATAAAGAATGATCAGACTTGTGGTTTTTGACATTGATGGTGTACTGACAGATGGTTCAATTCAGGTAGATAGTAACGGGAATGAGCAAAAAAAGATTAACTTAAAAGATATTGATGCAATATATGAACTGAAAAGAAAGGGATTTTTATTAGCTGCTATTACAGGTGAGGAGTCTCCCATTGTTTCCTATTTCAAAAGAAGATTTCCATGGGACTATTTTTTCTGTGGTTGCAAGAGAAAAGCAGATATACTCCAACAACTGATGCAAGAACTGGATATGGATCGTAATTCGGTATCCTATGTGGGCGATGGAAAATATGACATAGAGGTTCTCCCATATGCAGGTTTATCATTCTGTCCCGCTGATGCAGTGAAGGAGGCACAACTGGCATCTAATGTTGTTCTTTCTCACAGAGGTGGGGATGGCTGTGTTTGGGAGATGATAGAGATATTAGAGAGATACAATCAGCCACATTCAGGGCAACGTTTTTTCCTTGATAGATTGGAGGAGCACCGTCTGCTTTTTCATAAAATGGCATCAGACCGTACTTTGATGGACGACATGCTGTGTTTAGCCCAAAAAACGGTTTCTTGTATTCAAAATGGCGGTCAAATCTTCCTTTGTGGCAATGGGGGAAGTGCAGCAGATGCACAACACATTGCCACAGAGTTTATTGGACGTTTTTATCAAGAGCGGGCTGCCCTCAACGCGGAAGCCTTGTCTGTAAATACATCTACATTGACTGCAATTGGCAATGATTATGGCTTTGAAAGGGTGTTTGTAAGACAACTAGAGGCCAAGGCGCGTCCAAACGATATGGTCATTGGGCTTTCGACCAGTGGGAAGTCAAAAAATATATTGCTTGCACTGCAATATGCCAAGGCTTGTGGTATGTTGTCTATTGCGTTTACTGGGGTGGAGGCACCAAGGGAGTTGAGAGAGGCTTGTGACATGGTTCTTCATGCTCCATCTTCTGTTACTCCAAGAATACAGGAGTGTCATATATTCCTAGGACATATGTTAGCAGAGTATGTAGAGGCAACATTATTTCCAAAAGATGAGGAGAAGCAAGATGAAATTGTCTGATTATGTCATCCAATTTTTGATGGGAAAAGGGATTGACCAATGTTTTTTGTTGCCAGGCGGTGGTGCGATGCACCTTGTAAATTCTGTTGGTCAGTCTGAGCTTCCATATATCTGTTTTCAGCATGAACAGGGAGCAGCAATAGCGGCTGAAGCATTTGGGCAACATCAAAATAGGCCTGCACTTCTGTTGGTTACATCAGGTCCAGGTGCTACAAATGCAATTACAGGCGTGACCGCAGGGTGGATTGACTCTACCCCCATGTTTATCGTTTCAGGTCAAGCAAAGCGTTCTGACTTAATAGGGGATACTGGTGTACGACAGATTGGTTCTCAGGAAGTACAGATTATTGATATGGTAAAACCCATCACAAAATATGCAGTTGAAGTGATGGATCCTCAGAAAATCCGCTATCATTTGGAACGGGCGTGGCACGAGGCTGTATCCGGTCGACCCGGACCAGTTTGGCTATCCATTCCTTTAGATGTGCAGGGGGCGCAAATAGAAGAGGATATGTTGGAGGGATATACGGTTCCAACACAGGAGCAGGTTGAATACCACTCCATTATACAGCAATGCGTTGAACTACTACAAAAAAGTAAAAAACCGCTCTTATTGGCAGGAAATGGAATTAAACTAGCGGGTGGAGAGAATGCCCTTTATCGTTTGTTGGAGCAGTTGCCCATACCAGTACAGACTACATGGAAGAGTATAGATTTGGTTGGCGAAGATTATCCATTCTATGTGGGACATCCAGGGATTATGGGTGACAGAGGTGCCAATTTCATTTTGCAAGAAGCGGATTTACTCCTGTCAGTGGGAAGTCGATTAGATACCAGTTTGACAGCTTTTAATGAAAGTAACTTTGCTAAATCTGCGAAGAAAATAGTTGTAGATATTGATCCAAATGAATTAGCAAGAATGAAATTGGATCGAGCGGTTTCGTTCGCTGGTGATGCAAAATGTTTCTTAGAGGCACTTATAGAGCAGGTAAGTCATGCGCAATTCCCAGTGGATGAGTGGTATAAATGGCTTTCATACAGCAAGCAGTTAAGAAAAAAGTATCCAGTGGTAACAGAAGAACACAGAAAAAAGTCTGGATATGTTAGTGCCTATTACTTCATTAACCAGCTTTGTGAGTTATTGACACCAAAAGATGTGGTTGTACCAGAGAGTTCAGGTGGTGCCGGAGAAATTACTTATCAGGCATTTTGCTTAAAATATGGGCAAAAGATGAAAAATGCGGCTGGTCTTGGCTCAATGGGTTTTGGGCTTCCTTACGCCATTGGCTCCTGTGTTGCTAATGAGAGGCATCGTACGATTTTAATCAATGGTGATGGGGGCTTTCAACTTAACATTCAAGAATTGGAGACGGCTCATAGATTAAAACTTCCATTAAAAATGTTTATTTGGTGTAATGACGGGTATGGGAGTATCAGAAATATGCAGAACAACAATTTTGGGATGTGTGTAGCAAGTGGTCCAGATAGTGGGTATAGTGTACCAGATATCTGTGCAGTTGCCAAAGCGTATGGTTTTCAAACCTATACCATCAGATCAAATCAAGAACTAGATGACAATCTCCCTGTCATCCTTCAGGACGACGACCCATGCCTTTGTGCAATATGGGTTGATCCAGAAGAGACTGTTTCACCTAGGGTGAAAGCATTCCCACAACCTGATGGAAGCATGAAATCAGGTACACTGGAGGAGATGTGGCCACAGGAAGCGTAGTATATACATAGTTTAGATAAGGAGCTGCTACATGCTTAAAAACCAAGAACTTGCCTCACAGGTATTGGATGCACTTTACACATTGCAAGAAGCCGCAATCAGCTTACTGAACTACATGGATGGAACAGACAGCATTGGGTTTAAAAAAGAACTATCTGATGTTTCTGTTTTCATTGATACTATTATTCCATATGCAAAAGAGTTTGCAGCGGAAGATTCACATATTTCTCTATTGGTGGCATGTCAATGTATGCAGGGAAGCATTTTTGATATACAGCGTTTCTATGGTGTAGATATGGAGCGTTGTCGGTCAAAAATACAGTTTGAACTTTTGCCCATTGCTGAGGCGGAGTATGATTTGTTTTATTATTGGGGAATGGTGTATCCAGACCCAGAGCGAATGAAAAAATATTATGATGAGGAGTATATTCCCCTAAATGTCAACCGATATACAGAGGAGGCAGTGCAAACAGGGACGTTTAAGTATAAGGTTTCTATTGGAGTGTTGGCATATAACCATCTTGATGTAACGAAGCAGTGTGTGGAAAGCCTGCTGGAAAATCTCCCAACCTCTTTTAGTTATGAATTGATCCTTGTGAATCATGGTTCCACGGATGGCACAAAAGCGTTTTTTGAGTCCATCCGCCCCAATAAACAGGTTGATTTTGTAGTAAATAGTCCATCTGGTCTCATAGGTTATGTGAGAAATCGAATTGTAGAAGGGGAGTATCTTCTCTGGATCAGTAACGATGTGTTTGTAACCCCCCATGCCATTGAGAATTTAGTTGCATGTATGGACTCCAACCCAAAGACTGTTTGGGCTGTTCCAGCTACATCGAATGTATCCAATTATCAGAGTTTACCAATAAGTTACAATACAAAAGAAGAGCTATACAAATTCTGTGAAAAAAACAACCAGCGGAATCCAAGAAAATGGGAGAAGCGGGTACGTCTTTGCAACCCAATTGATATACTACGATGTGAAGCACGGTTTTCATCAAAAGGGATTGGGTATCTGAAACCTCATGCAGACAGCATCATTGCATTTCCAGATGATATAACTTCCTTATATCTTCGTCGACAGGGGTATCATATGAGATTGGTGAAGGATGCCTATTGTCATCATATGGGTTCTGTTACCATCAACCAAGACCCAGAAGTTGTACAAAAACAGAATGAGTTTTATGCCAACGGACGTAGAAAATTTGAACGTCAGTTTGGAGTAGACCCTTGGGGACTAGGTGTGTGCTACAGCAAGGCTTTTATGAACTGTGTGTTAGACCATGATATAGATAAAGCGGAAATTTTGGGGATTAACTGTGGATTAGGATCAAATAGCTTAAAAATACAGGAACAACTGAAAGAATATTATGGGAATTTTAACACCCATCTGTTCAATATCACAGACGACCCTAAGTTTTTGAACGATTTGTCTGGAATTAGTGAAGATACAGCCTATGTGACAACTAAGGAAGAATTGGAAGCATTTCTAGCAGACAGGGCAATCCGCTATTTGGTGTGGGAGGACATTTTTTTGGAGGAAATCGGGTTCCAAAACACTTGGGATATATGCAGAAGAAATCTGGTACAGGGAAGAAGTACTGTGTTGATGCGATTAAATGACCAAAATGCAGCATTTCTACAAAGAAACGGAACTGTTTTGGATGAAAATTGGTATCAGATTAAACTTTAAGATTTTGTGTTAGCATAGCAATTAGAAAGGACGATAAATGATATGAATCAGGGCACACACTACGCACAACGGATTAAGCAAGAACTGACAGCCATTCGGAATAGTGGCAAGAAACTCTGTATTTGCCCGATGGGTTTGGCTGGTATTGCACAGCTTAGAAAGTGTTGTGAAAATGGAATTCCAATTGACTTTTTCTATGATAATAATCCAAAGTTATGGGGGAGTCGGTATCAAGATGTTGTTTGTCTTTCTAAAGAGAAACTTCTCCAAATCAAAGATGAGGTGGTTTTGATTATAGAGGGGATGTATTATCATGAGATTAGAAAGCAAATGATGGATGAGGGATTTTCTTGCTTTGAACGGATCTATTCAATGGCCTATACGCCCAAAGAATTGGAATTAGAAGATAAACTTTCTTATGAAGATAAAATTCAAAAAGTATTGGCAGTATGTGCAGATAAACGTTCCAGAGAAGTGTTTCGATGTCTTACAGATTCATGGAGTATGAAATCTATTCCTGATAATTATTTTCAGAAGATTATGGACCCAAATCAGTATTTTGACACAGAAATTATTCATCTACAACCAGATGAAGTTTTTGTAGATTTGGGGGCTTATATCGGAGACACTTGGGAACAGTTTTTGTTCGCTTGTCATGGAAAGTATGAAAAGGCACATCTTTTTGAGCTGGACCCCAATATATATCGTCGATTGATGAAGTGTGTAGGAGAACGATTTGCTGGTCCCCATGGTGGAGAAGGGATCGTTCAATGTTATCCCTATGGAGTTTCAGATCAGGCAGGTGTTGTACAATTTACAATGGGTGAATCAAATTCGACTGTACTCTCCCATGCAGAGGATCAATCTATAAATACAAATATTTGTTCTGGAAAATGTGTTCGTTTGGATGATATTTTAAAAAATGAGCGTGTGACATTTATAAAAATGGATGTTGAAGGGGCTGAACAGGGTGCATTACGAGGGGCTGCTGAGCTGATTAAAAAACAAAAGCCAAAGCTGGCCATCAGTATCTATCACTCCCCAGAGGATATGCTGGAGATTCCTGTTTATCTGAAAACACTGGTTCCAGAGTATCAGATTTATATCCGCCATTATACAGATTTGATGTACGAAACAGTTTGTTATGCCGTAGTGGAATGAGAGGAATTGTTATGAGTGTGAAAATAAATGAAGAACAGAGAAAACCCATTGAAAATGCAAGGCGAGAGAAGTTAAGACGGGAAAAGCCTCTCGTTTATGAAAAAATTATGAAATATGAGGAGAAAGAGGCACGAGGAGAATCCACAGCCATTATTGACTTCTGTTATGATTATCGTTGCAACATGCACTGTGCCCACTGTTCTAATTTAAGTTTTGCAAAAAAAGAGCGTGCCCTGACTATTGAGGACATTCGTGATATTGCCAGACAGGCAGACGAATTGGGTTTGGCACAGTTCAATATTTCAGGGGGAGAACCTCTAACATTCCCAGACCTGGATGAACTGATCCTGGCACTTAATCCAGAAAGATTTCATATTGCTATGAGTTCCAATGGCATGTTGTTGACAGAAGAATTGGCAAAACATCTGAAAGAAATCGGATTGGATAAAATTAGAATTAGCTTGGACAGTATTGACCCAGATGTGTATAATGTTACCAGACAGGAGCAAGATCACAATGCTTATCACAAGGCAATAAAAGCACTGGAAATTGCGGCTAAAGCTGGGTTACAGACAGGTATTATGAGTGTGATCAGCCATCAGAATTGCCAGACAGATAATACAATACAGTTAGCCAAGTTTGCACACGAAAAAAGTTATAATTTGGATTTGTTTGTTGCTCGTGCCATTGGACGCTGGGAGGGTAAAGAGGAGGTTTTAATTACACCTGATGATAATGAATTTCTTATGAATCTCCGAAATCAATATCCAGAGGTTCACAGAGATACATTTCCAACATATGGGAAAAAGGCGGAGTGTGGCTGTGTCAACCGAGTTCTTCACTTGACAAAATATGGAGATATTCTGCCATGTGCGTTTATTCATATTTCGATCGGAAACATTTTTGAAGAATCATTGGCTGACATCATCGACCGAGGCAATCGCATTAAATGGTTTAAATATAAGGGGAGCTTATGTTTATCCGGGGAAAATCGCAAGTTTATTCGAGAGTATATGTCAAAATTTTATGGAAAGCCATTACCTATTAGCTATAAGGATGCATTTACTGCAGATGATTTTATAGATGGGATTGTAAGGTAATGAGGTGTTATATGGGGAGTATTGACAGAATTCAGAATACAGTGTTTCCCACAGTTATGATCAGAAAGTTTTGGAATCTATCATTAAAGGATATTCATCTGACTATGTTGTAACCCATAAATGGAAAAAGCTGTTTGCTTATGTACCAGAAGAAAAACGAAATTTAGGGGGGAAGATTGGTGATTGAATACACAAAATTAAAAGAACATAATCGTCACAATTTGATTGATGTGATTCCACTCAATAAGCCCTTTACGCTTCTCATTGAACCATCCAACTTTTGTAATTTTAGATGTGTTTCCTGTTTTCACAGTCTGAAAGAAGAGAATTATCTGACGCAAAATCGTGGTCTTATGGATATGGGATTGTTCCATGAAATTATCAGACAATTTCAGGCATGGGAGGGAGACAAATTGAAAGTACTGAAATTAAGTCTCTATGGGGAACCACTGACCCATCCCAATTTTGGAGAGATGCTTCGTATTGCAAAAGAGGCACAAATTGCAGAGCGAATTGAAACCACAACAAATGCCTCACTCTTAACTCCAGAGCTATGCAGACAAATGGTTGAGTATGGAATAGATTACATCAGGGTATCCATCTATGGTGGAAACCAGGAACGATATGAACAAGTAACAGGATGTAAAAATGCCAACATAAAACAGATCTATGAAAATCTAAAATATTTGCATGAAATGAAAATACGAGCAGGGAGAGAGCGCCCCTTTGTAAGTGCAAAAATGTTGGATACCTATACAGAGGAAAACGAGGAGTTTTTACGGCTCTTTCAACCAGTGTCTGACGAAGTTTATATCGATAAACCACATAACTGGGTATCAGCAAATCATGAAAACTTTATAGGAAATCTGTACAATAAGGAACAGGAAGATGCTTTAAAACAAGATTTGGAACACATGAGAGAGGAAAGGATCGCATGTCCTATGCCATTTACTACTTTGGCAGTGAGGAGCAATGGAGATGTAAGCCCGTGTTGTGTAGATTGGTCTGGGGGTACAAATCTTGGAAACATTTTGAAGGAAAATATCAGGGATATTTGGAATGGGGAGATAATGTACCAATTTAGAAAAATGCAGCTGGAAAATCGCAGAAAAGAAAATATGAGTTGTGCAAACTGTGAATTACTTCACAATGGGTATTATACACGAGATAACATAGATGGGTTTCCGGTGGATAAGCTACGATAATGGAAAAATTACTGATTACAGGAACAAGTGGATTTATTGGTCACAATTTGAAGTATTATTTATCCAATGAATATCATATTTTGACCCCAAATCGCAGTGAACTTGATTTGTTGGATACTGCTGCTGTCAAACATTATCTAAAACAAAATCAAGTGGATATTGTTTTACATAGTGCAATACAGAGAACATTTTCATTGCCAGAGATTCATGCCCAAAATGTATTACAAAACAATATCAGGATGTTTTGCAATCTGGAGCAATGTAGTGGATACTATGGAAAGATGGTGTGTATTGGGTCTGGTGCAGAATATGGAAAAAAATATTACTACCCATTGATGAAGGAGTCCTATTTTGGAACTGCAGTACCAGATGACCCTTATGGTTTATCAAAATATGTAATTTCAAAAATCAGCCAATCCAGTAGCAATATTTATATCTTGCGAGCATTTGGTGTATTTGGACCATATGAGGACTACAATCATCGCTTTATTTCCAATGCAATTTGCAAAATGATGCAGGGGAAAAAGGTGGTTATACATCAAAATGTCAGGTTTGATTACATCTATATTGATGATTTTTGTGAATTAGTGAGACGATTTCTCCATATTACGCCAAAATATCAGACATACAACGCATGTACAGGGCAAGTAGTTGATATCTTGACAATAGCGGAACAAGTAAAAGCCATGTTGAATGCGCCAAGCGAGATTGTGGTGGAACAAAGTGGATGGGGAAAGGAATACTCAGGAGATAATACCCGATTACTCTGTGAAATTGGTGATATGGAATTCCTTACATTACAGGATGCGTTAAGTCAACTGATAGAATATTACAGAGGATGTGACATACATCTGGAAGGAGATTATTAAAGATGCAATGTAGATGTTGTATGAATGAATTCCAGAGTACACCAATTTTGCATTATGACCATGTTCCAACAAGGGCACAGCATTTTCCGACATGGGAAGAATTAGATTCCGATACAGGAGAATCTTTAGATCTGTATCAATGCCCATTCTGCGGACTGATTCAGCTATTGATTGAACCAGTAGAGTACTACAAAGATGTGATTCGTGCTTCAGCGGTCTCAAATGAGATGAGGGAGTTTCGGCTTCAATATTTTGCAAGTTTTTTAAATGAAAATGGTCTCATAGGGAAAAAAGTGTTAGAAGTGGGTGCTGGATGTGGCGAATTTTTGGAGATATTGAACGCTGCTGGGGCAGATGGCTATGGTATAGAAAATCGGAAAGAGTTTGTAGTGGACTGTCAGAACAAGGGCTTAAAAGTAGTACAGGGATATCTGGAGAAGGGTCAGCCTCTGATTGAAAATGGACCTTTTGATGGATTTATCATTATGAACTTTTTAGAACATGCACCAGCTCCAAACACATTTCTCAAACAACTCCATCTTAATTTGAATGAGGAAGCGATTGGATTAGTAGAAGTTCCGAATGTGGATATGATCTTGGAGAAAAATCTTTTCTCTGAATTTATGACGGACCATTTGTTATACTTTACAGAAGAAACGCTAAGTCAGTTGTTATCCCAAAACGGCTTTCATGTTTTGTCATGTCGCCCCGTTTGGCATGACTACTGTCTGGCAGCAGTTGTGCAGAAAAGAAAACCTGTTAATATGAACATGTTCTATAAAGTGTGGGAAAAGGTTGAGTATGAATTGCATACCTTCATTGATGATATGCATGAAAGGAAAAAGGGTGTTGCTGTTTGGGGTGCTGGTCATCAAGCATTGGCTGTGATTTCCTTGTGTAATATTGGTGAAGCCATTGAATTTGTAATTGATTCTGCTGTATTTAAACAGGGGAAATATACACCGGCATCCCACATAAAGGTGGTTTCTCCTGAGACACTCAAAACAAGGTCAGATGTGGGAGCAGTGATTGTTATGGCAGCAAGTTATTCTGATGAAGTGGCTGGAATCTTAAAAAGGGATTATCCAAATATTCAGACTGTGATTTTAAGGGAATACGGTTTAGAGTATATGTAAGGGTATTTCAAGTGTCTCTGATAGGATGAATAGATACAAAAGGAACCACCTACACACTTTTTGATTCATATCGTCTATAACAAAACCTTAAAAATTTATGAAAAACCCCTGTTTTCCCCTTGCTCTTATTTCCCAAATTGGATATACTGTGTTTTGCAAGCTTGTAAAACAGGAGGGATTACTCTGGCACAGACAAGGCAGCGCAGTGCGTATGCTGGAGGCAAACGGCTACAGCCTGCGCCAAAAAAGAAAAAGAGAAAGAAAAAACATGGTTTTGGGATGGTACTCTATACTATGTTGGTGATTGTATCTGCACTCATTGTGACCACTTATGCAGGCGTTACTTATTTTCTCAAGCCCCCATCCATTCCAGAAACTCCCTCTCAGTCCGAGAGTTCTGCCATTACACCAGAAACACCGGATTCGTCGGGGTCAACAGGGTCCGTGGATTCCAATGCTTTGGTAAGACGAGAAGGTGTATACAATTTTGCGTTATTGGGGAAGGATGTAAAAGGTTCTAATACAGACACCATTATGATTGTCAGCTATGACACCAAAGTTCAATCTGTGGGTATGATTTCCATTCCCCGAGATACCGCAGTGGAACGAACTTGGAGCAGCTATAAAAAAATCAATTCTGCTTTTTTTGGTTCTAGCCCAGAGACATTTAAAGAGGAAATTCAACATACCTTTGGAATTCCGGTTGATTACTATGTGTTAGTGGACTTAAAAGGTTTTATTGCTCTTGTGGATGAGCTGGGTGGTGTAGATGTCTATATTCCAGAGGACATGAATTATGATGACCCAACCCCTGGAGAGGAACTTCACATCCACTACACCGAAGGACAACATCACTTGAATGGGCAACAGGCGATGGAAGTGGTACGATTCCGACATAACAACGATGGTAGCGGTTACACCGATGTAGGACGGTCTGAGATGCAGCGGCAGGTGCTTTTAGCATTGGCAGAAAAGGTGATTTCCTGGAATTCTATCACAAAAATTCAATCCTTTATGGAACTGTTCCAGACCTATATTAAGACAGATTTGTCCACCTCAGATATGCTTTATTTTGCCACACAGGGAGTGAAATTGGATCTGTCCACCGATGTGACACAGGGTACCCTGCCCGGTCGGGGGGATGGTGTATATGGAAAGTCCTCCTGGGCATACATATTTGAAGCAGAGGAGATTCTTCCTATATTGAATGAACAAGTGAATCCCTATACACGGGATTTGACAGAGGATGACTTGAATTTGCCGGTAGCTGAACGCTATTTGCAAAAATATTGATGGACAGACTTACACCTCACCTGCAAAACAGTATGAGATACTGAATTGCAGGTGAGGTGTTTGATATATTTGATAGAGGTGGTTGTGTGAGTGAAAAAAGTACATCCTGATTATGTAAAAAAATTATGAACACACTTGCATTTCTTAGGAAAATGAGGTATCATATTTTAGCACTCATAATGAAAGAGTGCTAAAATAGAAAGCTCAACATATGGAGGAAATGATTGCCATGGAAAAGCAACAATTTAAGGCAGAATCAAAACGCCTTCTTGATTTAATGGTAAATTCCATTTATACACATAAGGAAATTTTTCTCAGAGAGTTGATTTCAAACGCCAGTGATGCTGAGGACAAGCTGGCATATAAAGCACTGACAGATGATCAGGTAGGAATTGACCGCAAGGATTTGAAGATTACCATCATCCCGGACAAAGAACAGCGTACACTGACCATTGTGGACAATGGTATTGGTATGACCAAAGAAGATTTGGAAAATAATCTGGGTACCATCGCAAAAAGTGGCTCCTTCCAGTTTAAGCAGGAGTTAAACAAGGACGAGAAAAGTGAAGATATTGATGTGATTGGTCAGTTTGGTGTAGGGTTCTATTCTGCCTTTATGATTGCCGACCATGTGACAGTGCTGACCAAGGCCTATGGCAGTGAACAGGGCTACAAATGGGAATCAGAGGGTGCAGATGGGTATACCATTACACCTTGCGAAAAGGCAGAAGTGGGCAGTGAGGTCATTCTCCATGTAAAGGAAAACGCAGAGGACGAGAACTATGACCAGTATTTGGAGACTTATAAGCTTCAGGAACTGATAAAAAAATATTCTGACTACATTCGTTATCCCATTATGATGGAAGTGGATGATTACCGTCAGAAGCCCAAGCCAGAGGATGCAGGGGAGGACTATAAGCCAGAGTGGGAAACCGTGAAGGAGTGGAAAACCATCAATTCCATGGTACCCCTGTGGCAGAGACCAAAATCTCAAGTAACACCAGAGGAGTATAACGCCTTCTACAAAGAGAAGTTTATGGATTGGCAGGACCCACTGGCTGTGATTCACACCAGCACAGAGGGTGCTGTGACCTATAAGGCGATGCTCTATATTCCCTCCAACACCCCCTATGATTTCTATACCCGTGAGTATGAAAAGGGATTGCAGCTCTATTCCTCCGGTGTGTTGATTATGGATAAGTGTGCAGATTTGCTGCCTGACCACTTCCGGTTTGTCAAAGGTGTGGTGGATTCTGCTGACTTCTCTTTGAATATCAGCCGTGAGGTGCTCCAGCATACCCGTCAGCTCAAGGTGATTGCCGGTGCATTGGAAAAGAAAATTAAGACTGAGCTGTTGAAGATACAGAAAGAGGATGAGGAAAAGTATCAGAAGTTCTGGAAGGCATTTGGTACACAACTCAAATATGGTGTAGTGGCTGAGTATGGCACACACAAAGAAATGCTTCAGGATTTGCTGTTGTTCTGGTCCTCTAAAGAGGAGAAGTTGACTACACTGGCTGCTTATAAAGACCGTATGCCAGAAAATCAGCCCTACTACTACTATGCCTGTGGGGAAAGTGTAGATAAAATTGCAAAACTGCCACAGGTGGAGCGTGTTTTGGATCAGGGCTACGAAATTCTCTATTGCACAGAAGATGTGGACGATTTTGTCATGCAGGCTCTGGGAGAGATAGATGGAAAGAAGTTCAAGTCTGCTACTGCTGAAGATGCTCTGCCTGAAACTGAGGAGGAGAAGAAAGCAGCCGAGGAGAAGGCAGAGGCTGGAAAGCCTGTGCTGGAGGCAGTAAAGGCAGTGTTGGGCGATAAGGTCAAAGAGGTTCGTGTCTCCAAGATTTTGAAGTCTGGTGCCTGTTGTCTGTCTGCGGATGGTCCAGTCTCCCTGGAAATGGAACGCTATATGCGTAAAATTGAGGGTGGAAATCAGATGAAGGCAGAGAAAGTGCTGGAACTGAATGCAGATTCTGCCCCATTTGCAGCACTGCAAAAGGCGGTTGAGGCTTCTAATCAGGAACTTGTGGAGAAATATTCTAAAATTCTCTATGCACAGGCTCTGTTGTTGGCTGACTTGCCTCTGGAAAATCCTGCTGAATATACAGAACTGGTCTGTTCTTTGATGTAAGCCATAAACGAAGAAATATGTAAACTTCCCCCAGAATGAACCTGTTTCATTCTGGGGGAAGTATTTGTAAAGAATGAAAATTTTCTTTGCATTCTACTTGAACTTGTGGTAAAATTCTATATCTAATAGGGGCTTAGTCCCATTTTAATCATAGAATTTATTTATAGAAAAAGGGAGTTGATTTGTCCAAAATGGACAGTACGGGTAATTTTGCCATGGTCGTGGCACTGTTGGCACTGGTTGCAATGTCAGGCTATTTTTCAGCCACTGAAACGGCGTTTACATCGCTCAACCGCATTCGACTGAAAAATAAAGCGGATAACGGAGACCGTCGAGCAGCACGCACATTGAAAATTGCAGAGGACTATGACCGTCTGCTTTCCACCATTTTAATTGGCAATAACATTGTCAACAACGTAGCAACTACCATTGGTGCAGTGCTGTTTATCAAGCTGATTGATGATGTCAGAGGACCTACTGTGTCAGCAGTAGTATTAACCGTTGTGATTTTGATTTTTGGTGAAGTATCCCCCAAAAGTTTGGCGAAGGAAAATCCCGAAACTTGGGCTATGTTTGCCACACCACTGCTGAGATTATTTATGTTGGTTTTAACCCCGCTGAATTTTCTGTTTACCCAGTGGAAGAAGCTGTTATCTCTGGTATTCCGCAATGATGGCGGGGATGGGATTACAGAAGAAGAATTGGTGGGTATGGTGGACCAGGCAGAAAATGAGGGTGGACTGGACCAACATGAGAGCAATCTCATTCGCAATGCCATTGAGTTTAATGATTTGGAAGTGTCTGAAATTTTAACCCCCCGTGTAGACTTGGTTGCCATTGAGGACGATTATTCCATGGAACAGGTGGCTGCATTGTTTGTGGAAAGTGGTTACTCCCGTTTACCAATTTTTCATGATAACATTGACAACATTGTGGGCGTTGTCCATGAAAAAGACTTCTATGCTGCCCGTTATCGTGGAGAGACAGACATCAACAAGTTAAAATCCCCCGTTTTGTATACCACAGGCAACACAAAAATTTCTGAATTGCTCCGTATTTTACAGAAAAACAAGGCACATATGGCAATTGTTGTGGATGAATATGGTGGAACAGAGGGAATTGCAACCTTGGAAGATATTGTGGAGGAACTGGTTGGAGAAATTTGGGATGAGCATGACGAAGTGATTGAACTGATCCACAAACAGGAGGACGACAGTTATCTGATTTCCTGCTCCGCCGCTTTGGATGATTTGTATGATTTGTTTTCCATCAAGGGAGAATGTGATGCAGCCACCATTTCCGGCTGGGTACTGGAGCAGGTGGGGCGAGTGCCAGAGGTGGGAGACCACTTTGAGGCAGAGGGACTGGATGTGACTGTCACGCAGGTAGAACACCGCAGAGTGTTGGAAATTCGAGTGTTGAAACTGCCAGAATCCGAAGAACATAACAAGAATCGATAATTTTTGGAAAAGCCAGCAGAGAACGCTGGCTTTTCTTTGTGTGGAAATTTTGGGGCTTTTCCCCCTTAAAGCGTTGCAACCTTACGAAAATACTGATATAATAGCAGGGAACGCAAGGTTCTATTTATACGGTATTGACAGAGAGAGCTGTGTCAATTGGGAGAATGGGTGACATGGTTCTGGTATCTGCCTATTTTCATTACCATTTAGGAGGCTGTTCCCTATGCAGGAAATTCAAGTAACCCGTGCCCAAACATTGAAAGAGAAACCCGATTCTTCTAAGCTGGTATTTGGCAAATGTATGACCGACCATATGTTTATTGTAGATTACGATGCAGGGCAGGGTTGGCATGACCCCAGAATTGTGCCCTATGCCCCTCTGTCCATTGACCCAGCTGCAAAGGTGCTTCATTATGCACAGGAGATTTTTGAGGGTTTGAAGGCATATCGTACCGAAAGTGGTTCCATTCAGTTGTTCCGTCCTATGGATAATGTGCGGCGGATGAATGCCTCTGCGGAGCGTATGTCTCTGCCACAGGTTCCTGAGGAGCTGGCACTGGCAGGCATTACAGAGCTGGTCAAAGTGGAGCAGGACTGGGTTCCCCATGAAAAAGATACTTCCCTGTATATTCGTCCCTTTATGATTGGATTGGATGCAGCACTGGGCGTTCACAGCTCCAGCCATTGCCAGTATATTGTGATTGTGTGCCCTGTGGGTGCTTACTATCCTGAGGGATTGAATCCAGTCAAAATCTATGTAGAAGAGCAGGATGTGCGTGCCGTCAAAGGTGGCACTGGTACTGCAAAAACAGGTGGAAACTATGCTGCTTCTCTGCGTGCTGGTGATCGTGCAGAAGCCAAAGGTTACAGTCAGGTTTTGTGGCTGGATGGTGTACACCGCAAGTATATTGAAGAAGTAGGTTCTATGAATGTGATGTTCAAGGTGGCAGGAAAGATTCTAACTCCAGACCTGAATGGTTCTGTGTTGGATGGCATTACCCGTCGTTCCTGCATCCAGTTGTTGAAAGACTGGGGTTATGAAGTAGAGGAGAGACGAATTTCAGCAGAGGAGTTGTTTGCAGCCGCTGAAAGTGGAACACTGGAGGAGGCTTGGGGAACTGGAACTGCTGCGGTGGTGTCCCCTATCGGTGAACTGGCTGAGGGAGATAAGAAAGTGACCATCAACAATGATCAGATTGGTGAGGTCACACAGCGTCTCTATGATGAGTTGACAGGAATTCAGTGGGGACGTCGTCCAGATGTGCATGGCTGGATTATGCCACTATAATCAGATCAACATATTTGGTTGTCACAGAACAGCCAGAGATGTTCTATTACTGGAAAGGAAAACTGGAAGGAGCACCCATGAGTCGAGAAAAAGTTTTGTCTCTTTTGCTGGAACAAGAGGGAAACTATATTTCTGGGCAACAAATGAGCCAGAGTTTGGGGATTAGCCGTGCAGCCATATGGAAAGCCATTGAAGTTTTGCGACAGGAGGGATACATCATTGAGTCCTCCACCAAAAAGGGCTACTGTTTGGCTCATGCACCGGACCGTATACGGGAAGGAGAATTGACCGTTCCGTTATCAGGCTGCTATATTGGAAAAAAACTATTGTGTTTGGAGACAGTGGATTCTACCAATACAGAGGCAAAGAGACAGGCTCTTGCTGGAGCAGAAGAAGGATTGGTCATCCTCAGTGAGGAGCAGACAGGTGGACGGGGACGGCTGGGCAGAAGTTTTCAGTCTCCCAAAGGGGTTGGACTTTATTTGACTGCACTGTTAAGACCAAAGCTGATGCCAGAAGAAGTGGTGGACTTTACTGCATGGGTAGCAGTGGCAGTTTGTGATGGAATTGAGCAGGCATGTGGGCTTCGTCCCCGAATTAAATGGACCAATGACATTATTTTGGATGGAAAGAAAGTCTGCGGGATTTTGACAGAAATGGGGCTGGAAAGTGAGTCCAATGCCCTGCAATATTTAATTCCTGGTATTGGGATTAACGTAAACCATCGGGAAGAAGATTTCATAGAGGAAGTGCGACCAGTAGCCACCTCTCTTTTTCAACAGTTGGGGCATACTGTGCGCAGAGCAGATGTGGCAATTCATGTGATTCAAGCCTTGGACCGTATGTATCAAAATTTTCCACACAATAAGCAGGAATATCTGGAAAAATATCGGGCTGACTGCCTGACACCGGGGAATCAAGTACAATTAGTGACTCCTGTTTCCAGAGAAAATGCCTATGCTGTGGAAATTGATGACCAATTCCGTCTCGTAGTGGAGTATCCAGATGGTCGGCGGGCAGCCCTATCAGCAGGGGAAGTTTCTGTGCGTGGGATGTATGGCTATGTATAAAACATGTAGCTGGGACGATTATAGTCTAATTTTAATAGGATTTTGAACAGAAAGAACGACAGGGAAGGGCGATTATGATGAAGCATGTTTTACTGATTTTGTTGGGTTTGGTTTGTCTCATAGTTGCGGTGATTTGCCCATTGCCAACGATATTCGCAGTTCCAGGTGTGATATGGAGAATTATGATTGGATTTCTTGCTTTTGTTTGTCTTGTATTTGGTGTATGTAGAATGCGTCAAAAAAAATAAATTGGAAAAGGACAGTGAAGCCAAACAGGCTTGACTGTCCCTTTTGATTTACAATCTATTTTGCATGGGTTACTAACAAAGGTTGTAGCTGAACGCCAGTCAGTGCAGCTTGCGCAGCTTCTGGAATTTTGGAAAAATCAGCAACCAGAGACGCAGGTTTTTGAATGGGGTCATCCTGACCAAATGGGACAAAGTAAATATGTTTTCGATTCAGGAGTGCCCCCAAATTGGCGGCAGAACCAGTTAAACCATCATTGGTAGAGGGAGCAATCAACAGTGGTCGCTGGTTGCGCAAGTGGGCTTTTGCTGCCATGGTAACAGAAGTATCTGTGATACCGGCAGCCAGCTTACCCAATGTGTTTCCAGTACATGGGGCAATAATGAGTAAATCCAGTAATTTCTTTGGACCGATAGGCTCTGCCTCAGAAATACTTTGGATGACACGGTGGTCACAAATGCGCATCATTTCCCTCATAAAATCGTGAGCGGCACCAAACCGTGTGTCAGTGGCTGCGGTGCATTCAGAGACAATGGGAATCACATGGGTAAAGGTGCGCTTGACTGCTTCCAAAGCCTCCATTGCTTTTGCATGGGTACAAAATGAGCCACAGACAGCAAAACCAATGGTTTTGTCAATCATACCAGCTCCTCCTTTCTACTTCGTTCCAATTCCTCCAACATATGATAGACAGTATCCCTGACAATTTTTCCAGCAGTGGTTGGGGCAACCTTTCCTGGGAGAGAGAGGGCATGAATGGTATGAATGCCAAGTTTTGAGGCGGCAGAGTGGTCTACTCCGCCTGGCAGGCTTGCCAAATCTACCACAAGACAGCCTTCCTTCATACCTTCTAACTCCTGGTGGGTCAAAATAGGGGCAGGAATGGTGTTGACAACGCAGTCATATCGACATAGCCATCTTGAGAGATGTGTACTCATTTCAGTATCATATCCCCATACAGTTGCCCAAGTGAGAGAATCATATCGACGTGCTGCTACTGTTACTTTGGCTCCCAATGCAGAGAGTCGGTCTGCTAAAATACGACCAATGCTCCCAAAACCAAGAATCAAGATATTGGAATGATGAATGGTAATTGGGAGTTGTTCCATCATAAGCTGAATGGCACCTTCCGCAGTGGGAATGGCGTTGGCAATGGAAAACTCCTCTCTAGTTGAGTAGTCCAGCAAATTCAGTTGATATTGGGTGAGATATTGGATGACTGGTGCAGTAGCTCTGGCACCAAATAGAAGTTGACTGGGGGAAAGTTGTTGAAAAAGAGAAACCAAAGAGATACTTAGAGAGGAAAGGGGAGCGAACAGAGTTTCACTGTCTTTGCTCACAGGCAAAGGAAGAAAAACACAGTCTGCTTTTCCAATCCCATCCAATGTAGATTCCAGTTTACAATCATTAGGAATATGGGGATACTGTTCTACTCCATAGAAATGAACGGTATGACCATCTTCAGAAAGCAATTGTCCCAGAATGACCTGCCTCTTATCTCCCCCCAATATCCAAATATTCAAATCATGTAACATGAGAAAACCCTCCTGTTCTGTGCTGTCCTAAGCTAGACTATGCCACAGGACAAAATAGGGTGAAAAAAATCCCCGGCTCATAACTGAACCGGGGAGGGAACGAAAACAATCTTATTTTGCAGCCTTAGCAGCTTTGATAGACTCAATCAGCATAGGAACAACCTTGAACAGATCGCCGCAGATGCCATAATCAGCCACCTCAAAGATGGGGGCAGTGTTGTTCTTATTCACAGCAATGATGCACTCGGAATCCTGCATACCAGCCTTGTGCTGAATAGCACCGGAAATACCCAGAGCAACATAGATGCGAGGATGTACAGTCTTACCAGTCTGACCAACCTGATGGTCAGCAGTCATCCAGCCGGAGTCAACCACAGCACGGGAGGCACCAACAACACCGCCCAGAACCTCAGCCAGTTCCTCAGCCAGCTTAATGCCGCCATCAACATCCTTGGAAATACCACGACCAACGGAAACAACCACATCAGCACCGATGAGGTCAACCAGCTTCTTGGCAGCCTTTACAACCTCAACTACCTGGGTCTCCATGTCGCTCTCGCTCAGGGAGAAGTTGGGCTTAATGATTTCGCAGGCGTCAGCCTTAGCCTGATCAAAAGCAGCCTTCTTCATAACGCCAGGACGGACAGTGGCCATAGCAGGACGGAAGCGGGGGCAGATAATGGTAGCCATCAGGTGACCGCCAAATGCAGGACGGGTCATCTTCAGGTTGCGGTCTTCCTCAGGAATGCTGTCAATCAGGTTGGGAGCCAGAGTGGAGGACTCACGCAGGAACTCCTTGTACTTGGGAACATCAATGTCCAGATGAGTACAGTCAGCGCACAGACCAGTATGTAAACGGGCAGCACAGCGGGGACCCAGGTCACGACCGATGTTAGTAGCACCGATCAGCATAACCTCGGGTTTGTACTCCTCTACTACCTCACAGATAACCTTGGTATAACCATCAGTGGTGTAGTTCTCCAGCAGGGGATGGTCGCAGACATACACACCATCAGCACCATATCCGCCCAGCTCTTTGGCAATGCCCTCAATGTTGTGACCCAGCAGAATACCATACAGCTTCTCGCCCAGCTCGTCAGCCAGCTTACGACCCTCAGAGATCAGCTCAAAGGAGGTAGGCATCATATGACCTTGACGCTGCTCACAGAAAACCCATACGCCGCCCTTGAAGGAGGCAATATCAGCACTATTAAAAGTAGACATATTCTTCAAAACTCCCTTCTAATCAGATCAGATGCTTGGCAGCCAGCATACCAGCCAGCTTCTCACAGGTATCCTTATCAGCACCCTCCAGCATCATGCCAGCACCCTTCTGAGGAGGAGTGAAGGACTTAAAGATGTTGGTGGGAGAGCCCTTCAGACCAATGGTGGTAGGATCAATCAGGGGATCATCTTTCAGAGCCTCATAGTCCAGCACCTCATAGGGCTTCTCATAGCACTCAAAAATACCGCCAACGCTCATATAACGGGGAGCATTCAGCTCCTTGATGCAGGTGATCAGGCAGGGAGTGTTGACCTTAATGGTCATGTAGCCATCTTCCAGCATACGCTTTACAGTCAGAGTCTTGCCTTCCTTGGTAATCTCAGCGGCATAAGAAACCTGAGGAATGTTCAGCTTCTCAGCAATCTGAGGACCAACCTGGGCAGTGTCACCGTCGATAGCCTGACGACCACAGAACACAATGTCCTCGTCCTCCAGACCAATCTTATTGATGGCAGCAGCCAGGATCTGAGAGGTAGCATAAGTATCAGAACCACCAAACTCACGACCAGAAACCAGAACAGCACGGTCTACACCACGGGCAATAATCTCACGCAGCATGCCTTCTGCGGGAGGAGGACCCATAGAAACAACCACAACTTCTGCACCAGTCTGCTCCTTCAGAACCAGAGCTGCCTCAACAGCGTTCAGGTCATCGGGATTGGTGATGGTTGCCATAGAGGCACGATTCAAAGTACCATCGGGATTGACAGCCACCTTACCAGAGGTATCGGGGACCTGCTTAACACAAACAATGATTTTCATTTCCATCTGCCTCCTATCTTATTTTACACCCAGAGCACGGGAGATAACCATGCGCTGAACTTCAGAAGTACCCTCGTAGATCTCAGTGATCTTTGCATCACGCATCATGCGCTCCACAGGATACTCACGGGTGTAGCCGTAACCACCAAACAGCTGAACGGCACGGCGAGTTACATCGGAAGCAGCCTCAGCAGCAAACAGCTTTGCCATAGCAGCATCTACAGAGTAGGGCTCGTGGTTCTGCTTCTTGCATGCAGCAGCATAGACCAGATACTGAGCAGCCTGCATACGGGTGTGCATATCTGCCAGCTGGAACTGGGTGTTCTGGAACTGAGACAGACGCTTGCCAAACTGAACACGCTCCTGAGTATACTTTACAGCCTCATTGATTGCACCTTCGCCCAGACCCAGAGCCTGTGCAGCGATACCAATACGACCACCATCCAGAGTCTGCATGGCAATCTTAAAGCCCTGACCTTCCTTACCCAGCAGGTTCTCCTTGGGAACAACACAGTCCTCAAAAATCAGGTCACAGGTGGAGCTGCCACGGATACCCATCTTCTTCTCATGCTTACCAACAGAGAAGCCAGGGAAGCTCTTTTCCACGATGAAAGCAGAAATGCCGTGGTTGCCCTTGCTGCTATCGGTCATAGCCATGACAACAAAAGTCTCGGCAACGTTGCCGTTGGTAATGAAGCACTTGGAACCATTCAGAATGTAGTTCTCGCCGCTCTCGTCCAGAACAGCAGTGGTCTGCTGACCGGAAGCGTCAGTACCAGCGTTTGGCTCAGTCAGACCAAATGCGCCCAGCTTCTTACCAGACAGCAGATCAGGCAGGTACTTCATCTTCTGCTCCTCAGTACCATGCTCAAAGATAGGTGCACAGCACAGAGAGGTGTGGGCAGATACAATAACTGCAGTTGTGCCACAAACCTTGGCAAGCTCCTCAACACACATAGCATAGGACAGCACATCGCCGCCAGCTCCGCCGTACTTTTTGGGGAAGTAAATGCCCATCATGCCCAGTTTTGCCATCTTTTCGACGGTCTCCATGGGGAAACGCTCTTCCTCATCCAGTTCCTCAGCTAAGGGCTTGACCTCGGTTTCCGCAAACTCGCGGTACATCTTGCGGACCATCTCTTGCTCTCTAGTCAGATGAAAATCCATTTTCCAGTCCTCCTAAAAATTTATTACTTCTTAGAATAATCGTAAAAACCCTTGCCGGATTTGATGCCCAACAGACCACCGCGGACCATCTTCTTCAGCAGAAGGGCAGGACGATACTTAGAATCACCAGTCTCATCGTACAGGGTATTCATAATGGCCAGACAGATGTCCAAACCAATGAAGTCACCCAGAGCCAGAGGACCCATGGGATGATTTGCACCCAGACGCATAGACTTATCAATATCCTCTACAGAGGCAGTGCCATTTTCTACAAGACCAATGGCATCATTGATCATAGGAATGAGCAGCTTATTCACCACGAAACCGGGTGCCTCTGCAACCTCAACAGGCTCCTTGCCGATGTTGTGGGACAGCTTATAAACGAAATCAAAAGTTTCTTGTGGAGTGTTCACACCACGAATAATCTCAATCAGCTTCATGCTGGGAACAGGGTTAAAGAAGTGCATACCAATCAGAGGATGCTTCAGACCATGACCCATTTCAGTGATGGAAAGAGAGGATGTATTGGAAGCAAAAATGGCTTCGGGCTTGCAGAGCTCATCTAAACGGTGGAAAAGCTCCTTCTTAGCACCCATTTCCTCGGCGATACACTCGATCACCAAATCAGCATCAGCAGCGGCAGACTCTTCTTCCACCAAAACATTTGCCATCAGAAGATCCTTTGCATCTTGAGTCATTTTTCCTTTCTCAACACGCTTTTGCAGAGAGGCATCTAACTGATCCTTGTGGCGTTGTGCGGAGGCAATGCTACTGGCATACATGAGAGCGATATGTCCATTTGCAGCAAAGACTTGAGCAATGCCACGACCCATAGTACCAGCGCCAAAAATTGCAACCTTCATAGTGGTTCCTCCTAAAATTTTGATTTCTAACCATCAAATCAAGTCGATTTGACCAGATACAAGCAGAAATTGTTATAAAATTAACAAAGAACTCCCGGAAAAAGCGCAACGCAAAGACATCGTCTTTTTGTTGCGAGTTCAGTTATACAGAAATCTGCCCATGTACCTCCCAAATTATAGTCCTTTTTGTGCATAGAAGCAAGGGGAAAAGTGTTCGTCAAAATAACTATTTTTTTAAATATTCTTTATAAATAATAGTCAATATTACAAAAAATTTGAAAAGAAATAAAAACAGACCATAACTCATAGCAAATGGCGTGAAGTATGGTCTGTTATAACCTAAGAAAAATAGTTATATATTGCGGATGTCATAAGGCGTAGTTTGATAAACGTAATAGTTAAGCCAATTTGTATAAAAAAGTTGAGCCGCAGATCTCCAACGTACGACAGGAGGCTGTGTAGGGTCATCGTCCAAAAAATAATTATCTGGAATGTTAATGTCAATTCCCTTGTTTTTGTCACGGAAGTACTCGTTAGCAAGGGTGTCCGGATCATATTCTGGGTGCCCAGAAATAAAAAATTGGCGATTATCAGAACTTTTTACTCCAAATACACCAGCTTGTTCAGAAATAGCTAACAGTTCCAGAGAGGGGATTTTGGAAATATCCTCAAGACGATTTTCTGTATAGCGAGAGTGAGGGGCATAGAAAATATCATCAAATCCTCGAAACAAGGGAGATTGTGGACGCAAGATGGTATGAGGGAAGACACCAAATAATTTTTTACCAAGGTTATATTTTGGGATACCATAATGATAATAGAGTCCAGCCTGTGCACCCCAGCAAATGTGTAAGGTAGAATGTACATGGGTTTTTGTCCATTCCATAATTTGACACAGCTCATCCCAATAATCCACATCTCTAAAATCCAGGTTTTCTACAGGTGCACCAGTAATAATCATACCATCATATTTTTTGTTTTTGATTTGCTCAAAAGTTGTATAAAAAGATGACAGATGAGAGGCATCTGTATTTTGGGAAACATGACTACTGGTATATAGCAATTCTACCTGAACTTGCAGAGGAGAATTAGAGAGTCGACGCAGTAGTTGAGTCTCGGTTACAATTTTAGTTGGCATTAAATTTAGAATCAGGAGATTCAAAGGACGAATATCTTGATGCATAGCACGATACTCGGTCATAACAAATATATTTTCACTTTCCAATGTGGCTCTGGCAGGAAGGGAGTCAGGAATTTTAATGGGCATAGGGATACCTCTTTCCTATTATATGTAGATTGTAACAAGAGTACCATATGATTTGTTGTCATGCAAGGGATATTTTTCGGAGAATTTGTTTGTATTGCATGGACATATAAAAGATAGAAAAACGATGAAAAAAAGTGTTGACAAATGAGGAAAGGTCTGGTATTATAGCAAAGCTGTCTGCGAGAGACAGCAGACAACCGCATGATGGGAATTGAGGGTGCGAAGAAGAGTTTAAAAAACTTGA
>CALWVS010000026.1 GCA_944385095.1 uncultured Oscillospiraceae bacterium
TATTTTCCCTTTTCCCTGCGAGGGAAAAATTCGATATTTTCCCTTTTCCCTGTGAGGGAAAAATTCGATATTTTCCCAGGGAAGGAAAATTATTATATATTACATATAATGTTTTTCCTTTCCCTGACGGTCAACGGGGGAAAGAAGGCGGGCGTTAAGCTGTCGCCCGCCGTCCTTCTTCCCCTGTCCGTTGACAAAAGCAAATTTTACTTGAGGTGAATGATATGGGAAAAAAAGTAAAACAGAGGGATAAGCGATTGGAGGTTGCCAAGCAAATGCCTCCGCTTCGTAGAACACGCATCGGGAAAGGCTATGATGCAAACTATGACGAGGTGTTGCGATGGGTTGGCTCTAGTACCGACTGTGCAATGTATCTGGTAGACCTACTGGCTCGTATTGGTTATATCAAGTACAACAGTGAAAACGGAACGTGGGAAGGTGTGGAGCATGGACAGAGTACATAAATTTTTTATGTCCATGATTCCTCCCACTGTGACCCACCAGGAGAAGAAGGTCAGAGTGGGGAAAGATGGAAAGCCACACTTTTACGAGCCGGAGGAATTGAAGGCAGCCAGAGTGAAGCTGAGAGCATACTTGGGACCATTTGCACCGGATGCTCCAGCAGAGGGAGGCGTCCGTTTGGTGGTGAAGTGGCTATTTCCCCGTGGTAGTCACCCAGACGGAACCTACCGCACTACTAAGCCAGACACAGACAACCTGCAAAAGCTGCTCAAAGATTGCATGACGGCAGAGCGATTTTGGATTGATGATGCTCAGGTCTGCTGTGAGATTGTGGAAAAGTTCTGGGCTGAGAAGTGTGGTATCTACATTGAGGTGACTGAACTTGACACCTGATGAATTAGAAGATTTGGCTATGGTGGGAGCGGCGATGCCCAATGATCTGTCTAGTGCAGACGTTTTCCTGTTCCAGTGTTACCGAGCCTTGCATGCTGCATATCGGTATGGTGCAATAACCAGAGAACAAGCAAAAGAAGAAAAACAACGGCTGCTGAAAGAACACCATGAATTGCAGTGGGGCAACCAACAGATACAGCGTTTTGTAAAGCTCTGGCAGGATGTTGAGGGTGCAGTCTCAGATTATGCTGCATTGCCATCCATTGAGAATGCAGACAAAATTATCATGAAGATTTATGGGACACCACATGCACCACGAAAGACAGACCCGATGACAAGGCATACACAAAAACAATAAGGCACATTTAAATGGCTTTTAGATCGCCTGTAAGAGGCGTGACGAGTATGGAGGTAGAGCTATATGGATAAGCACATAAAAACAGACACAGCACCCCGTAGAATCTCAAATGCGGAATATATTCGCCAGATGAACAATGAGCAACTTAAAGATTTTATCGAGCGACTTGAATATAGGGATGAGAAGCCATGGGATATTGAGTTTAGTTCACAGTATTGCGATACATGCAAAACAGAAGCATGTTCTTTATCTGGAGTATGTCCGGTGGGTGTGAAGGATGTGATTGCATGGTGGCTGGAGCAGCCAAACAAGGACAACATGTATCTTGTGGAGAAAACACAGCTCAATCATGATTTTACCTGTGCTGAATATGACTTATGCAGTTTATGTGTGTATGAAAAATCATGTAGTCAAGAGCAGATGGAGAAGTGTGGTGTCAATTATGATTTGTTTGACTACAAGAGGTTTTCTTCGTCTCAATAATCAATGGGTTATTGGAGAGCAGCTTTGCTGCTGGAAAGGCAAGCATAGCATTTTGACGGCAAAATGCGGCTTGTCAGGTGGAAGCCCCCTGAAACCCCCGATTTTAGTAATTAAAATCAACGGAAGGGTGTGATAAGAAGTGAAGTTAACATATAAAACCCCAGACGGTAGCTGGGGTGTTAAGGGAGTCAGTAGTCTGGAGCTTGCACACCTTCAGCCGAAACTCTATGTAGCCTTAATGAAACTAAGGGATTTAGAGTATGCTGAAGAAATGCCTGTTCAAAATAAAAAGTCTCAGACTTAGACCATGAGACATTTCACACAGATCAATTAAGCAATTTGGAGGGCATTATGAAAGTCGTCAGAAAAGAGGTTCATTGTAATCCTCATGTGGTTGAGATTGGGAATACATTAGAGGCATTGCAAAAAGAGGTTGGAGGCTACATCGAAACAGTTACTATGTTCACAGACATGGCGATTATCTGTAATGAAGAAGGTCGCCTGATGGGGATGGAACATAATCTGGAATTTGCAGGGATTGAGTTTGTGGGTACAGTTCTTTTTGTTGGAATTGATGGTGATGAGTTCTGTGACCTTTCAGATGAAATGATTGCATATATCCTGACTTTGAAATAGGGGAGATAGAGAGATGAAAAAACTGATTGAGGCTCTGATGAAGTTGAAAGTGGAGACAGGGAGTTTGGCTTGCCTTGGTTGTGGGTATGAGAATAGTTGCAGTGTCAGAGGCTGTGCAATTATTCGTGCAGCTATTGAGAAACTCATTGATTTTGAGTGGATTGATCCAGAGAATGAGTTGCCAGATGAATATAGCTCGGTTCTTGTTCTGGTAAGCGGTCAGGTGAGCGACAAGATTACATTTGACCATTCATATATGTTGGCATATTACTGCTGTGAAGATGGATGGATTATGGAAGAATTTCCAGAGTGGGAGAATCCGAAGATCCATTGGTGGATGCTATTGCCAAAGGAACCGGATCAGATGAAATGATTGCATATATTCTGACTTTGAAATAGAGGGAGTGAGATAATGTTGGACTACGAAAAAATTATCAAAGACCTTACTAATTGGGCAGATGGAGACAGCTGTAACAATTGCCCATGTATGGATGATACATGCTATTTAGCAGCAGAAGCAATCCAAAAATTATTAACTATCAATCATTTTCAGAGTAAATCAGTGGGAGAAGCACAAAATATGAACTTTAGAAAAGTTGATATGCTAACCTATGCTATTTTGTCAATGAATGGAGCGGCAGGTAAACTATCTGATATTGTGGAAAAGAATATCTGTCAAGGTCAAGATATGGATGTTCACGATCTCGCTGAGAGATTGGGAGATGTGGTGAGAAGTGTGGCAGTGGCAGCTTATGACATTGGATATTCTTTGGAGGATATTCTTCATTTGAGTATGCAGAAGCTTGAGCAAGAATACAAAAATGCAGGTGATATACGAAGAAGCATTTATGAGGTGGTGAAAGGAATATGAAACGCAGAGACCCATGGTGGGGTTACATGAAGGAAATTTTACGCAGGTATCCTGATGTGGAGAGTTTTGAAAAACATGCCATTGATACAGCACTAGACCATATGGCAGGGCAGACGGATGGTGAGTCGAAGATATACCTCATCCGTTTGGTATTTTTCCATAAAACACACACTCTTGCCGGTGCTGCATGTATGATCCCAGTTTCCTACAATACAGCAAAGCGATGGCAGCAGGAGTTTATTCGAGCGGTTGCGTGTCATATCAAATGCGATGGGTTATTAAAACATGAGCCAAAAAATTCTACATACTGTGATACCATGAGCCAGTGAAGAAATTCACAGTCTCCTTTCTGTTTCGTGTGTCAGTTTGAATGTGCCTCTGCTGACACACGAAATTATATATCACAGAGTCTGCATGAGGATCATGTGATAATGTAGGTGAATGATGATGGCAAAGAAACAATGTAGTGAACAAACTAGACTGCCAACGCCATATTGTAAAGGCTGTGTCTATGCAATGCTTACCTTTCGAGGAGTACAAGGGTATCCTTTTTGTGGTTATATTTTGGAAATGGGCAAAAGGAGACCATGTAAGGCAGGTGAAGGGTGTACAGTAAAAAAATTGGCTGGTTTTATAGAATGAGTGGAGGAAAAGATATGTATGGACATACATCATATCAAGGAATTGCAGCCTGAGAGAGTATTGTATTCACCCGATAAAAATACAGCCTATTTTGATGGTGTTCGTTTCACCAGAGATAAGAATACTGGCTATTATTTGTCCACCAAAGTGACTAGAACTGGAAGAAGAGAAAGGCTACATAGATATGTGTGGTTTTATTTCAATGGAGAGATTCCAGAAGGCTTTGACATTCATCTTATCAACGAAGACAAGGGAGATAACGATATTGATAATCTTTGCTGTCTTCCTAGACATGATCACCAGCGTGGACATGGATTGGAGAAAGTTCAAAATAATCCAGAAAAGATAAAGCGTGATTTTAGTAAGGGATGTCGCTATGCAGCACAGTGGCACAGGAGTGGGGCTGGGAAAAAGTGGCACTCAGAACATGGAAAAAAACAAATCAAGCCAAAGGAATATATTTGTCAGTACTGTGGGAAACGGTATATAAGTTTAAAATTTGCAGCAAATAAGTTTTGTAGCAACAAATGTAGAGCAGCAGCACGCAGAAAAAGTGGCGTAGATAATGAAATAAGGTGTTGCGAGATGTGTGGAAAGGAGTTTAGTGCAAATAAATACAGCAAAACAAGATTTTGTTCCAAGTCCTGTACAACAAAAGCAAACCATGTGAACAAAACAACCAGGTAAATTGAGACAGAAATGGGTGAAAATATTGACAAGAAAAGAACTTTCTCAGATCTGTTATTTGAAACGAGAAATCTTGAAGGTTCAAGGTACTTCTACTGAGAACCTCGCTAGTGGTTGCTACGACCCCTGAAGAAAAGGAAATTTTTGTACAGAAAAAGTGAGATTACCGTTTCCGTATGAGGGGGCAGAGGGATGAACGTCAATACACAGACTTTAGCAGAGTGTTTGGGGGTATCAAAACGACAAATCGGGAAGCTAACCGAGGATGGCGTTATAGTAAGAGTCTCAAGGGGTTCTTACGATTTGGGAGTCTCCATCAAGGGTTACATAGAGTTTCGCATTGCAGGGACAAAATCCAAGCGAGCAGGTAGGTCTCTGGAAAGTGTCAAAACAGAACACGAACTACTCAAAATGAGGAAAACAGAACTGCATGTTAAGCTAATGGAAGGGCAACTTCACAGAGCCAAGGATGTAGAGCAAATTTGGACAGCAATGGCAGCAGCCGTCAAGGGCCGGTTACTGGGAATACCAGTCAAGCTGGCGCCTCAGCTGGAAGGACTGGAGGACAGGGCAGAAATCCAGAAAAAGATAGCCAGAGAGGTGGAGGACGCACTCAACGAAATTGCCGCATATGACCCTGCGGATTACGCTACATCAGCACAGGAAGAGCAGGAGGAGGCGGCAAAAGAGGATGAGGAGGATGAAACCCCACAGAAAGAATGAATATATTAAAACAACCAAATTTTTTGGCAATCTGATGAGGGCATTTGCCGCACCACCAAACATGACAGTAAGTGACTGGGCAGATAGATACCGGATTCTATCCCCAGAGGCATCGGCGGAGCGTGGAAAATGGCATACAGACAGAGCACCGTACCAAAGAGAAATCATGAATGCCATTAGCGACCCACGGGTGGAGCGGGTGATTATCAAATCCTCTGCTCAGGTTGGAAAAACAGAAATTCTACTCAATGCTATGGGGTATTTCATTGACTGTGACCCGTCCCCTATGCTGTATGTGCAGCCAACGGACGACATGGCAGAGGCATTCAGCAAAGATAGATTGGCCCCCATGCTCAGAGACTGCCCAACACTGGCAGCAAAAATCGACCACGGAGAGTCCAAGCGGAAACGGGCAGCCTCCAACACCACCATGCACAAGAGTTTCCCTGGTGGTCATATTACCATGTTGGGAGCAAATACCCCTGCGAAGCTGGCTTCCCGTCCCATCCGAGTGGTATTTTTGGACGAGGTGGACAGATTTCCACAGTCAGCCGGAAAGGAAGGCGACCCCGTTGCACTGGCAATCAAGAGAACCACTACCTTCTGGAATCGAAAAATTGTGGAGGTTTCCACACCAACCATCAAGGGGGCATCCAAAATTGATGACGATTTCGAGGACTCCTCAGCAGAGGAATTAGAGGTGCGGTGTCCTGACTGCGGTGTGTACCAACCCTATGTGTGGGAGCAGCTGAAATTTGAGCATAAAAGTGGCAGCAACCAAGCAACCGTGATTGGATATGTCTGCCGAGCCTGTGGCTGTGTAGAGAAAGAAGCCCTGTGGAAACGGCAGGCAATCAAATGGACAGCAAAACATCCAGAACAGACCAAAAAGCGAGGTTTCCATCTCAATGAGCTGGCATCTCCGTGGAAACGATGGGATGAAATCGTAGAGGACTTTTTGACGGCAAAACACAGTGGCAGAAACGAGATGAAGGTCTGGCACAATACTGCACTGGGACTGTCATGGGAGGAAGTGGGCGACCTTGACCTCAATGAACTGCTGCTCAGAAGGAGAATGGCTTATAACTGTGAGGTGCCAGAGGAGGCATTGGTGCTAACTGCTGGGGTGGATGTACAAGACAACCGACTGGAATATGAGATTGTAGCATGGGGAGCAGAAAAACAGAGCTGGGGTATTAGGTATGGAGTGATTATGGGCTGCCCTGGACAACCACAGGTGTGGGGGGACTTAGACCAAATATTATTTGCTGACTACATTAGGGCAGACGGGCAAAAAATGGTGATTCTAACTACCTGCATTGACTCTGGTGGTCACTACACCACAGAGGTTTATGCCTATTGCAAGGCAAGAGAAATGAAGCGTGTCTGGGCAATCAAAGGACAGGGTGGCAGTGGTGTGCCCTACATCAAGCGACCAAAAAGAAGGAATGACTCTGGTGCGTGGCTATTTATCATAGGTGTAGATGTGGGGAAGGACACCATTGCGGCAAGACTGGATGTGAAATTTGAGCATCAAGCTGGATATTGTCATTTTCCAATGGAATCTGACAGAGGGTATGACCAGCAATATTTTGAAGGCTTAACCGCTGAAAGGCGAACAATCCACACGGTAAAGGGCAGGACGGTGATACAGTGGGTGAAGCGAAGCGACCATGCAAGAAATGAACCCTTTGACATTCGTAACTATGCAACTGCTGCACTGGAAATTCTTGACCCAAAACTACAACTGCTGGAACAGCAGCGGCTGGGTATTATGCCACAACGGACACAGCAGACACAAAAAAAGAGGACATCAAAGGGCATAGAGGTTTGGTGATATGACACAGCAACAAATTGACATGTATCAAAAAAGACTGAACGAGTATCTGGCAGCAGAAGAAGCCATTTTATCTGGAGCACAGTCTTATCGCATTGGCTCGAGACAATTGCAACGGGGGGATTTATCCAAAATTGCAGATATGATTGCATATTTGGAGCGACAACTGGCAGCAGCCAAGGCAGAGTCCAGTGGACAGGGCAGAAACAAGGTTTTTGGAATTGTGCCAAGAGACTACTAAGGGGGAATCAAATTGAATGTGCTAGAGGAGGCAATCAAGGCGATTGCCCCACAATACGCTCTGAAACGAGCAAGAGCAAAATGGCAGCTTCACGCTGCGGAAAAAATTCTGGCAAGCGGATATTCAGCCGGTGGAGCATCCTATACCAAAAAAGCGTTAAAGGGTATGGTGGACTACTCATCAAGTCCACAGCTTGACATTGATGCAAACTTGAGAACGCTGACTAATCGCTCCAGAATCCTGTACATGACTTCACCTATGGCAGCATCTGCACTAAAAACATTGAGAACCAATGTGGTTGGCTCTGGACTGCGGCTCAAGTGCAGAGTAGATGCACAACTATTGGGACTGTCTGAAGAAGAAGCCGATACATGGGAAAGTGCAGTGGAGCGGGAGTTTGCACTTTGGGCAGATACCAGGAAGTGTGATGCACTGAGGCTTAACAGCTTCTATGAAATGCAGGGACTTATTTTTCTGGGGCAAATTATGAATGGGGATGGGTTTTGCCTTTTAAAATTTGGGCAGCCAACCCCTCACATGCCCTATGGACTGCGGCTGCAACTGGTGGAATCAGACCGAGTGTGTACCCCATACTCTGTTGCTTTACCAATTGGTGGCTCCTATCAGCCATTCTGGGGACAAAATCCCGATAACGGCAATGAAATATACTCAGGTGTGGAAATTGATAAAAATGGAGCTACAGTGGCATATTGGATTTGCAATCAGTACCCCTATACCATGACAGGATATACCTTTGAGCCGCCAGCATGGAAGCGAGTACCGGCATGTGGAGCAAAAACAGGCAGACCAAACCTCATCCACCTCTTTGATGCAGAGCGAGCGGAGCAGAGGAGAGGGGTACCAATACTCTCTCCAGTTATTGAGGAATTGCAGCAAATCAAGAGATATGAGGAAGCGGAGCTGATGGCTGCGGTTATTACCTCCTGTTTTACAGTCTTTGTGAAAACACAGGGACTTTCCACAGACAATCCATTTGGGGCAAGCAATCCACTGGGAACAGAGCCGGTGGCTCAAAATGACAATGAGTATCAGATGGGTATGGGTTCTGTGGTCACATTGCAGCCAGGAGAGGAGATTGAGGTGGCAGACCCTAAACGTCCCTCATCAGGCTTTGATGCCTTTGTCATTGCGGTGGCACGGAGCATTGGGGCAGCCATGGAAATTCCCTATGAAGTGCTGCTAAAAATGTTCAATTCCTCCTATTCTGCCAGCCGTGCAGCATTGCTAGAGTTCTGGAAGGTGGTGCGAATGCGGAGAGAGTGGCTTGCCAACGAGTTTTGCCAGCCTGTTTATGAGCAGTTTCTAGCGGAGGCAGTGGCACGGGGCAGGATTCAGGCTCCAGGATTTTTTGAAAACCCAATCATCCGGAAGGTGTGGTGTAGGGCAGACTGGAATGGACCTGCACAGGGGACACTTGACCCAGTAAAGGAGGTGCAAGCGGCAAAAATGAGGGTAGAGAATGGATTTTCTACCAGAGAGGAAGAAACCATTGGGCTTACCGGTGGAGACTTTAAGCAAAATGCCCGTCAGCTCAAACGGGAGAATGAAATTTTGCAGGAAGCACAAGAAAGGAAGCTAACATGAGTACAAGAACACTAATTTGGAACTTTGCAAGAGCCAGTGACAGCACCACAGACCTCTATGTATATGACGAGATTGCCAATGAACAATCCCTCAAATGGGATGGTGAGGACTGGGAAAAGGGGAATGAGGTGACAGCCAACCAGTTTATGAAGCAGCTGGCAGAGGTCACAACACCCAATATCGTAGTGCATATCAATTCGGCAGGTGGTGAAATCTTTGTAGCCACAGCCATTGGACGGGCAATCAAAGCGGCACGGGAACGGCACAAAATCACCTGTCAGGTCGATGGTGTGTGTGCTTCTGCTGCCATGACAGTGGCTCTTGCCTGTGAATCGGTGGCAATTCCACGCAATGCCTATATGATGATTCACAATGCAAGTCAGGTTTTGTGTGGCAGCTACACCGCAGAGGACTGCGAGAAAAAAGCAGTGATGCTACATACCATCAACAAAGGGCTTGTGGCAGCCTATGCAGAAAAGACCAATCTCAAAGAGAACGACATCGTAAGTATGATGCAGCGAGAGACATGGATGGACGGAGCGGAGGCCGTGCGACTTGGCTTTGCAGATACCATTCTAATGGACGATGTAGATATGCAGGTGTCAAGGGACACCATCAACAATTTGGTCAGAATCAATGGTGCAATGGTGGCAACGGCTGACTTTGAAAAGGCTCCTGTTCTTCTGAAAAATCTGATGCAAAAAGGAAAGAGTGAAGTCAGTATTCAAAACAGTACAGATTTGGAACGAGCATACCCTGAACTTGTGGAGATGTTAAAGCGAGAGGCGGCAGAATCCGAGCGGAAACGCATTCAAGGGCTGGATAGTATAGCCAATTCTATCCCTCTGGACATGTTGACAGAGGCAAAATATGTGAGCCATAAACCGGCAGAAGAGGTACTGATGGCGGCAGTTCAGACGGGCAGAATGGTCAATCACAGCTATCTGAATAATGTGATGGGTGATGCACAGCAGGTCAATGCTGTCAGCGGATTCGCCAATTCCGGCAACGCAAATCCAATGCCAGAGGAGCAAATGGAAAAGCAGAAAGTTGAGAATATGGCAAAATCAGTTTGGGAGTCCATCGCAGGAAAGTGAGGATGTACAATGACAGAAAAAGAAGTGATGAACTATGATGGACTGCTGGCAGGTCAGGTCTATGAGGTAGACACTGTTCCTTTGGCAGAAGGTCAGAAGGTGGTCAGAGGTGATTTGCTTGAGTGTGTGGTGACGGAAGGTGTTCCAGCAGCAACATTTGCAAAGGCGACAGCAGAGGCAAAGACAGTAAATTTGTACCGTATTGCAGCAGAGAACAAAGACACCACAGGAGGTCAAGCTGACATCGTGGGATATGGAGCTGGGTATTACAATTCCCAAAAGGTCAATGTGTCCGGTGATGCAGAGAAAAACCGCATTGCCCTCAAAGGGGCAGGAATGATTTTGAAACAGTGTCAAAGTGGAACAATGTGAACAGGAGGAGTTCAGAGCATGTTAGACGTATTCAGCCCTGCTACTATGGATGCCGTGGTGCGAATGATGCCGAAGACACCAGGCTTCCTGATGAAAACCTTTTTTGCAAAGAGTGTACCCTTGGCAACTACAGATGTGATGGTGGATTTTTATAAGGGCAAAAGACGTGTTGCTCCCTTTGTAAATCCAAACGACACCACCAAGGTAGCAGAAAAATTAGGTTGGAGCAACACGAAGTATGAGACCCCACTGGTGGCAGTCAAGGACGAAACCAACATTGAAGACACCATCAAGAGATTGCCTGGGGAGCTTCTTGTAAACAGTGGCATTGGACCGGAGCAGAGAGGCATGGAACTGTTGGCAATGACCTTGCAGGATTTCAACGATCAGATTTCCAGACGAGAAGAAGTAATGGCAGCACAGGCACTGTTTGATGGTAAAATTCCCGTGATTGGTGAGAGCGTCAACTATACCATTGACCTGCCTTTTACAAACAAGTCCACAGTATCCTCTCTCTGGGATGCGGAGAACTCCACGGCAGATCCAGTCAGCGAGTTGAAGGCATCCGCTGTGAAGTGTATGGAAAACGGCTACCGAAAGCCAAATATCTGTATTATGGCACGCAATGCCTATGCAGCATTTGTAGATCGATGTAAGGCTCTTGGTTATTTCAATCAGTGGAACCTATTAGATGTCAGCGTGATGCCCAAAATGGAAAATGAAAATGTCTCCTACTGTGGACATCTGAGAGACCCGGATATGGAAATCTATGTCTATGATGAGTGGTACATTGATGATTGGACAGACCCATTGACACCAAAGGAAAAACCGATGGTTCCCATGGGCAAGGTGCTCCTTGGCTCCACTCGTGCCAGATTTACAACCTACTACGGTGTTTTGGCGTTTACCGATGTAGTATCCCGTCAAATCCGGCAGGTCATGGGAACCCGTGGTGCAGATAGCTGGGTATCCAAAGACCCTGACCAGCGTTTTCTCAAATTGTCAAGCCGACCATTGACGATTCCCCATGAAATTGACAGTTGGTATGTGCTGACTGTGGCACAGCAGCAGTGAGTGGGGTGACACTATGGTAAAGGTATGCAGGGAAAGTGTACTGCACAAGGGCAAGTTTTATAAGCAGGGAGAACAGCTCCCTGCCTTGCCTGAGGAAGACGAAGCACGGCTGATTTCACAGGGCATTTGTGTTCCTGTCGAGAAAGGCAAGAAGCCAAAGGGAGAAAAACAAACTGCTGAGGATGGTCCTAACACATCTATGGAGAGTGCACAATGAGCCTGAAAGACCAGATGACAAAAGACCTATCAGCCGTCTTTTTCAATGCGGAAGAAATGGTGGAAACTGTAGCGATCAACGGGGTGCAGATTCCAATTGTCTGGGATGGGGATACCCTTAACTATCGTATCAGGACTGATTATCAGGGCTTGGCAGTTGGAGATGCCCTCTTTTATGTACAGGAGGAGCAGTGGCAAAAGGTTCCCCGGGTTCATAAGCCGCCACGGGCAGGAGATGCCCTGCTTATTGGGAAAAAGACCGCTACCATCTCCATGGTTATAAGCAATGAGGGGCTGCATGAAATTACAATTCAATTTTCTGGGTATCAATCATGAATAATGAAGTATTTCGATTAGAAATTGATGAAAGACAGATGCAAAAGATGCAGTACGCACTGCGAAAATACCCTGAGGAGTGTAACAAAGGTCTGGCATCGGCTCTCAATAAGACACTTTCAAAAGCAAATACTGTACTGCAAAATGGCATTACCTCCACATACAATATCAAAAAACAGGACCTAACAGAGGGAAATCAATTTCGTTCTGAAAGCAGTAAAAACCTGCTAAAGCTCCACAAAGCAAAGCCACAAGACCTGTCAGCAGGAATTATTGTGCGTAGTTCACGTCTTTCCTTCAACGTAAAAAGAAATATGGTGTCTCCAACTGAGCCAAAGTCTCACCGAGGGAAAACAATGAAGCAAATCAAGCGTATTGCTCCACCAAAAGTAAAGGTGAGAAAAGGAAAATCCATCAAATTCAAACATGGATTTGTTGTAAAGGGCAAAGGAAATACAGTTGCCCTGTTTTCTCGAGAAAAAGACGATAGACGTATGAAGATGCACCACACCTTGTCCACTGTTCATATGACCAAGGAACAGGACATCAGGAGAAAGGCACAAACTACTGTGGATGAATCTTTGTCACAGAATGTAGAGCGTGAAATCAATTTTCGGCTTGAGAAGGTGAGACAATGACAGTATCGGATGCGTTACATGACATTCAGAATTTTTTGCAGGATACCGTAAAGAGGCAGGAAATCAAACTTTGCAAAGAGGAGTCTGAGGAGCTGGTGACACCATATGTGGAAACATGCTACCTCCCTCACAGAAATTTCACCCCTACATCATTCCAGACTCCTGGGGTGCTGGTGTGTATGGACGAAAATGAAGATGGTGCAAATGAATCCACTGTGCTGATACGGCTGATTTGCTCCACCTATGGCGGTGGATTTTACGAGGAAAGCCAAATTCCAGATGCAAAAGGGTATCGGGATTTGCTGGCTCTGATGGAGCAATTGAAAATGGCTCTCTGGGCAAAAGCTGCTATTGGAAGATGTTCTTTGAGAAAGCCAATCAAAATGGGGATGTACGATACAGAACTTGTGTGGCCGTACTGGTACGGGTATCTTGAATTTGTGGTAGACATCCCCAATACACTATTTTCAATGGAAAGGATGAACTATCTTGACCAGCTATAAGCACGGAGTATATGGCAATCAGGTTCCATTCCAGGGGAAACTCCCATTGTCAGCGGTGGGAACTGTGCCTGCCTACATTGGCACAGCTCCCATCCAGCAGCTTAACGCCACTGGCGATCCTGAATTTGACTATACTCCCTATATCAATAAGCCCATTTTAATTGGCAGCTATAAGGCTGCAACTACAGGATTGGGGTATACTGATGATTGGAGTTCCTTCACCCTCAGTGAAGCAGTGTCTGCCCACTTCCTTGAGGGTGACACACCAGTAGGACCAATTATTTGTGTCAACATGACAGACCCAAACGTGACACAGGAACTGGAAACCACAAAACAAATTGCCTTGACGGGATCGAGGGGTCAAAAGGTGGGCTATCTGAATGACCCTCTTGCTGCACTGGAGCACATCACCATTGACACCATGTCTGTTGGGACAGATTACACCCTATCATGGGAAGACGGTCTGATTAAAATCAGCATCACAAAGGCACTGTTTGAAGATGACACAGTGGATGTCAAATATTATCAGATTGACGTGTCCCAGACGGTTATTACAGCGGGGAAATTTGGGCAGGCTGTGGATGCACTGGACTATAGCGAACTGGTGACCGGTCAAATTCCCAATATCGTAGCAGCTCCAGGGTGGAGCCATATCAAGGACTACCATGACAAAATGGTGTTGAAGGCAACCAGCCGCATCAACGAAAAGTGGTACATAACCATGTGTTCAGACATTCCGGCAGACGGAAGCACAGACACACCGGAGCTTGCCGCAGAGTGGAAGCAGGAAAACGGATACGACAGCAAATGGGACAGGGTGTGTTGGCCAATGGCAAAGACAGCGGATGGTGTGTACCATCTTTCAACAATTGCAGTGGTAGACATGCAAACGGTAGATACAGGAGCAGACGGTGTGCCATATATCTCTCCATCCAACAAACTCATTTTTGCCGATGCTGCCTGCCTGGTAGACGGCAAGCAGATTTACCTCAGTGAGCCGGTAGCAAATACACTCAATGCAAATGGTATTACAACCACCAATATCATTCGAGGCAGTATGCGGCTTTGGGGACCCCATATGTCCAATTATGATTTTATGACACAGGATGACATCAACCCGGAGGACAGACTGGACACTGGTATCAGAATGCCTGTCTATATGATGAACTACCTCCAGAGAAACTACATTGACAATGTAGACAACCCTATGGGCAAGAGGGACGTGGATGACATTCTGGCATCTGCACAGCAATGGCTCAATTACCTTGCCAATCAAGGGATGATTCTCTATGGACGTATTGAGTTCCGAGCAGACGAAAATTCCACAACAGAAATGGTAAGTGGTGACTTTGCATTCAATGTCCAGCAGACCAACACACCAAATGCCAAGAGCCTCACTTTCTATGTTGAATATGTGACAGATGGACTTAGCACCTTGACAGGAGGTACAGAGGGATGATTGGAAATAAGACTATTCAACATGCTGTCTATGGCAAAATTAACGGGAAAAGAACCTATATTGAGGACACAACCTCTGTTTCTCGTCCCTCTCTGGAATTTATGACTGAGACACTGAGTGGAGCTGGGATTATGGGAGAAATCGAGCTACCAAGCCCTGCCCAACTGGGTTCTCTTTCCTATGAAATTGGCTTGCGGAGAGGAAATCCAAAGGTTATTGCCCTTATGGGACAGGTCTCCAAGGAGATTGAGGTGGCATGGGCAATGGATGCCATTGACCAGTCAACTGGTTCTACGAAGATTATTGGGCATAAGGACATCATCAAAGGCATTCCAAAGAGCATGGAAAGCGGAAGTGTGGAAAACAATGCTGCCATGGAGCAGAAAATTGTGTTTGAAGTGCTGTACTGGAAGTATATACAGGATGGGGAAACCATGTGGGAGATTGATAAGCTCAACAACGTGTGTATGATTAATGGCGTGGACTATGCCAAACCTATCCGTGAGGTCTTGTAAGGAGGAGCGTATGAGCATTTTAAAGCTGAGAAAGCCTTTTAAGGTAAATGGGGAAGAAGTGACAGAGATTCAGTACGACCTAGAGGAGCTAAGTGGTGACGATTTGGAATCTGCACTGAATGCCCTGAAGATGGAGAAAAAAGTGGTAACGGCGGTAGAGGTTGACCCTAGCTATCACGCAGCTGTCTTTGCATATGCGGCAGGCTTGACCCTACAGGATATGAGACGCATGGGAGCAAGAGACTATCAGGCAGCTATCATTGAGGTGAGACGTTTTTTTCTCAGCTCCAAGGAGCAGGAGGAACAACCTTCCCAGAAGGAATAAGAAAAACAAAAGCGTGGTTGTCGCTCAAGACAGCCACGTCTTATCTGGAATTGGGAAAACTGCGACTGGAAGACCTGTTTTCCTATCAAAACAACGTCATAGAAATCCTAAGAGAAGAATCAGCAGCCATAAAAAGAGCAAGAGAGGAGGCGAGAAAAAGTAATGGCAGGTAAAGTGTTGCAAACTACCATTTCTCTGTTTGGTAAACTAGACGCATCTGTCTATAAGGCAATGAACAAAGGGCAGGAAATTGCCAGTCATACAGGGAAGGCAATGGCAGAGGCTTTTGTTGCTGGCAGTGTAGCACTTACAGCGGCAGCCGGTACAGCGGTAATAGCTGCTGTCAATATGGGCGATGAGTGGCAGAGTGCCTACAATCAAGTTTCTGCGGCCACAGGATCCACAGGGGACGAGATGGAACGGCTCAAAAATGTTATGGAAAGTGTCTATGGCAACAACTACGGAGAAGACATTGCAGACGTAGGCAATGCGATAGCCACAGTGAAGCAGCAGCTCAAGGGACTGAATGAGGCAGAATTGACCGGAGCAACAGAGAGTGCCTTTATTCTTCGTGATGTATTTGAGTATGATATTGCAGAGTCTGTTCGTTCCAGTAAAGCTCTGATGGACAATTTCGGTCTGTCTGCGGAAGAAGCCATGAATTATATCGCCACAGGTGCTCAAAATGGTTTGGACTATTCTGGGGAACTACTGGACACAATCAGCGAGTATTCCACACAATTTGCAAAGATTGGACTATCGGCTGATGACATGTTCCATGTCATGCAGACTGGAGCAGACACAGGGGCATGGAATCTGGATAAAGTGGGCGATGCCATTAAGGAGCTGTCTGTCCGTGTGGTGGACGGTTCGAAAACCACTGAGACAGGCTTTGAACAGATTGGACTCAATGCCGATGAAATGTCAGCAGCCTTTGCAGCAGGAGGGAAATCTGCAAGAGAGGCATTTTTCATGACCATGGAAGCCATTGGTTCTATGGATGACCCGTTGAAACAAAGTCAAGCAGGGGTAAACCTGTTTGGAACCATGTGGGAGGACCTGGGGGCTGATGTTGTCACCCAGCTTGCCAACATTGGTGGGGAAGCCTATGCCGCAAATGATGCCTTGGAACAGATGGCAGGTGTCAAGTATGACAGTCTGGATGCAGCTATTGAGGGGATTTGGAGACAGATAGAGGTGAGCTTACTTCCTGTGGCACAGGAAGTTTACAATAAAGTAATGGAATATGTGCCACAGATACAACAAGCAATTTCAGACTTTGATTTTGATGCAGCCTTTGACCAGATGGAAAGTGTCTTGAATTGGCTCTTGACCAACGGGAACACCATAGCAGCCATTGCAATTGCCATTGGTGTGGGGATTGGGACATGGAATGCAGTATCAGCAGTTATGGGCATGGTAACAGCGGTCAGAGCGTGGATGACAGCGACCAGTGGCATGACCATTGCCCAAGGACTGCTGAATATTGCAATGGCAGCAAATCCGGTGGGTATTGTCATTGCAGCAGTGGCTGCGTTGGCTGCTGGTTTTATCTATCTATGGAATACCTCTGATGAATTTAGAGACTTCTTCATTGGTTTTGGTGAATCCATTGTTTCCGTTGCCTCAGATGTAGCGGAAATGGCAGCCAACATATTTCTTGCACCGGTAAAGGGTGTCATTGGCATGATTAACAGCATGATTGATGCTGTCAATGGCATTAGTATTGATGTGCCAGATTGGGTTCCTATTTTTGGTGGGAAAACATACAGCTTCAACATCCCGAAAATACCTGAAATTACGGCATTTGGTACAGGTGGAACTGTTGATGTGCCACAGTTGGCGATTGTTGGTGATGAACCAGAAACTATAGTTCCACATGGAGATACACCCCACAACAGAACATTACTGGCAGAGGCAGCTGCTGGTGTTGGTGTGGACATTCCTGTCCCTACCAGTGAGGAAATGACTGTTCAGGACATCTATATGGAAATCCCTGCACTTCCTGAAATTGCATATGAGGAACAGGAGGCTATATATCAACCAATTGAGTTGATTGCACCCCATGAGGAAATGCCAATCGTCCAAACTAAAGAGGAAACCATCAACCTGCAAGAAACCTATGTAGATGTTCCTGTATTCCCTGAGGATGTAGCTCAAAGCAATATCATCCAATTCCCAGATATAGCTTTACAGGAGATTCGTGGACGGGATCCGCTCCAAGAAAAACGGTGGACAGGGATTGACCAAGATGTGATTCGAGATACCATTGTTGATGAGAGCAGCACAGAGATCTACTACATCACATTCCAAGCCAACATCCATGCCGCTGACCAAGAAAGTGCAAAGAAAGGCGTTATGGACGCAGAGGAGGAATTTGAGCGAAGGATGGATAACTACTTTAAGAAGAAAAAGCGAGTGAAATATGCATGACTTTTTACAAAAGTAAGTACGTTACCAGCCAGGGGGAGCGGTGGACGGATATTGCACTTGCATTTTGGGGAAACAGTCAGATGACTGCACCACTGGTGGAGGCAAATTTAGAATACGCTGATTTTCTGGTGTTCCCTGCTGGCATCGAACTGAGGATTCCTATTTTGGATACGAGTCCACCTAGTTCCCTTCCACCATGGAAAAGAGGGGGACAATGGAGTTAATTTACAACGGAGTTAGCATTCTGAAAGACACAAAGCCAATGGTCTGTAAAATGACAGACTATGCAGGGGGACAGGCTGATTTTCTGGAAGTCATGTTTTCAGATGTGAAACATCAGTGGACAGATTGGCTTCCCAAGCGTGGAGATAGCATTGAGCTATTAGAGGGTTATTTTAAAAGTGGGGTATTGTTTGTGGATGATCTTGACCCTCAAATGGGGGCATACCGTATTTTTGCGGTGTCTGTACCATTGGAGGCACGCAAGATCCGGACAAAGATTTGGAGAAATGTGTCCATCAGGGAAATTGCCGGAGATATTGCGTCACGATCTGGGCTTACATTAGAATCATATTACATCCAGAACCACAATTATTTTACAGTTACACAGAGAATGGAGACCGATATATCCTTTTTAACGAGAATCTGTTTGAGAGAGGGATATGGGGTAAAAGTATCAGACAGAAAACTGATCCTCTATGGCGAAAAAGAAATGGAGGGACAAGCAGCATCCATAACAATTGAACAGAGCAAAGCAAGACCAGATTACACCTTCCAAAGAGGGACAGAGTTGCTGTCCAGCTATCAGGTGGTATACGCACCCTTTGGGCATGATTGTATTTCTCAAAAAGTGATAGACAAAGATATAGCAGGAGGAGCGGGGTATCGTGTAGAGCCATGTACTTCCATCGGAGAAGCTCAAAGATTTGCCTATGGGTATCTACGGGCAGCCAACAAAGAGAGCTACACAGCCCAGATACCACTCCTCAGCCTGACCAGCGTAGCTGCTGGAAGTACCGTGTCCCTTACGGGATTTGGTTTTGAAGAAGACGGAAATTGGTTTGTGTCAGCAGTGATGCAAGATGCCGTCAATCAAAAAACAACCCTGCAATTGAGAAAATCATTGCCGTATTGAATGGGGAGATACTATGACAGGCTCTTTCGGAACAAAAGTATTTGAAGTGTCGCAAAGCTCAATTGTCACCCCAAGTGATATTGCTATCTCTGAGGCATTGAACTATGAGGAGCAGGAGCGAGCAGGGGATAAGCCTGCAATTTACATCAAAGCACCAGGAGCCATGAATATATCCTTTTCCATTCAGGTTATGGCTCCATATGCAGATGTGGTCGGAGAAATCAGGTTCTGGTTGTTGAAAATGAGAACCCAACAACCGGAGGTTCTGACACTAGGTACAACTGCATGGGGTTCCAATAAAATGCTGTTGAACAAGGTAAACGCAAGTGAGATTGTCGTTGCCGGTGATGGTACTTATTCAAAAGCAAAGTTAGATTTGTCTTTTATTGAGTATGTGGCAGAGGGGACAGACGAGGACGGAAAGAAAGCAGCAGAAGGACCGGTAGAAAAAGCAGCACGCATTATGCTGGCAGAAGGGGTGTGACCATGAGGATAACCATTAGAAGTGGAGATACATTGGACTGGAATGCCACAGGTGTGGAGCAAATTAAAAATAATATCCTGAATATTTTGAGGACTGTCCGTGGAGAAGTGCCGTACATCCCAGGGTTGGGCTTGGACAGAAGCTATCTGGACATGCCAGCACCTAATATGAAAGTAGCCTTGCTGATGGATATTAACAAGCAACTGGAAAAATACGAGCCACAGGCAACGGCAATCAATCTGTCTATATCAACTGATGTCAATGGAGATACAAACATCAGATTGGAGGTGGAATTGTGAGCCTTTTTGTAAACATGGACCCCATGAGCATCTTGCCGCAGATGGTTGCAGATTTTGAATCCTACACAGGGGTTACGCTGAGAGAGGGAGACCAAAGGCGGCAGATGCTACAGGGATTTGCCTATGTGCTGACAGGGGTGTTACAGAATATAGAACATGCTGGGCTCCAAAATTTACTCCAATATAGTTCAGGAGAAAATCTGGATAAGTTAGGAGAACTGGTGGGGGTGTATCGACTTCCGGCACAAGCTTCTCAGACAACGATGCAATTCACCCTTTCTGGTGTTCAAAGTCAGACGATTACCATTCCACAGGGGACAAGAGTTACGCCAGACGGTACAACTTTCTTTGCTACAGTAGCACCGCTTATCATCCTGTCAGGCAATCTATCAGGTACTGTGACAGCAAGTGCAGTTGAAGTTGGTTCAGGCTATGATGGATACTTGTCTGGACAGATTGCCACCTTGGTAGATGGCATTCCATTTGTTGAGACAGTAAGGAATCTAACCACCAGTGAGGGGGGAACAGACATCGAAGCAGACGAGGCTCTACGAGAACGGATCCGGCAAGCTCCATTCTCTTTTTCGACTGCTGGTCCCAGTGGTGCATACCGATTTTTTGCATTATCAGCATCGGCAGATGTGGGAGACGTATATGTAACACAGTTATCTCCAGGAACTGTGGGAATTTATGTTGTGAAGGTTGGAGGGAAAATACCTGAACCGGATGATCCTGTCATAGCAGCAGTGGAGGCTGCGTGTTCATCATCAGACAGACGACCGTTGACCGATTATGTACAGGTTGCTCCTGCGGTGGCAGTGAATACGGAAATTACAGCACAGTATTGGATTTCAGAAGAAAACAAGTCAAGGACAGAGTCCATACAAGCAGCAGTGGCCACAGCGGTGGAGGAATATAAAAGTTGGCAGACCAAGCAAATTGGACGATACATCAACCCTGATGAGCTGCGTAAAAGGATGCTAAATGCAGGTGCAACACGAATTGCCCTTGCATCACCAGTATATCAGGAGTTGACTGCTGAACAGGTGGCACAATTCTCTAAAACAGAGGTAACATATCAGGGGGTAGAGTGATGCTGGTGAAGGCGATTGTATCGGCAGTTGATGTACCAACCAATTCAGCAGAATTAACCCTGCCAGAGTATGAAAATGTGGTAACCGCAATGATTCCATTTTATAAAGATGTGATGACCGAGCAGAACAAAAATGAGTGGATTGGGAAGTGGGTGGTTTTGGCAGTGTTCGGGGAGGACTTCAACGATGGAGTGATTCTATGAACTTGAAAAACTATGACATCATGGAATTTATGCCAAGATGGATGAGAGAGGATGAAAGTGCAAAGGGGCTATGCTATGCAGTTCAGAAGCAGCTTGCACGAGTCATTGAACAAATTCAAAGCCTGTCCATTTACAATTACATTGACGGTCAAACAAATGAAATATTGGACGAGCTTGCGTGGCAATTTCACATATCAGAATATACACATGATTTACCCATTGATATAAAAAGAAACCTTGTGAAGGTTGCAATTCTGAATCAGAGGACAAGAGGGACAAAGGGGGCGGTAGAGCGAGTTGCAACAGATATTTTTGGAGAATCAAAAGTTGAGGAGTGGTTTGACTATGGGGGAGAGCCATACCACTTTCGAGTGATTACTTCCAATGTGGACGCCAATCAAAATCAGGCAGAGGCGTTTAGAAAAACCATAGATACCACCAAAAATCTGCGGTCTGTCTTGGAAGAAATCCTAATTGAAGTGATTCTACGAAAATCAATATCTATTACGGAAGAAGTGGTAGCAAAAACCAGAATCTATAACTATGGCTTGGGATACTGGGGGCTTGGCAAAAAATCCTTTGCCTCTGATGAGCCATTTCGAGTGTATCAGGGAAAACTGGGGCAGATAAAACTAGGAAAAACACCATTTGCAAATGGACCAAAACCTGTAACAAATTACAATTATCCTCTTGGTGGTATGATATTGGGTTTGAACCCATTTGCCTCAAATTTAGCACGGGATTACACTTACCACCTTGGTCAGTTTCAACTGGGCACATCTGCTTTTGCTGATACCAGCACAGACACAATTATGAAACCAGAGGAACAACATTCCATACAACCAGTACTAAAAACGCGAGTGACACAGTTTATGGCAGAACAATTTGACCATGTACAAGTGAATCAGGAAATTCTAATCCCAGATTTGAGTACACAGATTGATGATACTACAATGATTGTTACTTACCGAGTGGCTGAAGGAACAGAGGTGACAGCAGCAGAGTTGGTAGATGCTGATGGAACACCCCTTGTTGATGCTCAAGTGTATATTCCAGCTGGTGTAGAGACAATGGTACGCAACGAAATCAAAATTCAGGAAGGGAATGGATAGAACTGGAGAATCAACTATCTGTACTGCCAGAATTTTTAGAAAAGACAGCCCATTTTGTGTTGGATGATGTGAAGGCAGTGCGCTTAAATGGAAGTATTTTAATTCAGGATATCGAAAAACAAGTATGTGGAACCAGTGCTGTGGTCAAATATTTGGTACCAGACTGGACACCTGTGAAAAGCTATGAGCTTTTGGATGAAAGCGGAAATGTTTTAACAAAAGCTTCCATGGATATTCCAGGGGCAATGCGAACGGTTTTGGCACACACAATACCACTAAAAGAAGGGGGTAACTCATGAAAAAATTAAGTAGTTCTGTACTCTCTGTGCTACTGTGGTTTTTTGGTGGTACGGTGTATTTTCTGTTGGAGGTGGCGTATAAGTACGCCACAGGCAACCCCCAGCGAATTTCGTGGGTTATGCTGGTGTTAGCCATTGTGTTGACCATTCCGGTGGAGCGATGTGGGGCGCAGCTTCCCTGGAGTGTGCCACTGTGGTTACAGGCGGCAGCCTGTGCCCTTCTGGTGACAGGGGCAGAACTGATGGTGGGTTGTGTGGTAAATCTACTGTTTGGGATGGACATTTGGGACTACTCCCACCTATGGGGAAATCTTTGGGGACAGGTTTGCCCACAATTTGCCCTTTTGTGGTTTGTGTTGTGTTTTCTGTTTATTCCCCTCTTTGACTGGCTGCGGTTTGCGGTAGAGGGAGGCGTGAGACCTTGTTATGGAGCAAATGCAAAGGATGTGAATGTATGGAACATTTGAATGGATTAAAATTAGGGATTGCTGCTGTAGTAGGAGCATTGACAGGTTTCTGGGGATGGTTTGGTTGGCTGATTCTGGGTTGGCTTGCCTGTATGATGCTGGATTATCTCTCTGGTACCATGGCTGCAGCCAGCAAAGGGCAATGGGCATCCAGCACTGCCAGAGAGGGTATCTGGCACAAGGCAGGTATGATTATTGTGGTTATGGTGTCAGGAGCTGCTGATTTACTCATCAGTACAGTTTTGACAAACATCACAGTCATACATATTCCATTTCAGTATTCAGGGATGATTTGTCCCATTGTGTTGTGCTGGTACATCATTACAGAGTTAGGCAGCATTGTAGAGAATGCAGCTTCATTAGGTGCTCCAGTTCCAAGCTGGCTTCTAAAAGTGCTGAAGGTGGGGGAGAGTGCCTTGGATAGTGCTGGAGATTTGATTGTGGGGGAGGAGAAAGACAATGAGCAACAGTAACCTTGTGACCTGTACCAGAATTTCCCCCAACCGCACCAGTCCCAGAAATCATAAAATCGACACCATTACCATTCACTGTACCGCTGGGCAAT
>CALWVS010000027.1 GCA_944385095.1 uncultured Oscillospiraceae bacterium
GTTCTTTTTGCCTACTTTTCCCTTCCTTTCTTTTGAAAAAAGAAAGTAGGCAAAGAAAATTTTATAAGGTCTCTGAGGCTACCTTTCCTTTGTCGGCAGTCTCTGCGACTTTTCCACCCTATGCTCTTGGAAACAAATACCTTATTCCCTCAAAAATGTCGGTGATGGCTACTCCTAAAATTCTTTTTGCTTACTTTTTCTTTTAAGAAAAAGTAAGAAGGCAAAGAAAATTTTATAAGGTCTCTAAGGCTACCTTTCCCTTGCTAGCAGTCTCTGCGACTTTTCCACCCAATGCTCTTGGAAACAAATACCTTGTTCCCTTTGAACACCTCGGTGATGTCTACTCCTAAAATTCTTTTTGCTTACTTTTTCTTTTAAGAAAAAGTAAGCAGGCAAAGAAAATTTCATAGTAGCTCTTTAGAACTGCTTCCTATACTTGATACATCTTGCCTCTGAATGACCTCCACCCAATGCTCTTGGAAACAAATACCTTGTTCCCTTTGAACACCTCGGTGATGGCTTCACATGAAGTTCTTTTTGCCTACTTTTTCTGTCAAGAAAAAGTAGGTCAAGAAAGGGTAAGGGAATAGAGCCTGATTCCCTGATGAGCGAGAGCAGGCATCACCGCCCCAAAAGGTTCATAGTAACAGTTGGGACGGGCAGCAAAGGCACGCAAAACAGGTTCCTCCCGTCCCAACGCCTTCCCCCTGTAAATAAGCAGTTCATCCCCTGCCTCAATGACCACCTCCAGCCCAGCCATCAACTGATTTTCCTGTACCTGCTGGGCTGCGGTGTCTGTCAGCTCCAACGCCTTGTGGTCACTGCGGTAACTGCGATAGAGACGGCATGGGACATTTTCATACACCAGCTTCCGCACCGAAACAGTGAGATGGTTCTCCTCCTCCTGTACCGTGCGGTAAACATCCATCCGGTCAGTATACCAGTCTGTATGGTTCATCCTGTCACCTCAAATCACATAACTGCCGCCCATTCCCACCAGCTTTGCCCGATTTGCCAGCATCTGCCCATAGGTGGTGGCATTCAAGTCCCCCCAATCTCCTGTGGCTGTGGTAAGGGTGTCGGTGTCATAGGTTACAGAAGAATCTCCCAATGTGGCAGACTTCACCGCCCCCACTGGCTTTCCCAGTGCTGCCGCCTCTTTGGCTGTCTGGCTGCTCTCCTGATAGGTACTCAGGTAGAGGGCAGCATGGTGGGCTACATACAACCCCACCCCATACCGCCAACTCTCCTGCCATCGATCCGGCTGTATGGCTGCATTTGCCATTTGTATGAACTGTTCCAGCATGGAAACAGGCACTAAACTGGTGGTTCCATCCTCTCTGGTAAACTGAGGATAATCGGATAAAAACTGTTCTGGGGTGTAAGTGCCCGTTCCACTGGTCAGATTGGCAGCACATTGGCGTATTGCAACAAAATCCATGTTATCTGCCCTCTTTTCTGCCCCTTCTGCCCTTGTTTTGGCTGTTCTGTACCTGAAGCACACCAGCCTGTTGGAGCCGTCTGCCCTGTTTGCAGGTTGCCACCCAGTCAGGGGCAAGCCCAATAAAGTCTCTGGGAGCCTGAAATTGCTGGGTGCGGTCATCGCTGAACACCAGCACCGCCTGTTTGGTTCTTACCAGCATTTCTGCACCCCCTTGTTAGGTATCCCCTCCGATGTTGTCCCAATAGGTGATGGTCTGGGGGTAGAGTACCTGTACCTGGGACACATTCGCCATATAGGCAGTATCAAAACACACATGTTCCACATTGGGACTGGACATCACACGGCTCATAGGCACCAGTTCATCCATTTTTACAAACCGTGGGTGATTCACATACACCACCATACGGTCTGTATTGCCAACCCCTGCCCCCTTGCACCAGCTTGTGGCACCAATGAACAGGTTTCCGCCATTTCTGGTTGAAATGTTGTTTTCCATAATGTAATCATAAATGGACTTGGATGCCATATCAGACATGGGGGTATTCAAAAGGTAGGTGTATTCCTCATAGGGGAGCAAAATGTGATTGGGCAGGGCTGACAGGTCATATTCAGCCTGTGCCCATGTGGTAGTCAGGGCAGTATTGATGTCATTGAGAATTTCCATTGGGGTTTTTGTAACCCAGTTTCCATTGCCGGCTGTGCCGTCTGCCACGGTAGAGGCGAGGGCATCAGGATTATTGATAAGACCAGTGGTGCCATACTGGGCAAGCCCCACATAGACGTTTTCCTCATTGTGCTTGTCGTAGGCAAGTCTCACCCCATCCAGCAGTAACTGATCCAGAGAACGACCGGCAAAATTGGCACGCTGCATATCCTGAAACAGCACACGCAGAGCCACCGCAAACACATGGGCTTTGTAAATGCCCTTGTCCATGTTTGCCTGTACCACAGGCAGACTGTTGGCACCGCCAGCCTGCACCGCTCCCTCACCGGAACCGCCCGTCAGTCCATATGCCACGGACATGGCAGACACATAGTCCACCCAGCCGCCGCCGGTTTCAATGGGAATGTCACGGGGATAGGTGACGCTGGACAGGGGCTTTCTCAGCAGGCTGTCCCGCTTTTCCAGCTCAGACACCAGAAAGGCACCGCCGGAGGCAATGCCATTTGCATCCATAGTAGAAATGGCTGTTGATTTGTTTGGTGCAGTAAAGGGAATGACCCCACCGCTGGTGACACCTGCATTGAGAAAATGGTTCATACAATCACTCCTTGAATCAAACATTTTGACGGTTTAAAATAACCAGTTCTGCCACGTTGCAGCCATCCACGCCGCCGCCCCACTGGCAGTTCTCCAACAGCACACAGTTTCCACTGTCCTCCAACGCCTCAAAGCCGCCCACCACTGCTGTGGAGTAGCTGGGATTTGCAGTGACTCTCACATAGACTTTTCCACCAGCTGACGGGGTGCCACGCTGACACACCACCTGAATGGAACCACGCTGAAAGAGGCTCACCGGGTCATTGGGTGCATACTGTCCCACACTCTGATTTCCATAGGAGAGTTGGGACTTCATCTGACGGGCTGCCACTCCCACAAATTCCTCTGCGGTACTGCCTTCCCCCATGGGGACAACCTGATTCTTATTTCGTTTCATGGGAGTACCAAATGCCACAGGGACCTCACCGCCCAGCGGAGCCGTAGTGACAATCATATCAGGTTGACGGGCATAGGAGCCAGCAAAGCCGTTGGGCATGGTCTTTCCAATGGTTTGAACGTTCATAGGGTTAAACCTCCTTCATGGTGTGGGGATTTCTGGCGGCGTAGGCGTTGTGCGCCTGCTGACATGCGGTTTCATAGCTGACGGCATTGGGTTTTGCCCCGTGGCTTGCGCTGTCCTGTGCCGCTTTCAGCAGGGAGCCCATACTGTTCGATGTGCCTAGTGTGTCAAAAATGGCATTGGAAATCCGCTTGCGCTCCTCCTGGTTTTGCAGTTCTGCCACCACAGGGCGCAGCTGTTCCACCAGCTTGCACAGGGCTGTTTTGGTGGCATCGTCCAGATGTTCCTCCCCCACAATGGTACAGGGGTCGGGCAGACGGTCGGGGGCTTCCTGTTTGGGCTGCTTTTCCTCCAGCAAGGCAAGGATTCTGTCCAGTTTCTGGCTGTCGGTCATGGTGTGTTCTGTTGTAAGCTGGTGTTTGGGTTCCTCCTCTCCGGCTGGGATACCCAGAGCAGTGAGCAGGGTGTTCATCAGGTCTGACATGGTAATACGTCCTTTCTCCCCGTTTGGGGCGTTGTCTTGTATGGCGACATGGGCACCAGCCCGTCCCTGTGGGACGATTGCCACATGGTTGCCTCGAATTTGGGTCTGGCAGTAGCCCTCCCCCTCCGGCTGATAGAGGCAGGTATAGCCGCAGGACACCTGCCGCACTTTGCCAGACTGAATATCTTCAATCAGTTGGGGGTCTTTGATAATCAAATCTGCATAGGTATAGGCTCCCTTCTGTCTCACGTTGGTTACATGCCCTTTGGAGTACATGGCGTAGTTTTCGGTATTCAAAAATTCCGCCGGGTGGTAGTAGGTCACGTCCTTTCCTTCAAAACTGGCTAAGGTTTTCGGGTCGAACACGTCCTCAGGGTGGCGGATGACCTGCACCACCCTCTTTGGGTCGCCCGGTAACTCCAACTCGCCAGCCCTGTAATTTTGCGTACCGGTGCGGTTGATGGGTACGCTGTGACAGATTAGGTAACCCTCTGGGGTTTTGCTCATATGTGCGCTGAGTTTTGTGCCGTAATATCCTTTTCCCATTCTTCCTCCTTCCCTTCCTTTCTTTTGAAAAAAGAAAGGAAGCAAAGAAAATTTCATAAGGTCTCTGAAGATACATTTTTCAAGAATAACAACTGCTCCACTCTGTAAGAGCTTTTGTAAGGTCTCTGAAGATACATTTTTAGAAAAAACAACTGCTCCACTCTGTAAGAACTTTCGTAAGGTCTCTGAAGATACATTTTTCAAGAATAACAACTGCTCCACTCTGTAAGAACTTTTGTAAGGTCTCTGAAGCGAACTTTCCTTTGCTGGCAGTTTTAGCGGCTTTTCTACCTGTGTTCTTGGACTCACTTTCTTTTAAAAAAGAAAGTAAGCAAAGAAAATTTCATAAGGTCTCTGAAGATACATTTTTAGAAAAAACAACTGCTCCACTCTGTAAGAACTTTCGTAAGGTCTCTGAAGATACATTTTTAAAAAAAACAACTGCTCCACTCTGTAAGAACTTTTGTAAGGTCTCTGAGGCTAAGTTTCCTTTGCTGGCAGTCTCTGCGACTTTTCTACCCCCTACTTTCTTTTAAAAAAGAAAGTAAGCAAAGAAAATTTTAAGAGGTCTCTAAGGCAACACTTCCTTTGCTGGCAGTCTCTGCGACTTTTCCACTCATGCTCTTGGAAACAAATACCTTGTTCCTTTGAAAACCTTGGTGATGGCTACACTTGAAGTTCTTTTTGCTTACTTTTTCTTTCAAGAAAAAGTAAGGTTTCAGCTTGGAGCTTCTCAATCTCTGCCTGTTCTTTTGCGGTGGGTGTCCAGAGGGAGGGGAACTCCACTTCCACCCCATCGGGCACCACACCAAAGGTAGACATACACACAATGGGCAACAACTTTTCCAAAACCGGTCTTAACTTGCTCTCTCGCAGGGTGTCCACATAGTCATAGTAATTTCTCAAATCACTTTCCCCTGTGGCGTTCATCCCGTCGGGGGACCGCCCAAACAGCTTGGTCATGGGATAGTGGGACGCTCCACACAAATTCAGACACATGGCTTCATATACTTCCTTCAACCCTGCAAAGGAATAGGAACTTGTTGTAATGCTGTCCCCCTTGTTCACCAGCTGCACCCCGTAATTGGAGCGCATGACAGATTGTGCCTGCAACACATTCCAAAACCGCCGTTGCTGCTCTCCACTGCCCAGAGAAAACAGTTGTTCTAAGTTCTGCACCTCCATGGTGCTCAAATTCGCCTGAAAGGTCAGGGCTGCCATGTTGGCAGATACATTGTCATGTGCCACCACATCTTGGTAGATGGCTTCTACCTCAGACTCCCCCCAATACTGTTCGTTCATCTGCTCCCACAACGGCAGTTCCCGACCGGTAAACCGCACAATTCTGGAGTGGTGCACCTTTGCCACCATCTCCCCGTTGGGCTGCTGGATGGTATAAAACTCCGGTAAATTGAAATCCGGGTCACTCATATCACTGACCAGCTCCCCACTGGGGAAAATCCCGCTCCACCGGTCCAGAATGTACAGCCCAGCAAAGGAGTCAGGAAAAATCTGTTTTAGTTCCAGTGGTTTATCTAACATATGTTCCTGTCCACGGAGCAAAATAAGACCGGCTGCACCGCCGTACAGCCGACCCCAGCGCAACCCATCGGCAAGACGGGTTCTCAGGTGGGTCACACGGGTGACACTGCGTAAAAGCTGCTGCTGTTTCTGGGACAGGTTGGTGAGGGTAAACCACTGGCGGAGCATATCATCCACCACCAGCCCCACCACATTCTGTACCACCCAGTTTTCCCGATAGAGGGTATTTAACAGGGCGTAGTTGGCAGTCATGCGGGTCATATGGTACTGTGTGCCTTCCAACGGGGATTGAGAACCGGCTCCCAGATGGTAAATGGGGTTGGAAAAGGCATCTTTGGTTTGTAATTCCACAGAATCCCTCCTCTCATCTATCTATTACCTATTACAGGTAATAATTAACAGGTAATAATTAATAGGTAATGATTAACAGGTAATAATTAATAGGTAATAATTAATAGGTAATAATGAATAGGTTACTGTAGTCTCGCCACCTAATACCTATTACCTAATACCTATTACCTAATACCTATTACCTAATACCTATTACCTAATACCTAAAAGTTCCACTCTGCTAAGGAGTTCACAAAATACCTCAGTGCATCTGGTCCGTGGTCGTTCTCCTTCACTGGTCTGTCTGTGTTGGACTGATTATCCCACAGATACACCCCCAGCTCATCCATCAACCCTGTGCAACTCTCATGGATATGCAGTCTGTCCTGTTGAAACAGGCTTGCCGTTTTGCGAATCCCATTCAAAACCTCATTCTGGGCTGGCAGAACATAGACCCCATTTCTCCGTAACGCCTCTATAAAACTGGCAGCAGAGGGGTCTACCAACACGGTACAGGGCGTTTCCCCCATAAAGGTACACAAATCCTCCACATACTCCTGATCCGTTTTCTGTCTGCCCTCTTTCCGGCTGTCCCAACGGTACTCTCTGGCGACGTAAAACTGGCTGTCAAAGTCGTAGATGTCCAAAAATACCGTGGGATTCACTGTGCCATAGTCCACACTGATGGTACGGCTCCCCTGTTCTGCCATACCCACCGGGGCGATAGCATAGCCCTGCCGGCTGGGGGAAAAGCAGTCATAAATCAACCCTTCAGACATAACCCACTTGCCCAAAATAAACCGCTCATAGAAAATACCGGAGTAGAGACGGTGGTATTTCTGTCTGGTTTTCTCATCCAGTGCTGGGTTATCCTCCATCGTGAAGTGGAGATGGAGCATGTTTTTTTCCTGGGCTTTGAGAATCCACTCTTGCCGGAACCAGTGCATGGGGTTTTCAGGGTTGCAGTTGAACCACAACTTTGCACCCGTCACAGAACAGCGTGCCAACGCCTGCTGCACAAAGGAGCGGGGCATCAGTGCCACTTCATCCAGAAACACCCCAGCCAAGGTAATTCCCTGAATGAGACTTGCACTGGATTCATCCTTCCCCCCAAACAGGTAGAACCGGTTTTCTCGTTTGCCACGGGAGACAATCAGGCAACCGTTGGCACGCTGATAGGTGATGTGGAATTGCTCCTGCAAATACTGCACCGACAACAGTGGGGTGATGATATTCCGGTCTACTGCTCCCACCGATTTCCCACAGAATGCAAAGGAACAGCCCTGAAAACAACTCATCGCCCACAGGAAAAAGGAGAGGGACATGACGGAGGTTTTGCCGCTTCGCACTGCCCCATCACAAATAATCCCATCATAGTCACTGTAAGGAAAGCGGAGCACTTTTTTCTGTTGCCTAGAAAACTCCATGTGCCACTGCCTCCCGTATGGACTTTGTCAGGGGGTCATCCTCTCCCCTATTCTCCTGCTGGTTGTCTATGTTGTCATAGAGCCATTGCAACGCCTTCACCTGGTCATGGAGTTTTAATTTCAATCCACCAGTGCTCTGGCTCACTTCTGCAATCAGGTGCCCTTTGATTTCCTGAGAGGGCTTGAAGTGTATCACATCCACCGTTTCGGTCAAAATTTCCTGTTCCCCAGTCTGGGGGTTTTGGAAGGTTTTCACTTCTCCTTTTCCATTGACCACGGGAACCTGTTCTGTGCCATAGGATAAAAAATCGGTAATATCACTAAAGGCAATTTCAATAAACCGCTCTACAATGTCCTCCCGCTCCAGCAGTATCTGCTGAAATTTCAGCCGTTTCAGGGCTTTTATGGTGTCTCGTATGATGGGATTCTGCATCAAGCGATAGGCATTTGTGTCCGCTGTCTGTAAACTGCACTGGTAGGCTCTGTGGTAGGCTTTGGTTGCATTGAAACTTTTGAGATAGTACAGGCAAAACATCCGCTGTTTGTCGCTGAGCTGTGCCCGTTCCAGAATCTGTTCCATTTCTTGTTCCTGATTCATGATTCACCGCCGTTCTGTTTTGCTTCTGACTTTATCATAGCAGATAATAGAACGTACGTCTCATATATTTAGGATGACGGAAAATTATTTTCTGTTTTTTTTGGGTGGAATGATACAGTGGAAGTGTTCCACTGTCTCATAGCAGGTGCCACAGGACGGGCAGCGGCGGCGGCGAGTGACGGTTCCTTCCAGTGTTACCCGACTGTCATAGATATTGGTATCACACCCACACTTTGGGCATAATTTTGCTCCGGTATATGTTGTTGTCATTATCATTACCCCTCCTTCCTACTTTTTCTTGAAAGAAAAAGTAGGCAAAAAGAACTTCATGTGTAGCCATCACCAACATGTTCTAAAAGAACAACATTGTGGTTTCCAAGAGCTTTGGGTTGTAATTCCTTTGTAAAAAGCATCTTCAGAGACCTTCTAAAATTTTCTTTGCTTACTTTCTTTTTTAAAAGAAAGTAAGTCCAAGAACATTGGTGGAAAAGCCGCTGAAACTGCCAGCAAAGGAAATGTTGCCTTTGAGACCTCCTGAAATTTTCTTTGCCTACTTTCTTTTTTCAAAAGAAAGTAGACGGTAATTTTGTTTGCCGGACAAATCCACATAAAACTGTCTTGCACGCTCATAAATACGGGACCCGATAGCCTCATCCATCTGAATGATGTCCTGAATGTTCCACTCTGAGGAGAGCAGGGTGACAAGAGACGGGTCGTTGTAACGTACATTCAGCAGTTCAAACGCCAAATTCACATCGCCTACCGTGGGTTCCTGCCCTTTCCCCGTCTTAAACAGGTCATCCAGATAAAGTACCTGTACCCGTTTCAGCGGTTCAATGAGATTCTGATAGGCGGCGTGGTCATTGACACAGGCTTTCGCCTGTACTGCCAAATCTCTCCAAAGACAGTAACGCACTGCCCGATTCTGCCCTAACAGAATGTTACATAAAGCCACACAGAAGTGGGTTTTCCCTGTGCCTGGCGTGCCAGACAGGAAAAACCACTGGTCTTGCCCCTGTTCCAGCCACTGCCTGCCTAAATTCAGCAATTCTTTCTGCCAGTCCTCCCCAGTCTGCCAGTTTTGCAGGGTGTACCGACTGGCAAGCTGCATCATACCGCTGCGCTCCAGATGCCGGATGGACTGCCGACGCTGCATACAGTCACAGGACCGCAGATGCTTTTGCCCCTGCTTGTCCAGATAGGCAATGTACCCTTTGTTCAGACAGGTTGGGCAGTCAAAGCCCTCCTTGTCCCCCTTTGTCTGGTTGAACTGCTCCACCAAACTCTGTTGCAGTTCCTCCGGTGTGGCGTTTGGGTTTCTCATGTGCTTTTTCCACGGCAAACAGAGTTCTCGAATGTCTTTCAGGTCGTGGGTGGGTTCTGTGTTTGGGCTGTGTTTGGGTTCCATGCTATGCACTCCTCTCCTGTTCCATCTGTTCCAAAACGGTATATAGATAACCCCAATGTTTTCCCTTGTACTGTCTTGTCCGGTTCAGTGCCTCCAGACAGGCTCCACTTCCTTTCATTTGCCACTGTCGGTAGAGCTTCTCCCGCCACCCTTTTGAGGGCTTTGACCCAAAGTAGGTTTTGCACTGTTCCAGCAGGTTGGAAAAGGTCTCCGGGTTATGTAACGTATGTTCTATATCTAGTCCAAAAGAAAAACCAAATCTCAATGGAGCTTTGGATGTCTTTGTTTCGTGTGCTTCTGGACGGCTGGGTTGTGCATGGGTCGCCTGATAGATGATTCTTTTTTCTTGATCTTTTTCTTCTTCTTTGTTTTTGTCTTGTTCTTTGTCTTTTTCTTTGTCTTGGTTGCAATTGCAAGCATTTGCTTGTTCCACCTCCCATGGCAGTGCCCACAGCATATCATAGTTTTTCGTACTTTGATGGGGTGTTTCCTGTACTTTGATGGGCATTTCTATCCTGTTTTGCAAAAAAGCATCTTGTAACGCCTGTGTGTTCTGCTGGGGCTTTTGGTGGCATGTGCCAGCATTTGCTTCCTCTTGCTCCCATGTGCCAGCATTTGCTTCCTCTTGCTCCCATGTGCCAGCATTTGCTTCCTCTTGCTCCCATGTGCCAGCATTTGCTTCCATGTGCTCCTCCTCGGATTCCTCCGAACACTCCTGCTGTTTCCTGCGTCCACTCAGCCCCCCTTTTCTGCCAGCCTGCCGCCGCTTTTCGCAGATTTGGGCATAACCCTCTCTGTCCCGGTCAATCTGCCCACAGAATACAGGCAATAAATGCCGTTCCACGCCCTGTGTCTCTGGCAGTTCCCCCGTTTTGGCATAGAAAAAGAGACACCGCACCAGCCGCCCCAGTTCCTCATCCGTCAAAGTGCTGGTACTTCTCTCCCAGTCGTAATAGGCTTTGATGTAAGACATTGCCATAGCAGTTCCCCCTTATGAAACAAGTGTTTTCTTTTATTATAGAACTAATATTTGGTTTTTGCAAGTGGTTTTATCGAAATTATGTTCCGACAAAAAACCCTGTGAGTTGACACCCACAGGGTTTTCCGGTTCAGGAAGCACACAAATTAGATAATACTTCCACATTATTTTGGAGCCGCTCCACCGCTGGTTCCTGCTCCAGTGCTTTTTGTGCCATGTACAGGGCTTTCACATACTGCCCTGTGTGGTAATACCCCTGACTGCACAGGTCAAAGGGCAGACTCCCCCACGCCTCTGCCTCACAGATATAGCTTTTGGGTCGCTCCTGAATGGCAATGGCACTGAGACACAGGGCAATGACCCACTCCCATTCCTCCTGTTCGTAGAGGAAAAACGCAAACTCCACCAGCGGTTCTCTCAGGTGTGGCGCCTCTGCCACAGCACGCAAAAACCAGATTTTGGCTTCCCTGAACTGCCCCAACTGGGCATAGGAGCGGGCAATGTAGCGCATAGAGGCGGCACGCTCATCTCTCCAGACGGCAGTTTTCAGGTTCAAATGTGCAATGAGGGTGACAATGGCATCCTGATAGCGGCGGTGAAAGAAGTATTCTCGACCCAGATAGTGGGCACAGCGGTCATTTTCCGGCTGTTCCTGATGGGCAAGTTCCAGCAGGGGCAGATATTGGGCACGGGACTTTTTGGGGTCTGGGTGGTGGTCAAGCTGGATGGTGGGAATGAGGATTTTTTCTCCCTCGGGACCCTCTCCCACCCATTCCAACACTTCATGGACGGGGTGCACCCAGCGGTATCCATGTCTGGCATGGATTTTTTCATACCAGAACACCACGCCCTCCTGTCCATCCTCCCGAAAACTCCAGGTATAGCGGTATTGCACCTGACCCACTCCGTCGTGCCAGTGGGCTTCCAGCTCTTTCCGCCAGCCGGGATGAAGTACCTCATCCAAATCGGTACACACACAGATGTCCGCCTCCTCTGGAACCAGAGACAGGGAGCGATTGCGGGCTGTGTCAAACCGCCAGGGTTGAATTTCTTCTGTGACCACCGTTGCACCCCGTTTTTGGAGTTTTTCTACGGTATCATCGGTGGAACCGGTGTCCAGCACCACCACCCAATCTGCCTCACGCATGGAATCCATCCACCGGTCTACAAACTGGCTCTCATTTTTACAGATGGCATATACACACACCGAAGGCATGGGCTTCCCCCTTTCCAGTGTTCTGAACTTTGGTCAGGGACTGCCCCAAAACAGACAGTCCCTCCAAACGCTGCGTTCCCTGTGCTGTCAGGGGTTGTCCCCAACCTTTCTGGCAGTGAGGGCAATGTTGCTGTAGGTGAAATTGCCGCCCTGTCCCTCTACCGTCAGGGTGGATGGTGCAGAAACTGCCTGTACGGTCTGGGTAAAGGCATAAGTGGCAGTGTCGAGGTTGGTCTGGAAATTGTTGCGCACGTTGGCTCCAGGCACTGGATTCCCATCCTGCTGCAAAGATAACACAATGGACAGCGGGAAGTTGCCTCCATCGGCTGGTGCAACTGTGCCGTGGAAAGATACCGTGTAGAACCCAGGGTCATTCAAAACCACCTGATCAGAATTGGTTGCGTGGGTCACTGCGGTCCCCTGAGACAGCCCATTCTGGTCAAAAATCAGGTTGCCCCCATCGGTGCCCGGTTGGGAAGGGGTGGAATAGGCGGTCAAAAATTCCGGTGTGGGCACAGTGCCGGTGGGACCCTGAGGAATCACAAAGTCAAACACGGCTGCCTGTGGTGTGCCCTGATTGGTCACTTGTGCCTCTGTGCCCGGTGCCCCTGTGGTGACAGTACCCACGGACAGCGTGGCTGCTGTGCCATCATTTCCGGTTGCTCCCGTTGCGCCAGTGGGTCCGGTGGCTCCGGCTGCACCTGTGGCTCCTGTTGCACCTGTTGCACCTGTCGGTCCAGTTGGTCCGGTGGCTCCGGCTGCACCTGTTGCTCCGGTGGGTCCAGTGGGTCCGGTGGCTCCTGTGGCTCCTGTTGCACCTGTCGGTCCAGTTGGTCCCGTGGCTCCGGCTGCTCCTGTTGCTCCGGTGGGTCCAGTTGGTCCGGTGGCTCCGGCTGCACCTGTCGGTCCGGTGGGTCCAGTTGGTCCGGTGGCTCCGGCTGCACCTGTTGCTCCGGTGGGTCCAGTGGGTCCGGTGGCTCCCGTTGCGCCAGTGGGTCCAGTTGGTCCGGTGGCACCTGTGGCACCTGTGGCTCCTGTTGCACCTGTCGGTCCAGTGGGTCCGGTGGCTCCGGCTGCTCCTGTCGGTCCAGTGGGTCCGGTGGCTCCGGCTGCGCCTGTTGCTCCGGTGGGTCCAGTTGGTCCGGTGGCTCCGGCTGCACCCGTGGCGCCTGTTGCACCTGTCGGTCCAGTTGGTCCGGTGGCTCCGGCTGCACCCGTGGCTCCCTTCGTTTTTGCACAACGCCCCCTTACCTACCACCTATCACAGGTAATAAATAATAGGTATTAATTAATAGGTAATAATTAATAGGTAATAATTAATAGGTATTAATTAATAGGTTATTGTGGCTTGGCAACCTATTCCCTACTACCTACTACCTATTACCTACTACCTATTCCCTATTACCTAAAAAAGGGTCTGTTCCATTGAATTGAACGGTCAATCCTCCGCCCTCGTGGACCTCAATGGCATGAATGAGTGCCACCAACAGCCCACGCTCCAAATGGCACAGTGTTCCATTTTGAAAACAACACTTCTGTGGTGTCACGGCAGTCTGATTCTGTTCTGCGACTTCCTGTTCCAGATGGGCAATCACCTGCTGTATGTGGGCAAGCTGCCCTTCCAGCTTGGCTTTTCTTCTCTCATAAACTGTCTGGCTCACTTCTCCGGCACACCAGTCCACATACAGACGGTCCAGCACAGCGGTATATTTTTCCTGCTCCTTTTTCTGTACAGATAACAGGTGTTCTGTCTGGGTGTGTGCCATAGGCAGCGTTTGGGGTTTCTCCTCTGCTGGTGACAGGTCCAAGTGTGCCAGTTGCACCTGTAACACCTTCCAAACTGCCTGTTCCAGCACATCCTCCCGTATGGTGTGTCTGGTGCAGGCGGTTTTTGACTTTCTCTCATAGGTGGAACAGTGGTAGTATACAAATTGTTTCGCCCTTTTACGGGTCATGGCTTTTTTACAGTCGGCACAGTACAAAAACCCAGAAAACAGGGGCAGTGTTGTTTTTTCAGGAGCTGTTCTGGTGTCTCTCCGGTGGAGCATCTGGGCTTTTTGAAAGGTGTCTGGGTCCACAATGGCATCATGGGTCTGTGGAACCATGTACCAGTCTTTTTCCTGCGTTGCAATGCGGTCATGGACTTTGTAACTGATGACCTTCTGCCTGCCCTGCACCATAGTTCCAATATACATTTCATTGAGCAAAATACTGCATATGGTTTTTCCGCTCCAAAGCCCATCATTTTGGTGGCTTTGCGGGTTACAGTACAACAATCCTTTCTGCCGTTTGTAGGCTGTGGGGTTGGGAATCCCCAATGTATTGAGCCGCTTTGCAATGCCGTTTTTACTCATGCCCTCATGGACAAACCAGTGAAAAATGGTGCGCACCACCTGTGCTGCCTCCTCATCAATGAGAAGCCTGTTCCGGTTCTCTGGGCTTTTGCGCAGACCGTAGGGGGCAAATGCCCCTATAAATTCCCCTTTTTTCCGCTTGGTCTCAAAGGTACGCCGTACATCCACACTGGTTTTATAGGCGTACTGCTCATTGAGAAACCCTGTGATACTCACCTCGAGACTGTGTACCACCTCAGGATTGAGATAGGTGTCCATATGCGGCTCATAGAGGGAGATAAAACGGGTGTGATACAGGGGAATGAATTCCTCGAGAAATTTCCCCTGATTGGCACTGTTGCGAAAGGCACGGGACAGATTTTTGGTGACAATACAGTTGATTTTCCCCCGTTTTACATCTGCCACCAGCCGAAGAAAGGCAGGTCGTGTGTCATCGGAAGTCCCTGTGCGTCCGTCGTCAATGTACTCCTCCACCCTGTCACAGTCCCCTTCCAGATAATTTGGGAGCTGTTCCAGCAAAATTTTTCTCTGGTTGGTGATGCTCTCGCTCTCCTCTCCTCCATCCTCCCGAGACAGGCGGATATAGAGACCCACATACCACACCGGTTTCTGGCGTACCCCGTCCCATTCTGTGGAACTGCGCCGGATGCGTGCCATGCCTTATCTCATGTCCCTCTGCTGCAAATAGCGGCGTACGATGTCCTGAAACGGCTCCCCCTCTGGCTGAAACCGCACTTGCACTGGTGTCTCCCCACATTGCACATGGTGAACTGTCTGCTGGGTATCTGGTTTTTCCTGGTGTGTCAAACTCTCATGTTCCATTTGGTTTTCCTCCTCTCTCTGCACAACAGCATATGCCACCCTGCCCCCCATTTATGTGAACGGCACCCACAGCAAAGCGTTCATACATATGTTTTCACGCTCACAAGAAAACTCCAAAATTTTTTGCAGAATTCTTGTTTAAATATACACTTGTTGACTTGAAAATCCTGAATGCCTGTGTTAGAATAGGCACGCAAATATTGTTACTGAATCCGTTCTCTGGGATGGACCAAACATGGGAGGTACAAATGTAGGTTGGTCTTTTCGGGTGAGCGGTTCCTTTTAGACCAGATGAGAAATTGGGGTACATATTTGAAAAGGAGAGAACCATCATGGAAAAAACACAATCGAGCACCAAGATCAAAAAAAGCATCCGCAGACGGATTTTGGATGGATACATGAAAATCATCCTGTCCTCTGCTGTGTTGGGGGTTGTTGTCATTGTTGCTCTGGGTATGCTGTTTTCCTTCTATGGAAATATGGCAAGTCTGGACGCAGAACGGGCAGACATCTCCAATACCATCTACTCCCACTACCAGTGGCGGTCTGACCTGATTCGCAGTCTGGAAAGTGGGGATTCCTTTGCAGGCAGTCTGGATTCCAAAACCTGTTCCTTTGGGCAATGGCTGACTGAGTATATGAACAGTGGCACCTCTGACGAGATTATGACCACAGCACAGAAAATCACCCAGACCCACGACGAAATCCACAGCATTGCCCAAGAACTGCTGACTTTGCGTGAGCGGGACAGGGATGCAGCAGTGGAGCGTCTTTTTGAGGAGCTGGACCCTAAAACCTCAGAAGTGATTGAGGGACTATACAGCATTGACCGCCTTTACACTGCACAGATTGAGCAGAACACACAGAGTTTTCGCATGATGATGACCGTCATCACAATTATTATTGTGTGTGCTGTGATTGCCATCAGTCTTGTCTCCTACCTGTTTGGAAAGAGGCTGGCAAATCAGATTGCCACACCTGTGATGATGGTGGCAGACTGGTCCGCAAACCTGTCTCTGGGTGCAGTGGATTTGAGCGTTGCCACCGATGACCTCATCAAGCTGGAGAAGGAAAACGCAGACAACGAAGTCGGGCTGATGATTTCTGCATTCCATAAGATGGCAGACAACATCCGTGAAAACGTGGCAGTGGTACAGCGCATTGCAGATGGTGATATGACCGCCTTTGTGAAAATCCGCTCCAGCCGGGACAGTCTGGGCAAAAGTCTCTACCGTCTGGTCCAGTCCAACGACATTATGTTCAATGAGATTGTCCACTCTGCCCACTCAGTAGCAGCAGGGGCAGATGAAATTGCCAACGCCAGCCATATGCTGGCAGAGAGCAGCACCACACAGGCAGGAGCTGCCCAGAATCTGTCTGACGAGATGAAGCATGTCAACCAGATGATTCAATTCAATGATGAAAAGGCACAGGCAGCCTATGAAATCACCAAAGCCATTGAGACTGACCTTCAGACCAGCAACGAGCATATGAAGGTGCTGTGCGACTCTGTGATTCATATGCGGGATGCCTCCCAGAAAATCGCTACTGTCATGAAAACCATTGATGACATCACCTTTGAAACCAACATTCTGGCATTGAATGCAGCCATTGAGGCAGCCCGTGCAGGAGAATCCGGCAAGGGATTTGCGGTAGTGGCTGACGAAGTGCGGGCACTGGCAATGAAAAGTGCGGAAGCCGCTCAGGAGAGCCGTGCTTTGATTGAAAACAGCATCAAACAGACGGAATACGGCACCAACATTGCCACAGAATCCGCTGCTATTTTTGAGGGAATCAATGACAAAGTCAGCAAAATCATTGAAATTGTGGAGCAGGTGTCCGGTCTGTCCTCTGAACAGATGCACAGCATCCAGCAGGTTTCCGAAGCTGTGGCACAGATTACCGCAGCCGCCACCAGCAACGCAGCCATCAGTGAGGAGTCTGATGCCTCCAGTCAGGAAATGCGCAATCAGGCAGCCTTCCTGCGCAATCAAATGAAGCACTTCAACCTGCGTACCCGTGAAAAGGGCAAGCCATACATTCCCAATGAAAAGCAGCATGACCCCGACTTCATTGAGTATGCCAACCGGGCTTATCAGATTAAAGAGACCACCGGGCAATATGGCAATGAGTACATCGACCCCACCGGACGGGAAGCCTGATTTCATCCCATGGATACACAACAAGGGCAGAAGTTCCAGTCATTGGAACCTCTGCCCTTTTCTATTTGTCAGGTTGTGCAAAAAAGATTGCATCCGTGGCTCCCGTTGCACCAGTGGGTCCTGTTGCACCTGTTGCACCAGTTGCGCCTGTGGGTCCGGTAGGTCCTGCGGCTCCGGTGGCTCCTGTAGGTCCTGTTGCACCTATTGCACCTGTTGCGCCTGTGGGTCCGGTAGGTCCTGCGGCTCCTGTGGCTCCTGTAGGTCCTGTTGCTCCTGTTGCACCAGTTGCGCCTGTGGGCCCAGTGGGTCCGGTAGGTCCTGCGGCTCCGGTGGCTCCTGTAGGTCCAGTTGCTCCTGTTGCACCAGTTGCGCCTGTGGGTCCAGTGGGTCCGGTGGCTCCTGCTGTGCCGTCCCGTCCCTGAATGCCTTGAGGTCCAGTGGGTCCGGTGGCTCCATCAGGACCAGGAATGCCCTGTGGTCCAGTGGGTCCCACTGCCCCAGTGGCTCCGGTGGTTCCGGTAGGACCAGTTGCCCCCGTAGGTCCTCGAATGCCCATAGGTCCCATAGGTCCGGTGGCTCCTGCTACACCAGCTGGACCCTGTGGGCCCATTGCACCAGTTGCGCCTGTGGGTCCGGTGGCTCCCGCCGCTCCAGTGGGTCCGGTAGGTCCCGTTGGACCGCAGCAGACCGGTGGGCAGGGTGGCGGACAAGGTGGCGGAGGACAGGGCGTTGGACAGCTGGGCGGAATACAACAGCCCTGCTGTCTCTCCCGATCAGATGGGAGATAATAGTTCATAACAAAACGCCTCATTTCCCTGAATTTGTGGGATGTTCCACAGCCCATTCTATGCAGCACATCGGAAAAGGGTCCCTTGCCCTTTGGGTGGGATTATGCTACAATCAGCGTATATCCTATGGTTCAGTATCTAAACCTCTCATAGGGGCGGTTTCAGATACCAAAATTTTGTGAGAAAGAAAGAAGGAATGGATATGTACGACAGCCACATTCACTGCGAGGAATACAAGGATTTCAAAAACACCCTGATTGATGTACTCAATGGGGATGACACCACCACAGACGTGGAAGCACTGTCTGAAGAAATTCAGGAACTTTATAACTGCGGCAAACTGTCCTCCAGCCAGTATGACGACCTGATGTCACTGGTGCAGGACTTATTGTAGGGCAACTGTCATGAAACAGTATCTTGTTGCGCTGGATCAGGGCACTACCAGCAGCCGCTGTCTGATTTTTGACCGGAATCAGAACATCTGTGGCATGGCACAGCGGGAGGTGGAAGCCCACTACCCTCAAACCGGCTGGGTGGAACAGGATGCGATGGAGTTGTGGTCCAGCCAGAGCTCTGTATTGACGGAAGCACTGGCAAAAACAGGGATAGACCCCCACGCCATCGCAGCCATTGGCATGACCAACCAGCGGGAAACCACTGTTGTATGGAACCGATACACGGGAAAACCCATCTACCCAGCCATTGTGTGGCAGTGCCGCCGGACAGCCGACCGCTGCCAACAGCTCTCAGAGGACAAGACGTTTGCTCAGTATGTACAAACCCACACTGGGCTTTTGCTGGATGCCTATTTCTCTGCCACCAAGTTGGAATGGATTCTGAACCATGTACCCAATGCAAGGGCACAGGCACAGGCTGGAGAACTGTTATTCGGTACAGTGGATACCTGGCTTTTGTGGAAGCTCACCGAGGGCAAAATCCACGCCACCGACTACACCAACGCCAGCCGCACCATGTTATATGACATTCAAAACCTGTGCTGGGATGCCCATATCTGCAAAAAGCTAGGAATTCCTATGGAGATGCTGCCAAAGGTGGTAAATTCCAGCCAGATTTACGGCTTTGCCTCCCTTCATGGAGTAGATGTACCCATTGCAGGGATGGCAGGGGACCAGCAGGCTGCCCTGTTTGGGCAATGCTGTTTTTCCAGTGGGCAGACAAAAAACACCTATGGCACTGGCTGTTTTCTACTGATGAACACAGGCAAGCACCTCTGCCGCAGTAAAAACGGACTGTTGAGCACCATTGCCATTGGGTTAGGCGGGCAGGTTCAGTATGCACTGGAAGGCTCCGTGTTTGTAGGGGGTGCTGTGATTCAGTGGTTACGGGACCAGCTTGGCATTTTAGAGACGGCACGGGACGCAGAGCGGCTTGCCCTGTCTGTGCTTGACAATGGCGGTATCTATTTCGTCCCTGCCTTCACAGGGCTGGGCGCACCCTATTGGGACATGTATGCCAGAGGCACCCTTGTAGGGCTGACCCGGGGCACCACCGCAGCCCATATTGTCCGTGCTGCACAGGAAGCCATTGCCTACCAGTGCTGGGACTTGGTGCAGAGTATGGAAAAGGACACCGGATTGACGTTGCAGGAACTGAAGGTGGACGGCGGAGCCAGTCGGGACCGGTTTTTGATGCAATTTCAGTCTGATTTACTAAACAAACCAGTATTGCGTCCCGTGGTACGGGAGACCACCGCTCTGGGCGCAGCCTATCTGGCTGGGCTGGCAGTGGGATTTTTCCACAATTTAGAGGAATTGCAGGAACTGGGACAGATTGACACCTGTTACACACCGGCGATGGAACAGCCACAGCGCACAGCCCTTTTGGAGCAGTGGCACAGAGCGATTTCTCGCAGTCAGCATTGGGCACAATAATCTTTATGGAGTTTACTTTCCCCGTTCCTGCTGTTCTGGCACATTTACAACTGTTTTAAGGAGTTTTATATGGACGTGACGTTACCCACCCTTCTGTTCTGGCAGAATGGCAATGATTTCTATGGCAGTCATCAGGGGGTGCGCTTTTACATTCAGCCCAAAGACAACCTGTTTCAGGTGGAAGTGTGGCGTGGTCTTTTGAATAAACAACATTCCACCATTGAGGAACGGGCAGACTTTCCTCTGAATGAGGAGGGGCTGAATGCACTTAAGGCGTGGATTGCCACTCTCTCCCCTTAATTCCCAAAATTTCCACAGAAATTTATGTCATATTATTTACAAATTTTTTGGATGGGTCTATACTGTGGGTATCACTATCATCCTATTACAATAGAGGTGAGCAACTTATGATAGACCTAATCACCACCAATGATGCCTGCATCGGCTGTAACCGCTGCATTGCATCCTGCCCCTCTCTCACTGCCAATCGGGTGGTTCAGCAACAAAATCGACAGTCTATTGTTGTGGATTCCTCCAAATGCCTGGCATGTGGTGCCTGTATTGATGCCTGTGAACACAATGCAAGGGAATTTCAGGACGATACCCAGCGCTTTTTATCGGACTTGCAACATGGGAAACCCATTTCCATTCTATATGCCCCTGCCCTTGTTGCCAACTATCCAACGGAATACCGCAACATTTTGGGGGCATTGCAGTCCCTGGGGGCAAAGCATATCATCAGCGTGGGCTTTGGTGCAGACATCACCACATGGGCATATGTGAACTACCTGCAACAGCACCCCACACCTGGCGTCATCTCCCAACCCTGCCCGGCGGTGGTGCGGTACATAGAGACGTTTCAGCCGGAACTGCTGCCCAAGCTGATTCCCATTCACAGCCCTCTGCTGTGTGCTGCCATTTATGCCCGTAACTATTTGGGGATTACCGATGCTTTTGCATTCATTAGCCCATGTATTGCCAAAAAGCTGGAAATTGACGACCCCAACACCGGGGGGCTCATCCACTACAATGTGACCTTTGACCACCTGATGAAGGCACTCAACGCCCGTGGGGTTCACGGCAGACCGGCACAGGAAGAACAGCTTGCCGGGCTGGGCAATCTCTACCCCATGCCCGGCGGATTGAAAGAAAATGTACGCTGGTTCTGTGGAGACGACGTTTTTGTACAGCAGAGTGAGGGAGAACGGGTGGTCTATCGTGCTCTGAAGCAGTATGCCAAACGGGTGAAGTCGGGCAAACCGCTCCCCTTTCTGATAGATGCCCTCAACTGTGAACACGGCTGTATTGACGGACCAGGGATTGAACAGAGTAAACAGGGCAGTGACGACATGCTCTATGCCCTACACGCACAGAAAGCGGCGCGCCGTGGAAAAGGGGCATGGGACAGACGGAAAAGCCCGGCTGCCCGACTGCGGGCATTGAATCGGGCATTTTCCAAGCTGAGACTGGAAGATTTCATGCGCAAATACACCGACCGCTCTCGGGAACATCAGATACAGCATCCCAGCAGCAGCGCACTACAGGCAATTTATGCCTCTCTGGAAAAGCACACCAAAGAGGAACAGAACATCAACTGTGGTGCCTGCGGCTATGCCACCTGTGAGGAGATGGCAACTGCCATTCACAACGGCTGCAACATCCCCAGCGGCTGTATTCATTATGTGAAAAAGATGGTAGAACGGGAAAAAGCGGAAATTGAGGAGACTTCAGCCATCATCCAACAGCGCAATCAGGTGGTATGTGAAGTGGCAGCAGATGCCAATGAACATTTTGCTTCTTTGAGCAATTCGCTGGATGTGATGACCACAGAAAACACCAACAACGCAGAGGAAAGTTCCGCTATCAATGAGGCAATGCAGCGAGTGGTGGAGTTTTCGCACAAAATGGAAACTGTTCTTACAGAGACAGAACGGTTGTTACAGCTTTTGGAGAAGAACAACAACGACATAGAGACAGTGGCACTGAAAACCCAGCTGTTAGCCCTGAACGCCTCCGTAGAGGCAGCCAGAGCGGGGCAGGCAGGCAAGGGGTTTGCCGTGGTAGCAGATGAGGTACGCACCTTGAGTCTTGCCAGCAAGCAGACGGCACAGGCAAGCAACCAGAGTAAGGAACAGATTGCCTCTGCCCTGTCCAAGTTACATGGTGATGTCACCACCCTTTCACAGGTGGTAGACCAGGTGAATGAGCGGCTCAACAAGCTGGCTGCCAACAGTGAGGAAATTGCCGCCTCTGCTCAGGAGGTCAACGCAGCAGCCCATACACTCCGCTCCTATTTCCAGCGTCTGGATGAAATGGCACATTCATAAGGTCTCTGAGGTAACGTTTCCTTTGCTGTTTATCTCTGCGACTTTTCTACATTTTAGAGTTGTAACGTAAATCGTTCAAAAAAATGGGCAGTCTTTCTTAAACAGAAGGACTGCCCCCTACTTTCTTTTAAAAAAGAAAGTAGGCAAAGAAAATTTCATAAGGTCTCTGAGGCAACATTTCCTTTGCTGTTTGTCTCTGCGACTTTTCTACATTTTAAAATTACAGAATGCCTTTCAAAGAAATTACAACCCAATGCTCTTGGAAACCTCCATGTTGTTCCTACGAAAAATGTTGGTGATGGCTACACTCAAAGTTCTTTTTGCCTACTTTTCCCTTCCTTTCTTTTAAAAAAGAAAGGAAGCAAAGAAAATTTTGTAAGGTCTCT
>CALWVS010000028.1 GCA_944385095.1 uncultured Oscillospiraceae bacterium
AAGAAGCTAAACAGGCGTGCAAGGTGGCTGTATGAGGACTATGGGATTGTGTATCAGCGAAACAGGGGACGGACAGGGAGCCAGATTACTCTAATCAGAGAGAGAAACAGGGAAACATGATATTTAGGACAGGAGAGAGGCAATCGCCTCTCTCTTTTTTTGGGGGTTTCAGGGGGTTTCCACCTGACAAGCTGCATTTGGATAGCCAAATGCTATGCTTGCCTGTTCTATGGCAAAGCCATAGAACAGCAGGGGACAAGGGAGAGTGTGACGGTTGCGGTGTCATTTCTAACCGTCACAACCGTCACAACCGTCACAGGCTTCCAAAAAATAGAAAAATGAACAGAGATGGAACATGAAAGAATTTGACAAAAAGATTGATGAAAACAGAATATATTTTTAAAAATAGGAGAAAACCATCTAAAAATATAGAAAAGAGGAACAGAGGAGTGATGGAGGGTATGTGTGACGGTTCACATTTTCCTAACCGTCACAGAGATACTTTTTCGGGTAGACATAATCACAGAGGGGGATTGCGTAAAGAAAATGTAAAATGATAAAGAAAAATAACAGTATATCAAGAAATACTTCAAGAATAGAAAGAAAAAGTGTTATTCTAAGCTGACAAGAAGAGGTATATTTCTTTGGAAATAACTGGGTGTGTGACGGTTGTGACGGTTGTGACGGTTAGAAATGACACCGCAACCGTCACACCGAACCGTCACAGAGGGGAAGGAAACTGCTCAACATGTGTAAAATGGATTTTTGAAGTGTGTGAAATGTGGGTAGGCAGCAGGAGAAAACAGGGTAGCCAAAGGGGAACGAGAAGGGGGAAAGATACCCTGTCCTATGGTGTAGCGAGCATAGACTTTGTGTACACACCCAAAGTCTGCGGCTGAGCCGAAAGGGGCTTCCGCCCCTGTAACCCCAAAGAAAGGAGAGTACGATGAAACAATGGATATATGATATTCTATAGAGAAAAAATCCAATGTTATTTTGTTTGTGGCTGGACGAAGGGAAAATGTATGACTTTTATAATCTACCAATGACTACTATAAAAATTTTACGATTGCTATGTAATAATGTAAACAATATCTGTTTGTGAATATAAAATTTTTGTAACTTTCTTATAGAATAGCTAATAATTTCTATAAGCATCAAAAGTGATGCTGATTGATTATTTGAATCACTCCTTTCAGCATATATAATGACTCCAAAAGCGGATGGAGATTGGAGCAAATGGAAAATATGCATAAAGAGGTTGGGGCGAATCTACGAAAATGTCGAATAGAGGCGAAACTAACACAGGAACAGGTTGCAGAAAGAGCAGGAATTTCTGTTCCATTTTATAGAAATATTGAGAGTGGAAATCGTATGATGAGCATAGAAACACTGATTTCTTTATCAAAAGTGCTTGGTGTGAGCACAGACCGGATTCTTTTGGGTGAGATTCAAAATAGCCATATCGAAAATATAGGTGTACTCTTGCGGGATAAACCAGAAACTTTTATAATTAAGGTAGAGAAGATTGTACGGTCAATCATGGATATCTTCCTTGATGGTGAAGGTGGAAAAATATATTAAATTCTATTCCATTTTCGGGTGGTGAAACGGTGAGTAATCATATATCAAACGAGGATTGGATCTCCAGATTGTATCAGGAAATGTATGGGCGTATGTTTACCTACGCAACAAGTATTTTGAATGACAGAACATTAGCAGAGGAAGCAGTTCAAGATGCGTTTTGTATTTTGTGTATCAAAGTCGATGAGGTTATTGAAAAAGAAAACCCAAATGGATGGCTTATGAGGGTGCTTCAAAATGTGATGCGCAATATGAACCGCCAACGAACAACAATGAATCGTCTGATTATGACTTCATTGCAAGTGGAGAATCTAGAAGAAATTTTAGTTTATGATGAGGAAGATGTGGACATCTTATATGGAGATGTCTCAGCACGGGCTGATTTCCAATTACTCAAACGGGTTGTTTTAGATAATTATAGCATGTTAGAGGCTGCAGAAGAATTTGGGATTACAGTAGATGCGTGTAAGAAACGGGTACAGCGTATGAAACAGTTTCTAAGAAAAAAGTTTCAAATTTCTAAAACATAATTGTCCCCAAATGAGGTCTATCCTACATATACATAACAGAAGGGAGGAAATCTGGTGTCCGAGCTCAATAATCAGAATAGACATAACTATTCAAAGTATGACGAGATGAGCACGGAAGCATTGGAACAGATTCTGCGTTTGGACTTTGGGTCGTTGGACGAGACAGAATCTGATATAGATGCTATCTTATATATTTCGGAGGTGATTGAAAAAAGAAAAAGACAATCAAATGAAATTGATGTAGATACAGCATGGGAAAAATTTAAAACCAAATATCATCCCTATACAGATGGTCGGTCTTTGTATGATTTTGGTGATGAGGATTCCAATCAAACATCAGAAGAGGGAATATCAAAAATTTCCCTTCACAATGGAAGAAATCTGCTACGATTTAGAAGACTTATGATTGTTGCTGCACTTTTGGTTGCCTGCCTGTTTGGTGGAATCATGGTTGCACAGGCATCTGGAATAGATGTATTGGGAGTAGTTGGTCGTTGGACAGATGAGACATTTCATTTTATCACAGCAGGCTCCAGGGAATTGTCTACTCATAAAGTAGATTCAGAATTTTATGAGACAGTTGAGTTAACTCTTGATGAATGGGGTATAGATAAGGATTTGTTTCCAACATGGCATCCTGAGGGATTTGTAGCGCAGGAACCTAGAGTTGCGAATCTTAATGATAGTGATACAATAAGTGTGAGCTTTAAAGAAAAAGATAGATCCTATTCAGTTCGGATTTCCTGTTTTTATGTGCCAACCGCAGAGACAGGCAGTTTTGAGAAAGATGATGTGTTGATAGAGGAATATCTTCACAATGGTGATATATTTTATATTTTTACTAATATAGATACAATCACAGCCACTTGTTATGATGGAGAATGTATGACAACTATAGGGGGCTCACTGACTGTAGATGAATTAAAACATATTATTGATTCAATTGGAGGGAATTAGCTTGAAGCGTATATTATCAACTTTTGTTGCCACTGTACTTTTAATCACTTGTTGTATTGGAACCTCTTGGGCAGCTTCTGAGGTAGATACATACGCTAGTTTGACACTTTCATACTATTATGCTGAGATGTTTAATGGGGGAAAGGGGAAAGCTAGTATTGATTTTTCTGTAAGTTCTAATAAATTTGTAGATGAAATTGGAGTGGATTCAATTAAGATCTATGAATCAGATGGGGACTATGTTAAAACAATATCTGGCACTACCTCAAATGGATTGATTGGTTTGGATTCAGATTGGCATAGTGATTCCTATAATGTTTCTTTACCTTCAGGTTCCTACTATGCAAAGGTAACAGTATTCGCAACAGTCGGCTCTGTTACAGATAGTAGAACCATTACCACTTCTACGGTTAGAGTTTCCTAATAGAAAACATAAAACACTTATTTGGGCTTTCCTAACATAAATAACCTTCGATTAAAATTGACTGTCATTTCTATGTGTTCACATCGAAATGACAGTTTTTTTGTTGCTAGATTTGCTCTATTCCATTTTGAATAAATGATGAATCAGAATACAACAAGTTTCAGAAAATAAAAATTTAAAAAAATTTTTAAATTACTGTCTCCAATTCGACCATTCTCGACATATACATTATGAAAGAACAAGTTGGTGTCTATAATGCTTGTATTCAACAAACTAAATGTGGGAGGAAATACACTGTGAAATGGAAATATTCATTCATTCATATTTGCATGATCAGTTTGATTTGTCTTCTTGTATGCCAAATGCCGTTGAAGGCAACAACTATTGATATTCCTCCTACTGCAAGCAAAGCAATTGTGTTTTTGCTGGATGCCAGCAATAGTATGAATAGCAATGACAGGGAGCGTTTGGCGAAGGACAGTATTGCACAGTTGATTTACAGTCTCCCATCTAACTATATGGTTGGGTTTGTTGCCTATCATACAGATATAGTTTCTAGTGTGGAGATGGTGGATAACAGTGGAAGGGATTCTATAATGGAAGCCGCAAATTCTGTTCGATATACTGGCTATACAAATGCAGGGGCAGGATTGACTAGAGCAGTAGAATTGCTGAGCACAGTGGATGCCACTGAAAAGACTGTGGTTATGCTCTCAGATGGAGAGATTATCATGGCGAATGATGAAGCTACAATACAAGTGACTAATCAATTTCAGACAGCAGTGTCACAGGCTGGGGAGAATGATATTTCTATCCATGTGATAGGGCTGGGCTCAGAAATGGGAAATAGCTCCAATACCATCTTTTCTGCTTCAGAACAGACCAATGGAAGAAATTATCATGCGCCTAAGGCAGAGGATATTCAAAGTGCTGTAGATTCTATTCTTTTGGAGCAGCTACATATTAAAAAGACAACAGCAGCCATAGTGGATACAGGTGGTGGAATAGACGAATTGGATATCACAATTCCAACGAAAAATGCAACAAATGCCAGGATACTGTTTATTAGTGATAGTCCCATTCAAAATCTGAAAGCAGACTTCAATGCAGGTAATGTGCGACAGGTCTCTGGTACACACTATACGTTGTTGGAGTTGTCTCACCCAAGTTCAGAAAAAATTCATGTTAGCTTTCAAGGGAATGAAGGGAGTCAAGTTAAAGTAGATGTGATTACAGAGTACTATATAACAATGAATCCACAGGTAACTTATGAGGACATGGAACCAGTTGAGGAAGATGCAACCCATTACGAACGTACCGCACAAATTGACATCTCTTTTTGCGATACAGAAAATCCAGAAAGACAGGTGTTAATGGATTCTATTTTTGAAGGGAAATCCCTGTCTGGTACCATAGATGGGCAAGTGTGGTCTGGATCACTGAAGTCTGGTATTGTGTCTATCATCCCACAACATCATATAGAAAAAAATCAGACATTGGACATTGTGGTTGATTTTGAGAATTTAGAAACCAATGTGATTGTACAACAGCCCTTGGCAGTTGCATTGGAAGGGGCTCCAGAGCTTCCAGTATCAGATTACCGACCAGTTGTGATTGGGGTGGGAATCGGAATTCTACTTGTTGTATTGCTACTGATTTATTTGGTAGTGGAGCATAAGAGAAGAAAACCACGGACTATATCAGATCCGCCACTCCCTGAACCCAGCAAATATGACTATACAGGACGCCTCAATATCTACATTACCCAAACAAAATCTAGTAGAGATGTGCCACCACTCACCTATAATCTGTTTCGAATCCCTGGTGGAAAAGTTCTGTCACTCCAAGAAATTTTGGATGGCTGTGATGTCAGCGAACCGATGGAAGGAGCAGGTAGAATCTACTTGAAAGCGGGTGCTGGTCGTTGTTTGGTTTTATCGAATGAGTCAGACTGTACTATCATGCAAAATCGAGAAATTTTGTTGAAAGGTCGCAGCTATTTAATCGGTTTAGACTCAAAGGTGGATATCACCTTTGAAGATGAGATGACAGAGATGGTACTACAATATCGTGAAGTTCGCCCCAATGAGATAAGGAATTACGCACATACTTGAGATATTTGGCTCAGTTTTGTGTAAAAACAACTAAAAGGAGAGTGGTTAGAGTGACCATCATTGACCAAACAAATCGGACTTTGTTGTTGGAGGAAATCAATCCTGAGAAGCTGGATTTGTTGACCTTGATTGGTGATGTCAAGGGAATTGATAGCCTCAGTGATGACAAAATCAAAGAGATCAACCAGCACCTGGAATGCCGGAGTTACGAGGAGTTTCAGGAGAAGTTTGCTCCCTGTATTTATTCCTTTTTTGATGCCAACTCCCAAGCGGTCAAGTATACACTAAAAAAACCAGAAAATATTTCAGATAGCATGCTTACCGAAATTCCTTTAAACCAGAGCAATGACTTTTTGAAGATGCTTTTCACATTGATGGAATCCAAGAAGTCTCAGGGCGTTTTGAATGTAGATTTTGGTTTTGAAAATCTGCTGGATATGATTTCTCCTAAAAAGGTAATGGATGACATCCGTCAAGTACGCAAGGAAATTCGTTATAACTACGCCAAGTATGCAGAACTGGAGGACGGAGATCCAGCCAAATTGGATGTGGGGGACAAGCTCAACACACTGTTTGAGGAAGCCAGTAACAACTACAACAATGTTATGGCTATGCTGCCTCTTGCCATTGAGGATATTAAAACACGGTTATTGTTGGGCTCTGGTGACCAAAAGGGAAGCAACAATCAAATTGCTTTAGGTATGTTGACGATGGGTGACAAGGGTGAGCTTAAAGTATTGGAAGCACCTAAGCAGGAGTCTACTGCCTTGGCAACATTGGATGATAATATCAACACCGGGTTAGTTGCTGCATTGGAGGAGGACTATCAAGCTATTAACGAGTCCCCATCTGACTATGTACAGAGTTTGGTTGTACGTACATTCTGTCCACTTCCATCTACAACACAGTCAAAAATTGATGTTCCAACGGAAGTGGCAAATTATAATTCTTATCTTCAATTTTATAAGAACGCCAAGGATGATTTTATCAAGGTGGTCAAGCCCTTGGTAGAAAAACTATTGGGCATTAAAATGTTCTTTGATCAATATAAATGCAAAACCAAAGGGATGATTCCCACCTTGGTTGTAGCAAATTTGAAGCCAGAAATGTTGGCTAAGAGCAGCAGTCTGCCTACACTCCATGCATACCTTAACACAGTAAACAGTAAAAACAATTTCAAAAATACCATTTGGTACGCTATATTCCCAAACCTTTCCATTACACTTCAGGCTGGGGCAAAGCTGCGACGGGAGCGTTTTGCTGGCAATGTCCACAAGGTCAATGAGGATGTCAATAGTCTGGAAACTCTGTCTTGTTTACTGGATGTACTGAAGGACTATCGTATAGAAACCTTCTTCTCCTTTGAACCCAGAGAAGAGACAACCTTTAATGCAGTGGCGGCAGAAGGAATTCAGAAGTTCATTGACCGCTGTGAGCCACTGGTGGGTAAGTCGTATAGTGAGTTTGCAATTCCATGCCTGCCCAATTTTACTGTAATTCCTAAAAATAAATCGGGGGTTACATTAGACAAGCTGATGACAATTTCTGAAGACAGTACCACTGCTCAACTTTCTGAAGCCAAGGAAGATGTGATGCGACTTTGGATTGAAGGTGTATATATCAATGCAGCGTATATTGCCGCTGGTTTTCGAGCTGCCAGCCAGTGCCCTGAATATCTGAAAGATCACTATCGTAGATTGAAGGTGGACTCTGAACTTCCTGGTGTGCGCTATGATGTAGAAGCTGGAAACCATGCACTCTGTACACGTACAACGATGCCAAAGGAAATCACTGGTTTCACCAATTCTATTAAAGATCAAATCAATCGCAAGAACTTTGGGTGGATTTTTGCTTCAGAAAATGCAGTTTTAGATGGTCAGGATATTACACAAATTACAGTGTACAAAGCACGCAATCTGCTCTACGATCCTGACAAATCTACTTATGAGCCTGCATACAAAACACAGGTGACAACTTATATTGAACGTATTCTGCGACATGCGACTGGAGACTTCAAGCAGGATAACATTGTTCAGTTCTTTTCTAACAATCCAAAAAGTCAAAAGAGTCTATGGCTGGCGAAGAAGGATTGTGTAAATGCTGTGCTAGAAGAGGGCGACAACCTTGACTATACCATTGATGAGGGTACTGGTATCTGCGATCTGACGATCTATTTTGACGGCAATGCCAGAAATCTGGAGGTCTTGATTAGCCGCATTTCTTCTAAATAAATATAAATGGAGGTAAACGGTTATGGGATTCAGACTGCAAATCGACGGGGCAGGACCTGTCAAACTCACGGAGCGCGCCATTACAAAAGTGACTTTTGGAAGTGAAATTCCTGAGGACTCCAATGCTCGTGCGACTGACAATGGTGCTTCCATCCGAATCTGGGGAAAGTTATTGTTTTCTCTGGGGGGTGAGGAGCAGGATTCCACACTCAATCTGGCTCAGTGGAGCCTAGTACCCAGTGAATCCGCAGACAGCTATCGCACAGTTCAGGTGGATGTGGTATCCGCCTCCCAGATTGTGCGCCGTGTCACATTACCCAATGCATTTGTGATGGAATACTCAGAAGCATTGGATGATGAGACTGGAGTTGGTTCGTTTTATCTGCATGTGAAGCAGAAAAAGGATCAAACAGATAAGGTTACCATTGATGGCGAGTTTAGCGCCTAATGCAGAAAGGAGTTGTGAACTATGTCTCTGAAAGTGACAATTGAGGGTCAGGGCTCTTTTGAAATTGCAAAAGAGTGTGTCAAGAAGGTCATCTATAAGACCGATATTCCCCTGGATTCCAATGCCCGCACCAAGGATGTGGGCAGCACATTAGAAATTTCTGGTAAAATCCTAACTGCAACTGACGGTGATCCCTTTGACTCCACACGTCAGATGGGTTTGTGGTCTATGGTACCTGCTGAGAACTCTGCCTGTTATCGGAAGGTGACAGTGGAGATCATTCAGGCTGGTATTGTGGAACGAAAGTATTATTTCCCCAATGCTTTTGTGGTGAACTATGATGAAGATTACGGCGATACAGATGGTGTCGGTACCTTCAAGTTAACCATCAAGCAGAAGAAGGATAAGATCAGCGGAATTACAATTGAAGGTGGCTATCCCGCTACCGCTTGATGCCGTAGGGCTTCATGTGACGCGGCATTTTGTATGAGAAAAGGGGGCGCGTCCGACTAGGTTGGGCGCGTCCTCTTTCCACAATATTCGTTTATGGACCTTGTGAAAGCACCAGTTTATGTAAACAGGTATTTTCACAAGGGTCAGAGACAGAGGAGGATTCCATTGTTATGAATGAGTATTATCAGAAACTGGGGGTACAGCCAAATGCATCACCAGAGGAACTGAAGAAAGCATATCGAACGTTAGCCAAAAAGTATCATCCTGATTTGCATCCTGGTGATCACACAGCCGAAACTCGTTTTAAAGAAATCAATGAGGCATATGAAATCTTGAGCGACCCAGAAAAGCGAAAAAAATACGATGACCAACAGCAAGCGGCTCAACCGCATGAGACATTCAAGAAAAAAACAAAGACCACCACCTGTACTCCCACAGGTGGGCAAGTTGATTTCTCCCAGATGCAGAGCGGATTTGCACAGTTTTTTGGCTTTGATCCCAAGACTGGGCAGGTAGTGGATGAAGAGAAAGTCTCTGGAAAAAGAAAGAATCCTTTAGATACCACAGACCTTTTTGAACGATTTATGGGATTTAAATAGTTTGGGACCAGTGTCTTATGTTAAGGGAGCGTAGTAAGATGACAAGAAAAAGAGTGGTAGATTTTTTACTTGCTCTGATAGGTGGAGTAATTGCGCTGATGGGATATTTTTATGTGGAGGATTGGTATGGTTGGATTGTAGTAGTCATTGGGATGGTTCTTTCCATTGTATTTTTGATCTTAATGATTCAAGATGGGACTTTGGGACCAGAGTCCCCTGTTGGTTTGGCAGATAAACAGAACATTCCCCCAACTGGAACATTGACAGAAATTGTATTGTTAAATGATGAAGATCAACCACTGACGTCGTGGACATTGTATGGAAAAACAGGGTTGGTCATTGGTCGAGATGATCGAGAAAATCAGGTTCATATCAATCTTTCCAACTCGGCTTATGCAAGTACTGTGGAAGTAGAACATGCAGTTTTAAATTATGCAGCGGGTTGTTGGTACATTGAAGATCTAAGTTCTAAAAATGGAGTCAGCGTGCAAAAAACGGATAAGCGGAAGTATAAGTTGGGCTCAGGACAGCCTTGTAGACTTTCTGTAGGAGATATCCTCTACATCGGTCTTGTACGGCTGATGGTTCGATAAAAATAGAGAAAAGGGAGATGGCGTACTATGTCAGAATCTAACCTGATCCATTGCCAAAATGGTCATGTATTTAGTAAGAAGAGGCATGGGACAGTGTGCCCATATTGTAATGTAGAGACAGCAACAAAGGAAAAACGAGAGATGCAGCGTACAGAAGTAGAAATTGAGGAAGAACTGTTCCGTGAAGATATCAAACCAGTTTGTGGATGGATTGTTTGTATTGATGGTCCACGCCAAGGGAAAGATTATCAAATTGTACAAGGTAAAAATTTTGTAGGGCGAGCAGATGATATGGATATTCAGATTTTGGGAGATAATGAGATTTCTCGCCGTAACCATGCTGTGATTGTCTTCGACCCCAAAAAGAAAGAGACAGTTCTACTGCCTGGAGACTCCAATGGTATTGTTTATCTCAATGGAAATGCGGTGTATGCGCCCAGTACACTGAATCGGTATGATGAAATAGAGTTAGGACAATCAAAATTCCTGTTTTTACCCTTCTGTGGGGAGCATTTTATGTGGGGGCAGAGAACAGAATAACCAAATAAGGAGGCAAGGCATATGACGCCAGAATTCATTCTGTGTTGTTTCTGTATCGCCGCTGTCATTCTATTGGCTATTCGGGTATCTATGGGAGGAACACAAAACCGTTACCATGGTCCAGATATTGGAAGTTCTATGACAATCGGTGGACGTGAGGTACAAGAAGACTATGTGGGTACCTTGACAAATACAACAGGATTGCTTGCGGTTCTAGCAGATGGGATGGGGAAAGTATATGGTGCACGCATTGCCAGTCGAACTGCTGTTGAAACTTTTTTAGATTTATTTCGAGACTACAATGCTTTTGATAATCCCCAATACTATTTTCGAAAAGCGTTTCATGCAGCAAATCGAGCGATTTTGCGAGAACTTGGTGATGAGGGGTATGGAGCAGCCAGCGTAGGTGTAGCAATGATTCAAAAAAATTGGTTGTTCTATGCAGTTGTGGGAAATGTGAAATTGTGTGTTTATCGCAATGGAGATTTGGTACCCGTTTCCGCTGGTCACACATTGGATGTACTTGCAGAGGAGAAATTTCGGATTGGTAAACTTTCGCGAGAAGATGCATTGGTCATGTTAGAAAATCACCGTCTATATAACTATTTAGGTCAAGATGGGTTCAAAGATATAGAGATATTTGATCGTCCAATCGCATTGAAGAAAGGAGACATCATTGTCCTCATGAGCGATGGACTTTATGAACTCATCCCATGGAGAGAAATGGAGAGTGTACTTTCCAGTGGGCAAGATTGTCAAAACATGGCTTATTCTCTGATTGAGAAAGTCAATCAGAGTTCTGTAGAAGACAAAGACAACGCCAGTGTAATCCTATTACGTTGGGACGGGAGCGAAAGCAGAACATGAGAAAACAGAATTCTACCTTTAAAACAGCATTTACTTCAGAAGCAAATCAATCTTTAAAGAATACCGATTCATTCGGATTTGTTGAGCTGGACCAGTATGCCTGTTATGTGATTGCAGATGGGATTGATGACCAAGTAGATGCAATGAGTGCCAAGTTGGCAGTGGATACAATTATTTCAGCCTTTATAGAGTCCCCCTCCATACGAAAAGGGGCATTGCGCCGTTATTTACGTGCGGCAAATCAGGCATTGCTCACCGCAAATAGTAAGATGCATCTCAAAGCATCTGTCACTGTTTTGGTTACAAACTACATCAAATGTCGCTATGGACAAGCTGGTAACACCAGATTTCGACTGTTTCGGGATGGGTTTCTCAAAATTCAGTCGAAAGATCAGTCCCTGAGTATGGACTTGGTATCTGAAGAAAAACTGGAACCTGACCAGTTAACAAAACATCAGGAACGTCACAATCTTTATTGTTATTTGGGACAAGAAAAAGGCTTTCACCCCTATATTTCTCAAAAATTTAAACTCTCTGATTCTGACGCAGCTGCACTGTTAACGCATGGGGTGTGGGAATATGTGGATGATGGGTTATTAAAGGATGCTTTTGCAGATGCTTCTGACGACCCACAAGAAACAGTGGATAGTGTGGAGGAGCTGCTACTTTCTGGACAGCCTAAGGACCTTGGTACATACACATTTGCGACTATTTTCTTTCATAAAGTCTACAATGACCCAAACCGAAAACGAAAAATCAAAAAAGCAATTATGATTGCCATTCCAGTGATGGTTGCTCTTTTCACTGTGTCTATTATTTTGATGGTGCTATTTCATCAACGCCAGAAAAAAGTAGAGTCAATGGAACAAAGTTTCTATAACACAATCGAATATATTCAGGTAGATAACTATGTCCGTGCCAAAGAGGAGTGCCAGAATGCTTTGGATTTAGCCAAAGATCTTCGAGATAAGGAAATCCAAGCGGATGCAGAAAATTATATGAAACTCATTGAAAGTGTGATTGCAGGAGATGACGCTTTGATAGATGGACAGTATAGTGATGCCCAGCGCAATTTTTTAAATGCACGCAACCGGACTCGTTATGCTGATCAAGTGGGATTGGACTATATTGATCAGCGGCTGGAGCAGACAAGTCAGTATATGTCAGTCTATGAATTGATTTCTTTGGGAGATACCTTGGCACAGAATCTTCAATATGAGAAGGCCGAGGAGCAGTATTTGAATGCCAAAGCGCTGGCTGCGAAACTTTATTTTGATACTGGTCGAGAGGATGCTATGACTGCATTGGAACAACTCTATACGGACCAAAAGCAGCAACAGCAGCAGGAGACTGAGGATGCAAAAGAAAATGCAGAAGCACAAACTGCTGCGGCGAGCGTAACTGCAGAAGGAGATGCAGCATTTTCAAAAGGAGATTATGAAGGAGCCAAGACCTTCTATACCACTGCACTTCAAAAATATACAGAACTGGAGGATCAGGCTCAGATTGACGCAATCAATACTAAATTGCAGGCAGCAGAAAATAAATTGGAAGCCCGGGCAAAATTAGAAACAGAAGCAGAGGGGTATATGCGACAAGCTGAGAACGAATATGCAGAAAAAAACTATGTCCAGGCAAAAAAGTATTATCTTCTAGCAAAAGATGTATATGCGGAGCTAGAAAATGACAGTAAGGTATCGGAAATCACTCGTAAACTGGAATTGATTGAAATGGGAATGAGCGAGGAAGAACAGGCAAAAAAAGAAACAGAAGAAGGGTCTGAACAAACAGAACAGGGGTCAAGTTCCCAGCAATCTTTCACATCAGAAGCAGTTGGCTAAAGAGAGGAATTGAAATGGGTGAGAGCGTATTTGGAGCAAGCTTTGATTTACAGGATTATATCCACAAACGTGCAATGGATATTCAAGACCTAAAAGAACGAGCCTTATATCGACAGGTGACAAGCACAATGATGGTGTCTCTGTTTCAGTATTTAGTAGATGAACAAAGTAAATTGGAACAGCGCATCTTGTCAGAGATTCAAAACAGAGAGAGCGATTTTCCCATCTATATTGGGATGATAAACAGCAAATTTTATGATGCAAGTGATCAATTTTTGACACCCATCTGTCCAGAGGATATCAATCAGGATGCACCTATGGTATCGGAGTGCCTGGATACAAAAGAACCTGTGCCAGTGGAGAGGGTATTTCTGCGTCAAAATACACAAGAAGCCTTGAAATTTGAACAAGAGGGGAGTGTATATCATGGCACCTTAACAGTTGAAAAAGGTACATTCCCTGCTACGTTTATGATAAAGCGAAGCCAGCGCTATCTGAAAAAAATAGAGCACCTTTATCAAATCTTTCATGCCAATCATATTCCATGGTCCACAGTATGTGCGGCATATTTGTATAAAATGTTTGATGTCTATCTCTGTGAAGCTGAGGGGATGGAACAATATATAGGGAAGAAAATCCTATCAGTGTCGATTGACTTCGGAAGTTATGATCCCTTTCTTCTAAGGGGAATGCTTCCACTCTGGAATTTACAAAATGTTAAGGTAAGTACCAGCATGTATCCCTCTCCTTGTGTGGATCACATCCACTATGAACACCGAATTTTTGCCCATCGACTGACACCAGGCTGTAACTATCTTGTAGATCATTTAGAACGTATTTTGCAGAATGTTCGGTTAGTAGATGGAGATATGTTGATTACTTGCCAGGAAAAAGGACCTGCAAATTGGGAACTCATCCAAGTTAACCCAGAATCCCGTAAACTACGCTATGAATACCAACCATTGATAAACCAACCAGCAGCCAGTTTTGCCTCAAATCTAGGTTCTCTGTATCAACAAGGGATAAAAACCAGAGGAGAACTTCGACGGGTCATTTTAAGTTATGGATATGATAGCGTTGTTTCATTCCAAGATGTTGAGTTGGGGGTTCCAGTGCCCAAAATACCGGAAACCTATGATATGGATCAGTTTATCACAGATGAACTGCGGAGAAGAGAAAAACAGGAGACAATGCTACTCCATTTTACCGCTGCCGATCCAAACAACTTTTTAAATATGGATATTATGAGTTTTTTGGTAACCAAGGCACAGAAACTATTTCCTGAGTACCACTGTTTTGGAGTGCTGGATTAATGGGTAGATGGAGTTAGTATATGAATTACATTTGGGAGATTTTATTGAGAGCCAGAGCAAATGGTGTACAAGATGAGACTTTGTTTTTTGCCCAAGCAAAGGAGTGCAGCCCATGGTATGAACAATCTTTTCCTTGCCTCAATGAGGACAGAGTGACAGGTCCTGTTGTAGAAATCAATAGTCTGTACCGTTTTTCCCATATCTTTCAGGACTTACTCCATGAGATGAAGGATATGGAATATCTACGTTTTTTGTTTGATATTGGAATTCACATTTTAGCAGACCAAGAGACAATGTCTGGATTAAGTAAGCGCGATTTCTATATCCAATCGCTTTTGAGGGATTTGGAGAAGGGGGAATTTTGCGCTTCGGTTTCTCGAACATATCAGGGACTATCTAATACACAAAAACATAGTGTAGCCTCATTGCTTCTGGCACAATATGAAACTGGCTCATCCTTGCTCGTCTTTCGTCAGGCATTGATGCTTTTTTACCCACAAGCCATGCTCTATCAGCTCAAACTTCACCCGGATCAGCTCTTGCTTTATTTGGGATTGACAAATGCAGATAAAGAAATAGTACAGATGCTTCAGGATCTGTTTTTGCCGCTGCAATATCAGGTTCGGATTTTTTGGTCCAAACATTTTGGAGTTTGGGATGTAGATGCAACTATGATTTTTGATGAAATTGAAATCTATTGAATGCATATAAGAAAGGCGGTGGGGGTTTGAGTAAGTATACCTACACATACCATCGGGATGCAGTTCCAAAACAGGAACTTCATTATTATTCTCGAGATGAATTGGAACTGATGACAACTTACCAGTTGCGGGATATCTGCTATCGAGAGCGTATTATCAACGGGATTCATGCACCATTGGATAAAGATGTATTGATTCGTGAGATTTTGCGTTTTCGAGGTCGGGCAGACCGGTTATTCATCACAGAATCCACAGCTGAAGGAACAGAACGGCTGGAAACTTTGCTCGCCACCGCAAGATTGAACCTGATCAATACTTCATTGCAGGGATGTGCTAAATTGATTGTCTATCATGGTATTTCTGTAGAATACTTTGATCGCTATACAATTGGCTATAAACCGGAATTAGTGGATACCAATGCTCTACTGGTCAGCGGTGGAAAAATATGTTCGATTTTTAATCTTCGGACCTATCAAAGTGAACCAGAAAAGTTATTTATAACCAAAACGGCAGGGATAGCGTGTGAAGAATCTACCATTCGGAACTACTCTCTTTTCTGTATGGATAGAAAGCAGTCAGACCTTCTTTACCGTATTTACAGGGGAGAGACATCTATCATTCCAGAGCATCTTACATTCTATACGGTTCCTGTGTTGAATTTTGAAGTACGTCCACTGTTAGAAAGTCGAATGCCTCTTGCAATTGACTTTGGCTCATCCAACACAACAGCAGGCATTTATCTGGACAGTGCCTATTTTGAGCAAGTAGCTGGAGATCCCATTGCTCAAATTCTCAAACGAGACCAAGTGAACTATGTGTTCCACTTAAATGTGGAGAGTGGTGATACAGTAGCACCGGTTTTGCCAAGTGCCGTTGCAGTAGTTGGAGTAAATGGACAGAATATTCAATACAGATTTGGATATGAGGCAAATCGTCTGTTTCATTTCAGTTATATTGATGAAGGATTTTGTGTATTTTATGATCTAAAGCGATGGGTAGGCGATGCAGACCGACTAGAAGAAGTGGTAGATCGTCAGGGACATCGCAGTTTTGTTTCACGCAAAGAAATTATTCAGGCGTATCTTGAATATGTGATTGAATGTGCAAGACAGCGGTTCAAATGCAACTTTAAATCGATTCATATTTCCGCTCCAGTCAAGCAGAAACCATTGTTTATCCAACTGTTTCAAGAAATATTGCCCAATTATCGACTAGAGAGTGAAAACATGTTGGATGAGGGGGTAGCTGTTCTTTACAATACCATTTCAACACGTATGAAAGAAAATCAGTTCAAAGATGGGGAGACATATCGGGCTCTGATTATCGACTGTGGCGGTGGAACCACAGACCTTTCCTCCTGTCGGTTCCAGATCACAGACCGTCGAGTAGCCTATCAGATTGACATTGCAACTGCATATGAAAATGGGAACACTGATTTTGGAGGCAATAACCTAACATACCGTATTTTGCAGCTTTTAAAACTGGCGATTGCCCGTCAGTTGAGCTGTGAGGAGTTTCCTGATGTAGATGAATTGATTCGCAATTTTGATGTCAATCTGTTTCGCACAGTAGACGATCAGGGAGTAGATCAGGTATATGCTAAATTGGATGAATCTTATGCGAGAGCAGAACAAGTGATTCCAACTCGTTTTCGAGACTATGAGCATAAAAGCAGAGCAGATTACTATGCGGTGAAAAATAATTTTTATTTTCTTTTTCAAACAGCAGAACGAATCAAAACCAGTTTTTACAGCCACACCAATCTGTTGCGTATGGCAGTTTCCAGTGTACCAATTCAGGAAACTGCAACACAGTGTATGCTGGTGGATCGCTGGAAACTGTCGGCTTTTCAGAGTCCAAATGAAAGTCTAGAGGTTATGAAAGATATCCCAACTGTCTATCTCAATATTTATACACTCAATCTCTTATTACAGGCAGATATTTATGGTATTGTCCGTCAATTTATGGAGGGACCTTATACAACTGGGGAACTTCCTGAATACAGTATTCTAAAACTGACAGGACAATCCTGTAAAATTGATATTTTTCGGGATGCACTGAAAGAGTTTATTCCAGGAAAGATGATTCAATCATCTCACAACCGCCAAGGGCGGGAGCATGACTATGATTTGAAACTGACCTGCTTAAATGGAGCAATTGAATATTTAAAGGACAAAATGTTTGGATATGCGGATGTGAATATTACGCATGAACAGGCTGCATTTCCCTATGTGGTTACTGCGTTCACACATACAAATCAGGAAGTTACACTCATACATAGCCTAGATCGAGAAAACATCCGTGGGTTTATTTCCCGCAATATGGCGGATCTGACTTTAAAATTATACTTAAAGGATTTGGAGGGGCGACAGAGGTATATCTACAGCTGTTCCTGCGATCCAGACCAATTCAAAAATCAAAAAGCAGAGGAAATTGTGAATCAGTATCATGGGCAAATTCGTCAGGACGACCTGGATGATATTGTAGATCGAGAGCTGAAATTTTTTATCCTAGCAGACGAGCATCGATGGGGATTTACAGTCGTTCCAGTTCTGCGTCGAAAGGGACAACTTCAGTTAGGACCAGATCAGTTTTTCCGTTTTGAAACAGAGGGTTGGCTCACAAATTTCTTTGACGGTACAAAATAAAGGGGCTTTCTTATGTGGGTACAAAAGATTCCAGAATTTCATAGTGGGCATATTTTTAAAAGAGAGATGATGACAGAACTTTCTGCATATCTCTACAATTTTGGTCCCCTTTTATATCAAAATTGTGTGGATGGGATTGTGAGTGGATGCACTCTTACCACAACAGAGGACAGTATTGTGGTGAATCCAGGTGTAATCCGCTATGAAGGGGAGCTCTATCTCATTCAGAAACCTCAACTGATATCCTATGTTCCAACCAACACCACTCGGGTTCTAAATTTAGTGTTCCATGACCAAGTGGAGATGGATTCTTTTATCACCCGTGAGATGGAACTGATGTTCACGGATGGACCAGCCATGGAAAAGAGATTTTTTGAACTTTGCCGATTTAAACTTCAGCCAGGGGCAAGGTTAAGGTACACCTACACCAGCTTTGCGGATCGAGAAACAGAGTATGATACATTGAACACCATTTACTCCAAATTCTGTGGTATGGCTCGAGCTACACTTTCGCCTGAAATCACAATACACTTTGCACAAGAGGCATTGTCAGCAGGTGCAGAAGGAACAGATGCCATGTTTTGTATGATGTTGCTTTCTTCCAGAGAACCTGTGCAGGCAGAGGCGTTGGAAGCATATATTCACTCTAAACTGGGAACAGATTTTTCTTGTAGTTCCAATATTCAGCTGTATCAAGGACTGCTTTCCTGTCTCAAACAATGGAAAGGGAAGGGAAAGGAGAGAGCCGAGAAACGAAAAACCTGGAGTATTATGTTGGATTGATGGGAGGGACGATTGATGTCATATCAAAGGGGCTGATAAACGAAAGGATTTGTGTACTATCTAGCATAGAAAACGTAAAGACTCATCTACAACATTGCATAGATGAGTCTTGATACTTATGCAAAAATAGCTACATTCATTAAAAAGGAGATGGCAACATGGATTTCTTAGATGAGAAAATTATAGAGGCACGGCGGAAAGAAGCACAAAGAAACCTTGATATCCGAAAAGATGGACTCATAGTGAACGGAGAAAAAATTGAGTTTCAGGAGACTACTCTTTTTCAAGGGAAGATGATGCTCCTACTTCCTATATCCTTTGTAGATATGCCGCAGAAAATTGCAAAAATTAAGTATCCATCAGAACAGCGTCCTCAAATTATCAAAACTGACCTGCTTGGCAGCACCAATTTTGCGTTTAATCTTTTTGATCAGGGGATTAAGCCAGAACAGATGGAGTCAGCAGCCAATGGCATGAAGGCAATATTGAAAAAGGTTAACCCAGCTAATATTTTTTATGAAAGTGGCACAGAGCCATTGGGAAAGAGTATGTTGAGCTGGTTTGAATTTAAGGGGCATGGGATTGATACCCAGATTTATTATATTATATTCCTGACTTCTATTGACGGGAAACTTATGCATGGAATTTTTAATTGTGCAATCAAAGATATGGAAAATTGGAAAGAGGCTACATTTCAAGTGATACGCTCAATTCAAGATAGAACGGAAAAGTTGATTGCAGATAAAGATAAGGAAGGATGAGATGAAAGGTTATGCGAGATTATAGCTTAAAGTTAGAACCTTTCCACATATCGGATACATTATCGTGCCACATCAGAAAGTGTGTTAATGACCATATGTATTTTGAATATTGTGGGTTAATCAAAGCGGAAAATGAAGAAAATTTTATTCATATTGGGATGGAGAATACCCAGGTTGAGTTGTTGATGATTGGTGAAGATGGAACAGAGTATGTTCTGTGCTGTGGTGTTGTAAAAAATCTTCAGATTCATCGGGAAGGAGATCTATGCAGTCTCACTGTACATGCTGTAAGTGGTAGTTACTATGAGGATTTAGAGAGACACATACGAGTTTTTCAAGATGCCAATACCACCTATAACGAAATTTTGAGTTATAATGAGATATCGTATCAGGATGCTGGACATGCAATGGTGATTGGGGAAGGAAGCACCATAGGGGATTTGGTAGTACAATATCACGAAACAGACTGGGAATTTGCTCGCCGTATGGCTAGCCACTTTAATAGTGTAGTTGTTCCAGCATATCGTACCAGAGGAATTCATTATTACTTTGGATTTCCAGATGGAAAGAAGAATATAGAGCTATCCAAAAGTACCTATACCATACGAAAAGATGCAGAAGATTATCTAACAAAAACAAAAAATAAAGTTCTGTCACTGATTGAGACAGATGCTCTTTGCTTGGAGATAGAAAGTCGAAATGTTTATGAGATCGGAGACAGTTTTCCTTTTCAGGGACAGACATATTACATCTATGAGATTGAGAGCAATCTGGAGGGTTGGGAACTGGTTCACCACTATAAGTTGCGCTCCAAGGCTGCACTCCAGACCATTAAGCAGTACAATGAGCGCATGATCGGCGCCTCGTTGGAGGCAAATATCTCTGGGGTTGCAAAAGACACTGTTCAAGTTAATATTTTGGCAGATGGAATTCAAAGCAACCGAAAGTGGTTCCTTTATTCAACTGTCTACTCTTCACCGGATGGTACAGGATGGTATTGTATGCCAGAAGAAGGGGATTCTGTGCGTCTTTATTTACCAAATGAAAAAGAAAAAGATGCATATATCATTAGTGCTGTTCATTTAGAAACCACTGGAGAGGCACGTAGTACACCAGACAATAAATCACTGAAAAGTAAGTATGGAAAAGAGATCCTATTTACACCTTCTATGCTCCGTTTGACCAATAATAAGGGAATGACAGTGGAGATATTGGATGATGAGGGAATTAGAATCAGTAGTGATAAGGCAATTACAATTGAGGCAAAAGAAGAGATACAGATTGCTAGCTTGGAGCAGTCAACAGAGGTTGTTGGGCAAGACTCTATCACATTGGCACAAGGAGAGACAAGTCTTACCTTAAAAGATGACATTCATCTGAATGGGGCTCAGGTACATATAGAATGAAGAGGGCTTACATATGGAACGAATAGAGCAGATGGCAATCCTTGCGCTGGATACATTTCAGAAATGCTTTGTCAATGATATCAAAGAAATGGTTGTTTTGCTGGAGAGTCAAAAAGAACATATAATAAACAATATTACTGAGGCATTGAAAACGGTGTTACAAGCAGCAGCGCACTGGCAGAATGTAGAGAAAAAAGGACCATTGAACTATATCAGTTTTTCTTTTCTGAACAGTAATCTTCTTTTGAATCACTATGCCATACGTGTGGATGCATGGGATGAACGTTTTTTTATTGATGAAAACGAAGCTTCATCTGAATGGGATTTCCAAAATATTTTATATGGCACTGGACTGGATATGGATGCTGTTTCTACAGCAGTAAAAAAAACAATGATAAGAGTGCAGGAATATGAATTGAAAGAACTGGAAAGAGCCTATCTACTCAACTATTATGCATTTGCGATAGAGGTGTTAAAGATAGCAATTCCATTTTGTACTCATGTGATGTCTGAAAGTCCAGCAATGTTAGCGACAGAAGTTCAGTTTATGGTGGGTACTTATATGGAAAAACAGCAACCTTTTTATACTTGGAGGTTGGAGACATGAACTATTTTTTACTGGAAAGTGATCCACTGTATACAGATGCGCCAGTAATCTCAGAGTGGAAAAGTATTTCGCTTGAACATATTATGCCAGGGAAGTCGCACCAGATCCCTGCACGCTCCATTCTACATGTTGTACCAAATACCTATATGACCTTTGTTGATATTATAGAGTTCCCATTTTTGCTAATTTCTAAAAAATGTATGGATGTAGTAAAAATTTATGAACCCCAAATTGTATCAAAACAGGTTATTCTCTTAGATACAGAAAATAGAAAAAAGCAGACCTATTATCTCCCAATTTTACCTCATCTGGAATGTTTGTCGGAGAAAAGTATCCTATCACCAGATAAAAGTGAACTAAGGAAGGGGATCTTGAATTTATCTAAAGTGGGGACAGAAGGAATTTTTCACATTTCAGATTTATCTCATTTCTATACAGTAGTTCGGTTGGATGTGCTGGAGAGCATACTGAAGCGAGGGGTTAGAGGGATTAAAGTTACCCCAATGGAAACAGAGCCAGCAGATAGGAGGAATGACTGATGGACAATAATGCCTATGTACCATCAGAGCAGGAAGTGGAGCAGCAGATGTATGAGGCTATGGCAACCCAAATGCAGAAAGAAGGTACAAATGTTACTGCGAAAGAAATTGCTCGGTCTGTGGAAGAACAGACAGCAAATAGTGTAGCTACATCAAATGAAAACGATGAAGAAGTGCTAAGACAAATGGCAGCATACCAGGCAGAGCATCAGCAAACACCAGAGGCTTATGTAGTTCGGGGAGCATTGCTAAAATGCCAATATGGTTCCCATTGCCGGCGACTGAATCTCCCACGCTGTCATGGCGTATATACTATGAAAAAACCGATTGTACATAAGCAAGACTGCAAGGGAGGAACAGAAGGGGCAGATATCAATGTTACAACATTTGGAGTGTGCACTTGTCCTGGAAATCCAACTAGAGGAAGCGTGACCTTAAAGAAAGAAGCACCCAGAAATGGGGATGGTAGTTTTACTGGTGATGCTGCAAGTGGGACAGTGACAGGAACTCCCTG
>CALWVS010000029.1 GCA_944385095.1 uncultured Oscillospiraceae bacterium
AAAGTGGGTGAAAGAAAAAGTAGGCAAAAAGAACTTCAGGTGTAGCCATCACCAAGATTTTTTGAGGGAATAAGGTTCTGTTTTCCAAGAGTATTGGTAGAAAAGTCGCTGAGACTGTCAGCAACAAAAATGTACCCTCAGAGACCTTATGAAATTTTCTTTGCTTACTTTCTTTTTTAAAAGAAAGTAAGGGGCAGCCATTCAAAAAAAGAATGACTGCCCGATTTTTTTGAGAACGAGGTTGGAGTTCCTAAAAGTATAGAGTTGAAAAGTCGCTGGAATTGTCAGTAACAAATAATATACCTTCAGAGACCTTATGAAATTTTCTTTGCTTACTTTCTTTTTTAAAAGAAAGTGAGTGAAAGAAAAAGTAGGCAAAAAGAACTTTAAGTGTAGCCATCACCGACACATTTCAAAAGAACAACATTGCGGTTTCCAAGAGCACAGGGTTGAAAAGTCGCTGAAATTGTCAGTAACAAATAATATACCCTCAGAGACCTTATAAAATTTTCTTTGCCTACTTTCTTTTTTAAAAGAAAGTAGGTCTTTACAAAGAAAGTAGGCGGGCGACGCCGCTTTTGATTGCAGCTTCTGCCACTGCCTTGGCAACGGCTGGACCTACTCTTGGGTCAAATGCCTGTGGAATGATGTAGTTCTCGTTGAGTTCCTCATCAGAAATCAGACCAGCCAATGCTCTGGCAGCGGCAATCTTCATCTCCTCGTTGATGTCGCTTGCCCGTACATCAAAGGCACCACGGAAAATCCCGGGGAATGCCAGTACATTGTTAATCTGGTTGGGGTAGTCGCTGCGCCCTGTGGAAACCACCTTGGCTCCTCCTGCCTTGGCATCCTCTGGGAAAATTTCAGGGGTTGGGTTGGCACAGGCAAACACAATGGCATCCCGATTCATGGTTTTTACCATGTCCGTTGTCACCAGATTGGGGGCAGAGACACCAATAAATACATCTGCACCTACCAGAAGATCAGCCAGTGTCCCTGTCTTTTTGTCCAGATTGGTCACTTTGGCAATCTCCTGCTGTGCCCAGTTCATCTGTTCGTTGCCGTCATACAGAGGTCCAAACTTGTCACAGAGGGTGATGTGCTGGAATCCATCGGATAGTAACAGCTTTGTGATGGAAATGGCAGCGGAGCCAGCACCGGAAATGACAATTTTTACGTTTTCTTTCTGCTTTCCCACCACCTTCAGGGCGTTGGTCAGACCGGCAAGGGCAATGATGGCGGTGCCGTGCTGGTCGTCGTGGAATACAGGAATATCACACTTTTCTTTCAGTTTCCGCTCAATTTCAAAGCAGCGGGGAGCGGCGATGTCCTCTAAGTTGATACCGCCAAAGGAGCCGGAAATGTTGTAGACTGTCTGAACAAATTCGTCCACATCCTTGGTTTTCACGCAGATGGGGAAGGCATCCACACCGCCAAAGGCTTTGAACAGCACACATTTTCCTTCCATCACTGGCATACCTGCCTCTGGTCCAATGTCACCCAGTCCCAGCACCGCAGAACCGTCTGTGATGACGGCACACATGTTGTGTCGTCTGGTCAGTTCATAGCTTTTCTGGGGGTCCTTCTGAATTTCCAGACAGGGCTGCGCCACACCGGGAGTGTAGGCAAGGGACAGAGCGTCCTTGCTGTCGGTGGGGACTTTGGCAATCACTTCAATTTTTCCCTTCCACTCCCCGTGGAGACGGAGAGACTCCTTTGCATAATCCATACAGTTGTTCCTCACTTTCCAAGTATCACACAGATGTGTGTCAAATGATTCCTCTATTATACAAATATTTGCGTAAAGATGCAAGAATGCCCTCTGGTTTCCTCGAAAATTTTTGGAATCTGGAAAAACATCTTTTCAAAGTAGGTTTTATCGTGTATAATAGGGCTGTATATACAACATCGCTTTACAGCATTGAATTATGGAAAGGAGCCTGTTATGGGGGAACATTTGACCAAAAAATATGGACTTCCCACTGCTGTCGCTATGGTAATTGGCATTGTCATTGGCAGCGGTATCTTTTTTAAAGCAGAAAAAATCCTCACTGCCACAGGCGGTGATTTAAAAACGGGGATGCTTGCCTGGCTTCTGGGCGGCTGTATCGCCATTGCCAGTGCCTGCGCCTTTGCCATTATGGCAACCCGATATGAACATGTGGGGGGCGCAGTGGACTATGCAGAAGCCACTGTGGGCAGCCGGTACGCCTATTATCTGGGCTGGTTTATGTCTGCAGTGTACTTCCCCTGTCTCACCAGTACCCTGTGTTGGGTGTCTGCACGCTATACCTGTGTGTTATTGGGCTATGACATTGTAGGTGGGCAGTGCATGACCATTACCCTGTTTTATATGGTGCTGGTCTACTTTATCAACGCCACAGCCCCCAAACTGGCTGGGCATTTTCAGGTATCTTTGACCGTCATCAAACTGATTCCCATTTTGCTTATGGGCGTGATTGGAACCATTGCTGGGCTGCGCTCCGGGCTGATTGTGGAAAATTTCACTGCAGTAGTGGCAGGAGATATTTCCAAATACCCCCTGTTTACCGCATTGGCTGCCACTTCCTTTGCCTATGAGGGGTGGGTGATTGCCACTACCATCAACGCAGAAATCAAAAATGCAAAGCGCAACTTGCCGCTGGCTCTGATTTTTGGCGTGGGTGCCATTACTATTATTTATTTGCTCTATTATGTGGGGATTGCCGGAGCAGTGCCCAATGCCGTGATGATGGAAAACGGGGAGCAGGGAGCACGGCTTGCCTACTCTGCCATTTTTGGTCATGTGGCAGGCACAGGGCTGTTTGTGTTTGTGGTGCTGTCCTGTCTGGGTACCTGTAACGGGTTGATGATGGCTTGTACCCGTGGGTTTTATGCCATTTCTGTACGAAAGAGAGGTCCCAACCCTGAAATGATGGGGCAGGTGGACAAGTATACCAATATGCCCAACAATGCAGCGGCAGCAGGGCTTCTCATGTGTGCCTTCTGGGGAGCCTATTTTTACTTTGGAACACTGCTCAATGCGCTGGGTCCCTTCCGGTTTGATTCCTCAGAAATTCCTGTCATTACCCTGTATGCCATGTATATCCCCATTTATCTCCGCTTTATGCAGACCTGCAAAGAGGAGACAGGGTTCCGGCGGTTTGTGGTGCCATCCCTTGCCCTTCTGGGTGCCATTTTTATGGTGGTGGCAGGGCTGTTTTCCTATGGGATGGACAGTGTATATTATTTGTTGGTGTATGCGGTGGCAATGCTCATTGGCAGAGGGCTGGAATATCCCAAAAACCATAAAAAAAGAGACAGCGTGTAAAATACGCTGTCTTTTTTCTGTCAATAGGAGGGGTGGTTGCGGTCTCGGAGCCAGCTTGGCAAAGTGCGTGCCTTTGCACTGGACACAATCCCCATTGCGGCATATAGTGTGATGATAGAAGAACCGCCGTAGCTGATAAATGGCAGGGTCAAACCCATCACAGGGAATACAAAGAGGCACATTCCCACATTGGCGGCAATCTGTACAATCAGCATACCAGCCATTCCCATAGATACATAGGAATAAAACGGGGAGTTGGCATGTCTGGACACCCACATACACCGCAGAATGATGAGAGACAGAATGAGCAGGAGCAAAAGGCAGCCTACCATGCCAAATTCTTCCCCACATACGGCAAAAATAAAGTCGGTGTCACGGGCTGGCAAGGTGGATTCATAGGTGGATTGGGTCATATTGCCCTGTAAAAAGCCCTTTCCAAAAATCTGACCGGAGCCAATGGCAAGAATGGAACGGGTCTGCTGGAAGCCGATACCCTGTGGGTCGTAGTTGTGGTCAAACAGCACCCGAAAGCGTTTCACCAGATACAGGGAGTCCCACGCCTCTGTGTTGGGGAGAATAAGAAACCAGACCACCAAAAATCCAATCACAATGGCGGAAATCCCCAGTACAAACCAGCGTACCTTTACACCGGCACTCCACATGGTCACAATGAAAATAAACGAGTAGACCACGCACATACCCATATCACCGCAGATACCAGCAATCAGCCCCAACATAAAGGCAGTGAATCCGCCCATTTGAATGAGAGCCGGAAAGGAACTGATGTCCCGTCCATCCTGTTGTATTTTGGTGATTTGCAGGGAGAGAAGCAAAATAAAGGGGATTTTCACCACCTCATTGGGCTGGATATTCACAGGCAGAAAGGGAAAACTGAGCCAGTTCCGGTTTCCGCCGATGGTTTTGCCGAAAGGGGTGAGCAGCAATAAAATGAACACAACACTAAAGCCAAACAGCCATTTCCAGTTTTTTTCTACAAATAGTTGAAAATCTACAAATGTCAACAGAAAGTAAATCAATACGCCCAAAAGGACGGCAATACATTGAATGATGACCTCTCGATCATTTTGAGAGGAGCGGGTGGCGGAGAAAATGAGCAGAATGCCATATCCGCTGGCGAACAGACAGAGGAGCAGCAGTAAAACGTCTCCTTTTTTGAAGAATTCCTGAAGGGGGGATGATAGACCTTTCACACAGTCGCCTCGCTTTCTTTGGTGTGGCACTATATTTTATCACTTTTTTGTAGAAAGGTAAACCATCTCTGTGCTATAATAGAGAGAAAGTTATAGACGAGAGGAACAGGATACGATGGAATATCAGTCAAATAGTGTACAGGAAACCGAGGAACTGGGGCGAAAACTGGCACAGTACCTGAAAGCAGGGGATGTGATTGCCTATACAGGGGATTTGGGGGCAGGAAAAACTGCATTCACCAGGGGGGTTGCCCAGGGGTTAGGGATTGCGGAGCGCATCACCAGCCCCACTTTTACCATTGTGGATGAACATGAGGGGGGACGGCTGCCCCTGTTCCACTTTGACTTATATCGGCTGTACAGTGCAGAAGAACTGTTTGACATCGGCTGGGAGGACTACCTGCAACGGGGCGGTGTGTGCGCTGTGGAGTGGAGTGAGAGAATGGAAGATATGCTGGAGGAAGAACCCATTTGGGTGGAAATCCGACAGGGAGACAGGGAGGAACAGCGGCTGATTACCATACGAAATGTACCAGAACTTGAGGAAAAGGACGGTTGACAGAATGAATATTTTAGCACTGGAGTCCTCTGCAACAGCTTGCTCTGTGGCTCTGTGGGGAGAGGCTGGGCTGATTGCTCAATCCACCCAGAACAGCGGGCTGACCCATAGCCGGACCCTGCTTCCCATGGTGGAAAGTTTGCTCCAAAACTGTGAACATACTTTGGACGATGTGGATGTGATTGCCGTTGCAGTGGGTCCCGGCTCCTTTACTGGATTGAGAATTGGGGTTGCCACTGCCAAAGGGCTGGCATGGGCGAAAAACAAACCCTGTGCCGCCTGCTCTACGCTGGAGTCTATGGCGTGGCAGCTTGCCCATGAACAGGATGCTGTGATTGTCTGTGCTATGGATGCCAGAAGAAAACAGGTCTACAATGCCCTGTTTGAAACTGCACAGGGAGAACTGCATAGACTGTCCCCAGACCGTGCCATTTCATTGGCAGAGCTGGGGGAAGCATTAAAAAATGTGAAAAAGAGAAAAATAATCGTTGGAGATGGGGCGCAACTATGCTATAATAGCCTACGAGAGCAGGGGATTGAGGCAGAACTTGCACCAGATATTCTGCGTATGCAAAGTGCGTGGGGTGTGGCAAAGGCAGCTCTGGGGCACATTGCCCATGGGAAACTGTGTGAAAGTGATGCCCTGATTCCTGTCTATCACCGCCTGTCCCAAGCGGAGCGTGAACGGCTGGAACGCTTAGAGGCACAGAAAAAAATGGAACAATAAAGGAGTTTTGTGTCATGTTTGATAGTAAAGTACATATTTTGGACCATCCACTGCTTCAGCATAAGCTCAGCATTCTCAGAGATGAGAAAACAGGGGTGAAGGAATTTCGGGAAATTGTCTCTGAAATTGCCACACTGGAGTGTTATGAGGCAACCAGAGATTTGCCCACACAGGAAGTAGAAATCAAAACCCCTGTGGCAACTGGTACCTTCAAGGTATTGGCAGGAAAGAAACTTGCCATTGTGCCGATTTTACGGGCTGGTCTGGGCATGGTGGAAGGGATTCTGACCCTGATTCCCTCTGCCAAAGTGGGGCATATTGGACTTTACAGAGACCCAGAGACACTGGCTCCTGTGGAATACTACTGCAAAATGCCCAGTGACATTGCAGACCGTGACATCATCGTGCTTGACCCCATGCTGGCAACTGGCGGCTCTGCGGTGGCAGCCATCCAGTTTATGAAAAACTATGGCTGTAAGCACATCAAATTGATGAACATTCTGGCCGCACCTGAGGGGATTCAGGCAGTGCGGGATGCTCACCCTGATGTAGATATTTATGTAGCTGGGGTGGATGAAAAGCTCAATGACCACGGCTATATTGTGCCTGGACTGGGTGATGCAGGCGACCGCATTTTTGGCACCAAATAAATAGAAATCCGTTTTGCTGTTCCTCCCTGTGGGGAACAGCGTTTTATTTTCCTTTTGGGTTGTGTTTGCCTGACAGATTTGGTAGACTGGGCATAGAAAGGCAGGGAATGGATATGAACGATACCAAACTCAGTAAGGAACTCTCCTATGCGCTGCGCCATGCCCCATGGGAATATGGGCTGGAACTGGACGAGGAGGGCTGGGTCAGTGTGGAACAGCTTCTGGACTGTTTGCACCAAACGGAGCAGTGGAAGGATGTACAGGAAGCCGATTTGCACAGGGTGATTGAGACTTCCGAGAAAAAGCGGCATGAGCTGAGAGACGGAAAAATCAGGGCATATTATGGGCATTCTGTGTCGGTGAAAATTCACAAAGAGCCAGCCCAGCCCCCAGAAGTTCTGTACCACGGCACAGCCAGAAAGTGGGTTTCTACCATTCTCCAACAGGGGTTACAGCCCAAAAACCGGCAGTATGTCCACCTGTCACAGGATGTAGAAACCGCACTGGCAGTGGGGCGCAGACGGGACAAACAGCCCTGTATTTTGGTGGTAGATGCAAAAAAGGCGTGGAAAGACGGGATTGTCTTTTATTTGGGCAATGAAACGGTGTGGCTGTCTGATGCCATTCCTGGAACATACCTGAAACCGTTGTCATAGTGGGATAGAGGAAGCCCATACCAGAAATTCCAATGAAAAAGGTGATGATTTTGCATTTTGAACGTGTGACAAACCAGACGCACCCCATGTATCAGCGTGCTTTGGAACTGTATCAACACAGTTTTCCCTACCATGAACAACGGGAAGCACCTTCTCAAGCTGCCATTTTGCACGATGACGCATACCATTTCGATTTGATTTATGATGGAGATGTGTTTATAGGACTGGTGCTCTATTGGGAATTTGCAGGGTTACGCTATATTGAACATTTTTGTATATTGCCTGAGATGCGAAATAAGCGATATGGTCAAAGAGTATTGGCTCTTTTGCAAGAGAAGGGAAACACGCAGATTCTGGAAATTGACCCGCCAGTGGATGACATTTCCATACGAAGAAAAGGATTTTATGAGCGGTGCGGATTTGTGGAAAATCCATATCCCCATATCCATCCCCCATACCATAGAGGGAATCAGGGGCATGAATTGGTGGTTATGAGCAGCCCTGTGGCAATTTCACAGTCAGAGTATGATACCTTTTTTGCATATCTGCAAAACAATATTATGAAAGATGCGTTTGCAGAAGAAAGAGAACCATAAACAGGAAAAGAGAATTTAACATACAGCCTTATGGGATATGCCATAGGGCTGTTTTTTGTTTGGGCAGGCACATAAAATACTGTTGACATTGGATATACTGTGTGGTACGATGTATATACAGGAGGTACAGTATATGAATCTGGATGATTGGAAATCTCAAATTAAGAGAGGAACTCTGGAATTTTGCATTTTGCTGATGCTCAAACAGCGACCATCCTATGGATATGAAATGATTACCACATTGGAACAGTATCCCATTTTAACGGCAAAAGAAAATACCATCTACCCACTGTTGAGAAGATTGTTAAAAGAGGGGTATATTTCCTCCTCATGGCAGGAGAGCACAGAGGGGCTGCCACCACGAAAATATTATTCTGTGACAGAGAAAGGACTGGAATATAGTTCTGCAATGTCTGAGGAATGGGACCATCTGTTAAAAGCCATTGATGAAATCAAAGGAGGGTAAGACTATGGAACTGGAAAAATCTCTAAATGGGTATCTTGAAAAAGTTGACCGATATTTGAAGCCGCTGGTTGTGTCTGAGCGTGTGGACATTGTGAAAGAAATCAAAAGTGAAATGCTGGAGCTGCTGGGAAATGGCAATTCCCCAGAACAGATTATAGAGCGGTTGGGGAATCCAAAAGAATTGGCAAAAGCCTATTTGGATGAATCCATTACCAAAAGCAGAGGGTTCAACTGGCGCAGATTGAGTGCAATTATTGCGTTTTACAGTCTGGCAGGTATGGGCGGTGTGTGTATTTTACCCGTTACCAGTATTTGTGCCATTGCTTTTATGGGGAGTGGTATCATTTGCCCCATTGCCGGCGTGATAAAATTGCTTGCCTTTTTGTTGGGATTTGACATGCCATGGATTGGCTTTACCATTGGGAATTATTCTGCCAACGCAATCGTATTCCTCCCCATTTCTATTTTGATTGGAGTTGTGCTGTTTCTGGCGGGCTGGCTGCTTTGGAAGCTGACCATTGCACTCATTCAGCTGATGAGCAGAGGGAAGAAAACACTGGAACAGTAAGCCGCAGAGTCGATTTCTGAGTGGATAGAGAGTTTACATACAGCCTCATGGGGTGCCATGGGGCTGTTTTTTGTTTGGTGGTGCAATCTGTGTCTCTATATCTGTAAACCATGCCCGATGGATTGAAAATGGATGATAGCCTCAGTATACTGGTGGTACACAGAAAAGGGGGAAACAGCTTGAAGGTAAAGTTATCTGTCAGTCAAGACCGTTATGATGAAATCAAAAATGCCCTGCTGGCACATGGAATTGAAATAGAAGAAACGGCTGATTTGGTATTAAGTGAAAGCAACCGCTATTTGGATACCCTTCTGGTGAAAGAATTGAAAACCAATCAACAGGTTTTTCTTTCTATTCAGGAGATTGTCTCCATTGAGGCTTTTGGGCATTCGGTGGAAGTGTTCACCCAAAACAAATCCTATCAACTCAAAGAGCGGCTATACAAAATAGAAGCCCTGTTAGACCCGGAAAAGTTTCTGCGTGTGAGCCATTCGGTGGTGATTGCCAAAGACAAGGTGAAAGCAATTTCACCCACACTTTCCATGAAATTTATCGTAACCATGAGTGATACCAGAACCATTGTAGTGACCAGAAGTTATTATTATATCTTCAGGGAATCCTTTGGAATATAGAAAGGGGGATGATACCATGTTACCAATGTATCTTTGGGTTGTTTTGGGGCTGATTCTGCTTATCATTGCGTTTTGTATCCTCTATTATCAACTTTATAAACGTCATATCAATCGGGTGTTAGCCAATGGAACCCCCACCCGTAAGCCCATGCCTGCTCCGCTCCATGTGGCACTGGCTGCAATTCTGATTTTCTTGTTGTGCTCCATTGGAATCAGTTTTGTGATGGGGTTTGGCATGGGGTATCGTGCACTGGATGGCGATGAGGAGGGGCAAATAGATGTAAATACCATCTGTGCCCAAATCAAAGAAATTCAAGAGTATGTCACCCCAGTAGAAAGTAAAATGACGGTAGAGACAGTGGAACGTAACTATGAACCAGATTGTCAAATAGAGACATTCCGGTTATATGATGGGCTGATGATTGAACAGGATGGGCAGCCCATTTCTGTTTCCGACTTGAAAGAGGGGCAGTTTGTGTCCATTGTGCTGCTCACCGATTTGGGTGGAGTAGAGGATATTTTCAAAATAGAAGTGATAGACAGGGAGGTTTAGACCCTGTTTCACAACAAAATAAAAGAGAACAATACACCTTTATGGGGTGCTGTTCTCTCGGGTTTTGGGTATGGTTGATGGTTCAGAATTGCCCCAAGTCACGCAATACCCCACTTGCCAGCACCAGACCGGCAGCGGCAGGGACAAAAGAAATAGAGCCGGGGGTGTCCCGCCGTGTGGCAGTGTTGGGGCGGTGAATCTGGTCGGTGGGGGCTTCCTGTGTAATGGGCTGGACAGGGGAGCGGGATTCTTCGGGGGAAAACACCACCTTCAGATGGGAAATCCCCCGTTTCCGCAGCTCTTTCCGCATGACACGGGCAAGGGGGCAGCCCTGTGTTTTGCTGATGTCGGTGATGGTAAACTGTGTGGGGTCTAATTTATTGCCGGAGCCCATAGAGGAGATGATAGGCACTTGCAGGGCGGTGCATCGGCTCACCAGTTCCAGCTTTGCCGATACGGTGTCGATGCAGTCTACTACATAGTCATACTGGGTTAAGTCCACCGTATCGGCATTTTGGGGCAAATAAAACATGCGAATGCCCTTCACCTGACAGTTGGGGTTGATGTCCAAAACCCGTTCTGACAGCACCTCTACTTTGGGTTTGCCAATGGTGGAATGGAGGGCTACAAGCTGGCGGTTTAGGTTGCTCTCTGATACGGTGTCGTCGTCGTAGAGGTGGAGGGTTCCCACCCCTGCCCGTGCCAGTGCCTCCACACAGAAGCCGCCTACACCGCCTACCCCAAACACAGCCACACGGGCGGCGGCAATGCGCTCCAGTGGTTCCATGCCAATCAGCAGACGGGTGCGGGTGAACTGATCTGACAAACAATCACGTCCTTTCTCATTTGGGAAAAAGAAAAGCCGCTATCGAAGCGGCTTTTTTGCTATTATTGCACCAGATGGCTCATATCATACAGCCCGGGGGTTTTGACGGTTGCCATAAATTTGGCAGCCTCCACGGCTCCCTGTGCAAAAATGTCACGGGACAGGGCGGTATGTTTGATTTCCATCACTTCATCATGACCGGCAAAAATAATCTCATGTTCGCCTACAATGGTGCCGCCACGGACCGCAGAAATGCCGATTTCCTTTTTGTCTCTGGGTTTGCGGACACTGTGACGGTCAAACACGTATTCTGTGTCGTGCCCGCAGGTGGAGGCGGCAGCATCGGCAATCATTAAGGCGGTGCCGCTGGGGGCGTCCACCTTCCGGCGGTGGTGCCGCTCTACGATTTCAATGTCATAGGTATCGCCCAGCACCGCAGCCGCCTTTTTCACCAGGGACAACAGTACATTGATACCCAGTGACATGTTGGCAGAGCGGAACAGAGGCACATGACAGGCAGTTTCCCCAATTTTTGCAATCTGCTCCGGTGTGTAGCCAGTGGTGGCTAAAATCACAGGAATGTTGCGCTCCGTTGCAAAGGTGAGCAGCCCATCCAGCGCAGCAGGGGAAGAAAAGTCAATGACCGCATCTGCTTCCCCCTGAAACTGGGCAGGGGAGGAATAGACAGGGTATGCCTTGTCGGTACTGCCCAGCACATCAAAGCCAGCAACCACAGTGACCTCTGGGTCAGCGTTGCAGATGCTCTCCACCACTCTGCCCATATGCCCGTTACAACCTGAAATGATAATCTTTGGCATGGGGACACCTCTTAAATGAGATTTTTGGCTGCCATGCTGGCTTTGAGAATCTCCAGATTTTTGGGGGAGATGTCACACAGAGGCAGACGCAGAGGACCAGCTTCCAGCCCAATGAGGTTCAGGGCAGCCTTCACAGGGATGGGGTTCACCTCACAGAACAGAGCGTCGATAAAGTCCATATACTCAATTTGCAGCTTGGAAGCGGCTTGGAAATCGTTTTCGAGACACAGGTGGCTCATTTTGGTCATCACCTGTGGAATGATGTTGGAGGCAACGGAGATGACACCCTTGGCACCCAGAGACATCATGGGGACTACCTGGTCATCGTTGCCAGACCACACATAGAAGTCATCGGGGCACAGGAAACGGGTGTGTGCCAACAGAGAGAAATTGCCGCTTGCCTCCTTTACCCCGTTGATTTTGGGGTTCTGGGACAACACCTGATAGGTTTCCGCAGTGAAGGAAACACCAGTACGACCGGGCACATTGTAGAGGATGATGGGCAGTTCGGTGCGCTCTGCAATGTACTCATAGTGCTTCATCAGTCCCGTTTGGCTGCACTTATTGTAATAGGGGGTCACATGGAGCAGGGCATCTGCCCCGGAGTCCTGGGCGTGGAGGGACAGGTACACGGCGGCGGAGGTGTCGTTACTGCCTGCCCCTGCAATGACCTTGACACGATGATTTACACGCTTGACACAAAATTCCACCGCTGCCACATGTTCCCGAATGCTCATGGTGGCAGATTCGCCAGTGGTGCCGCACACGCAGACTGCATCGACCCCACCTTCAATCTGGGAGTCAATGAGACGACCAAAGGCATCGTAGTTGATATTGCCGTTTTCATCAAAGGGGGTTGCCAGTGCCACACAGTTGCCAGTGAAAACAGGAGTTCTTGACATAGGAAAAAACACCCTTTCTCCTTATTTGGATTCAATATAGCCCTCTGCACACAGCAGCTCTGCCAGCAGCACAGCACCACCGGCAGCACCACGGAGGGTATTGTGGGACAGTCCCACAAACTTGTAGTCATACTGAGTATCAGGGCGTAGACGTCCCAGAGAAATTGCCATGCCGCCTTCCAAATCACGGTCCAGCTTTGCCTGTGGGCGGTCTGGCTCCTCAAAGTAGTGCAGGAACTGTTTGGGAGCAGAGGGCAAGTCCAACTCCTGAGCACGTCCACGGAAGGAAGCCCAGATTTCCTTGATTTCTGCCTCAGAGGGTTTGTTTGCAAAAGACACAAACACAGCGGCGGTGTGCCCGTCAGACACAGGTACACGGAGACACTGGGCAGTGATGGCAGGACCTTCTGCCTTGACAATTTTGCCGTTTTCTACCTTGCCCCACACCTTCAAAGGCTCCTGCTCGGACTTCTCCTCCTCGCCGCCAATGTAGGGAATCAGGTTGTCCACCATCTCGGGCCAGCGCTCAAAGGTTTTGCCAGCACCGGAAATGGCCTGATAGGTGCAAACCAGTGCTTTTTCAATGCCAAACTTCAGCAGAGGATGGAGGGCAGGGGCGTAGCTCTGGATGGAGCAGTTGGATTTCACTGCAATAAAGCCACGCTGGGTGCCCAGACGCTGACGCTGGGCAGGAATCACTTCCAGATGCTCAGGGTTCAGCTCAGGCACTACCATAGGCACGTCATCGGTCCAGCGGTGGGCAGAGTTGTTGGACACCACGGGGCATTCGGCTTTGGCGTAACGCTCCTCCAGTGCACGGATTTCCTCTTTCTTCATATCCACAGCGCAGAATACAAAGTCCACCATAGCTGCAATCTTTTCTACATCTGCCTCGGCATCCAGCACCACCAGAGATTTTGCCTCCTCTGGAATGGGGGTTTTCATAGCCCAGCGACTGGCAACTGCCTCCTCATAAGTTTTGCCAGCGGAGCGGGGGCTTGCTGCAATGGCAGTGAGCTGGAACCAGGGGTGATGCTCCATCAAAGTGACAAAACGCTGACCCACCATACCAGTGCCGCCAATGACACCTACCTTATACTGTTTCATTGTCTCATTCCATCCTTTCACGCAAAGTGGGGAAAAGTGAAAACAGAGGTTGCCAACCATGAAAAAAGTCGATATAATAGGGCAGATGACACTCTCATGGGGTGGCTGTGGATTCACCCTTCCAGCCGTCCTGTTGGGACATACTTATGTATATGTATACGATAGACTCATGATAGCATGGGATTCCTTCCTGTGTCAATGCAACATCTATGGAGAATTTCACAGAAATGGGGAACAATATGTCAAAGAAACTCATGCAATTTGTGGCACTGCTTCTTGCAATTTGCCTGATGATGCCCTCAGTCTGGGCTGCCACACCCATCACAAAACCCATTCGTGTGGGGCTTGCCTATGGCAGTGGTGCGCTTGCCACTGCCAATCTGGAAAACAACACAGGGGCTGGGGCTGGCTACCGTTTTGGGTATTATGACACAAATTTACAGTTCCATGAGCTGGGACGCACCGACCAATCTACTACAAAACTGACCATGTTGAAAACCCAGAACATCTGGGTGAATGGAAGCAGCTATGCCACGTCCAACAACGGTGGGCAGGTCATTGGATGCTACCATATACAGGTTCCGGGAAATTATACAGATTATACACAGGCAGCCCAGGCGGCAGCTCCGCTGGGGGGCTTTGTGGCGTGGATTGACGGCAGTTTTCAGGTGCGTGTGGGAGCATATGCAACCCAAGAGGAGGCGGAGGCAGCCATCGCAGCCGGTACTGTGTCCGGTACAGTGGTGGGGACCAGTGCCTACGGGGTCAATGTGACCCAAACCGGTTCTACCCAGATTCTCTTTCAGTTTGATGGAGGAGCAGACCTGTCTTTGGGTATTTTGCCCGATGTGACCGGCAGCAGTACGGTGAGAACATGGTTCAAAGGCTACCGCTATGAAGGTGGGTTCCGCTATGAGCGCATTGACGGCGGCAATTTAACCGTGGTGAATATTCTGGATTTGGAGAGCTACATCAAAGGGGTGGTTCCCTATGAGATGAGCAACAACTGGTCTCTGGAGGCGTTGAAAGCACAGGCAATCTGTGCCAGAAGTTACGCCTATAACAATATTCTCAACGCCAAACATGGAAAATACCACTTTGATGTGTGCACCACCACCGACTGTCAGGTATACTGTGGAGCAGGCTCCAATGTGCCCACCTATCAGGCAAACGAGACCACCGACCGGGCAGTAGAGGAGACAGCCGGGCAGTATGCCTGGTATGGAAACCAGATTATTGAGGCGTTTTACTCCTCCAGCCACGGGGGAGCCAGTGAGAGCGTCTACCATGTCTGGGGTTCCTCCCTGTCCCAGTATCCATATCTATGCGGTGTGGTGGACCCATATGAAAAAGAAATTGCCTCCAAAAATGCCTATTCCTCCTGGAATATCTCCTATACCACCAGTGAGCTGACCAAACGGCTGCAATCCTATGGATATGGCAATGGAACACAGGTGCAGTCTCTGGAACTGACCTATTCCGACTTGGGCAATGTGATTAAACTGACGGTGCGGTACTTAAATGGACAGAGTAACACCTTTAAACCGGATAAGATGCGCAGTATTTTTGGTGTGCCATCCATTCACTTTACAGTAGCCGGTGGGCAGACTGACACCGACCAGAAAACCCAGCAGACCAGTTCCCTGCCCATCAATGGGGGGGATGCCCTGGACACGGGGGACAGCTACTTTACCATCAGTGGTGGTGGAACGGTGGCTGGACTGGATACAAACAGCGGCTATGTGATTTCCGGCACAGGGACGGTGGAGCAGTTGCCCACCACCCAGACCCCAGAAACACCACAACAGCCAGAACAGGATAACCCCACTGGAACCACAGTGACCGTCAGCAACGGAACATACACCTTCCACGGCAGTGGCTACGGGCACCAGTTGGGCATGAGCCAGTATGGCGCATGGGCAATGGTGAATTTGGGCTATACTTATAAACAGATTGTGGAGTTCTATTTCCCGGGAACTCAGGTAAAATAGAGAAGGAGAAACAGCGTGAAAACCTCAGATTTTGACTTTGACTTACCAGAAGAACTGATTGCACAGACCCCACTGGAGCGGCGGGATGCCTCCCGTCTGCTGGTGATGGACAAGACCACAGGGGAACTGGAGCACCACCACTTCTACGAACTGCCCCAGTTTTTGCGCAAAGGGGACTGTCTGGTATTGAATAACTCCCGTGTGCTGCCTGCCCGTCTCATTGGGCAGAGACTGCCCGGCGGTGGTGCCTGTGAAGTGCTGCTGCTCACCGAAAAAGGGGACGGCGTGTGGGAATGTCTGGTTCGTCCCGGTCGCAGGCTGAAGCCCGGGGCAAAAATGACCTTTGGAGAGGGAAAACTCACTGCCACAGTGGAACAGGAACTTTCCGACGGCAATCGGCTGGTGAAGTTCCACTATGAGGGCATTTTTCTGGAAGTGCTGGAGGAACTGGGCAGTATGCCCCTGCCACCTTACATTCGGGAGAAGCTGGAGGACAAGGAGCGGTATCAGACCGTCTACTCCAAAATCAACGGCTCTGCCGCTGCCCCCACCGCTGGTTTGCATTTTACCCCAGAGTTGTTGCAGCAGATTCAGGACATGGGGGTGAAACTGTGCTATGTGACCCTCCATGTGGGGCTTGGTACCTTCCGACCAGTGAAGGCAGAGGACATTCTGGAACATGAAATGCACTCAGAATACTGCATGATTTCAGAGGAAGCGGCACAGACCATCAACGAGACAAAACAGCAGGGGGGACGGGTCATCTGTGTGGGTACCACCTCTTGCCGTACCATTGAGAGCTTTGCCCATGAGGACGGCACCATGGAGGCAAAATCCGGCTGGACCAATATTTTTATCTACCCGGGCTACCGCTTCAAAGTGCTGGATGGGCTGATTACCAATTTCCATTTGCCACAGTCTACTTTGATTATGCTGGTGTCTGCACTGGCAGGGAGAGAGCATGTACTCCACGCCTATGAGGAGGCAGTGAAAGAGAAGTACCGCTTTTTCAGCTTTGGAGATGCAATGTTGATTCAGTCACCACCCATGGAAAAAGAATAACAGAGGTTCGCAGGTCGGTGCACGTTCCTGCGAACTTTTTCTGCCTGACCATTGACATACCCTATTTAATAGGGTAAAATAGAGGAGACAGGCAGGAGTGATTGCATGAAACGAAAGTTTGTCATGACAGCAGAGTTTGACCGGCAGTGGAAAGCCATGCATCTGGATGACAATGACCTGAACAGACTACAACAGGAGATTTTGAACAATCCCAAAATTGGCTCTGTCATCAGGGGAACCGGACGTTTGAGAAAAATGCGGTTTGCCTTTGAGGGGAAGGGAAAAAGTGGAAGTGCAAGGGTCACTTATGTGGATTTTGTTGTCTATGATACAGTTTATCTGATTTATGCATACCCAAAAAGTGAAAAGGACAATCTGACACCGATGGAATGCAACGAAATCAAAAAAATGATTGACAGAATTGAACAGGCACTGGAAGGGAGGCATCAGAAATGAGTGTATATGACGGCATGATGAAGGGACTGAGCGAGGCTCTGGAACATGCAGAGGGAAAGCGGACTTTGCGCACAGAAAAACTGTATGTGGAGCCACTCCATACCTACAGTGCAGAGGAAATTAAAAAAATTCGCTCCGATTTGGGTATGACACAGGTGTTGTTTGCTGATGTGCTTGGAGTGTCAGCAAAGACAGTGGAGGCGTGGGAAGCTGGCAGAAATCAGCCAGAGGGACCTGTACGACGCATTTTTGCCATGCTGCAACAGGACCCAGATTTGCCTGAAAAATATAGAATTGTGACCAGATAATGCTGGTACGAGCCAGAAGTAAAAGGAGTTTTGGAAAACGTGTTTGAAGTAGTGAAACAGGAGGGGCGTGCCAGACGTGGGGTATTTACCTGTCCCCATGGCACAGTCCAGACTCCGGTGTTTATGAATGTGGGCACACAGGGGGTCATCAAAGGGGCGGTATCCGCCTTTGATTTGAAGGAAATCGGCTGTCAGGTGGAACTGTCCAATACCTACCACCTGCATTTGCGTCCGGGGGACAAGGTGATTAAAGAGCTGGGCGGGCTGCACCAGTTTATGCGCTGGGATGGTCCCATGCTCACAGACAGCGGCGGTTTTCAGGTGTTTTCCCTGTCTGGTCTGCGGAAAATCAAAGAGGAGGGCGTGACCTTTGCCTCTCACATTGACGGACGGCGTATTTTTATGGGTCCAGAGGAGTCCATGCAGATTCAGTCCAATTTGGGCAGTGATATTGCCATGGCATTTGACGAATGTATTGAAAATCCGGCTCCCAGAGAATACGTCCAGAAATCCTGTGAGCGCACCATCCGCTGGCTGGAGCGGTGTGTGGCAGAACACAAGCGGCTCAATGCCCTGCCCGACTGTGTGAACCCAGGGCAGATGCTGTTTGGCATCAACCAGGGGGGCACTTATGCAGACATTCGCCAGTGGCATATGGAGGAAATCCGCAAGCTGGACTGTGACGGCTTTGCCATTGGTGGTCTGGCTGTGGGAGAGCCTACCGAAGTGATGTATGAAATGATTGATGCAGTGGAACCTTATATGCCCACCGAAAAACCCAGATATTTAATGGGTGTGGGAACCCCTTCCAACATCATTGAGGCAGTGGCACGGGGAATTGACTTTTTCGACTGTGTTATGCCAGCCCGCAATGCCAGACACGGCAAGCTGTACACATGGAATGGCACCATCAATATCAAAAATGAAAAATTTAAGCTGGACAATACCCCCATTGATGAGACCTGTGACTGCCCTGCCTGCCGTGCCTTCTCCAAGGCGTACATCCGCCACCTGCTCACTGCCGGGGAAATGCTTGCCATGCGGCTTTGTGTGATGCACAACCTGCATTTTTATAATGAGCTGATGGCACGGATTCGTCAGGCTCTCGATGAGGGCACCTTTGAGGCATTCCGTGCCCAGTATTCTGGTCGGCTGGACCGTCCAGTACAGGCAAATGAGGGAAGTGGTTCCACAAAATGAAAAAAATCCACAAAACCCCTTGTCAAACAGGGGGAAAACAAGTATAATATCCCAAGTGTTTATTTTGAACCAACTGATTTTTTGGAGGGAACCGACCAATGGACCAAGCTTTGAGCAGTGTTATTCTTGTTGTTGTCATGTTTGCCATGCTGTACTTCTTTATGATTCGCCCTGAGAATAAGCGCAAGAAGGATGCACAGACACTCCGTGACAGTCTGGCTGTGGGAGATGAAGTGACCAGCATCGGTGGCATCACAGGTACTGTATGTGCAGTCAAGGAGAATACAGTGGTCATCGAAACTGGCGCAGATCGTGTGCGTATTGAGTTGACCAAGTGGGCAATCTCCAGCCGCAATATCCAGACGGCAGAGCCAACCCGTTAATCAAAATCGGCATACACAAAACCCTCCCTGCATACAGTGTTCTCAGGAACATGGACAGCAGGGAGGGTTTTTGCAATGAAGCAACAGACACAGGAAAACAGGCTGTGGATGGATTGGATGCTCCGTATGTTAAAAGGCGGTGTGGTGGCTGTGGTGGTGGCAGGAGTGAGCCTCCTGCTGTGTGCTGCCCTCATGTCAGGGGGGCTGGTGCCAGCCACATGGGAACAGCAGGTGGTGCTGGGTACCTGTCTTGTCAGTACCATCATTGGGAGTATGGTGGCAGTGTACGGGCTTCGGGAACAGGTGCTGCTGGTGAGTTTGGGCGTGGGTGTTTGTACGGTGTTTTTCTTCCTGTGCCTGGGGGCTGTGCTCTTTGGCGGCGCACTGCTGGACACCGGCTGCATTCAAAATATCCTTGCCTGCTGCTGTGGCAGTGCCATCATTGGAATTTTGGGGAGAAAACCCAAGAAAAAACGCAAAAGATAGATTGAAATTATGGGAAAGATATGGTACACTATAGGCTGAACAGTAATTGAATGATAGGAGGAATTTCTCATGAAACACATTCAGACCCTGAACGGTGCAACTCTGAAAGCCAGTGCTGCCAAGGGTGGCTGCGGTGAGTGCCAGACCTCTTGCCAGTCCGCTTGCAAGACCTCTTGCACTGTT
>CALWVS010000030.1 GCA_944385095.1 uncultured Oscillospiraceae bacterium
CTAATTTCTTTATCTGATATCTTTGCATGGTTTCGTGAGACTGGATATTTGCATTCTTAATTGGAATTGCTGTAGTTATTTGAATAGTATGAAAGGGAAGATAAGAAATGAACTTAACTTATTGGAATCCAGATGGCAGTTGGGGCTTAAATGGTGTCAGCTGGACAGAGCTGTCCAAGCTGCCACCGCAGGTCTATGCAGCCCTGTGTAAACTGTTGGAGCATGAGCATCAAGAGACTGACGATTTACAAAAGCAGAAAGGGGAACATAAGACATGGACAATGCAACGGTTCACAATGGTGCAGTAAAGGAAGTGCTATTTATCAAGATAGATAGTGACCAGTCCATAGAACAGCTAAAGGAATTAAGAGAATTTTATCTTGAATCCTTACAACAGGGACTTTGTATTATTCCGGCAGGGGCAAGCTGGGAACTAGAGATGCTCAGTGCCTCTCCTGTGGTCAATCAACTGGCAAAAGAGAGAAAAGCCAAAGGAGATGTCTCACTGCTCAAATCTGTTAGTCACAAAGAAAAGGATGCCATTTTGGAAAAATTGCAACAGTACAGAGAGAAAGTTGGAGCACCCAGTTTTGCATGTCTGGCTCAGAAATATGGAAAAGGGGATAAGGAATTTAGAGAGGATATTCTAAGAGATTTGTTTTTTTATCGCATCAAAGTCTCAGACAGGGTGTGGATTAAGTTGGGCGAGGCACTGGAAGCGGAGGGGATTTGAACCTTATGAGCAAAACCATAAAGAGAGTCAAAAGTGGCAGACTGGTATCTGCTGTTCTGTACTCTATGCCCTCTCCAAGTGACAGCCCAAAGGTCAGACAGCAGAAACAGAAAACCAGCTCACTGGCACGGGAAAAACTCAATGCCAGAACCTCATTCCAAAAGCTGGAGCGAACCCTGGCAGCCAACTTTTCAGATGGAGATGTATATCTCACTCTGACCTATGATGATAAGCACCTGCCTGACAGTCGCTCCAAGGCTGTCAGGCGTATCCGCTCTTTCCTTTCTAAATTGAGGGCAGAGAGAAAAAAACGGAAAGAGACATTGAAGTACATTTATGTGACGGAGGGGAACCATCCAGGGGGACGGCTCCACCACCATGTAGTACTGAATGGAACTGGTAAAGACTTACAGGAAATCAGGCAGCTTTGGATTTATGGTGAGAATGTAGAAATCAGGCGTTTGAAATTCCATCGTGATTATACTTATGAGGATTTGGCAAGCTATCTGACCAAGGAACCAAGAGATTGGGGTCACCCAAAAGTAGGGGAACGGACATGGACTCCATCGGTGGGACTTGCAAAACCTGTGGTGGAGACAGAAACAGTGTCTGACTACCTCACATTGACTGCACCGCCGGAAGCAATCATCCTTGCAAAAGAAGGACCAGTTATGACAGTCTTTGGTGAGTTTACATGGATTAAATATTTGTTGCCAGAAATACCCAAAAAGACAAAGCGGGTAAGACGGCAAAGGAAGAAAGAATAGACCTTTTCTATTCTTTTCAGGCTTGGGGGTAAGTATATCTTCTTTCATTCTAATAAGAAAGTAGGTGCAAATATTGAAAAATGCGTTGGAGTGTAGTAAAATAGAAACAGTGGCTGGTTGGGTCAGATGTCCAAAGTGTGGAGATAGGCGTTTGCTGAGAGTGACCGACAGCACAGAGGCAAGGAACCTGATTGTCTATTGCCGAAAATGTAAAACAGAATTAACCCTGACTATCACAAGGGGCCAGAGCATTCAGTGCCAGAGCCAGTGATTTCACCGAAAGGTGGGAGAGCTGGCTCTGGCACTTTTCTTTTTGTCAGGAGGTGATAGCCCATGGCACACAAGCCGCTTAGACCTTGTAGAAAACCTGGGTGTGGGTGCAGTGCCTTGACCCGTGAGGGGTACTGCTCGGTCCACAAGCCAAGAAAGGCACAGCGGAAAGAATCAGCCCAATGGCACAGTTGGTACAGCCTGCCCATCTGGACAGCTGACTTGCGACCTGCCCAGCTACTCCAGCAGCCGTTCTGTTGTGAGTGCAGCAAACTGGGACGTAGAGTGAAAGCCACGGTGGTTGACCATATCCAGCCACATCGAGGGGACTGGGCAAAGTTTACAAACAGAGGCAACCTGCAAAGCCTGTGTAAGCGTTGTCATAACCGAAAAACGGCACTGGAACAGAGGGCAAATTGCCGCTGAACCTTGGTAGCTTTGGGCGTGTGCGTGTGGGGACGTGCATGGGTGCGACCTTGATGGCATGTCCCCCCAGCCAAAAAAGTTTTGACCAAATGCGTCAAGACCGCAGGCACCCATTGATGTGGGATTTTTTCCCCACCGAAAATTGATTGGAAGGGATGGTGAACCATGCCAGGAACAAGACAAAGACTGAGTGTACTGGAAGGGAACGGGCGAAAGCACCTGACCAAAGCGGAAAAGGCAGAGCGAGCAGCCAAAGAAATCAACCTGCCAAAGCCTAAGACGATGAAAGTTCCCAAATGGCTGCCGGAGGAATATCGGAAGGCATTCAGAGACTTAGCAAGGGAGATTTTGAAGGCAGATATGGGAGCAGCAACGCTGGACAGCGATACCATTGGGCGGTATGTAGTGGCACAGGCAGGCTATACGGACATGCTGCCTATCATTCAGAATGCAATGGTAAATGGAGATGGAGAGGAGCTGTCCGAGGCAACCAAAATACAGGACAGATACTTTAAACAAGCCAGAGCCTGCGCCAATGATCTGGGCTTGACCATCACCTCACGCTGTCGGTTGGTGCTGCCTGAGAGCCGGAAGCCAGAGGAAAATCCTTTTGAACAGATGATGAGGGAGCGGATGCAGCGTGCCTGAAACTCTGTATTTTGCGGATGGTGTGACTGTCCCAAAGCCGGAGGACGGCACAGTTGTACGGTATAGTCCAGAGGCGGTGCAGGATGTGGTGGACTTCTTTTCCCTGCTCTGTTTTGGACAAAATGAATGGGCAGGGAAGCCCTTCCAGTTGGCTGATTGGGAATTAGAAGCAATCCGCCAGTTCTACGGGGTTCAGGTGCAGGATGAGGACGGTACTTGGGTGCGTCTCCGGCGGTTTCTCTATGAAGAAATCCCAAAGAAGAACGGCAAAAGTGAGTTTGCGGCTGGACTGGGGCTACACCATCTTTTGTGGGACGGTGAGAGAGTGCCACAGGTTGGTATTTTTGCAGCAGACAAGAACAATGCAGACATTATCTACCAGTGTGCCAAATACATGGTGGAGCATACCTGTCTGGGTAGTGATGCCAGAAATCCCATCGCATGGGCGAGAGACAGCCGGAGAGAGATTCACACCAAATATGGAGGTGTGCTAAAGGTCTACTCTGCCGATGCTGAGACCAAACATGGGTACTCCTTTTCTGCCATTATCATTGATGAGTTGCATGCGCAGCCTAACCGAAAGTTATGGGATGTGCTGACTGCCGGCTCTGATGCAGCACGCAGACAGCAGGCAGTGATTGTGTTGACCACCGCAGGGGATGATCCAGACCGCACCAGCATCGGCTGGGAAATCCATGAGAAATGCAGACGGATTCTGGCATGGCGGGCTGGCACACCGGAGAGGGAACTGGATGAGGATGACCCTGCCTGGTGTCCTATTATGTATGGGCTGTCTATTCTGACGGGGGATGACCCCGACAGGTTGGCAGAACTGAACATATGGGATGAGAGCGTATGGCGTGCCTGTAATCCGGCTCTGGGCAATAACCTGAGCTTGCGGAAATTTCGGGCAGAGGCAAAGTCAGCAAGGCAGAGTGAAACAGCGGAGCGTCTGTTCCGCTGGTTGCGGCTCAATCAATGGATTTCCACCAAATCAGTGGGATGGTTGCCTGTTACCCTGTACGACAAGACACAGTACAACCGGTCGGAATGGCAAGCCCTCAATGTTATCAGCAGGCGGCAGGCAGTGAGAGATTTTCTGGTTGGCAAGCGGTGTTACGGTGGGCTTGACCTGTCTACCACCACTGACTTAACCGCATTTACCCTATTATTTCCACCCCAGCAAGGGCTAGACCATTGGGTTACGCTCTTTTGGGCGTGGAGACCGGAGGACGGAGTAGTGGAGGCAGAGCAGCGTGACCATGTGCCATACAGAGATTGGGCGAGGGCAGAGTTTCTCACCCTCTGCCCTGGTGATTTGGTGGACTATACCATGGTGGAGGACACCATTTCCCTGTGTGACAAAGCGTTCAACTTGAACACTTTGGGGGTGGACCCCTATTTGTCCAGAACCCTGACACAACGGCTGATGGACAAGGGGATAGATGTATTGGAGATTCCCCAGACCATGAAGGAACTGTCCCCATCCATGAAGGAGCTGGAGCGGCTCCTGCGAACAAGGGAGTTAGCCCATGAGCATAACACCGCTGCACGGTGGTGCTTTGGCAATGTTCGGTGTGCAGTGGATGGCAATGGCAATATAAAACCCATGAAAAACCGAAGCATTGGGCGGATTGATATGACAGTCTCTTGGGTGATTGCTATGGCTGTGGCACTACACAAGGAACATGCCCCCAATGACTTGTCCACTGCATTAGAGAACCCAGACTTTAGTTTATAGGTGTTCTATTGGAACACAGGAAGGAGCAACATGAAGGAACTGCGAGAAGCAATCAGGAGCTATTCCACAGAAATATGTCTGCTGACAGGGGCAACCTTGGTTTCTGTGGGTGCTGGGATGGTTTATCTGCCAGCAGGGGTGATCACTGCCGGTGTGTTGATTCTGGCAGGTGGCGTATTGAGCTGCATGGGAGGAGGAAAAGCATGAGCATTCGTGACGGACTGCGTGCAATGGCACGTTATCCCACCGTCAGAAGCCCCACCAATTTGATGGCTGCTGACCTGGTGGCGGTGGGGTGTCCAGTAGATGGTACTGAGACCAGCGAGACCTTTGCACGCAAACTCAGTGCAGTAGACCGCTGTATTGAGCTTTTGAGTGATTCTATGGCAAAGCTGCCTGCCTACTGTGTGGACAGAAATACCAGAGAGCGTGTAGCCCTGCCAGTGCTGGAGAAGCTGAACGGCAGACCCAATGAGGCAATGACACCATCTATCCGCAAAAAACTCTTGGAAACAAGCCGACTTGTCTATGGCAATGGCTATGACTGGGTGGTACGTGATCCCCGTACTGCTGCCATACAGGAGTTAATTCCTATCCCTGGCAATCTGGTGCATCCGTGGCACACCATGTCAGGGGCAATCTATTACACAGTGACCAACCCTTATAGCGGTGAGCCATTCACCCTGTCCAATGCAGATGTGTGCCATTACAAGGGAGCCACACGCAATGGACTGGAAGGGGTGTCTGTACTACAACGTGCCAGTGAGGTCATTTCATCCAGTCGAGCCAGACAACAGCATGATTTGAGTTACTACGAAAATGGAGGACAGCCCAGTGGTGTACTGAAAACAGATGCAGATTTGAGTGGTGTGGTAGATGACCCAAAGAATCCTGGTCAACTGATTGGAAGAAAAGACCTGTTGAGACGGGAATGGGAACGCATTCACGCTGGACCGAAGAACAGTCATCGACTTGCCATTCTGGACTATGGATTGACCTATCAATCTATCTCTACTACCAATCGGGATGCACAATTTATTGAGAGTCAAGAGGTAGCGATACGAGATATTGCACGGTATTTTGGTGTGCCCCTCTACAAGCTTCAGGAGGGAAAACAGGCATATGGCAGTAATGAGCAAAATGCCATTGAATATGTGGTGGGAACCTTGCACCCCATTGTCACCCAGTATGAGGAGGAACAGACCTACAAATTATTGTTTTTCTCTGAGCAGAAAAGGGGCTTGGAACTGCGGATGAATATGATGGTAGAACTGCGAGGTGACAATTCTGCACGCAGTGCATGGTATAAAACCATGCGTGAGATTGGTGTTTTCTCTATCAATGATGTATTGCGGTTGGAAGATATGCCAGATGTGGAAGGGGGAAATGAACGGATGGTGTCCCTCAATTTTGCTCCGCTCTCACAATGGCAAATAAATGACAACCCAAAAGGAGGTTAGACCATGCGAGTACCACTCAATGGCATTGTAGCTTCTGATGAAGATGTGTGGATTTATGATTACTTTGGCTATAAAGCATTTTCTCCACAGACCATTCGAGATGCCATTGCACAAAACCCAGCCGATGAGGAGCTTGTACTGGAACTGAATAGTCCAGGAGGAAGCGTCTTTGCCGGAGCGGAAATCTATACTTTGTTGAAAAATACTTCTGTTACCACAAGGGCAGAGATTCAGAGCTTGGCAGCCAGTGCAGCAAGCTATCTGTGTCTTGGCTGTGACAGCGTGGAAATTTCTCCAGTGGCACAGATGATGATTCATCTGCCTACCACTGTGACAGCAGGAGACAAAACGGCTCATCAGCGTAGCATTCAGATGCTGGACACCACAAGAGAATCCATTCTCAATGCCTATGAGTTAAAGGTGAAAGGGAAAACCCAGAGGGCAGAGCTGAGGAGGATGATGAGTGCAGAAACGTGGCTGACTGCTCAGGATGCACTGGACAAAGGATTGGTAGATGGCATTCTCTTTACAGAACAAGAATCCACAATCAGCCCTGCCAATGTGATGAATGCCTTTGGACTGCCTGATTTGGCTGCTCTGCGTAAAGCCTATATGAAGGCACAGGAGCAGCCACAAACAGAACAGGAACCAGACTGGCAACTGCAAGCCCGTCTGGAACTGGAAAAAAACCGATTTTAAGGGAGGATATTATGAAGAAAAAGCTGTATGATTTGCTGAACCAGCGTGACACTCTTCTGAAGGAAGCGGAAACTGCTCTGGAAGGGAAAAAGCAGGAGACCTATCAGTCCGCTATGGAACAGGTGCGAAACCTGAACAAAGAAATTCAATCGGTACAGGATTTGATTGCTGAACAGGACAAGGCAGCACTTATGACCCCATCTCCCACAGGAGCAGAGGCAAATGATTTGGCACAGGAGCGAGGAGAAAACTTGAGAAAGGGCAGAGAAGTGGAGTTTACTGCCAATGAAGTAAGGCAGTTTCTCTATAATCAGATTACACTTGCCACTGGCTCTCTTGTCCAGCCCACTGGAGCAGGTAGCACCATCCATGACCCTGTGGGCAATGTGGTGCCTTCCATTGTTGACCGTGTGCGAGTGATGGATATGACCGGCATGGGGACATTTCAGGAGCCATATGTCATCAGCGAACTGGATGCAAAGGGAGGTAAAATCAGCGAGGTAGCCGGTACAGCCCGTGCCACATCTACTGACCCAACCTTTGGGATTGCAGAAATCAAACCATACGAGCTGAGCGTGACCAGCTATATTGACCGCAATATCTCCCGTCTATCCCCTGCCAACTACTATGAGAAAATCTATGGTATGGCAATGCGTGCCATGCGTCGCAAGCTGGCTACACTGATTATCAATGGAGATGATACCATGTCTCCCACTTTTTTTGGAATGACCAATGCAAAGAATAAAGCAGGCTCCAATATTTTTGCGGAAACTGCCCTTGGCTCTGCACTGGATGTGAACACACTGGATGCCCTGTACTTTGCCTATGGCTCGGATGAGTTTATTGGTGGCAGTGCCAGACTGCTGCTGACGAAGGCAAACCTGAAGGCACTGGGACAGCTACGTGGCACCAATGAAAAACGTCGGCTTTTTGAGATTACACCAGACCCCAGTACACCAAATTCCGGTTTTATCAAAGATGGTGGTATGGTGCTGCCATACGACCTTGCCAAAGATGTGGGGGACAGCAAAATTTTGTATGGAGACCCCATGAACTATGAAGTCGGTCTGTTTGGTAGCTTCACAGTGCGAGTGGATGAATCTGCAAAGGCAGAGGAACGAATGCTCACGATTTTGGGAGATGCCACAGTGGGTGGAAATTTGATTGTAGATAAGGGCTATGTAATTGGTTCCATTGGTGATTGATGGGAGGTGGGGCTATGGATGAGGAGCGTAAATCCCAACTACTCACCTATTGCCGTCTGGAGGAGTTTGCAGAGGATGAGCAGGTGATGAGCCTGCTGGAGAGCTTCTATCAGTCAGCGGTTGCCTACATGGAGCAGGCAGGGGTGCGACAGCCGGAAGCAGGGACACCCAGAGCAGCACAGTATGATTTGTGTGTCAATGCCATGGTGCTGGACTGGTGGGATCACCGAGACACCAAAGAGCCTGCTACACAGGTCAATGATAACCCAATGTTTCGCCGTACCCTGACCCAGCTGAAATTGACGGAGGTGTGGTAGCGGTGAGTGATGCCTTTGTAGATGTGGGCAGTTTAAACGAGAGACTGGAGGTTTTGGAGCTTCAGGAGACAGAACCTGGGGTATGGAGCTGGCAAGTAGTAAAAAAGCTGTGGAGTGATATTACACTCAGCCAGAAAACCAACCTGTTTTCCTCTGTGGGCATTGGAGCAAGGGGGGCTGAACTGATTGTCCGTCACCCATCACCGGATTTGCACCACGCTTTACGCCGGACAGGCAGTCAGCCACAGCACCTCTTTTTAACTGCTATTGTCCCATACAATCGGATGTATGACAAAGTGACATCGGCTCTAGTCACTCCGGCAAAGTGTTCTGCCTCCAGAATAGATAGCGGTGTTGGTGTGGCAGGCAGACCACAAATAGTAGAAACCATGCATGTGACATTTCCAGCTATTTTGACAGAGCGGTATTGGAAGCAATTAGACCAAAAGGAGACCCATGCAGAGTATGCAGTGCGATATGTTCTGGTCACACCCAAGCCCATTGTATTGCAGGATGGAGATTTGGTTGAAGTCCATGATGGTGATGCAGTGGGTGTTTATTATGTGACTGCCTGCCACATGTTAGATGCCTATAAGAACGAGTACGAGATTGATAAAAAGGGTGACGTCTGATGGGAGCCGGCATAAATTCTGATCATTTGGATGCCCTGGTTCGTAGCTGGGATAACCTGCTTAGAACATTTCCACAGTACAAGAGAGACTATCTGAGAAGAATGGGGCTTTACATGCTCCAGCAGGTCAAAAGTGAACTGGGTGGAGAAACAATTCAAAATTGGCAGCAAACCTATGTGGGTCAAAGGGGAGGCTATGTGGCAGTAAGAGCCAAACCCAATACTTACAAGGAGACACGAGGTGCAAAGCGGTATGCAGCAGGTTATGTAACCAATGCGGTTGAGGGAGGTCATAAAGTGCGTGCTCCGTCCACCCGTGGTGCCAAAGGATATCGGTCCAGATCCAGAATGGCAGCAGTACCAGGAAGATGGTTTTACCGCACAGTAAAACAGAGGTTGGGTCATTTGTCTGAAAGTGAAATTCAAGCCCTGCTGGATATGATTCGTATGGGATTGGAGGGAAATCTGTGACCTATCAAGACTTAATGGAAGCCATTGCAACTAAAATTTCAGACCAGTTTCCAGACCGTATGATTTATCGGGACTTTTGCCCCACAGCACACCAGAGACCATCCTTTTTTCTCTATGTGACCAATGCAGCATTTTCTGATGCTGCCATTGGGCTTGTGCAATGGGAATTTGAAGCGGAACTGACTCTGTTTGCTGCCAAAGATGAATACGACATGGAAAGTACAGAAGTGCTCCGTATGGATCAGCTGGCAGTCATGAATCTTTTTGGAGGACCATCCCTCAAAGTAAATGACCGCTCTGTTCCCCTCACAGTGTCTGCACCATCTCCAGGGGCAGGAGAAGCATATGTCATTTTTACAGCCAAGTGGATAGACCAGAGACCTGGCTATGTAGAACGAGATCCAAATACAGAAAATATGGAGCAATTTGTAGTCAATATGAATGGAAAGGAAGGATGTATATGTCAACCTCAAATGGACTGCCTACCTTGACGATTACCTTTCAAAAGGCAGCGCAAACTGTTGCGAACCGCAGCAAAAAGGGGTTTGTGGGTGTTTTCGTGCGAGATAGTGAGGCACAGGGAGTACATCAGATTACTTCTGTAGCACTCATTCCTTCTGCGCTGAGTGTGGATAATCAGGCATACTTGCAACGAGCTTTTGAGGGGTCAAGTCGAGGCGGTCCCAGTAAGGTGGTTGCTATTGTCATTGCCCCAGGTACAGAGAACACAACCGCTCTGGAAGCTGGGCTTGCTCTGTTGGCAGGGCAGACATTGGACTATCTAGCTCCGCCTCCAGACCTGACAGAAGCAGAGGAACAGGTGCTGGTGGATTGGGTGAAAGAGCGGAGAAGCAATTATTTTACTGAAAAACTGGTACTTGCCAATGCAGTGACCCCACCAGATGAGAAGGGAATCATCAATTTTGTAGAAACAGAATTGGATACAGCAAAGGATTCCTTTACTGCTGGAGAGTACACAAGCCGCATTGCCGGTATTTTGGCAGGATTGCCACAGAGCATGAGTGGTACTTATGCCCAGCTGCCGGAACTGACAGCCGTCACCACACGAACCAAGCAGGAGCAGATTGAAGCCATCAATGCAGGTAAACTCATTTTGATGCATGATGGACAGGTGGCAAAAATTGCACGGGCGGTGAACAGCCTTACCACCATTACCACAGGCGGAAAAGAGGACTGGAGCAAAATCAAGATTGTGGAAGGTATGGACTTGATTACCTATTATCTCCGTACCACCATTCAGAATGAGTACCTTGGTCAATATGCCAACACCTATGACAATAAGTGCCTGTTGGTCACTGCTATTTCAGAGTATTTGACCTATCTGGAGGGCTCTGGCGTACTGAATCCTGGTGAAAGCTATGCTGAGATTGACACAGTGGCACAGGAAAAGTGGCTGAAAGCCAATGGAGTGGAAACGGCTGATATGACCCAACAGCAAATCAAGGAATATCAAACGGGTGCCTGGGTGTTCATTAAGTGTGGTGGGCGTTTACTGGATGCCATGGAAGATTTTCAGGTGGAATTTAACAACTTATAGGGGGGATAGCAAATGGCAAGAAGCATTGATTCTGCCAAGCGAGTCATTAACGGTACTTTTGGTCAGGTGTGGCTTGATGGGGATAAGGTAGCGGAGTGTACTGCACTACAGGCAAAGATTGCGAAAAACAAGACAGACATCAACCTGTGCGGGCAGTTTATGATTGATACCAAAGCCACAGGAGGCAAAGGCACTGGCAGTCTGACGTTGTACAAGGTGGACTCTGGCATGGCACAGAGATTGTCAGGGGTGCAGGATGGAATCGACCGAAGATTTTCCATTGTTTCTGACCTGAAGGACCCTGACAGCTATGGCTCAGAGAGAGTTGCCCTCTACAATGTCAGTTTTGATGACCTGACACTGGCAGACTGGAAGGCAGCAACAGTGGGAGAGGTGACAGCTCCTTTCACCTTTACCAAATATGAATTTTTAGATGAAATTGAGGTGCAGTGAGATGAAAGAGGGACAAGTGATCAACTCCTTGATGGAGTTACCCCAGTTTGAACCGGAGGAGAGATTTGTGCATCTGCCACGTCTCAATGTGGTGTTTCAGCTGCGTGAACTCACATACAATCAGCTTATGAATCTGGTACAAGACCCAGACCGAGAAATCCAGCTGATTTTAAAGGCAACCATCAACCATCCAGAGTTGAAAGACTTCAACTGGTATCATGACAAGATGAGGTGTGCCACCCCAGTGGATGCACTGAAGAAACTGCTGCGAAAAGGGGAAGTGGAGCGAGTTTGTCGAGTGATTGACCTGCTCCACGGCTATGCAGTGGGCAGTGTGGTGGCAGTCAATGAGGATGACCTTCAAAAGCTGGCAATTTCCAAAGCGGCGGAGGAACTGGAAAAAAACTGACCAAGCGTGCAGATTTGGCAGTTCTTTCCGTATTGCTCAAGGAAGCAAGCTGCCTGCCTGGTGACTATTTAAGCAGACCACCAGGGGAGAGAGCGTTAATCTGTGCGTTGTTGATTGACAGAAAGAGAAGATTGGAGGAGCAGACATGAGTAGAACAGATGCTAGCATTGCATTTAGTGTGACTGATAACCTCTCCCAATCCGTGACAAGAATGAGAAACTCCATGAATGAATTTCGAGATGATGTGGAGGGGCTTCAATCGCGATTAGACGTTTTAGAGAACACCAGATACCAACTGAGAAATATCTCCCTTGTCAATGCCAGACAGGAAATGCAGCGAGCAGAGCGAGCATTGAGAGACCTGTCTGATACAGCAACGGAGACAGAGCGAGAGATGGCAAGAGCGGATTTTGAGACCGCTGTCAGAAATTATGAAAACATTCGCCAACAGTTGGATTTGGTGAGCAGGCAGTCAAGACAGACAACACGAGATTTAATGGATGCCACCGATGCCATTCGCAGAGCGGAAAACCGTGCAGATACGGATACATCCCAGTCCCAGAGAACTGCCCTTTCCGCACTTAGAGATGCTGGGCTGATTGAAATGGCTGGTGACGCAGCAATGGAGATTGTAAATCTGGGCGTGAGTTCTAATTTTGGCAGTGAACTGGGTGGGATTGTGTCCTCCGGTATTTCAGGTGCAGCTTCCGGTGCAGCCATGGGGTCGCTGGCTGGGCCGTTGGGTGCTGCCATTGGAGGAGCCATTGGAGGAGCTCTAGGACTTGCACAAGGTGGAGCACAGGCACTGGAGAACCGTGATCAGTCCTTTATTGAATATTATACAGGTGTGTATGACAGTAAATCTGCTGCCTTGGAAGAAAGCCAAAGTACAGGAAGCAGTACAGCAGCCCAACGAGAACTGGATGCCATTTCCTTTGATACATTGATTACAGGGGGAGACAGTGCAACCTTTCTCTCTAACCTCACACAGATGGCAGCCCGTACCCCATTTGAGTATGATGACTTGACAGAGATGACAAAAAGTCTGTCGGTTGGGTTTGGAGATGATCCAGACAGAATTTTCTCTCTGATTCAGGGCGTTGGTGATGCTGGAGCCACCATTGGTGCTTCAGCATCTGACATGAGTTCCATGGCAACTGCGTTGAGTCGAATGCAGGCAAGTGACCAAGCCCAACTGGAGGAACTGAACATATTCCAAGACCGTGGTATCAATGTGTTGGGGATGTTGGCTGAGGCATACCACATGAGTGTAGGAGATATCAGAGGGAAAATTTCAAAAGGCGAAATTGGTGGTCGGGATGCAGTTTCCATTATCCAACAGGGACTTGGTCAGTATGCTGGAGCAATGGACACCATGTCCCAAACATTTGAAGGCTTGACCTCCACCCTCAGTGATACCATGAATGAAATTAGCACTTCATATGGTACGGGTTACAATGAAGCGAGAAAACAAGGGCTAGGAACTGAAATTGATGCCTATTCAGGTCCATTGGGGGATGCTTTATCGCAACTCAATAAAATTGCAGGGCAAAATGATGCCTATATGGAAAACTTATCTGAGCAGTATAAAAGGGAGGCACTATCAGCCGTTCTACTAGGTGAGGAGACCACGCTGTTTAGTGATGAGGATAAGCAGGAACTTTTGGAGTTGCGTCAAAAATTTTCTGACGCTAGTGCCATTTATGAGGAAACTAGTGACAGTATGGCAGCCATTACGATGGAATCTGCACAGATTCAGGCTGAGAGTATTGCACAGTTTGCCTATGAGAACAGTGAACTATTCAAGGCAACACAGGAAGCAGAGGCAAATAGTCTGGATGCGTTGAGACAGAATACCAGTGCATTGGAGGCAGCTACAACTGCCTATTCTGTCAGCCAGCAGAGAAGCAAAGGAAATGTACAAGGTGTTGTTGCAAGTGTTACTAACCCACAACGAGGTTTGGTAGAAGAGAATGAAGAAGACCAGTATGTGGTGGTTGGTACCCCAGGAAGAGGTGGCTATAGGGAGTATGAAGATGGACATAGGGAGTACTTTGCAAAAGGGATTACCCGTGTCCCATATGATGAATATCCAGCTATGCTTCATGAGGGTGAACGGGTTCTGACCGCACGAGAAGCACGGGAGCTGGACAGATTGGAACGAGAGATTTCACATAGCGAATCTGTTTCAACATTTGCTTATAGTTCTGGCTCTGCTCCCCATAACGGCGATTCAGCCGTGCTGCATGATGAGGAATGGATACTGACAGCACAAAAGATACAAGAACTAGACAGACCATCTCATATGATTTCACCTGCAGAGGAGTTGGTCAGCCAGCAGAGAAGCAAAGGAAATGTACAAGGTGTTGTTGCAAGTGTTACTAACCCACAACGAGGTTTGGTAGAAGAGAATGAAGAAGACCAGTATGTGGTGGTTGGTACCCCAGGAAGAGGTGGCTATAGGGAGTATGAAGATGGACATAGGGAGTACTTTGCAAAAGGGATTACCCGTGTCCCATATGATGAATATCCAGCTATGCTTCATGAGGGTGAACGGGTTCTGACCGCACGAGAAGCACGGGAGCTGGACAGATTGGAACGAGAGATTTCACATAGCGAATCTGTTTCAACATTTGCTTATAGTTCTGGCTCTGCTCCCCATAACGGCGATTCAGCCGTGCTGCATGATGAGGAATGGATACTGACAGCACAAAAGATACAAGAACTAGACAGACCATCTCATATGATTTCACCTGCAGAGGAGTTGGTCAGCCAGATTCTGTCCCCTGTCCCTAAAATGAATTCGGATGTAAATGAAATGACTGGTTCACAACAGCCTGTCTATCATATCACGGTTCAGGTCAGTGACAACACCTTTGGAGCGGGATTGGATGAGAATGCAGTGGCAGAAAAGATTGCCAATGAGATAGCAGTCAAGGTGGCTGCTGGCTTTGGGAGGTAAGAAGTTTGCTGAGAATTATGTCCTTTGTCCATGAGGCAACAGGGAAGGAGTTGGTGCTCCCTGTGACCCCATCCCAGTATAAATGGAGACACCCCAGCGCAGTGGAGACCGTGCGACTTGACCAGATTGGAGAAATCAATTTGCCAGGTGGAATAAAAATGGGAGATTGTACCCTTTCAGATGTGCTTCTCCCTGCCCAGCTCTACCCATTTTGTGTTCCTGGAGCCAGAGCAGCTCCCTATGAATACCTGTATGATTTGCAGGTGTGGTGTGATAATGGCACCCCTCTGCGGTGGATTGTCTCCGGCACCCCTGTCAATGCTTCAGTGATGATTGAGAGTGTTGATCAGGGGGAGCAGGATGGCACCAATGACCTCTATATTAACATTGTGCTAAAGCAGTGGAAGAAGGCAGAAGCACCAGTACTTGCCATTGCAGGTGGTGCTGCACAGACAGATCGAGAGACACAGACAGCGACAGCTACCCAGAAAACTTACACAGTACAGTCAGGGGATAGTCTTTGGAAAATTGCCCAGCAGTTTTATGGCAATGGAGCAGAGTACAAAAAACTGGCAGCAGCAAACCCAGATATTAAAAATCCAAATTTAATCTATCCAGGGCAGGTGTTGACCATTCCAGCAGGTGCAGACCTGCCAGCAGCAAATGCCAACAGTCCCAGTGTAGCACTGGCAGATGCCACCACAACAAAATGGAACCCAGTGACCCAAACATGGACATACAGCTAAGTGTTCAAGTAGAACACATGGTAGGAGGACACACATGGCAGAATTTGCTTATACATTGCATCTGGTTGAACCATACGGGAAAGGGTTTCGGGACATAACCCAGCTGGTACAGTCTGTCAGTTGGGCAGGAGATACCAGACAAATTGCAAGGGAGCTGACTGTTTCTCTGGTTGTGCCAAAGGATGGCAGCATAGACCAACCAAACCTTGCAGAAGGTTCTGCCCTGATTTTTTCAGTTGGGGGAGCAAAACGCTTTACAGGGCAGATTCTGACAGCAACCACAAACAGCCAAAGTTCTATTGTTGACTTATCTGCTTTGGATGGTGGACGTTTTCTGGTAGGCAATCAGGGCTTTTATAGTTTTTCCAATGTGACCCCTGAACGTGCAGTGGCAACGATTTGCAATGATTTTGGAATTTCTATTGGCAATCTTGCTTCCACGGGAATATCCATCAGCCGAAAGTTTTCTGGTATTACCTTGGACAAAATCATTTTTACGCTGTATACCCTAGCAGGAGAGCAGAACGGCAAGCGTTATTTACCCAGAATCACAGGGGACAGTGTTTTGGAGGTAATAGAAAAGAAAGATACTGCCAGTCTGATTATTCAACAAACAATGAGTGTGGTCAATACATGGGACATAGAGAACCTCTGTAACCGTGTGGCAATCTACTCTGATACTGGTGGGTTACTGAATGTGGTGGAGGACACAGCTTCTCAGGCACTCCATGGACAATTGCAAAGGGTACTGACCCAGAGACAAGGTCAGGACTCCTATGCAGAAGCACAGTCTATCTTGGAGGACTATGGCAGACAGCAGACTTTAACTGTGGAACTGCTGACCCCACCACTGGAATTGGTGACTGGAGCGGCAGTAATGCTGCAAGATACAGGCAGTGGGGTGAGCGGTCTCTTTTGGGTGGACAGCGACACCCATACATGGAAAAACAAAAACCACTATGGGAAGTTTAAATTAAATTTCCGAAATATGATGAATGAAACCAGTGGAGGGAGTGAAGTATGAACCAACTGTCAGAAAGTGTGGGTAAAATACTGGAAGCCATACAGACAATATCAGAGAAAGGGCAAAAACCGGCTCAGATTGTTATTGGGCAGGTGACAATAGGCAGTCAGAGCGGGTTAAAGGTGCGGTGTGGAGGGTTGGAACTGGCTGCTTCGGACATCTGGTGCAACGACTCTATGCTTGTGGGTTATAGTCCTAAACTGGAAGGACAGCTTCCAGGTTCCTGTCCAGATGGGAGAACCAATACACCGGTCACAAAAGACCAGTTGACAAGAAATGAATTTGCTCTGAACGCTGGTGACAGGGTGGTGCTTGCCACAGAGGATTGGCAGTCTTTCTATTTGCTCTGTAAGGTGGTGAGACTATGAGTCTATTCCCCATGTATACCTTTCATAGTACAGGGACAAATCAAAAAAATTTACCAGTTTACCAAGATGTATTGATGGATTATGAGAAGGGTGTACCAGTTTGGAGAAGTGGAAATCCAGTTTTGGTTACAGGGTTGGAAGCGGTCAAAGGATGGGTATGGCGAGCTTTGAAAACCGCACGCTATCGGCATAGCGTTTTTTCCTGGTCATATGGCTGTGAACTGGATGCACTGGTGGGGCAATCCTATCGGGCTGATACAAAGTTATCAGAGGCAAGCAGATATGTACAGGAAGCTCTACTGGTAAACCCCTACATCAAAGAGGTGCAGATGTTGGATAGTTATTTTGAAGGCTCAATGTTGCGGTTGACTGTATCAGTCACTACAGTGTATGGAGGTGTGACAGTAAGTGTTTGAAGATAGAACCACAGCCAATTTAAAAAAAGAGGTGCTGGCAGAAATCAATCCAGCCACAGGTGTTTCCTCCATGGCTGGAAGTTATGCAGATGCAGTGGCAGGGCCACTTTGTCAGGCAGTGAGCAGTTTATATAAAGCATTGCCTGGAGTGTTGTCTATGCTTTTTGTAGATGAAAGCAGTGGAAAATTTCTGGACTTGGTAGGCAGGGACTATCTGGGACTAACCAGACGGGAAGGTACAAAAGCCACCTGCTCTGTCACATTGAAAGGGACATCTGGAACCACATTGTATGCCGGAACAGGGTTTTTAACCGCAGATGGGCTGACCTTTCGTCTGGTCTCAACTGTGACCATTCCCATCACAGGAAGCATTGTGGCAAAACTGGAGGCAGAGCAGGAAGGTAGCATATACAACATTGCTCCCAATAGCCTTGTGAATATGTATGTCAATATAGCTGGATTATCCAGTTATACCAATGGACAGGCAGAAGGTGGAACAGACCGGGAAAGCGACCAGTCTCTCTATCAGAGAATTGTAGAGGCACGACAACGACCGGATACCAGTGGAAACGGTTGGGACTATCGCTCCTGGGCGTTGGAGGTGGATGGGGTTGGGGAAGCAAAGATTGTAGAGCTTGCCCAAGGGGCTGGGACGGTGGAAGTAATGGTGATTGACAGCAATGACAACCCTGCCACAGAGGACATGATGGGTCAGGTCAAAAGTAATATCGAAGAAAAACGTCCCATTGGTGCTACTGTGACAGTCACAACCCCAACAGGACTTCCCATTGCTGTATCTGCTGTTGTTACGGTGTCTGGTACAACCACAGGAGCGGTGCAGACTGCTTTGGAAAAATCAATGCAGACCTATCTGCACCAGCTCATTGAGAAAAAATATCAGACTATCTACAATACACCAGAAGCAGATACCGCCTATACTCTGTATTATAACCGTGTTCTGGCTTTACTACTCACCATAGACGGGGTGGAGACATTCTCTACCTTAACAGTGAATGGTGGAACGGAAGATGTGACCATTCCTGCCAACAAAGTGCCAAAGCTGGGGACGGTGAAGGTCACATGAGAGACTTGATTCTGGAGTTACCAGAACACTATCAAGCCAGTGAGCCAGATGCAGAGCTTCAACGTGTTTTTTCTGTTATGGTGCAACGTCTGCAAAGAGATCAGGAGTTTACCCTTGCCCAACTGCTTCCCAGTACTGCCAGTGGCTGGGGGTTGGAATTATGGGAAACTGCTTATGGAATCCCTGTTGACAAGACAAAGAGCGATAGACAACGAAGACAGCAGGTTCTATCCAAAATCAAAGGCGTTGGTACAACCACAGTGGACAAGGTGAGAGTATTGGCTTCTCAATATGGGGCAGTACAGGTGTTGGAACGAAATCCAGAGTATGCATTTGAAATTGTATTTGAAAACAATCTGGAACCCATAGAAGGACTGGACAGTTTAGTTGCCATTATAGACGAATTAAAGCCGGCACATTTGAAAGTATTCTATTCCTTTTCCTATCGGCATAGGGCACTTAGCCTCTCAGAAACCGACTTTGTTAAACAGCGGATTTATCACTATGGACTGGGGTATTGGAGACTTGGGGAGAGGTCTTTTGCGACTGATGAGGCGTTTCGGTCTTACAATACCCAACTGGGAACCATGAAATTGGGAGCAAAGCCATTTGCAAATGCTCCAAAGGAGATGCAGTACAACTATCATTTGGGCAGTATGACTTTGGGTATGGCTCCATTTGCACAGCAGAACCAGGAGGAGGTGATTAAGATGAATATCGTGTCCTCTATCAAACCGGAATTTTTAGAAGATACAGCTACATTTGTTGCCTCACAAATTGTCAGTGCCAGAGTAAATCGAAATATTGCCATTCAGAGTATAGAAAAAATGGTGAGTGGTACAACGGTGGTTGTAACATATTTAGTGCCAAATGGGACAGTGATTACCTATGTAGAGTTGCTCAATGAGGCAGGAGAAGTGATAACAGAGGCAGATGTGTATGTTCCAGCGGGAGCGTATACTGTGTTAAAACATGAAATTCCAATCAAGGAGGGAAACTGAAAATGCCATTAACTACACCATTACCAGCCAATCTGCCCGAAAACTGGACCTATGGGCAAATTATTGCTCCAACGGGGCAGGAGGTTGGTCTGCCAGCCAACTATGGCTACAACTATCTGATGAATCAGGTAAACAACGCACAGAAGGCAGCACTGGAACTGGACAGCAAAAAGGCAGAGCTGGATCTGTCCAATCTGGACAGCCCATCCGCAGC
>CALWVS010000031.1 GCA_944385095.1 uncultured Oscillospiraceae bacterium
CACGGGAAAGCCCTCTATTTTGTAAATAGGATAGGGCATGTTCTCCCTCTGATGCGTGAAGCCAGCGATGAAATGCTCGAGCAGCCTCTTTGTTGATAGTAAGCAGCTTTTCACGACGTTCTTTCATGCCGGTAGAATAGGTGTTGCGCTCAGGAACTTCCATACCTGCACGTTTTGCCAATAGAACAACAGCATCCCAAAAGGGGAGATTCTCCATTTCCATCACAAAATTGATGGCACCACCCCCTTTGCCGCAGCCAAAACATTTGAAAATCTGTTTATCGGCTGAGACAGAGAAGGAAGGGGTCTTTTCTGAGTGGAACGGACAGAGTCCCCAGTAATTGCGTCCCTTTTTGGTAAGTCGAACGGTTTCTGATACAAGATCCACCAGATCAGTGCGTGCAATAAGTTCATCAAGAAAACGTTCTGGAACTGCCATATGACCCTCACTTTCTATTCATTGGTATGAAATATGCAACGTAACAGCTTATACTATAGTTATACGAAAAAAGAATGAAAATTCCTTCTGGGGTAAAAAAATTTTTAAAAGAAAGGAATCATAGGTCAATCAAGTGGAAAAACAGAATCAGTGGGCAGACTTGTGAGAGAAAAAGAGAATAAATACGATGGCACAGACTGCCATCAGGTAGCAGTAAAACATGTAAGGAACAATTTTGACCGCAGACACACCAGTTCCAGCAGAAGCATAGAGAAGCTGTGCACCAAAGGGGATAATGCCTTGCATTACAGAAGCGAAAATATCTAGTAGAGAGGCGGTACGTCTGGGGTCAATGCCATACTCATCACTGATTTCCTTTGCAATAGAACCAGACATGACAATCGCCACAGTGTTGTTAGCGGTGGCTACATCGATGGCAGCCACCAGACCACCAATGCCAAGCTGGGCACCTTTTTGCGTTTTGACTCGGCTGCGAATGAAAGAGATTAGCCATTCAATGCCACCATGTTCTTTTACAAGGGCACCAATACAGGACACGATAATAGAAATCACAGTAATATCATACATACTGGTGACACCAGTACCCATTACAGCAAAAATTTGTGTCCATGCAAATGCACCTGTGGCAACGCCCACTACAAGGCTCATCACAGCCCCCACCATTAAAATCAGAAATACATTGATACCCAACAATGCACCAATCAGAACCACAAGATAGGGGAGCACTTTCCATACACTAAAGGGGGCAACATTGACCTGTCCACCGCCACCCCAGGTAAGGGCTAGGAAAATAATCAGAGTTACGATTGCAGCAGGCAGTACAATGCAGAAGTTCATACGGAATTTATCTTTCATGGCACAGCCCTGTGTGCGTACCGCTGCAATGGTGGTATCTGAAATCATGGATAGATTATCTCCGAACATAGCACCAGATGCCACAGCAGCAATACACAATACCAGTTCAAAACCAGTTGCCTCACTCATAGAGACAGCAAAGGGAGCCAGAGCGGAAATGGTACCAACAGAGGTGCCCATAGAGAGCGACACAAAACAGGCAATCAAAAAGAGACCAGCAACCGCACATTGGCTGGGTAAAAAAGTGAGAAACAGACTGACTGTACTGTCTGCACCGCCAGCGGCAGAAATCGCACCAGAAAATGCACCAGCAGCCAGAAACACCAGACACATGGTTAAAATGTTTTCATCCGCTAAGCCGTGAGCCATAACCTTTAGCTTACTGTTAAAATCCAGTTTTGGATTCTGGAAACAGGCAACAGCCAATGCAATGAGGAAAACAACAATGGCAGGGGTTTGATAAAACCCTTGGGGAATTTTTAATACATACTCAAAGAGGATGCCACAGCCAAGATACACTACCAAGAATACAATGATAGGCAGCAATGCAGCGGCATTCCCTTTTTTTAGATTGGAATCCATAGAAGATACCTCCCATTCTCAAAACATATATCACTCTATTTTAAATAAGATTGAGAATTCTGTCAACAAAAATGTTTTTATGCATAGAATATGGGGGGTGACAAGATGGAACGACAACAACAATTCCTGACAGAAAATGATTGTTATAAAGCGGGAAGATTGATACAGCCCAAAGGCATTATGATTCATTCTGTGGGTGTGGCACAGCCAAACCCAGATATTTTTATCCGTCAGTGGAATCAAAGTAAGGTACCAGTTTGTGTTCATGCGTTTGTAACAGACAGCAAAGTGGTACAGACTTTGCCATGGAACTACAGAGGGTGGCACTGTGGCAGTGGTGTGAATGGCAGTGCCAACAACACCCATATTTCCATTGAATGCTGTGAACCAAGTGGGCACACCTATCAGGGGGGCACCATGATTGGGTATGATGTGGAACGCAATCAGCCTTTTTTTCAGAAACTGTATGATAATTTGGTAAAACTATGTGCAAATCTCTGCCAAGAATTTAAGTTGAATCCGTTACAAGAGGGAGTTTTAATTTGTCATGCAGAGGGATTTCAAAAGGGAATCGCCAGCAATCACGCAGATGTGTTGCAGTGGTGGCCAAAGCATGGAACGACTATGGAACAGTTCCGTAGAGATGTACAGGACGAATTGGAAGGGGATGAGGAAATGACACAGGAAAAATTCAATCAGATGATGACAGCCTATCTGGAGCAGAGAGGGATACAGGCACCTGCTGGATGGTCGGAGCAGGCAAGAGGCTGGGCAGAGGGACTGGGTGTAATTTCCGGTGATGCTGGTGGGAAAAAACGGTATGCCTCCTTTGCGACTAGAGAGGAAATTGTGCAAATGCTGTATCAGATCTTTAAAACTATGAAGGCGTAATGAAAACAGCGAGATAGGGAAAAATCCCTATCTCGCTCATATTGTGGATTACGCTAAGATTTCCTGCTCCAAGTCCTGAAGCATCAAATCCAGTGCAGTAATGCCACCTTCCGCTGTGTACCATACAGAAGGATGGGAGAGGTAAACAATGTGCCCATCTTGATAGGCATCTGTACCCATCACCAGTTCATTTTCCATAATTTCCTGTGCCAGTTTTGCGCCCTCTGTGGCAATGGCTGCATCACGGTCAAGTACAAAAATGTAATTTGGGTTCTTTTCTACTACAAATTCAAAAGAAGCCTCATTTCCATGGGTAGAAGTGGAAAGGGTGTTATCTACACCGATATTTTCAAATCCAATTTCCCGTCCAATGATGGAACAGCGACCGTCATTGCCCAAAATATTGAAACTTCCACTTGTAACCATACCTACAATGGCAGTTTGTCCCTGAGCAGCCTGAGAAAGTGCATCAATTCGTGCTTCAAAGCCGGAAACAAGGGTATCAACTTGAGACTCCAGACCAAAGAGAGAAGCAACTGTGCGTGCATTGTTGGACACGCTCTCTACAACGCCTACCTCTGTATCTACCGACAGATAAATAACAGGGGCAATTTCACTCAAGGCATCATAACTCTCAGCCAAACGACCACCAATAAAAATCACATCTGGGTCACATGCCATAATTGCCTCTAAATCTGCTTCTTTGATGGTTCCTAAATTGGCAACAGAATCGGTCATATAGCTTTGAAGATAGTCCATACTGGTGGATGCACTGCCTACCACACGATCTCCTACACCCAACGCATCCAAGATATCCAGAGATGCCATATCCAGCACAGCGATTCTTTGAGGGTCATAGACCACATCTACAGTAGTTTCTGCTTTGTTTGCATTTAGGGTGGGAACGGATATGGTGTTTGGGGTGTCCTCTTGTGCAGAACTGGAAATGGTGGTTGCTCCAGAGGTGGAACAGGCAACAAGACAGGCAGTGAGACCAAGAGCCATAGCCAGTGTGGTGATTTTTTTCATACAAAATGCTCCTTTTCTTTAAAAAGTACTGAAAATAGGGTTAATAATAAATAGAGAGGGGTTTTCCCTCAATATTCATGATTTCAAAATCTACCTGATAGATGTCAGACAGATTTTCTTTTGTGATGACTTCCTTCACCGTTCCAAATTTGGCAATCTGTCCATTTTTAAAGGCACAGATGTAGTCAGAGTAGAAGGCAGCATAGTTGATTTCGTGCAATACAAGAATTACCGTTTTTCCCAGTTCATCACAGAGACGGCGAACAATTTTCATCATGTTGGTGGCGTGGTAGATGTCCAAATTGTTGGTTGGTTCATCCAGCAGTACATATTCTGTGTCCTGTGCGATGACCATAGCAATCAGTGCCCGCTGCCGCTGACCACCAGATAGCTCATCCAAAAAGCGGTCTTGAAAGTCCTCCAATTCCATATAGGAAATAGCACGGTTGATGATGTCTATGTCTTTTTCAGTCATACGATTGCCAGAGTGGGGAAAGCGACCAAAGGTAATCAGTTCCCGCACAGTCAGTTTCATTTGAATGTTGTTGGTTTGGGTGAGAATAGCAAGCCGTTTGGAAAGTTCTCTGCTGTTCCATTTCTGCAATTCCTGCCCCTCGAAGTGAATCATACCACTGTCATGGGCAACCAGACGGGAAATCATTCCCATGACTGTGGATTTGCCTGCACCATTGGGACCAATAAAAGAGATGACTTTTTTCTTTGGTATCTCAAAGCTGACAGAATCAACAACGGTTTTTTCTCCGTATTGTTTGGTTAAGGAACTGACTTTCATTGTATTACACCTTCTTTTGTGTGAGTAATAAGTAAAGGAAATAGAGACCACCGCCAACGGTAATAAAGACACTGACAGGGACCTGATAGGAGTAGAGATGCTCCACTATGAGCTGACCACCCACCAGCACAACCATACCAAACAGGGTAGAGCCAAGGATCAGTTGTGTGTGGCGATAGGTTTTCAACAGTTGACGAGACAGGTTTGCAATAATCAAGCCCAGAAAGGAGACAGGACCAACCATCGCCGTGGCAATGGCAATACACAGGGTAACACCCAATAGTAGCCGTCGAATACAGGTGTCATAATCTATCCCCAGATTGATTGCCTGCGCTTTTCCCAGTGTCAACACATCCAAAAGAGCCAATTCTTTGCGCAGGGCAAAGACCAGAGCAGCTAGTAACAGAGTGGCAAACAGAAGGATTTCAGAGTTGATATTCTGAAAGCTGGCAACGAGAGACACCAGAAGTGCATCATATTCATTTGGGTCCATCACTCTGGTCAGAGTGGTTTGAATACTGCCAAAAAAAGAGGTCAACACAGTGCCAACCAACAGAACGTACAGTACATTGTGCTTTGTTTTTTTGAATAAGTAGCTGTAAATAACGGTGGCAGCAATCCCCATGAAAATCACATCCACCGCAAAGGACAGATTTGCATTGACAGCCAAGAGACTGCCTGAACCAGCAAAGAAAATAACAGCGGTATGGATGAGAGTATAGAGGGAATTCATCCCCAAAAGACAGGGGGTTACAATGGTATTGTTGATGATAGATTGAAATACAATGGAGGCTCCACCAATGGCAAAGGCAGTCAGAAGCATAGCATATAATTTTGGGGTGCGTAAACTGAGAGCATAGTGCAGCAATTTTGGATGATCAAACTGTACTCGAACCATGAGATACCCAATGGCACATAGGATGACAAGAGCAGTCATAACCCACAGTTTACGTCGATTGGCTAGAATTGCAGGGGTCATAATTGAGGTTCTCCTTCCTTTTGGACCGGCATAGCGCAGCAGTGCGTGGAGGGGGCACCAAACCGAATGGATTTGCGCCCATTTTGCAGACGGTAGAGCAACAGACCGATAAAAATGACACTGCCTAAAATACCGATAATCAATTCAATGGGCAGTTCATAGGGGTAGATGACAACACGCCCAATCATGTCACACACCAGCACAAAGATGGCACCAAATAGGGCAGTATCTACCAAAGTTCCCCGGATTTTGTCACCCTTGAACATAGATACAATGTTGGGAACAATGAGACCAATATAGGAAATGGCACCCACAACCACCACAATGCTGGCAGTAATCATAGCTGCAATGGTCAGTCCCATAAACAGAATCAGGTTATATGGAACACCAAGATTATGGGAAAAATCCTTTCCCAAACCAACAATGTTAAAGTGATTGGCAAAGATAAACGCCAGAATCACAAGTGGCAGAGTAATCCACACAATTTCATATCGACCTTTGATGACCAGAGAGAAATGACCTACCAGCCATGAGGAAAGAGCCTGTGTCATTTCAAACTGGTAGGCGAGATAGCTGGTAATGCCACCAATCACATTTCCAAACATAATACCAACCAGAGGGACCATGACAACATCCTTGAACTGGATGCGTTGGATAAACCACACAAATACCCAAGTGCCTAAAATGGCAAAGACAAAGGCAAACAAAGCACGCCCCCAAAGAGTAGAGTTGGGCATAAAAAGCAGTGCCAATAAAATTCCAAGTTGGGCAGAGGAAATGGTTGCACCAGTGGTAGGAGATACAAACTTATTGCTACAGAGCTGTTGCATCATCAAACCGGCTACACTCATACCAACACCAGTACATAAAATGGCAAGCAGACGGGGCAACCTGGACACAAGCAAAATTTGAAGCTGTTTGAAATCACCAGATAACAGTTGTGCAGGTGTCAAGTCAATGACCCCAATAAAAAGGGATGCAATGGACAATACCAGAAGTACAAGAGACAAAAGAACAGTAGAACGGGTCAGTTTCAAAGAGATCCTCCTTACTATGGGTTAGGAATAGCTAACTTATTGTCAGAAAGAAAGGTGGAACAACCCACCTGATGACTAGGCTATTGTAACATAGAAGTTAGCGGATGACAACCGACAAAATACACAAATAAATTTTATGGAACTACTGAAAACAGGAAAGAACCCACAGTAGACGCATACTGTGGGTTTGTAATCATTATAGACCTTCGATGAGGTTGACCAGCAGATAGCCACCATCAATATTGACCTCTTGGATAAACTGAGGGACAGCGGGAATCATCATCTCACGTTCTCCACCCCGAACCACATACACATGATTGGCAGGAAGGGTGAGGACATCAGCAATCTGCCCCAAAACATGGTTGTTTTTTGCGTCCCGTACTTCCAAGCCCATCAAATCGGCAATGAAAAAGCTGCCTTCTGGTAGCTTTGCATCCTTACGGTCAATGTAGAGGATGGCATTGCGCATTGCCAGTGCCCCATTCACATCGGTAATCCCTTCCAGTTTCAGAATCACCATGTTTTTATGGACACGGGCACGTTCTACATGAATGGGGAAGTGGTTTTGATCTACATAGAGGGTTTTAAATTGACATAGAAAATCGGGAGAATCGGCCCAAGGCTGCACACGAACCTCACCCATAAGACCGTGTACATTTGTTACCTTTCCTACCTCTAAATATTGTTGCTTCATGTTGAGAAAACCTCCTGATGAATACAAAAAATCTCCTGCTGCGCAAGTTGCAGACAGGAGACTCTTGCGAAAGATAGCTTTAGTCGACGATCTCCACAGAAACACGCTGACCGGAGCGTTGTGCCACGGAGCGGATCAAGGTGCGGATCTCTTTGGCGATACGGCCTTGACGACCAATGACCTTACCAGTATCGTCTGGAGCAACACGAAGCTCCAGAATGGTTTCACCATTGGCATCAATCTGAGTAACAGACACCTGTTCAGGATGTTCTACCAGATTTTGAGCCACATAGGTCAGAAGTTCTTTCATCCTGTAAGACCTCCAGCCTTAGAGTGCATTAGCCTTTTTCAGCAGATTGCGAACGGTCTCAGTGGGCTGAGCACCGTTTTTGATCCAAGCCTGAGCACGCTCCGCATCAACCTTCAGTTCAGCGGGGTTAGCAACGGGATTGTAGGTGCCAATCTCCTCGATAAAGCGACCATCGCGGGGATAACGGGAGTCAGCAACCACAATGCGATAGAAGGGAGCCTTTTTAGCACCCATACGGCGCAGTCTGATTTTAACCATGTCAATTCACCTCCAAATGAAGTTCTGTTTTGTATATATGGAAAACGTCACAGACGCTTTACCAGCAAACTGGAATCAGAAGGGGAGTCCGGGAAATCCGCCTCCACCCATACCGGGGAAGCCTTTTGCCTTTTTACCCATGAGTTTACGCATATTTCTGGGCATTTTTCCACCAGAAAATTGCTTTGTTAAGGTCTGGAGCATGTCAAACTGTTTGAGCAGTCGATTCACATCTACCACCTGTGTACCAGAACCAGCGGCAATTCTTTTTTTGCGGCTGGAATTGAGCATATCTGGATTTTCTCGCTCCGCCGGGGTCATAGACTGAATAATTGCCTCCATTTTCTTAAAGACATCAGTCTCCATCGAGACGCCTTCCAAATCGGACGCCTTTACCCCGGGCAGCATACCCAACAGCTCCGTCATGGAGCCCATACCTTTGAGTTGAACCAGTTGTTCATAAAAATCAGTCAGTGTAAATTTATTTTTACGCAGTTTTTCCTGTAATTCCAGTGCCTTTTGTTGGTCAAAATTCTGTTCTGCCTTCTCAATCAGGGACAGCACATCACCCATACCCAAAATACGGCTTGCCATACGGTCGGGATGGAATACTTCAATCTGGTCCAGCTTCTCTCCCACACCGGCAAATTTAATGGGTTTTCCAGTGACTGCACGAATGGAGAGAGCAGCACCGCCTCTTGCATCGCCATCCAGCTTGGTGAGCAACACACCATCAATATCCAGTGCATCATCAAAGGCTTTGGCGGCATTGACAGCGTCCTGACCAATCATTGCATCCACAACCAATAGAATTTCGGTTGGTTCTACGGTTGCCTTAATGGTGCGCAGTTCATCCATCAATTCTTCATCTACATGGAGACGTCCGGCAGTATCCAGAAATACCATATCATTTCCATGCTTTTTTGCATGTTCAATGGCAGCTTTGGCAATTTCTACTGGATTGGTTTGTCCCATCTGAAAAACGGGAATGTCCAACTGCTGTCCAACCACTTCCAACTGATGAATTGCGGCTGGGCGGTAGATGTCACAGGCAGCCAACAGGGGGCGTTTGCCCTCTTTCCGCTTCATCAGACCTGCCAGCTTTGCACAGTTTGTGGTCTTACCAGCACCCTGTAAACCTACCATCATCACAACGGTAGGAGGCTTGGGGGAAATGGTCAGTTTTGTAGTGGAACCGCCCATCAATTCGGTGAGTTCCTGATTGACAATTTTGACAATCATCTGAGCAGGGGAGAGTGCTTCTAATACATCACTGCCCACTGCCTTTTCTGTCACCTGAGCAATAAATTGCTTGACCACTTTGTAACTGACGTCAGCCTCCAGCAGAGCCAGACGGATTTCTCGCATGGCTTCTTTTACATCTGCTTCTGAAAGACGCCCTTTGCCACGCAACTTTTTAAATGCAGCCGAGAGCTTTTCGGTCAATCCCTCAAATGCCATGGAGTCACCCCTTTTCTAACCGCTGTGAGATTTCAATAATCTTTGTTGCCAGAGCCTGAATGCGGTCATCCTCATAAAGGCTACTGCGCTCCAAAATCTGTTGGGCAGCAGCGTCTACCTGCTGTAACTGTTCACGCATGGCATGGAATCGCTGAATCAGCCCCGTTTTTTCCTCCAAGTCCATCAATATGGACTCTGCACGCACAATGACATCACGCACGCCCTGACGAGTAATTCCACTGTTTTCAGCAATTTCACCCAGAGACAGGTCCTCATTGTAATAGAGGTCATAGAACTCTTTCTGGCGTTGGGTCAATACATCGCCGTAGAAGTCAAAGAGAAGGGACATCTGATAAGCCTGACTTTTCAATGGAAGCCCTCCTTTGTGATTCGCTGTAAAGTCGAAACGCTTTACAAGCAAGAATCTTAGCATAAACACAATCATTTGTCAATCTTTAATTTCTGTACAAAATTCTCTATATTTTATGGCATAATTTATGGAAAAATGGACATCCTTTCCAAAGAGTATGGAAGGAATACAATAAATTATCAGGAACCTTTTGCATTTTCATTCCATTCGTGGTATGATAACACGAATTCTATCACTATGATATCAGAAAGGAAGAGTACGATGACCCAAGTGACACGGCAGGAACTATGGCCTGGAGTGTGGCTGCGTACCATCCACACACATAAATTCAAGAGCTCTTATATGAGTGTAACCTTGTTGACAGAATTGAAACAGGAAACCGCATCGGAGAATGCACTGATTCCCTACGTGCTGCGACGTGGCACAAAAAAACATCCAGATTTAGAAGCAGTTTCCGCCGCATTGGATGAGCTTTATGGAGGAGCCATTGAACCAGTGGTGCGGAAAAAAGGGGAGACTCAGTGTATCGGTTTTGTGGGCAGTTTTCTGGATGATGCCTATACATTAAATGGAGAATCCATTCTGGAACAGGCAATGGGGTTGATAGGGGAACTCTTATTAGAGCCATGCCAGCAGGATGGAGAATTTTTGACCAGCTATTTTGAAGGGGAAAAAAGAAATCTCATTGATAAAATCCGCAGCCAAATGAATGATAAGAGATACTATGCTGTAAACCGCATGACACAGCTCATGTGTCAGCAAGAGGCATTTGGAGTAGATAAGTTGGGCAGTGAACAGACCGCTGAGACCATTTCACAAAAAGGGCTGTTTGCCGCTTATGAACGGCTTTTAGACACTGCCGCTGTGGAACTCTACTACTGTGGTTCTGCTCCACATCATCAGGTGGAGCAAATTGCCAGAACCGTGTTTGCACAGTTGAACAGAAATACCCAGCGGATACAACCAGACTGTGATGTAAGAATCCATGCACCTGTGGAGCCTCAACGGATACAGGAGCAGATGGAAGTATCACAGGGAAAGCTGGCAATGGGGTTCCGCACAGGTGGAATGACCTGCTGGGAGGAGGAATATCCTGCTCTTTTGTTGTGCAATGCCATTTTTGGCGGCAGTACCATGTCAAAACTTTTTTTGAATGTACGGGAAAAATTATCTCTGTGTTACTATGCCAGTTCTACGTTAGAAAAAATGAAAGGGATTTTGCTGGTGTCCTCTGGGATTGAATTTGAAAAATATGAGCAGGCAAAGTCAGAAATTTTGGCACAGCTCAGGGCGATTTGTGCAGGTGAAATAGAGGACTGGGAACTGGAAGGAGCCAGAAGAACACTGGTGGGAACTTATCTGGCTGCACTGGACAGTCAGAACCAACTGGAGGAATATTGGCTGGGACAGTCTGTGGCTGGACTGGAGGAAAATCTGAATGAGATTGCAAACAGAGTGGAGCAGGTGACAAAGGAACAAGTGGTCGCAGTTGCCCAGAAGTTAGAATTAGATACCATTTACTTTTTGCAGGGAATGGAGGGATAAGTACAATGGAAAAGCAGGATTTTACCAGACTGGGTGAGCGGATGTACACCACCATTTTAAACAATGGTCTCCCTGTCTATGTGTTTCCAAAACCGGATTTTCAAAAGAAATATGCTTTTTTTGCCACAAATTATGGTGGTATGGATATGCGGTTCTGTCTGGATGGAACATGGCATGATACACCGGCTGGTGTAGCGCACTATCTGGAGCATAAAATGTTTGACACAAAAGAGGGGAATGCCCTCCAGCAGTTGGCACAAAATGGAGCTTCTCCCAATGCCTTCACTTCCAATGGAATTACAGGATATTATTTTGAGACGACCCAAAAGTTTGAAGAAAATCTGAGTATTTTATTGTCTTTTGTGTCCATCCCCTACTTTACTGAGGAGAGTGTAGCCAAGGAACAGGGTATTATTGGGCAGGAAATTGGTATGATTGAAGATAACCCCGATTGGCGTGTTTTCAATAATCTGATGAAAGGGCTTTACCAATATCACCCAATAAGAAAGAGTGTGGCAGGGTCAAAGGAATCCATTGCCCAGATTACTGCCCAGACTTTGTATGAGTGCCATCAGGCATTTTACTGCCCTGCAAATATGGTGCTGTGTGTGGCAGGTGATGTGGAGCCAGAACAGATTGTAGAAATTGCAGAACGAGTTTTACCCAAAGAGGCTGGTGTGGTTGCCCAAAAGGACTATGGGCTTGCAGAAGGCAATACAGTGGCACAGAGGGAATATACAGAAAAAATGGAAGTTTCTGCCCCTATGTTCCAAATTGGTTTTAAGGGAGATGCCCCCAAACATGGGGAACAGGGTATGCGTCAGGAGCTGATGGGGGACCTTGCCTGTGAAGTTTTGCTGGGCAATTCCACCCCACTTTATGCAAGGCTTTATGAGCAGGGACTCATCAACCGCAACTTCAGCTATGGATACTATGGAGTTAATGGTGCTGCCTTTTTGGTTGCAGGAGGGGAATCCAAAGACCCAAGAGCGGTACAGAGAGAGATATTTTCTGAGACAGAGCGGATAGCCAGAGAGGGAGTGGAACAATCTCTGTGGGAGCGGATTAAAAAAGGAGTTTATGGAAACAAGGTGCGCAGTTTGAACTCTTTTGAAAATCTCTGCATTGGACAGGCACAATCGTTCTTTATGGGGACCAATTTTTTGGAGTTTCCTCAGGTCTATGAGAGTATTCAAAAAGAGGATGTGGAACAACTACTTCAGACATGGGTACAGCCAGAGCGCACAACCCTTTCCATGATTGTGCCAATGGAGGGCAGTGGAGCATGAATGTGGTTTCCTTTCCTGGACTGGGAATAGAGCTGACCTTAAACCGAGTGGCGTTTGAGTTGTTTGGTCGTCCTGTCTATTGGTATGGTGTGATTATTGGCTGTGGGCTACTGTTGGCAGCCTATCTGTGTTCCCGATGGGCTCCCAGATTTGGCATTGCAGGAGATACAGTTTATGATATGTTGCTCTATGCAGTGCCGATTGCCATTCTTTCCATCCGCATTTATTATGTGGTATTTAATTTAGAACAGTATAAAAATGGGGATGGCTCCCTGAACTGGGCAGCCATCCTACGGTACAGCGACGGGGGACTTGCCATTTATGGAGGCATTATTTCTTCCATTATAGTACTGCTTATTTTCTGCAAAGTGAAACACATCAATTTTCTGGCGTTTGCAGATGTAGGAGTACATGGTTTGCTCATTGGACAGCTCATTGGTCGATGGGGCAATTTTATGAATGTGGAAGCATATGGTTCTGTGACTGCATTGCCTTGGCGTATGTGTGCGCCATCCATTGCAGAAGATATGCTGAGACAAGGATATGTGGATGAAATCGGATATCAGGCAATTTTAGATGGTACATTGGGCGTACATCCCACCTTTTTCTATGAATCTTTTTGGAATTTTATAGGGTTAATTCTAATCTATCAAATAGGCAAGCGTTGGAGACGGTATGATGGAGAGTGTTTTCTGTTTTACCTCGCATGGTACGGTCTGGGACGTGGCTGGATTGAGGGATTGCGGACAGATAGTTTGTACTTCTTCGGTCTGGAGCTGTTTGGTATTCCCATTCGTGTGTCGCAAATGGTTGCAATTTTATGTTTTTTGGTGGCAGGGGCAATTTTACTCATTCAGGCGTTGCGCCCACATGACCGTGAAAAGCTCTATGTCAACCGCATCAAGCAACAGAAAAACCAGCAAAAGTAGAGGAGAAATGAAACAATGGCAGCAGTGGTTATGAATGGAAAAGCGTTGGCAGCAAAGGTTAAGCAGGAGGTCAAGGAGCGGGTGTCCCAGATGGAACAAAAACCCGGTCTTGCAGTGGTACTGGTGGGGGATAACCCTGCCTCTCATGTATATGCCAACGGAAAACGCAGAGACTGTGAGGAATGTGGAATCTACAGTGAAGAATACATGGTACCAGAGACCATATCACAGGATGAGTTTGTATCTCTGCTGGAAGAATTGAACCAGCGAGAAGACATTGACGGTATTTTGATTCAGCTTCCACTGCCAGAACATCTGGATGAGAAACAGATTTTGTTGACCATTCGACCAGATAAAGATGTGGACTGTTTCCATCCTTATAATATGGGACGACTGACAGAAGGGGAGGAGGGTGTCTATCCCTGTACGCCAGCAGGTGTGATGCGGATTTTGAAAGAGTACAACATTGACCCAACGGGAAAATACTGTGTGGTCATTGGTCGTTCCAACATTGTGGGAAAACCACAGGCACTGATGATGATGCAAGCCAATGCGACGGTTACAGTTTGCCACACCAAGACACCTGATTTAAAAGCGGATTGTCTGCGGGCAGATATCATCATTTCAGCAGCAGGAAAGCCCAATCTGGTGACAGCGGATATGGTAAAAGAGGGAGCGGTGGTAATTGATGTAGCAACCACACGCACAGAACAAGGTGGACTGTGTGGGGATGTGAATTATGAGGCAGTTGCCCAAAAGGCTTCCTATATCACCCCGGTTCCCGGCGGTGTGGGACCGGTAACACGGGCTATGCTGATGGAAAATACATTGTATGCAGCAAGACTGCACGGAAAAAAATAATCGAAAAAAGGGGCTGTAAAAAAAGTCCACTCTCCAAAATAAAACTCTCGTAAAAAGTTAGAAAATCCAAGCAGGATAGCTACTATTTGTAACGTCCTGCTTGGATTTATTTTTCTAAAATCAGGTTTTTTTGACTTTTTTTACATCCCCTTTTTTGTTCTATGGCTGGAGAGTGCGGCATAGGATAGAGCCAAAGGCAGGTGAACGAAAGATGTGTGAGCAATATGAACAGGTGCTTCAAGTATTGCCAATAAAACGCAGACAACAGGCGGCACTGGTGCCACAGCATCAACAGGAGCAATGTGAAGAACTGCGCCTGAGATTGGGACAGCCCATGAGTATACTGATACAGGAGAAAGAAATTTCCATTGGAGATGAGCCTGTTTCCATGCAGGAGCTGGAACAGGTTTTGGAAGTGGCAAGCCGTGCTTCTGTCCATACCGTTCTGGAACAGATTCGACAGGGATATTTGACCCTGGATGGGGGGCATCGTATGGGCATTTGTGGCACTATGGCTGTACAGAATGGGAGAGTGGAACAGGTTCAATGGTTGTCCTCCCTGTCCATTCGCATTGCTCACTCCATCAGAGGAGCAGCCGCTCCAGTATACAAGAAATTACTAAGACCAGATAGAACGCTCTATTCCACCTTGATTGTGTCCCCACCTGGATATGGAAAGACCACGCTTTTACGGGATTTGATTCGTATGGCAGCCAGTGGGGAGGGGATGTGCCCACAACGGGTGGGTATTGCAGATGAAAGAGGAGAACTGGCAGCTTTGAGACAGGGAAAACCACAACAGGATGTGGGACAACTGAGTGATGTGATGGATGGCTGCCCCAAAGGGCTTGCGGCTATGTTGCTGTTGCGTGCAATGAATCCTCAGATTTTGGCAATGGATGAAATTACTGCGTCAGAAGATGTGGAAGCAATGATACAGGCGTGTGGCTGCGGTGTGACCTTGCTTTCCACAGCACATGGAAGAAACAAACAGGATTTGTGCTCCAGACCTCTTTACAAAATCCTGCTGGAACAACATATCTTTGAGCGGTTTGTCTTTATCTCCAAAGAACAGGGGAAACGTGTCTACAGAGTGGAGGAAGTGTGGGAATGATTCGCTTATTGGGTGGTATTTTGGTGGCATCAGGGATGACGTTTCTGGGATTTCGGGCTGCAAGAGAACTGACAGAGCGGGTTTACGGAATTGAAACCATGATAGATGGGCTGAATCAGCTTCGGCGTGAGTTGAAGCAGAGGGGGCGGGGCTTGCCAGAACTTTTGGAACAGCTCTCACAGCAGACGGCTCTGCCAGCTGCCGCCCTGTTTCAACAGTGTGCGCAGGGCTGCTGTCACTTGGATGAGAGAACTTTGGCAGAAAACTGGCAGGATGGCGTAAAAAAACTACGTATTCTCAGCAAAGAAACACAGATGGCAATGGGTGCGCTGGGTGTTGTGCTGGGTCGTTATGAGGTTTCTGGGCAATGTGAGGCCATTGCACAAGTTGTGACCATCTTAGAGGAGGAGAGGACAAAAGCAAAAGAGGAACAGAGACGGCTTGGAAAAGTTTATCAGGTCTTGGGTCTGACAGGAGGCACATTTCTCACAATTTTGCTGCTGTGAAGGGCTATGATAACCAAAGAGGAGGAAGCAGTGTGGAAGTGGATTTGATTTTTAAAATTGCTGCCATTGGAATTTTGGTGGCGGTACTCAATCAGGTATTGATACGGGCAGGACGGGACGAACAGGCGATGATGACCACGCTGGCAGGGCTTGTGGTGGTGCTGATGATGGTAGTGCAGGAGATTGCAAACCTGTTTCAGTTGGTAAAATCCCTGTTTCAGCTATGATAGAGTGGGTCATACACATCTCTGTGGTGGCCATTGTGGGTGTGGTGTGTAGTCTGGTACTGAAAAAACATACCCCAGAACTTGCCCTTCTGTTAATACTGATTGCTGGTATTTGGATGCTTTTGGCAGTTGCGGATGGGCTTGAGTCCATTACAGAGTGGATGAACATATTGAGTGAATTGTCTGGTGTAGATCAGGAACTGTTGGAACCGGTTTTAAAAACGGTGATGATAGCAATTCTGACCAATATTACAGGAGAAGTGTGCCGTTGTGCTGGAGAAGGAGGACTGGCTGCATTTGTGGAGACAGCGGGTACAATTGTTGCACTGACCGTTGCACTGCCTCTCATTGGTGGTGTGGTGGATTTGATGGTGGTGATACTGAAATGAGACAACTACTCTCTCTTGCAGTGCTGCTTTTTATGTGTATCACACCTAGTTTTGCCCAGGAGTGGTCTTTTCCACAGGTGGATGAAGTATACGATTGGGCACAGGACTATGGTGTAAGTGAAGAAGACGAATTAGGGAGTGGGATGCAAAGCATTGTGTCAGCAGGGTTGGAACAGGTGCAGACACTGGTAAAACGCAGTGTTGCCAGTGGAATGCGGATGCTGGCAGTGGTATTGCTGTGTGGATTGGCAGAGAGTATGATGCCATCTGGAAAACGGGAGGGGTTACAGGTGGTGGAACTGGCTGGTGCACTGGCAGTGACCATGCTGACCGTCAGTGATATGGAGGTTATGATTGGACTGGGAAGAGAGACCATTGAAAAAATGGACCAATTTTCTAATTTACTACTGCCTACCATTGCCACATTGACGGCTGCCACTGGGGGAGTGACTGGCGCAGCCGTACGGCAGGGAGTCACTGTGTTGTGTTCTAATCTGTTGATGGGAGCTATTGACCGGATTTTGGTTCCATTGGTGTATGTGTATGTGGCAGCGTGCAGCGGCTATGCTGCATTGGGAAATGAGGGTTTAAAAAAATTGGCAGAACTCATCAAAGGAGGTGTAACCGTTTTGCTGACAGTGGGGCTGCTTGGATTTGTAGGATACTTGACAGCTAGTGGAGCCATTGCTGGTTCTGTGGATGCGGCTGCCATTAAAGCGGCTAAAATTACCATATCCAGAACCATTCCAGTGGTGGGAGGCATTTTGGCAGATGCGGCTGAGACCATGCTGGCAGGGGCTGGCATGTTGAGAGGAACCGTTGGAGTTGTGGGTGTGCTGGTGGTGGTTTCTATCTGTTTTGCTCCATTTTTGCAGCTTGCCATCCATTATTTGACCTATAAGGGCACAGCGGCATTGACAGGAACGGTGGCAAATTCCAGAATCAGTACACTAATGGAACAGATTGGGAGTGCATTTGGTTTGATTTTAGGTATGACTGGAAGTTGTGCTTTGATTTTGTTGATTAGCTTGGTGTCAGCAGTATCGGCGGTGATTCCCACATGATTGAGTTGATTGGAAACTGGCTGTTGACAGTAACAGTGGTAGCGTTATTGTGTGCCACTGCCCAGAGCTTAATGCCCTCCGGTGGTGTGAAGCAGGTGGGAAAGCTGCTGAGTGGTCTTGTGATGTTTATGGCACTGCTGAGCCCTGTGATACAAAACTGGGAGATCCAGTGGGATGGCGTGTTGAAAGACTGGGAAGGGCAATATCAGGAGACATTAGAAAAGGAGCGGGATGAAATGCTGAAATCAGTGATAGAGGACAGCGCAAATACATATATATTGGAACAGGCAGAACAAAATGGAGTGACTTGTTATGTGTCTGTGACTTGTCAGATGGGGGAGGAGGGTGTATATCTTCCCTATTCAGTGGAGTTGACAGGTACCTTTACACCAGAGAATCAACAGACTCTAACAGAGTTGATTGAGAGCCAATTGCATATTCCCGCTGAAAGACAGAACTACCAGCCAGAGGAGGCGGAGCCATGAAAGGGCTGTGGCAAAAGGGGCAAATTCCTTGGAAGGAGGTGTGGAAACGGTATCAGGCAATTTTTTTGGTGATTGCAGTGGGTTGTGTCTTAATGCTCATGCCATCTGGCAGCAAACAAGAAGTGGAAATTCAAGAAAATGCACAGGAGGAATTCTTATTAGATGAGTTTGAGGAGAGACTTGCAAACACATTATCTTGTATTGAAGGGGCAGGGGAAGTCCAAATTATGCTCAGTCTGAGCAGTGGTCAGAGACAGATTTTGGCGCAGGATACCAAGAAAGGGGATGAAGGCGAATTGCAACAGACAACAGTCACTGTGGGACGGGGCAGTGCCACAGAGGAGGTTGTGAAATTGCAGACGGTTGCCCCTCAATTTCGGGGTGCTCTGGTGGTGTGCCCAGGAGGAAACAATCCCACAGTGCAGTTACAAATCATTCAGGCGGTATCTGCATTGACAGGGCTAGGCAGTGACAGAATCTCTGTCTGTACAGGGGTTCAATAAAAAGTGAATGAGGAGGAAACATTGGTATGAAAGTAAAAACAGGGGGCTTCTCTCAGTTGTGGAAACGGAACGCAGTGGTGGCAGCCATTGCACTGTTCGTCTGTGTGGCAGTGTACTTAAATTGGAACTATGAACAGGAAGTGGGAAAGACACTGGGAGAATCTACCATGGTAGGGAAAGAGGACCCACTGGTTACACAGGAGGACCAGTCCACACAACCAGAAAAGACAGAGGAGACCTTGGCAGAGGAAACCCAAAGCGGTAACAGTGACTATTTTGCAACAGCCAGACTAAATCGGCAGCAGTCAAGGGACAGCGCATTGGCTCTGTTACAGGATGCAGCAGCCAAAGAAGATGCAGATGAGACATTAAAAGAGGAAGTGAACCAGAGCATCCAGACCATGGCAGATTACACCGTGACAGAGGCACAAATTGAAAATTTGGTGGTGGCAAAGGGCTATCAGGACTGTGTGGCGTTTATTGGAGAGAACTCTCTCAGCTTGGCAGTGGCTATGCCAGAAGGTGGGCTGACGGATGTGGATACCGCAAAAATTGTGGATGTGATTCAACAGACTGCCAATTTCAGTGCTGACCAGATTAAGATTATTGGTGTGGAATAATACCTAGGTTGGAACAAGGTATACAATTTTATAGTGTGTTCTGGAGCTAATGTAAATATAGCTAAACAACCCAACTGAATGCCTCATTCAGTTGGGTTGATTTTGTATTCCCTTGTGAAATTATAGAGATTGTTTTCAATAGGGAAAGATGGTAAAATGACTAATGGTACACCGAACAAATACAAAGGATGATATAAGGTTGAAACATTGTAATTTAAGTACCATTCTGAAAAAGGGCATACAAAACCAAGCCCCCTAAAAGCGGGCGAAAA
>CALWVS010000032.1 GCA_944385095.1 uncultured Oscillospiraceae bacterium
CGAACACGGAAGTTAAGCTCGCTTCTGCCGAAAATACTTGTCTGGAGACGGACCGGGAAGATAGGTAGTGCCAACATAAATAGAGTAAGCAGGAGCTGAGAAATCAGTTCCTGCTTACTTTTTCTTTCAAAAAAAGTAAGCGAAAAGAATTTTAGGTGAAGCCATCACGCAGATTTTGGGAGAAAACAGAAAGGAAGTAGGTTGAGATAAAAAATGTACTCATCTTCAAGCGTATAAGGGGTGATATAGTTGAAAATAAAGACAAATAGAAGAAAGCATTTGCTTTATGTTTGGATGATGGGTATTTGTACCATTTTTCTAAGTCTTGTCGTTGCAGATGGTATGTTTGGATTAAACCAACCACCTACAACAGCAACAAGAGGGTTTGTAGGATTCCTTTTCTTTTGGAGTGGCATGATTGTTCTGCCGTTATTGTTCTATAAGAGAATCAAGTGGAGAGATACCTTTCTAAATCTTGCCCTATACTTTTTGCTATATTTCCCTGTTTACGATATGTTTGGTCTGAAACTTACCCATTCATTCCTTGAGAGAGGTGGATTTTTTGCATTCCCATCTTATATGGGGGCTATTTTGGTTGCAGTTGTATTTTGGGGTATTCAAAGTATTGTTTTTTTGGTTATCAACATAATTTGTTATGTAGTGCGAAAAAAACAGAAGAAAAAGTGAAAGGACGTTATCAGTTCAGTGTATTGATGGTGTTTTCTTTTCAGAAAAAAAGAATATTGAGAGGTCTATAAAGGGGTATTCTCTATCTAACCTTTCATCAATTTAAAAGCAGTTATGAAAACAAAAGAGAATATCATCAAATTTTCCGGTAGCTAAGTCTTTTGGTTGGATAAAAAATTGGAATGTGGCAGACTCCATTTCCTGTTTTGTAGAGAAATCGTACTGCAATAGTAAAGTAGTATAATTTGCACCATTTTCAATATCCATACGAGGATCGACTTGATGGACAGCAGGATGCCCACCTATTTTTGTTCCCCAGTTTCCAAAATTCCAGCAGAGCTCATCCACAGCAGTTTCACTATTTTCAATGTCATATCCAGATTGTTTGACAAGGTCAGGAGTAATCTGTTCATTGCAGACTGTTTCATAGCCTAAATTGGATACAAGACCATCCATTCCAAGATACATGGTAGCTACTTCTGTTGCAGAATGAAACAACATCTTTCCCTGAAGCCAAGGACCATCCACAAAATCAAAGGATTCATTTAGTAGTGTGCAGGCCTCTGGTAATTCCTGTTGTAAAGAGGCATCAGGGAAGGGATAGTAGCGTACCACACACAATTCATGGGTCAAGTCTGGGTCATCAATTTTTTCCTCAAAACGCTCCTCATCTGTGTCTATGAAAAATTGCAGTAAACCAGTTTTAGGGAATCCTTCCAATGTGGGCATTTGAGAAAAATTGATTTGTGATAAGAATTGCATAGGCTCTCCCTCTGGGCAGGTGGGGATCTGGCTTCCTTTGGGGAGATAATAAATACCGCCAAATTTACTGTCAATACATGTGGTTGGTTTTTCTTCTATAACAGAGAGATGGATTGATGGAAGCTGGGTTGATTTCAACGCCTCTAAAATTTTCTTTTTTGTACGCATATTAGCAGGTTCCTTTCTTTCATAAATATGATATAGTTTACTTTAGAGAACAGAAAAATGGAAGTATAAAACCCCACAGGGAAACGCAAAGGGATTCCTTGTGGGGTTTTGATTACTTATTGTTTAGGAACTGTTTTTGTGATAGTTGCTTTGGGGTCCTCTGTATCAAAGATCGTTTTTCCGGCTGCTGCTAAGCCTGCAAGCCCCTGAATCTCACTAGGGATAATAATCTTAGTAGCTTTGCCATTTGCAGCCGCTGTAAAGGCCTCCAGAGCCTTAATCTTGATGACTGCATCGCCGGGATCTGCTGCGTTAATCAGTTTAATGGCATCAGCGGTTGCCTGCTGCACCTTCATAATGGCTTCTGCCTCTGCTTCTGCTTCCAGAATCTTTGCCTGCTTGGCACCTTCTGCCTGAAGAATGGCAGCCTGCTTTGCTGCATCTGCGCGGAGAATGGCAGATTGCTTTTCACCTTCTGCAACCAGAATCTGAGACTGTTTTTGACCTTCTGCTTGTAGGATGGACTCACGGCGTTCACGCTCTGCCCGCATCTGCTTTTCCATAGATTCCTGAATGTCACGGGGAGGCATGATGTTTTTCAATTCTACACGGTTGACCTTGATACCCCAGTTGTCAGTGGCTTCGTCCAGAATGGCTCGCATCTGGCTGTTAATATGGTCACGACTTGTCAGAGACTGATCCAGTTCCAAATCACCAATAATGTTACGCAGTGTAGTAGCGGTGAGGTTTTCAATGGCAGACATGGGGTTTTCAACCCCATAGGTGTAGAGTTTTGGGTCGGTAATCTGAAAATAAATCACGGTGTCAATTTGCATGGTTACATTGTCTTTGGTAATCACTGGCTGTGGGGGAAAGTCTACTACTTGTTCTTTCAGTGACACATTTTTGGCAACCCGTTCAATAAAGGGAATCTTGAAGTGTAAGCCCACTTCCCAAATGGTCTGAAATGCCCCCAGCCGTTCAATGACATAGGCTCTTGATTGAGGAACGATGCGGATATTGGAGGCTAAAATAGCCAACACTAATAGTAATACAACAACAGGAACCAATGCAGTAATAATACCATCCATAAATATACCTCCTTATGATGCATGTTTGTTTTCCAATGGTGTGACCACCGCTTTTACTCCTTGGATTTCTGTGACACGCACTTCCTGCCCAACAGTAAGGGAGATGTCCTGTGAGGCTGCCTTTGCGCTCCAGATTTGCCCTGACAGTTTGACAGCCCCTTTCCCAGCAATGTTGTCCACATCTTCTGTGATGACTCCAATGGAGCCAACCAGACGGTCCACATTCGTGGGTGTATAGTTGGGTTTCAAAAATTTTTTAGTCAGTGGGCGTAAAAGTGCCATAGTTATGGCTGACAGAATCAAAAAGACTGCCAATTCTGCCCAAATGCCAAAACCAAACCGACTGACAATCAATCCACCCAAAGCACCAACTGCAAACCAGATAGAGACCAGCCCCACAGTAGCGGCTTCTGCAACAAGAAAAACGATGAGCACAACCAGCCAAATGATAGAGTTCATAGTATACTCCTTTCTCAGCTATCATTTTTCCATAATTCCAACCTTACGAGATTAACATAACATAACTATATTGAAAATGCTATACCATAAAAATATTTTTATGAAAAATATTTGCGGAATTTGCTGAAATCCAGTATACTATGTAACATGAATTGCTAAAATTAGATACAATAGATGGATGATATGGAGGTTCTCATGAAACAAAAATTGCAACTGGCTGTCCCTACCTTGTTTGGTTTAGAGGGATTGGCAGCAAATGAAATACGCAAGCTCAATTTATCTCAAGTTCAGACAGAAAATGGGCGTGTGCTGTGTGAAGGCAGTGTGTTGGACATCCCCAGATTGAATTTAAACCTGCGCACTGGGGAGCGCGTTTTATTGGTATTGGGAACCTTTCATGCAGAGAGTTTTGAAACATTGTTTGAAAAAACCAAGGCTCTGCCATGGGAACAGTTTTTGCCAAAACAGGCACAATTCCCTGTAAAAGGGCACAGTTTAAATTCAACATTGCAATCAGTCCCAGCCTGTCAGTCTATCATCAAAAAAGCTGTGGCATCCCGCCTGGGTGGTGTGTATGGTATGAATACACTGCCAGAGACGGGGGAACTGTACCAGATCCAGTTTTCCATTATGAAAGACACAGTGACCTTGATGCTGGATACCTCAGGTGCAGGACTGCACAAGCGTGGTTATCGAGCAAAAGGCGTTGTGGCTCCTCTGCGTGAGACACTGGCAGCGGCTATGGTGATGTTGTCCAAATACCATGGAAAAGATGCATTATGTGACCCATTCTGTGGTTCTGGTACCATCCCCATTGAGGCGGCATTGATTGCAAAAAACCGTGCCCCTGGTTTAAACCGCAGTTTCTCATCTCAAAAGTGGGCTTTTATAGATAAAAAGTTGTGGATGCAGGCAGCCGATGAGGCAATGGACCAAGAATTTGATGGAACCTATGAAATCTGGGGTGGCGATTTGGACCCAGACGCAGTGAAACTGGCACAGCACAACGCAGAGCTTGCAGAAGTAGAGGATATTGTACGTTTTCAAGTAGATGATGCCACGAAATTCCACTGGGGTGGGCTGTATGGCCGCATTGTCACCAATCCTCCCTATGGAGAACGCATTATGGAACGGAAAGAGGCGGAAAATCTGTATCGTGCATTTGGTCAGGCAACTGCCAAGCTGCCCGATACCTGGAAAATTTATTTGCTGTCCTCTCACACAGAGTTTGAACGTACCTTTGGTCGGAAGGCAGACAAAAAGAGAAAGCTCTATAATGGTATGCTAAAGTGTGACCTGTTTATGTACGGAATCAAATAGAATCTATGAGGCACTTATTCATTGTGAATCCAGCCGCAGGCAGTGCAGCCAGTACACAAAGTTTGCTGGAACGCTTAGAACATGTATCATTCCCCCATGAAACTGTTTTGACACAGGGCGTAGGGCATGCTCAAAAACTGGCACGGGAAGCAGCCATACAGGGAAATGTGAGGCTGTATGCCTGTGGAGGGGATGGAACTTTAAATGAAGTCATCAATGGGGCAGCAGGGTTTGACTCTGTGGCTGTCACATGTGTTCCTAAGGGAACAGGGAATGATTTTCTAAAACTATTTGGGAAAGACTATCAAAAACAGTTTCTGAATTTGGAACAACTGGCAAGGGGAACTGAGCTGGAATTGGACATTATGGACTGTAATGGCAGATTGGGTTTGGATGTGGTCTGCTGTGGTCTGGATGCCAATATTGCGGCAGGGGTACATAAATATAAAAAGATTCCATTTCTGCATGGGGCTGGTACCTACTTCTGTTCTCTGATGGAGCAGGTACTCTATCATAAACTGTATCATCCCATGAAAATTGCTGTCAACAATCAGGTGCTGGAGGAATTGGTCACACTGCTGTGTGTCTGTAATGGTCGATATTATGGAGGCGGTTTTATGCCGGTTGCAGATGCAAAACCAGATGATGGAATTTTTGATATACTGGTGGTGCGCCAGGTGCGTTTATCCACATTTTTTAGGCTGGTTGGGGATTATGCTACAGGACAGTATGCAAAACATCCCGATTTGATTTATGATTTCCACGCACAGACCATTTCATGGGAATCAGAACAGGAATTGGTCACTGTGATGGATGGTGAAGTGATGTATGGAACATCCTTTACCTTAACAAAGTTTCCAAAACCGCTGCGCTTTTTCTGTCCACACGGAGTTTTATTGGAGCATTAGGCTAGCACTCGAAAAGAATGTTTGTGAACAAGGCGTAAACTTTTTTTCATCAACCCCGATTTTTTCAAAAATAGGGGTTGATTTTTTGCAATGAAACGGGTATTATTGTAGCTGTGGTTGGCACTCAGCATAAATGAGTGCTAAACATAGGTGAATGGATAAACAATGATGTGTATCATATAAGGAGGAACTCAATATGAATCTCAAACCCCTTGCTGACCGTGTAGTGGTAAAGCTGGTAGAAGCAGAGGAGACCACAAAGGGTGGTATTATTCTGACAGGTGCCGCCAAGGAGAAGCCCGAAGTGGCTGAAGTCATTGCCGTTGGTCCTGGCGGTCTGGTAGATGGCAAGGAAGTCGTGATGAATGTAAAAGTAGGCGACAAGGTAATTACCAGTAAGTATGCTGGCACTCAGGTCAAGCTGGATAACGAGGAAGTGACCATTGTTCGTCAGAATGACATTCTGGCGATTGTAGAGTAATCATTGGGTCAAAAATTTTTCTGATGCTCCATCTGTCTTCAACAGATGGAAGCAGGATTTTGTTTTGGAGGTATCACAATTATGGCTAAGTTAATTTGCTATGGAGAAGAAGCACGCAAGGCACTGGAGAGCGGTGTCAATCAGCTGGCTGATACAGTGAAGATTACTATGGGTCCTAAGGGTCGCAACGTGGTGCTGGACAAGAAGTTTGGCGCACCTCTGATTACCAACGATGGTGTGACCATTGCCAAGGAGATTGAGCTGGAAGATCCCTTTGAGAATATGGGTGCTCAGCTTGTAAAAGAAGTGTCCACCAAAACCAACGATGTGGCTGGTGATGGTACTACTACCGCTACTCTGCTGGCTCAGGCAATCATCCGTGAGGGGCTGAAGAATCTGGCTGCTGGTGCAAATCCCATGATTATGAAGAAGGGTATTGCAAAGGCAACTGCAACTGCCATTGAGACCATTAAGGCAAACAGCCAGAAGGTCAATGGCAGTGAGGATATTGCCCGTGTTGGTGCTGTTTCCTCTGGTGATGAGGCAATCGGTAAGCTGATTGCTGAGGCTATGGAAAAGGTTGGACATGATGGTGTCATTACCATTGAGGAGTCCAAGACTGCTGAGACCTATTCTGAGGTTGTGGAAGGCATGCAGTTTGACCGTGGCTATATTACCCCTTACATGGTAACAGACACAGAGAAGATGGAAGCAAATCTGGATGATGCGCTGATTCTCATTACCGATAAGAAGATTTCCAACATTCAGGAGTTGCTGCCCATTCTGGAGCAGGTGGTGCAGGCTGGCAAGAAGCTGCTCATTATTGCTGAGGATGTGGAAGGTGATGCACTGTCCACTCTGATTGTGAACCGTCTGCGTGGTACTCTGAATGTGGTCTGTGTGAAGGCTCCTGGTTTTGGTGACCGCCGTAAGGAGATGTTGCAGGATATTGCCATCCTCACTGGTGGTACTGTAATTTCCTCTGATGTGGGTCTGGAGCTGAAGGAAGCTCAGCTGCCTCAACTGGGTCAGGCTCGCCAGATTAAGGTGACTAAGGAGAATACCACCATTGTCAATGGTGCTGGTAGCTCTGATGAAATTAAGGCCCGTGTAGCTCAGATTAAGAGCCAGATTGAGGTCACTACCTCTGAGTATGATAAGGAGAAGCTGCAAGAGCGTCTGGCAAAGCTGGCTGGCGGTGTTGCAGTCATCAAGGTTGGTGCTGCTACTGAGGTAGAGATGAAGGAAAAGAAGCTGCGTATTGAGGATGCCCTGAATGCAACCCGTGCAGCTGTAGAGGAGGGCATTGTAGCCGGTGGTGGTACCGCTTATCTGAATGCCATTTCCAAGGTAGAGGCTCTCATCAATGAGGTAGAGGGCGATGAAAAGACTGGTGTTCAGATTATTGCCCGTGCCCTGACTGCTCCTGTAAAGCAGATTGCTGCCAATGCTGGTATTGATGGCTCTGTGGTTCTGGAGAAAATCCGTGAGTCTGGCAAGATTGGCTATGGCTTCGATGCTTACAATGAGGTCTACTGCGATATGATTTCCAGCGGTATTGTGGACCCAACCAAGGTAACTCGTTCTGCTCTGGAGAATGCTGCTTCTATTGCAAGCACACTGCTGACCACAGAAGCTCTGGTTGCTGACAAGCCCCAGCCCCCTGCTGCGGCTCCTGCTGCTCCTGATATGGGTGGTATGTACTAATTCAAAACGAAGTGTAACAAAAGCGGATACCTGCCAGATGGTGGGTGTCCGCTTTTTTATACATAGAAAATGAAAGCATAGATAAAATAAAAATCCCAGTAAGAAGTGGAGAGAAGTTCCATTTCTTACTGGGATTTCGTTTGCAATTTATTTTGAGTTAGCAATAGTCATCTGCATCCATCATTTCCTTGGGTACATGATATGTAGCACGCAGACCATCTTCGATTTCAAGAAAACAGCGCAGTAGCAGAGGACTAAACGCACCACACTGCCCACTGACAATCATTTCTACAGCCTGGTCAAAGGTAAAGGGGGATTTATAGCATCGTTTGCTGACCAGCGCATCATAGACATCCGCAATGGACACCACCTGAGACCAGATGGAGATTTCGTCTCCCTTTAAACCATGTGGATATCCATTGCCATCCCACCGCTCATGGTGGTGCATGGCAATATCATAGGCATAGGGATACATCTCATTGTTGCGAAGTTGCTGAATACTGGACAGCAGTTCAGCGCCCTTACTTGTATGGCTTTTCATAATCTCCATCTCTTCTGTAGTCAAACGACCAGGTTTGTTGAGGATGGAGTCTGGAATTGCAATTTTGCCTACATCGTGGGTAATGGCTGCAACTCCAATCAACTCAATTTCCTTTTCATTGAGTCCTTCGCCCATTTTTGTCTTTTTCAGCAATTCCAATGTAATATGGCGAATACGACGTACATGGCTGCCAGATTCATCGCTTCTAAATTCAATGGCAGTTGCCAGACTTTCAATGAGTCCAACATTTAGTTGTGCCAGTGCTTCTGCCTGTTTACGAATCGTCTCCTGTTGTTGCTCCACATTCATCTTCAGGGTGTGTCTGGCTTGAAACAACTCAATAATTGATTTGACACGTCGTTCTACAATATAAGGTACAAATGGCTTTCCAATGACGTCCATAGCACCCAATGTATAAGCTTCCTGTAAGACCTGTGTATTATGTTCTGATGTAATGATAAAAACAGGGATTTGTTGTAGAAGTCCCTGACGGCTGATGGTGCGCAGAACTTCAATACCATCCATTTTTGGCATTACAATATCCAGAAGAATTGCACAGATATTGTGCGAGTAACGAACCAGAGCTTCTAATCCTTCTCTGCCATTGTAGGCATTGATGATTTCATAGCTTCGTCTGAATATTTCAGTCATAACAGTATGAATCAGAGGCGAATCATCAATAATCAGCATCATGTTCTGACTAGTTTCCTGTTCTAAATCCATATTGTATCACACCTCTACATGCATCTCCGCATCAAAAATAAAATCATAGTTCCTCATGAAAATAGGAGAAGTAAAAATCAAAAAGCAGTTAAATCAATATAGCATGTTATGGCTAAGAAATCAATTCTACAGTACGAGAAACAGGGTCCAGACGATAGATATGACTTCCATCTAGTGTAATCATATAGGAACCAGCGACTTGTTTGGTAGAGGAATCATAGACATCTAACTTAAAACTGACAGTACCATCTACCAATACAAGCCCATCTTCAGCAATTACAGTATATTCATCCATACTATCTTTGGGAAGACCAAGGCTTTGAGCAGAATATTCCTCTAAGGTAGAAACAGCCTCTTCCACTGATAATTGAGTCATTTCTTTTGGGGGGGGAGGCAATTCAATGGATGGTGTGATGGTGCATGTATCATCCTCCCATTGTACTTCCAAACGGAAGGTACCTTCTTCTGTAACAGATGGTTTTCCAACGTATGCTACTCCTGAAGCTTCGCTAAAATCTGTTGTTTCTACAGTGGCACACAGTTCATCCATCAAGGTGCCATCCTGAGATACTTGTAGAACTTTAATATAGGCTTCAGCCGCTTGATTTCCTGCTTCAAAACCGGAATATTGGTAGGAAACAGGCTCACTTTCCACTTGAGAGGAACTGGTGCTGGAGGACGATGTGCTACTGGATGAGGTGCTGCTAGAAGAAGATTCCTCTTCTGCATCTTCACCAGATTCTTCTGTATCACCAATCTGTAAAAATTGGATTTCTTCTCCAAATTGAAGAATTTTACTGATAGAGGGAAACTGATCCTCACCAATGGCATAGAATTCTGGCATGGCAGGGGCTTCATCCTTTTTACCACCACATGCAGTCAATGGGACACACAAGGTAACTATAAGAGCAACCAAAGCATACTTCTTTTTATCGTTCTTCTGCATATTTGATCTCCACCTGATCTCCATCTTTGAGAGGTTGTTGGAAAGTACAGTCTTCTCCATTAATGGAAAGGAGAACCTCTCGCTTTAAGTTTTTAAAATCAATTCCTGAACGCTCCAGTAAATCCATTAAATAATAGGGAGAGTGATCTTCTTTTTCTATAAGCTGTAGTCCTTCTCCATTTAAAGTCACACCAATGGAAGGTTTGCGTGGAACAGAAACAGGGACTACAGAAGGGGTAGATACCTCTGGTTCTAAAATGGAGGAGTCAGGCTGTGTATACTCCTGAGAATTTTGTACTGTGCTGCTGGGTGCCTCTGGTATTTGTACTTCAGGAATACGGTCCTCATAAGAAGAGAGTATAGGCTGTGAAGGCTGTTTTGAGGACGTGTGTGGCTCTGTCTCAATTTGCATACCAGTGGTCAGCTGTGTGTCGGGAGTGAGAGAGACACCATTTGCCCAGAGTTGTGTTACACCAAGCTGTTCCATCAGTTCTCCGGCGGTCAGATGGCGGTCTGAACCAGAGGTAGCAGGCTGGAACTGAATGCGGTCGCCAGCATGAACAGAGGCAGAGGGCTGTACAAGTTCATCATTGACCTTTAAGATCGCTGGAGTGGCGGGTTCTCCATAAAATACTGCTCGACGACCGTCAATTTGAACCATCAGTGTTTTGCCACTGCGACCAATGAGATCTGTACGTTTGTATCCATTCATCATCAGAACTTCTAAAACGCTCAAATGACCACTACGGAACAGTTTTGCTGGTTTTCCATTGAGCTGTATCCGATAACTGTCACGGATGAGTTCCAGCCCTGCGGAAACGAGAATGCCAAGAGGGGTGGTGTATTCTGGGTCTTCCAGTGAAATGGTATCAGAGTAGACACTGTTTTGGAAGTAACGTCCAGCTACTGCCACTCTACGCTCATCCATACCCAAAGCCTGAGCAACCTGTTGGCAGAGGGTAGCAAGCTTACTGCCACCGCCAGCCAAAAAGAGGGCTGAGGGTGCACCACCGTTCAACTCCTGAATCCGCTGTGCAATTTCAGTTGCAAGGGCTTGTACCTCTTTGTCAAGAAATTGAAAAATTTCTTCAGGGGTGTAGGTCTGCTCCATACCTACAATATCACAGAATACAATGGGTTCCCCTTTGCCAAGTTCCATTTTAATCCGTTCTGCTGTGGGATAATCCACAAGACAGGTGCGCATGAGTGCTTCTGTAATTTCATCTCCCGCTGTGGTAGCCATTGTATAGCCAGTTACACTGCCATCTCGACACAGGGCAATATCAGAAGTGCCTGCACCAATATCCACTAGAGCCAAATTTAAAAGGCGAATATCAGATGGTATAGCGGCATTCAGTGCTGCAATGGGTTCCAAAGTTAAGCTGGCTACCTCAAGTCCAGCCTCTGCCATCACGGCATACAGGCTATCAACTACCTCACTGGGCAGGAAAGTAGCCACAACACAGGCTTCCAGTATGTTACCTGTATGACCATGTAAATTTGCCATAGGATAGTGGTCCAGCTGGAATTGCTTTACGGTATAGCCCACCAAAAAAAGACGCTGTTCATGGGTATCGCCTTCCTGTAAAATCCGTTCAGCGTCAGCCACTGCTTCTAATTCAAGCTGACCAATTCTATCCTCCAGAATCCGTTCTGGAGCGGGTAGTTCAATCACGCCTGTACCAGTTTCTGTGCGCAGAGCACGACCGGCAGCGGCTACACAGGCCCTTACCAGCTTGCGACCTACCCGCTGTTCAAGCTGTTTGGTGACACTGATGACCACCTTTGCCACTTGATGGATATCTTCAATTTGACCATCCAGCATGGTGCGACGAATATGGGGCTGTTTTTCGATTTCCAATACATGAATCCGATCTTGTTCACGGCGTCCTAAAATGCCAATGACACTGCGTGTACCAATGTCAAGGGCATAAATTAAATCCTGTTCTTGAATTGGATACTGTTCCATTTCCTGTTTCCCTCTTTTCCTATTCTTACAATGGGGGCTGCTGTTTTACAATATCTCCATACCGCCCTTTTTGTACATCTCCGAACACTTCACCAGCAACGAGAGTGATGACACGTTTGCGCATAATATTGACAAAATTTTTCGCATGGGTGGCCATAATGACTGTGGTTCCCATTCGATTGATTTCGGAAATGAGATGGAATAAATCCCAGATGGTATCTTCATCCAGATTTGCTGTCAGCTCATCTAGGATTAACACAGAAGGACGGTTTAGAATGGCCCTTGCCAGCTCTACACGTCGACATTCTCCCTGGGAAAGTTCCACAGGATAGAAACGACCTGCATCTGGAAGCCCTACCATTCTCAGAGCTTTTTCAATTCGTTCATGGGGTCTTTCTTTGCGAAAGCCAGTTCTCATGCGTGCCACCATCATCAGATTTTCAGAAATGGTTCTCTTGCGCATCAAATGGGAGAGCTGTGGTACATAGCCAATACCATCTTTTTTTGGTTTACGTAAAAAGCTGCGTTTGGCGTTATATTCTATATGATCAAAATAGATTCTTCCTTCATCCGGTGTAATTTCACTGGCAATCAACTGCAACAGAGTACTCTTTCCAGCACCACTACTGCCGGTTACAAATACAAAATCCCTTGGTTCTATGACCAGATTGATATCCTTGACCGCTGGAATCAACCGTTTCTCATGGCGATAGTATTTGGTAATATTTTCTAATTGAATCTGTGGCATAACATACTCCTTTATGTATACATGAGAGAGAATTTTTGTTATACTAATTCTGAGAAGAATATGGACTGGAGTGGTAGTATTGTTACAGCCCAATAAGAAAAAACCAACACCGCCCTGGGTTGTTTGGGTCTTTCTGGCGCTTGTTTGTATGATCATTGCAGAGCTGGCAGTTTGTAGGGTAGCTGACCCAGTGCTCTTTTATCGTATCACAGACCCCGTCGTTCAGACAACACAGATGGTGGTACAAAACACAAAGCATGCAGCGATTCGTTTATGGGGTAAGGTTTCGGATGTGGTTGTGTCCATTCCTACCTATCTACCAGAGCTGCCGGAGTGGGGGCAGAAAGAGGTAGAGCAAGCTGAGGAACCAGAGGTCATTGTACAGCAGCTTGCAGGGGAACCTTCTGTTATAACAGAACAGGAGCCAGAGGACAGCAGTGTGACAAAGTTTACAATAGAAGGAGAATTGGAAACTTTGAGTGGGGGATTGGTAGATTTGGTCTACTATAACCAAGGAGAGGAGCCATGGGCCAGTGGGAAATATGGACCAGATTCCATTTCAGGATATGGATGCGGACCGACTGCGATGGCCATGATTGTGTCCTCTCTCAGTGGAGAATTGGTAAATCCAATAGAAATGGCTCAGTTGGCATATGAGGCAGGTTACTGCGCCCCAGGCAGTGGCTCTTATTTGTCCATTGTAGAGGGTATTGCAGAGACGTTTGGTTTGACCATTGAGGAGTGGGAGGTTTCTACACCACAGAGTCTCTATCATGCTTTGGTTTCTGGTCACATGTTTGTGGCACTGATGGGAAAAGGGCATTTTACCAATTCAGGGCACTTTATTGTATTACGAGGAGTGACACTGAATGGCAAAATTTTAGTTGGAGATCCAAACAGTCGCGATAGAAGCCTGATCGCGTGGGACCCAGAACTCATTTTGTCTGAATTGTCTTCAAACCACGCCAACGGGGGTCCCCTGTGGTGTTTCAATTTACTAGGTCAAAATCTGTATTCATAAAAAGGGGTGTTGCATGATGCAACACCCCTTGGTTTTGAACCATAATAAAAGAGAAAAGGCTCTCTAATTCAGGCTACAATTCACAACCTGGATGGGATGCAGCAACAGCTACATCCCTATTATACCACAAATTTGTATTTTGGGAGTTTTATTTTTGCAGATAAAAGGATTTCTTTCCTGCCAACATCTGGTTAAGCTGTTGATCTGCCTGAATGGTACGCTGAAATAGATGTTGATTTTGTGCAACAAGTTTACACAGTGGCGCGAGCTCATCCTGTTCAGAAGATTTTCCAGACAAAATATCACGCAATTCCTGGGAAGATGCAGGAGGGAGTAAACTGCAATAATGCTCTAGTTGTTCCCTGAGATTACACAACTTCAAAATTGGTTCCTGACGCATTTTCAAATACATACGCACAGAAACACGATCCTGACGTTTGACAGCGTCTAACATCTCGCCAGTCAGTTCATATACTTCGGACATTGTCGTGTACATCGTCCGTTGGATTGGAATCACAGCTTCCCATTGTTCTTTGACTAAGGTACCCATATCACTTCCCACCCTGTTGTTTGTCAGCCTGACGAAAACTTTCGCGCAGTTCCATTGCCATTTTCTTGACACGCTCCAACTCGGTACGGTTCCGACCAGTTTTGATTCGGCTCAGATCATAACAGATAAAATCATAGATTCGATGTAAGTCACGACCAATCGCATAGTTTAAATCTAAGGTATGGTCTAAATAACGAACAATTTCTAGGCTTTTATCAGTGGCTGCCTCAAAAGAGGGGAAATCTTCTTTTGTTAGCATCAGCTCAGCCAAGGTGAGACGTTTCACAAGCTCGTCAAAAACCAGTAACAAAAGCTCCCCCTGTGTCATGGTGTTGATGGAATCCTGCTTATAGTGTTGGTAGCCCTTGATATCCATGATACTGAAGCATCCTTTCTTGCTTATATAAATCTGTTAATAACCAGAAGTTAGACCTGCAAGAGACGAACTTTGAGAGTTCATTTGGTTAATCAACAACTCCAACTGGGTAAATTTGTTGGTGTAGTAGTCTACTTTGTTACTCATTTTGTCCTGCCAAATGTCAATTTGCTTTTCAATATCCTGGATCTTATTCAAAATCGTGTTGTCCAGTGCAGCAGTTGGGGAATATTGGGAACCTGCCTTTTCGATCAGAATACCCTTTGTCTCACCAGTAGTGGCAGCATATCTGTTAGTCACCTTTTGAATGGATGCCATCAGACCATCCGTAGAGGAACCAGCATCTTTGCTCTTTGCAAATGCGTCCTGAACTTTGTCTGGATTGTCAGCAATTGCATTGCGAAGGGCGGTTTCATCCAACTTTAAGGTAGTAACACCATCTTCATAGGTTGTTTGGATTCCGATGGAACGCAAAATAGAACCATCTTCTCCGCTGGGCAGAATGGCACTACGGAGGGCACTGTAGAGAGAAGAGAGATCGTTATCCATATAAAGAATACCAGTTTTTGCCTGCTCTTCATAATTCTCAATGGCACTCTCAGACATATCAGCCTTTTCATCATCTGTCAGTGGTTCATATTTTCCTCCACTGCTGGTTTTGAGTGGCTGTGTGGTATATGCCTTGCGTACTTCCTCAATGATAGCATTATAATCCTCTACCATGGACTTTACTGCATCTACAATGGTATCAGCATTGGTTTTACTGGTAAAGGTAACAGGTTTTTCAGTATCCTTTGTATCAAAGGCACCATCAATGGTGATGGTCATGCCATCAATTTCAAACGTATTGGAACTTCTGGTCAATGTCATATCTTCCCCATTGACAGTTACCTCAATGGTAGCATCCTCTCCAGCAGTATAAGTCGCTCCACTGTCAGGCTTGTTCGCATCAGCTACATTTCCGAAAAGCTCCTGTCCAAGCCCCTCGCCAATTTCGATTTTACCACCAACACCGGACTGCTTGGAGGTGAACACAAACTGGTTGGTCATTTTGGAGTAGCTGATGGTGACACCAGCATCTGAATTGGAGTTCACATTATTGATGACCGTTTCCAGTGCAGTATCCTTGTTATACAGACCAATTTCCTCGCCATTGATAGAGAGGGAAAAGAGACGGTTTAAGTTTCCATCACTGTCCTCGGTAACGCGGTACCCCTGTGCATCGACTTGGTTTCCAGCAGTATCATAATACTTGCCATCACGGGATACAATACCAGAGACTGTGCCATCAAGACCAACAGAGATCCCCTCACCCAGGACTGCTGTTAGACCGTTCAGGTTTCCGGAGCCGTCTACACCCAGCAAATCGCCCAGTGTACGGCTGGTGTCCAGGTAGGATGCCAGACCATTTTTGCCAAAGCCCAATACTTCATTGACCTTTTCATTTTCTCCCTCAATGGAAAAGGTATTGCCCTGGGCAGGAGTAAAGGTCAAAGAGCCATCAGATTTTTGACCCACTTCAACCTTGCTCTTACCGTCAGCACTGTTCACACCAAAGGCATCATCAATTTCTGCCTGTAATTTCTCATAAAACTCGGAACCAGTAGGATTGTTCATTACATCATCCAGGCTAATTTTTTTTGTTTGCCCATTCAAGGTGACAGAAATAGTTTTACCAGTCAGGTAGCTAGAGCCCTGTACTTCTTGGGCAGCATCAAAAGAGGTATCAAAGGTAATGGAATGTGCATCATCTTCGATTGCCTGGCTTAAATCGGTAATGGAACTGGCAAAATTCCCAGTTGCAGAGGCAATAGAAATCTCGTTCTGGTTCTTCTTGTCAATAAAGTTCAGCTTTCCGTCGGATACTGTTACCTCAATACAGTCGGATGCCTTCATACTGTTGCCTGAGCTATCTGTGATGGTTAATTTTTTTAACTTGTTTTCAATGTTAGACTTGACTTTTTCCAAGTCAATTTTGCCACTGCCATTGGCTTCTGTACCCATCAAGTCAGTGTCAGAAAAGTCGATGCTTACAGTTTTGCTGCCATAGTTAAGGGTCAAGGAACCATCCATACCACCGACCACAAATTTATCATTTAACTTGTTGGGTGTACCTGAAACAGTGGAGGTTTTAGAGGCAGAATCATACTCAAGCCCACCTAAACCATTGTTTGTATAGGTATAACGGCTGGCACTGGCAAGGGAAGCGCTCTTGATCGAAATTTCACTGGTTGTTTTTCCACTGGCAGACACCAGATTGGCATAGGTCCCAGATGGGGTTACGCTGACCGCATTCTTAAAGAAGCTGGTGCTGAACAGGTTGGTTGAGGAGGTATAAGAGGTGTATTTACGAGAAAATTCCACCAACTTATCAGAAATGGACTGATATGCCTGCTGCTGCCATTGCAGACGGGTAATATCTTGGTTGAAACTGGAAATCTTTTGCTTATACCCTGAGATCAGACCCTCAATCATACTCTCAGTATCCATGCCACTGGCAAGACCGGAGAGAATGTTAGTGGTACGATTTCCATAGATGCTGCTGCTGGAAGAGGTACTTCCAGTTAAGCTACTGACAGATGCCATATCAAAGAACTCCTTCCTAAAATTAAGTGTGTTGTTTTATGTGGTTATGTGAGAATGGATTGACAAAAATGTCAAACATGAGTAGAATTTATGTGTGTAACAATACTCAATTGCACTCATATTTATATCGTCCTATTTGAGTAAAAAATAAGACTTCTATTTTTTTTCTTTCATTTTTTGTTGAGATAGTGGATTGATGTTATATGATATAGAAAGGAAGTTTTGGAGAGATATGTCAACAACCATCATTACAGTCACCAATCAAAAAGGTGGTGTAGGGAAGACAACGGTTGCCGCCGCCTTGCTGGCCTGTCTCAGCCACAGAGGGGCCAGGGTATTAGGTGTAGATTTAGACCCACAAGGCAGTTTGGGATTTAGTTTGGGATTAGATATTGAAAAATGTACCACTATTTATGATGTATTTCGTGGCGCAGTAGAGCCAAAGGATGCCATTTCCAAGACAGAAACCTGTGATATCATGCCCTCAAATATTCTTTTGTCCTCCTCGGAGTTGGAGTTCAGCAAAGCAGGAAGAGAGTTTTTACTGAAAACTGCGCTTTCTAAAGTGCAGGATGACTATGACTATATCATTATTGATACCCCACCAGCACTCAATATTTTGACAGTCAATGCATATGTAGCCACAGATCATTTAATTATTCCTATGGCACCAGAAGTACTCAGTTTGTTGGGAGTTTCCCAAATCAAAGAAACGATTGAAAGTGTGCGTAGCTACTACAATTCCAGACTGAATGTGTTGGGTATTTTGATTAACCGATATAATGCCAGATTCCGTCTGAATCAGGAGATGTTGGAATTGGCAGAACAGCTGGCAAATCAGCTGGATAGCAAAGTGTTTGAGAGTAAAATCAGAACCAGTGTAGCAGTGGCTGGTGCTCCTGCTCATGGAATGAGTGTAGTAGATTTTGAGCCTCAGGCAAAACCTGCCCAGGATTTTGAGCATCTATGTGACGAAATTGTAGGACGTCGTTTTCTGACGATTGATGGGAGGGATATCTGATGGCTGCCAAAAAGGGGTCTACCAGCAGTAAAACAGCCCATGTGTTAAATTTGTTGGGCTCTGCCTCTAAAGCAGAGCCAGAGCAACCAGCACAGAAGGAGGAAACCCCTCTTGATACGTCCACTCCACAGGTGCAGCATCAGGAGCAGGAACCACAGGCAGAAGTAGAAGAAAAGCAGGAAGTTAAGCAGGAGATCAAGTCAGAGAATACACAAAGCAGGCATTTGTCTCCCCCTATTTTGGAGGTAGCTCGTACCAATCACAATGCAATTTCGGAGTCTATCCATAATGCATTGGAGGATGCACTAAAAGCAGAATTGAAGGAACAGCAGTTGTTGGAGGCACCCCAGCCAGCAGATACAGAGGAAGTCAAAACGGCAGAGACACCCCAGCTAGCAGATGCAGCGGAAGTCAATGCGGCAGAGGCACCCCAGCCAGCAGATGCAGCGGAAGGCAAAACGGCAGAGGCACCCCAGCCAGCAGATGCAGAGGAAGTCAAAACGGCAGAGGCACCCCAGCCAGCAGATGCAGAGGAAGTCAAAATGGCAGAGGTACCTCAGTCAACAGATGCAGAGGAAGTCAAGGCGGCAGAGACACCCCAGCCAGCAGATGCAGAGGAAGTCAAAACGGCAGAGGCACCCCAGCCAGCGGATGCAGAGGAAGTCAAGACGGCAGAGGCACCCCAGCCAGCAGATGTGGAGAAAGTAGTGATACCACAGTCAACTGCTGTTATGAGTGAGGCAGAGCCAGAACATTTTTATGACCAGCTGGAAGATGGCAGTGAATTTGTAAATGTAATGCAGATTTTGGTGGAAGAAAAGATTGAAAAATATGTAAAAATGTTCAAATTGTGTCAGTGCCCACGGTGTATGAGTGATGTAGAAGCACTGGCTTTGAGTAGACTGCCAGCACAGTATGTCGTGTTGCCCTCTAAGAATAAAGTTCCATTGTTGTCAGTGTATCGCTCCAAATATGATTCACAGGTTACAACACAAATAATCTATGCCTGTAAAGAAGTGATGCAAGATCCTAGGCATTAAAAATACAGCATATCCAATCTGAACAGCACCCCAATTGTTAGACAGTATGATATACTGGATAACAAGAGGGGTGCTTTATTATGCCAAAAGGAATACCGAACAAACGATACACACCAGAATTTAAGAAGATGGTGATAGAAACGATGATGGAGGAAAAGCTGAGCTACCG
>CALWVS010000033.1 GCA_944385095.1 uncultured Oscillospiraceae bacterium
TCCTAACTGACGAGGGAATAAGGTGTGCCTTATATCCCCATGCCTAAAGGCAGGGGCTTTACGGCACTTTTGGTAAATTTTCTTTTATTGCACAGCACAAAACAAGGATTAAGAAGAAACATTCTTATCTAAAGACTATACACGAATTTTTCTATTGAGGAGGATATGTTATATACCAAGAAATATGTGATAAAAAGTGGTCACAGTTGCTATAACTGTGACCACTTTCCTACTGGTCTATTTTCTATTTACTTTCTGGACTCCCTTTTACTCTCCAAGTTGGAGACCACCAGAGCACAAGCGGCATCACCAGTGATGTTTACTGTTGTACGACCCATATCAAAAATACGGTCAATTCCTGCCACCAAAGCAATGCCCTCCACAGGCAATCCGACACTCTGAAGCACCATAGCAAGCATTACCATGCCTGCACCTGGTACTCCTGCTGTACCAATAGATGCCAGTGTAGCTGTCAATACAATCGTGACCATATCACCCAATGTCAATGACACACCATAACAACTGGCAATAAAGACTGCGCATACACCCTGATAAATGGCAGTACCGTCCATGTTAATGGTGGCACCCAATGGCAAAACAAAAGAGGCTACATCTCGTTTTGCACCTAATTTCTCTGCACACTCCATATTAAATGGCAGTGTACCTACAGAAGAAGCAGAGGAAAATGCCATCATCATGGCAGGAGCCATTCCTTTGAAGAACTTCGCAGGAGATACACCGCCCAGCGTTCCAACTGTGGTAGAGTATACCAAAAGTGCATGGACAATATATCCTATATAGGCTACCAGCAACACCAATGCCAACTGGCTGAGAATACTTGGTCCATTTTCTGCAATCACTGGGCAAATGAGACATGCCACACCGACTGGGGAAAGGCGGATAATTAAATCCATAATTTTGGTGAACACCTCATTGAAACTCTCAATGGTCTGGGCTGCCAAAATGCCCTTTTCTCCTGCCAGCAGTACACCAAACCCCAAAAAGATAGAAATGACAATGACTTGCAACATGGTGGCATTTGCCAATGGCTGAATGGCATTGGAAGGGAAGATTCCTACAATGGTATCCATCAAACTCTGTCCCTCAGGAGGGGTATATTCCAGTCCTGTTGTCTGAAGGGCAGGAAACAGATTCAGGTTTTTTGCTACTGTGGCTAAAATTAACGCTAATACAATTGCAAATGCAGTGGTACAGATGTAGTATACAATGGTTTTTGCCCCAATAGAGCCAACTTTTCCAATGTCTTTCATAGAGATTACGCCAGCAGCAATGGAAAACAACACAATGGGAACTACTACGAACTTTAACAGATTGAGAAAAATTGTTCCAAATGGCTGGATATAGGATTTTGCAATGCTGACACCTGATTGATTGGGCAACAGCATCAACCCCAGCCCTGCCACAATACCCACCAGCAATCCGATGAAAATCCAGAATGCCAATGGCAGCTTGTTTTGTTTGCTCATATCATTGACCCCTCCCATTAAAACGCATCAATAAGATATTTTTCTTGCATTTTTCTCCTTATTGTCTGCGTTTATAAGTATACACATATTCCAAAAAATATCAACTATATTTTACGATATTTTATTATTTTATTTTTTATTTATGAAATAAACTGATTTTTTTAATTTATTTTATAAAAATATACAATTTTCTTTTTGAAAGAATTTTATATTCAACTTTCTTTTTTGTGTTTTCAATTTCTGCTCGACTAATTTCAATGGCAACTTTTCCCAAATATGATACACTATAGAAACTATCATATCAGTATGGGAGGCACACTTATGCCATTGCTAAAAAAAAGGGGAAACTTAGAAACCAATAAGGTTCTGTTTCTATCTGTAGATGCCATTGTCCCCAATCCAGAGCAACCCAGACGAATTTTTGACCATCAGGAATTGGAAGAACTTGCCGCTTCTATTCAGGCACTTGGATTATTGCAGCCTCTCACGGTGCGCCGTATGGGCAGCCAATGGGAGCTAGTGGCAGGAGAACGGAGACTGCGTGCTGCAAAACTGGCAGGATTAAAAGAAGTTCCCTGTCTTTCTCTGAATATTGACAATGAACAATCCTCTTTGCTTGCTCTGGTGGAAAATTTGCAACGAAAAGATTTGGACTTTTTAGAGGAATCTTTGGCATTGAGTCGACTAATTTCCACCTATCATCTGTCCCAAGAGGAAGCAGCCAGACGGATTGGAAAAAGTCAATCTGCTGTTGCCAATAAACTACGGCTTCTGAAACTTCCCAAAGAAGTATTGGAGGCTCTGCAAACTGCTGGTGCAACAGAACGCCACGCAAGAGCCCTTTTACCTTTAAAAGATGCTCAACTGCAACAGGAAGCCGCCTTGCAGGTCATTGAACACCAAATGACAGTAGCAGAGACAGAGCATCTGGTGGAAGCTCTATTGCAGCAAACACCACCCACAAAGCCAGAACGGAAACAGAAAAAGACGTTTATTGTAAAAGACATTCGTATTTTTCTTAACACACTAACCCGTGGCATTCGCTTAATGGAATTGGCTGGAATTCATGCCAACTGTCAACAGGAAGAAAAGGAGGACAACATTGTTTTGACCATTGAAATCCCAAAGCAGTCTGATTCCTCACATCCCAGTTAAAAATGTTTCACGTGAAACATAAGAACCATTAATAAAAGAAATGCGTCATAACAAAGAAAAATACATCTAAAACAGTTGCAACCATACCAATGGATTGATATAATGGGTTGTTGGTACAGATTTTTCTGCTACTTCTACATATTTCCCCGTCAGGAGGTTTTTGTATGGCAAAAATTATCGCCATTGTCAACCAAAAGGGCGGTGTAGGAAAAACCACAACCACAGTAAATCTTACTGCCTTGCTGTCCACTATGGGCAAAAAGGTGCTACTTTGTGACTTTGACCCTCAGGCCAACGCCACTTCTGGTATGGGTGTGGACAAAAATACCGCCTCTCCTAATATCTATGATGTATTGGTGAATGGCGCAGACCCACAAAAGGCAGTGGTGCACACAAAGTATGGCGATGTCATTCCATCCAATAAGGCATTGGCAGGGGCTGGGGTAGAAATTATTTCCATTCCAGACCGGGAACAGCTTTTGAAAAAAGCTCTTTCTCAGATATCCTCACAGTATGATTATATCTTCATTGACTGCCCCCCTTCACTGGAACTTCTCACCATTAACGCACTCTGCGCTGCCGGCTCCTTGCTGGTGCCTGTTCAATGTGAATACTACGCTTTGGAAGGACTCAGCGACCTGATTTCCACCATTCGTCTGATGAAACGCAGTGTCAACCCTGATTTGTCCATTGAAGGCGTTCTTCTTACCATGTACGATGGGCGCACCAACCTATCTGTGCAGGTAGCCGAGGAAATCAAGCGATACTTCCCCGGTCAGGTATATGCCTCTGTCATTCCCCGCAATGTGCGTTTAGCAGAAGCACCCAGCCATGGAAAACCCATTGTGGAATACGACAAGTATTCTCGTGGTTCTCTGGCTTATCGCTCTCTGGCAAAGGAAATCATCAATGCCGAGAATGAAAAATAACCTTGTAACTGGCCCCTAGATAAGTTTATGCTTATTATCTATGGGCAATGACTGTTTCAGGTAAAGAGGTGTATGATATGGCAAAACGAAAAACAGAGCTTGGACTTGGTCGAGGGCTGAATGCACTTCTGGGTGATCCAGAGCTGACACAACAGGGTGAGGGTTCCCTGTCTTTGCCTATCTCTCAGGTGGAACCAGGACTGAATCAGCCCAGAAAACGATTTGACCCAGAAAGTCTTGCAGAACTTTCTGAGTCCATTCGCATACATGGCATTATTCAGCCTCTGACTGTGCGCCGTCTGGCTTCTGGATACTACCAGATTATTGCTGGCGAGCGTCGTTGGCGTGCTGCCAAATTAGCGGGGCTTGATGAGGTGCCAGCGGTTGTCATTGAAGCAGATGACCGAAAAGTCATGGAGTTAGCCCTTATTGAAAATTTACAGCGTGAGGACTTGAATGCCGCCGAAGAAGCCAGAGGGTATCAGGTGTTAATGGAAGAATATGGTTTAACTCAAGAGGAAGTGGCCGAACAAATGGGAAAATCCCGTCCAGCCATTGCCAATACATTGCGTCTGCTGGCATTGCCTGAGGATATTCTTGTTTTGGTTGAAGAAGATGCAATTTCAGCTGGGCACGCCAGAGCTATTTTAGGGGCTCCCACAGTCACCCTACAACGTGAAGCTGCCAAACAGGTGGTAAATCACGGGCTTTCTGTGCGTCAAACAGAACAACTGATTAAAACCATGCAAAAACAGCTCAACTCCACACAACAAGAATCTCCTGTTGCGGATGACATTGCGCTGCATTTAAACGAATTAGAAAAATCCCTGTCCAGCCGCTTTGGGCGCAAGGTGAGTATATCTCACCATGGAAAAAAAGGAAAAATTCAGCTGGAATACTACGGGACAGAGGACTTGGAAACCTTGCTTGCCCTGTTAAATCAGCTTCGCAGAGAGGAGTGAATCAATTCGTGATGGAAGAAAAATCCTCCTCTCAGCAGGAGGAAACAACTCAATCCCCTGAAAAACAACCTGCTTATGTTCCACCAGCTACACCAGAGAAACGCCGGCAATCCGTGTTCAAGTATATTACCATTTTATTTGCTGCTGCTTTTCTTTTGATGCTGATGACCTATATGATGGAGCGACGGCAAAATGAAGCAGTGGTGGACAGTCTAAACCAATCTGTGTCTGGTCTGCGAGAATCCATTAGCAACATGCAGTCGGATCAGGACATTTATGAAAAAAATATGCAGCTCATCGAGGAACTGTCCAAAGTTGAGCAGGAAAACACCCAGCTACAGGAACAGCTTGACAGTCTGACTACCCAAAAAGAGGAACTGTCAACCCAGTTGACCCGCACCGTTCAGGCATCAGATTTGTTTTGGCAAATCAATGAGGCATATGTAAAAGAACAGTATACAAAAGCCCGTGGTTTAATTGACCGAATGGAACAAGCTGGTCTTGTAGAGTCTCTCCCAAAAGAGAGTACCACTGACAACGGTCGTTTTTCGCCATATGACCGCTATCAGGAAATCTATCAGGCATTGTATTGAGCTATGTTTCACGTGAAACATAAAAGAAATAGAGTTTATCATTTTGGAGGAACCATATTATGTTAGATATCAAATTTATTCGTGAAAATCCTGATGTAGTCCGTGAGAACATAAAAAAGAAATTTCAGGATAGCAAGCTGCCCCTTGTGGATGAGGTGCTGGCTCTGGATGCAGAAAACCGTACTGTTATGGCTGAGGCTCAGGAGCTACGTTCTTCCCGTAATGCTCTGTCCAAGCAGGTAGGCATTCTGATGGGACAGGCAAAAAAAGACCCATCCAAGCTGGCTGAGGCAGAGGCAGCAAAGGAGCAAGTAAAGGCGAACGCTGACCGCCTTGCCCAGTTGGAAGCCAAAGAGACAGAGTTGGCAGAAAAAATCCGCCATATTATGCTGCTGATTCCCAACATCATTGACCCCTCTGTTCCCATTGGTCCTGATGACAGCCACAATGTAGAAGTACAGCGTTTTGGTGAGCCTGTTGTTCCTGAATATGAAATTCCCTATCATACACAGATTATGGAGTCTTTTCAGGGTATTGATATGGACTCTGCTGGTCGTGTCTCCGGCAATGGATTTTACTATTTAATGGGAGACATCGCCCGTTTGCATTCCAGTGTATTGGCTTATGCCCGTGACTTTATGATTAACAAGGGCTTTACCTACTGCATTCCACCCTTTATGATTCATGGTAATGTGGTAGAAGGTGTCATGAGCCAGACCGAAATGGATGCTATGATGTACAAAATTGAGGGCGAGGACTTGTACCTCATTGGCACCTCCGAGCACTCCATGATTGGCAAATTTATTGACCAGATGCTGTTTGAAGACCAGCTTCCCCAGACTTTGACCTCCTACTCCCCCTGCTTCCGCAAAGAAAAAGGTGCCCACGGAATTGAGGAACGTGGTGTATACCGCATTCATCAGTTTGAAAAACAAGAGATGGTGGTTGTCTGTAAGCCAGAAGAATCCATGGACTGGTACGAGAAAATGTGGCGCTATTCTGTGGAGTTGTTCCGCTCTTTGGATATTCCCGTGCGTCAACTGGAATGCTGCTCCGGTGATTTGGCTGACCTGAAAGTAAAGTCCTGTGACATTGAGGCATGGTCTCCCCGTCAGCAGAAATATTTTGAGGTTTGTTCCTGCTCCAATCTGGGTGAGGCTCAGGCCCGCCGCCTGAAAATGCGTGTCAAAGGCAGCGACGGTCGCACCTATCTGCCCCATACATTAAATAATACTGTGGTTGCTCCTCCCCGTATGCTCATTGCATTCTTGGAGAATAATTTACAAGCAGACGGTTCCGTCAAAATTCCCGTTGCACTGCGTCCCTACATGGGTGGTATGGAAGTGATGCTTCCTAAAAAATAATCATTTTACCCCTGCCCCACGGAGTTACTGCTTCGTGGGGCGCACAGTTTCACAGGAAACAATATTGATTTTTCCGATTAAGAAAGGTTATATACATGCGAGAATTTATCCGTGAATTTAAAACTTTTATTGCCAGAGGCAACGTACTTGATATGGCTGTGGGTGTCATTGTGGGTGGTGCATTTAAGTCCATTGCAGACTCTCTGACCAATGACATTCTAATGCCTCTGATTCTACTGCTTACCAATGGTGGGGCTGACTTATCTGTCTGGAATGTGTCTGTTGGTGGCTCTACCTTGGGAATTGGCAGTTTTCTTTCCGCTGTTTTAAATTTCCTCATTATGGCTTTTGCTGTCTTTTGTCTCGTCAAACTGGTCAACCGGATTCGATGGAAAAAAGCAGTCAAAGAGGAGACACCTGCACCCCCTGCCCCCTCTCGGGAAGAACTGCTTCTGATGGAAATTCGAGACTTACTGAAGGAGCGTTCCCATGAAGGATGAACATTTGAATAACCCTCAGAACAAACCAACCTATACACCTGCCTCCCCTGTCAAACGCACTTTGGCATGGATTGGGCTTGTCTATATGGTAATTTTAGTGGCATTGACCACCTACTATTTTTATAATGGTACTATGCTTGGCAATTTAGGTCCCCTTTTGGCTGTACCTGGGCTGTTGGGGCTGGGTATTCTGTTGGTGGTAAGCTGGAAAACCACAGGCACACCGGGCAAGTGGGCTGCACTTTCCGGTGCTGTTTTGCTCTGGCTCATTGCTATCGCCAGCCTTCCCCTTGGCATTGCTGGACTGCTATCAAATTTTGGAGGATAACTTTTGTATGGAAACACTCATTGCCTCTGGTCTTGATACCCTCTCTCTCACATCTCAAATTCCATCACAGGCTGCCCAACAACTGGCACAGTATGGGGCAATGCTGTTGGAAAAAAATCAGGTCATGAACTTGACTGCCATTACAGAACCAGACAAGGTTGCACAGCTCCATATGTTAGACTGTGCTGCCCTTCTTAACTGTGCTGACTTTGAAGGCAAAACCCTCATTGATGTGGGTACTGGCGCAGGGTTTCCCGGTCTGCCGCTGAAAATTTTGGTACCATCCTTGCAGGTCACACTATTGGACAGTTTAAACAAGCGTGTAGATTGGCTCAATGAGGTAGCACAAAGTCTTTCTTTATCCAATCTCTCCGCCATTCATGCTAGAGCAGAAGAACAAGCTCTTGTGAAAGGGTATCGAGATGCTTTTGACTTTGCCACCGCTCGAGCAGTGGCAGAGCTGCGCCTTTTATGTGAATTGTGTCTTCCCTATGTAAAAGTTGGTGGATACTTTCTTGCCATGAAATCCACTGACTCTCAACAGGAATTGGATGATGCCCAACACTGCATAAAATTACTTGGTGGACGTGTGGAAGAAATCGTAGATTACACCATTCCTCAAACAGAAATTGTTCATCGTGTCATTAAGATTCGGAAAGTGGCTCCCACCTTAAAAGGTTATCCCAGACGATGGGCAAAAATTCAGAAGCAACCACTTTAACTCCCTGCTTTCTTGTGCAAAACTATTTATTTTTATATTTTAACTGATTTTTCAGTAAATATTTTCACATTATTTTTGAAAAAACCATTGACGTGACGTGGATTTGTGATAGACTTGACTTGATACTGGAGGGACGTTTTAATATGGGCACTGTGATTTCTGTTGTTTCTGGAAAGGGTGGTACAGGAAAGTCCTCAACTGTGGTTGGAATTGGTATTGCCCTCTCTCAACTTGGAAAACGTGTACTGTGTATTGATTTCGATTTTGGAATGCGATGTTTGGACTTGCTGTTTGGATGCAGTGATACAGTGTGTATGGACTGTATGGATGTGATGGCTGGTGGTTGTTCCCTGTCCCAGGCAGCTGTAGTACACCCCATACACAAAAGTCTTTTTCTTCTCATGGCTCCTGTTTCCATTCCCTCTGCCCTTCCTGTGGAAAAATTAAATGCTCTGGTATCTTGTGCAAAAGCAGCATATGATTATATTTTGATTGATACCTCACCAGGTCTTGGTGTCAGTTTCCAGTCTGCCTGTGCTGTCAGCGACGGTGTTTTCGTAATGAGCCACTGTACAATTCCCTCTTTGAGATGCACCCAACTGACAGCCAATTCCCTTCCCCATACCATTCCTGCACATATCATTTTGAATGGGGTAAAAGCAAAACAACTTTCCCATTTTCCTATGACCATTGATGAGGTAATGGATTATGTGGGGCTTCCTCTGTTGGGTATGATTCCAAATGATGTGCATCTGTTCCAAACCACCTCAGATCACTTTCTTTTTTCTCCTGCCCACAAAGGCGCCTGTGCTGCTTATTCTAATATTGCCCGGCGATTGACTGGCGAAGCTGTTCCTCTTATGAGGTTCGCTTAACCAGATTGTATAGAAGGAGGTACTGCCACCATGAATATTGCAATTATGTCTCACAACCGTAAACAGGAGTTGATGGTTCAGTTCTGTACTGCCTATTGTGGCATCTTGTCCAAGCATACTGTCTGTGCAACCAATGCCACTGGTCGAATGGTTGCAGAAGCCACTGGTCTTCCAGTCAATTTATTCCTCTCCCATGAACATGGTGGGGTGGAGCAAATTGGTCAACGTATCATCTACAATGAAATTGATATGGTTTTGTTTTTTAATTCCCCTCTGGATACAGATATGGATGACAATGTAACTTATATTGCCCATCTGTGCGACCAGCACTCTGTTCCCATGGCCACCAATGTGGCAACAGCTGAACTGCTGATTCATGGTCTTGCCCGTGGTGATTTGGATTGGCGTGAAGTTATGAATCCCAACCGAATTCCTTTTGCACTTTAAGAAACAGGTACCACCATGACGGTGCAGAAACGACCAGTCGCCCACAAAATCGCATTGTATGTTTAAAATGGCTGAACGGCATTTTGAACTTTACATTCTGATTGGTCAAAACAGTACTATCAGTGGGCTGGAGATCGATGCGGTGCCATGATCCATCGTATGGAACCAACCGAAACAACAATCCGTTTTCATGTTTGGTGGCACCACAAAGCGTCTGATTGCTCTCGTCCCAATCTGGGGACGGGAGTGTTTTTTTCCACATTGTGATGTGTTGGTGTGGAAACTCATGTTGAGATTTCATATGGAAGAAGGAGAACAATAATGAGCAAAATTCAACCTCGTACCCTGTCCGGTTTTATGGAACTGCTTCCTGCCAAACAAATTCAGTTTGACCGGATGGCTGCTATTTTAAGGGACACCTATTCTCTCTATGGTTTTACTCCTTTGGATACCCCTTTGATTGAGGCTTCAGAGGTGTTGCTTGCCAAGGGAGGCGGCGAAACAGAAAAACAGATTTATCGCTTTCTCAAAGGAGATACAGACCTCTCTCTCCGCTTTGACTTAACCGTTCCTCTTGCCAAGTATGTGGCTCTCAATTATGGCAACCTCTCTTTCCCCTTCCGCCGTTTCCAGATTGGAAAAGTGTATCGCGGAGAGCGCGCACAGCGTGGTCGATTCCGTGAATTTTACCAGGCTGATATTGATGTTATTGGGGATGGGAAGCTGGACCCCTCCAATGATGCAGAAATTCCTGCCATTATTTATCAGGCATTTACAAAGCTGGGGCTGAAGCGTTTCCAAATTCGTGTGAACAACCGTAAGATACTCAATGGCTTCTATGATATGCTGGGGCTTTCTCAACAGTCTGGCGAAATTATGCGCACCGTGGATAAGCTGGAGAAAATTGGTGTGGAGCAGGTGCGTGAGCTTCTTCTGGAAAGTGGCATTACCACAGAACAGGCACTGGAAATTTTGAATTTCATTCGCATTACTGGCACCAACGACCAAGTTCTCTCCGCTCTGGAACAGTACAGAGGGCGCAATGAGCTGTTCGACACTGGTCTGGATGAATTGAATTTAGTGGTAAAATATCTAGGTTCCTTTGGGGTACCTGAGAGCCACTTTGCAGTGGATTTGACCATTGCCCGTGGTCTGGATTACTACACAGGTACTGTGTATGAAACAACCATGTTGGATCATCCCGAAATCGGTTCCATCTGTTCTGGTGGTCGCTATGACAACTTGGCTGAGTACTACACAGACAAACAGTTGCCCGGTGTTGGAATTTCTATTGGTCTAACCCGTCTGTTTTTTGTGTTGGAGGACCAGGGATATCTGAATGCCAATCTGAATACAGCTCCCACCGATGTTTTAATTCTTCCCATGACAGAGGATTTGGCTCCTGCCATTTCTCTTGCTACTCAGTTGCGTGAGGCTGGCATTCGTACCCAGATTCACAGTGAACAAAAGAAGTTCAAACAAAAAATGTCCTATGCTGACAAAATTGGTGTCCCCTATGTGATTTTCCTAGGAGAAGACGAAATCAATCAAGGGGTAGCTGCTGTAAAAGATATGCGCACTGGTGAGCAGGTAAAACTCAGCAGTACAGAGGCTGTTGCTTATATTCTCAATGGTGTCAACGCCTGTAATCAGGGCACCCCCATTTTAGATAAAGGCGAGTAATTTTATTTTTCACAAAACGGAGTGAACAAACAACATGGATAATTTACAGCATTTTCATCGTACCAACTACTGCGGCACCCTGCGTATGGAAGATGTGGGTAAGACCGTCTCCCTGTGCGGCTGGGTGCAGCGTCAAAGAGACTTAGGCGGTCTGATTTTCGTAGATTTAAGAGACCGTACTGGTCTGATTCAACTGTCCTTTGACGATGGGACAGACAAGGCAATTTTTGAAAAAGCCTCCAGTCTGCGCTCTGAGTATGTCATTGCTGCCACCGGTCTTGTACGTGAGCGTGAGAGCAAGACCAATAAAATTCCAACCGGTGATATTGAGGTATATGTGACAGAACTACGCCTGCTGGCAAAGGCAGAGACACCACCTTTTGAAATTGTGGAAAACTCCAACGCCAATGATATGCTGCGTCTCAAATATCGCTATTTGGATTTGCGCCGTCCAGATATGCAACATGCCATTGCCACCCGTCACCGTGTCACCAAAATTGCCCGTGACTACTTCGATGAACAGGGTTTTTTAGAGATTGAAACTCCCATGCTCACCAAGTCCACTCCAGAAGGTGCTCGTGACTATCTGGTTCCCTCTCGTGTTCACCCTGGAAAGTTTTATGCCCTGCCCCAGTCTCCCCAGCAGTATAAGCAGCTCTTGATGTTGTCTGGATTTGACCGCTATATGCAGATTGCCCGTTGCTTCCGTGATGAGGATTTGCGTGCTGACCGTCAACCTGAGTTTACTCAAATTGACCTTGAAATGTCCTTTGTGAATGAAGATGACGTGATGACCATTCAGGAAGGTTTCCTCAAACGCGTCTTTCATGAAGTGCTCAATGTAGAGGTGCAAACACCTTTCCTGCGTATGCCCTGGCGTGAGGCAATGGACCGCTTTGGTTCTGATAAACCTGACCTGCGTTTTGGGTTTGAAATCCAGAATATCAGTGACTTAGTACAGAATTCCGGTTTCAAAGTATTTGCAGAACCAGTTGCCAACGGTGGCAGTGTGCGTCTGATTAACGTGAATGGTCATGCGGCTGACTTCCCACGCAAGAAAATTGACAAGCTGGCTGAGTTTGTAAAAACCTATAAGGCAAAGGGACTGGCATGGGCTCGTCTCCACAATGGAGAAGTGACCAGCTCCTACCAAAAGTTCCTGACAGATGAGGAGAACCGCGCCATTTTAGAGTGTGCCAATGCACAGGATGGGGACTTGATTTTGATTGTAGGCGATGCAAAGGACGAAGTAGTCTTTGCCTCTCTGGGTGCACTGCGCTGTGAATGTGCCAAGCAGTTGGGCATTCTTGACCCCATGGACTTCAAGTTCCTGTGGGTCACAGAATTCCCCATGTTTGAGTACAGCGAAGAAGAAAACCGCTATGTGGCAATGCACCACCCCTTCACTGCCCCTATGGATGAGGATATTGACAAGCTGGAGACAGATAAGAAAAACTGTCGTGCCAAAGCCTATGATATTGTACTCAATGGCACAGAGTTGGGCGGCGGCTCCATCCGCATTTCTGTTCCTGAGACACAGGAGGCAATGTTCCGTGCCCTAGGCTTTACCGATGAGGACGCAATGGAGCGTTTTGGTCACTTAATCAATGCCTTTAAGTTTGGCGCACCTCCCCACGGTGGTCTTGCCTACGGTCTTGACCGTCTGTGTATGCTGATGGCTGGTGCAGATTCCATCCGTGATGTGATTGCCTTCCCCAAAGTGCAAAATGCCTCCGAACCTATGACAAATTGCCCAGATGTTGTGGAGCAAAAACAACTGGATGACCTGTCTATTGCCATTACAAAGCTGGAACAGGAGCCAAGTGAGGCATAACACAAAAAGTTTTCCACATTTTCTTTGCATATTGTGGATAAAAATTGCCCCGGACATTCCTATCATGTCTGGGGCAGTTTGACTTTCTATGCTTTATTTTACTTTTATATCAAAGTAGGAATTTCACATGAAACAGTTTTTATCCTGTTTATTACTTCTGGGGCTTGTAGGATGTTCCAGTCCCGCTCCCAATCCAACCCAAAGCGATGTCTCCCATTTGGAATCTGTAGCTTCCAACAGCAGTGCAGTAGAAACAATAGAGACGGATGTAACTATAGACCCCTGTGTCCAAAAAGTGCAGGAGATGTTACAATCCATGACTTTGGAGGAGAAAGTTGGGCAAATGTTTTTTGTTCGGTGCCCCTCTGCCAACGCCTCAGAACTGGTCTCTCAGTATCATTTGGGTGGCTATATTCTCTTTGGACCTGATTTTAAAGACAAAACTGCCCAACAGGTAAAAGACACCATTGCAGAATATCAGTCCCATGCTTCCATTCCTCTGCTCATTGGCTCTGATGAGGAAGGGGGCACCGTCACACGAGCCAGTCGCAACCCAAATTTATTCCCCTCCCCCTCTCTGTCTCCACAGACACTGTACACACAAGGCGGTATGGAAGCCATATTGTCTGATGTCTCCTATAAGAGTGAGATTCTGCTTGATTTGGGTGTCAATGTGAATTTAGCTCCTGTGGCAGATGTATCTACAAATCCTGACGATTTTATGTATGACCGTTCTTTTGGTCAGGACGCTGTTGCCACAGCTGACTATGTGGGGCAGGTGGTGGCGCAGATGAAAACTTCCTCAATTGGCTCTGTCTTAAAGCACTTTCCCGGTTATGGAAACAATACAGACACCCACACAGGGATTGCCATAGATGAACGACCCTATGAGACATTTGAAACCAGTGATTTTCTTCCCTTTCAGTCTGGTATTGAAATGGGTGCTGATGCTGTTTTGGTCAGCCATAATTTAGTCATTTCTATGGACCCCAATTTACCTGCCTCTCTCTCCCCCGCCGTCCATACCATTTTAAGAGATGAACTGGACTTTGAAGGGGTGGTCATGACAGACGACTTAGCTATGGAGGCAGTTGCTGCCTATGCAGAAGATGGCTCTGTGGCTGTTCTAGCAGTACAGGCTGGTAATGACATGATTGTCACTACAGACTTTGAAACGCAAATTCCTTTGGTTTTATCTGCTGTACAATCTGGGGAATTGTCACAAACTCAAATTGATACCGCTGTCACCCGTATTTTAACTTGGAAATACCACCTTGGGCTTCTAAATTAGAATATGCAAAGGGGCTGTAGCCATAAAACTGTGCTACAGCCCCTCTATTATGCCTCAGGTTCCACTTTATGCTGTCGGTAGTATTGCGTATAGAGATACTCATTCAAGCTGTCCAGACGCTCTCCAGACAGCTCTTTTGTGAGTCTCCCAAAGCGGTCAAAATAAATTTCCTGCTGATGGACCAGTGGTGTAATTTGTCTCATCTCCTCAGAGAGCTGTAAAAAGCTGCTTCCCCCTGTCCAGCCACATTGTTCAAACAGTTCATTCATCAGAAAGCAGGGTGAAAAATCCCCTCCTTCTCCCACAAATGGCTGTTGCAGTTGTTCTTTTGCGGCAGTATTTGCCCAAATGAGATAGGGTGTAGAGAAGTAATCATAAAATCCCTCTATGGTAGACAAGTCAAAGTCCACACCAATGTCTGTATAGGCACTGTTTCCGTTTCCTCCCCACGGTTTATGGTCTCCAAACAACACCAGCACCACCGGTTCCTCCATTTCCTCCAACTGGCTGACCAGAGACTGCATAGCAGATATGGTACCCTCTATGCCATGTAAATAGTTATTGAAAATATGGCACGTGTCCTCTGTAAACGGCACCGTGTCCGGATTGATGTAGTATGTTCCAGATGTGTATTCACTTTCATATGGTCCATGATTTTGGTAACTCACAGAAAAGGAAAACACAGGTCCTTTCCTACTGTATGCCTTTAAATCTTTGACAATCTCATCCACCAATACGGTATCTGAGTCCCACTGCGCCGCAACTGGGTCTACCAGAGTTCCATAGTGGTTGTCTGTAAACCAGTACTCCTGAAACCCAAGATATTCATTGATATTTTCCCGATTGTAGAACCATCCAAATCCAGGATGACCACCTCTAGTGTAGTAGCCCTGTCGATTAAAATACCACACATAGGAATCTGTAGGTTTGCGAAATGATTCATACTGGCTATATCCAGTCAAGAAACACCACTCACTGTCTACGGTACCACCGGCAAAAATATTGGTTAGCAGGTTTCCTGACACAGACTGTTCCTCTAAGATGTGCCATGGCTCATAGACACTTTGTACTCCCTCCTGTTGGGCAAGGGCAGGAAAGTCTGTCAAATCACAGAAAGCCTCCAGCATAATTCCAACCACATTTACCTTTTCTGATTCTAACAGAGGCTGTTCCTCATGCCGTGCAAGAGCCATTTCTGCTACTTTGGGGTCATAACCTTTCGGTGGTGTAGGCAGCATGTCTTGAACACTGTATAAAAAGGAATAGGAAAATCCATGTGCTAAAAAAACTTCTGTCTCCGACCATGTATTCAGCCAAGGTTCCTCTGGTGTATTGTCCTCATACAATGGCTCATTACAATAGAGTGAAAGCAACACGACACCACACAGGGCTCCACTGGATAAAAGTGCAAAAATGCGCTCAAAACTCCGTTTCATCTTCCCTGGTGTGAGACAAAGTACAACCAGAAATCCCAGTACCATCCACAAAAAAACCAGTTCTATTTCTCTTGTAATCACCAGAGTGTAATTTCCTGTAATACCCCCTGCTTCTGAAACCAATCCCAAATCCACCGCCAAAAATGGGTCTCCTCGCAGTTGAATTTTGTAGTAGTTAATCAGTGTACACCCTACTACTGGTATCACAGTGAGAAGATAGGATAACCAGCCTCTCCCTACTAAAAAATAAAAAAACCAAATACATAAAACAGATGGGATTAAGTTAAAACTCAAAAGCTGCCCATGTTCCAAATATGCCTCCATCAACTGCTCTGGCAGAAGTTCCGGCATAGAGTGAGCAGACAGGTATAGTGTAAGTGCTCCAATTAAAATTCCTGCTACTGTTAAAACACAAAAAGCCCAAACAGAATACCATCTTGTCTCGCTCAGTCGTTTTCTCCACAACAGTGGTCTGAAGAACATACCCAAATAAACCCCTCGTTTCCTTCTAACACGAAACCACTGCAAAATGCAGTGGTTTCGTAAAACTATTAACTTAAATAGGACAATGGATTGACTGATCTACCGTTGACACGCACTTCAAAATGACAGTGTGTTCCTGTAGAACGACCTGTGCTACCTGCCTTTGCAATCTGTTGTCCCTTATAGACTTTCTGTCCCGCAGAAACCAGCAGAGACGAGTTATGGGCATAATAGGTCTGGGTACCATTGTCATGGGTGATAATCACCAGATTACCATAGGACCCCTTATAACCAGCGTAGGTGACCGTTCCTCCATCTGCTGCACAGATAGCTGCTCCATAAGTGGCAGATATATCAATACCTGAGTGATAACTATAGCTACCAAAAATATACCGACTTCCAAAATAAGAAGTAATGCGCCCACTAATTGGCCAACGATAAGTACCTGTAGATGCCGTTTTCGGTTTTTCCTTTGTACCCACCGCTTTAATTGTGGTGGTTGGTTCTCTCAACACTGTTGTGGATGTAATATCCCGTGCTGTCTCCTGTCCATTGATATAAGTCACAGTGGCTTCTACCTGTTCCTCTCCTTCTACACCTTGGGTAATAATCTTAGAACTACCCACGTACATAGAGGAATCTTCTCTGGTTTCCACAGGACACGCAATCGACTGTGTATATGTGACCTCATCTGTGGTCTGTACTGACAAAATAGGAGTCAATTCTTTGATATTCAAAATATCGCCCACCATCAGGCGGTTGATATCCACTTCAGGGTTCAGTGCCTTTAAATCACTGACTGACATATCATTGGCGTATGCAATGGCATTAAAGGTATCCCCTGCCACAACAGTATAAGTGGTAGAGCCATCTTTATTTGCCAGCAGCGCATCCTCCATTTCAGACATGGTCATAATATTATCCACCTGATAAACGGGTTTTAACTCCACTGTATTCAAAAATTCCGCTGATACTGTATCCTGAGACACATACCGAACTTTTAAATCTTCCAGCAGTTCTTCCGTAGCAGATTCATCTTTTGCTACACCCACCACAGTTCCATCTACCAGTACCTGATATTTTCTCATCTCGCCAGTGAGCTTTTCCAACTGCCCATAGAAGTAATTTTCCAATGTTTTTTCTGTAGACAAGTCTGTACGCAGACTAATGACAAATTGATAGTCAATTTCATCTTCTACCTGATACTCATACCCCAGAATATCTGTCCCCTGCTCCTCCACTGCTGCAATGGCTTCTTCCACCATCTCATCATCTGTTACAATACCTACAGTCTCTCCATTGACTGTCACCGCATAGCTTGGGGCATAGAGTGTAGTCAATGTCAAAATAATAGCCAATGCAGAAGAAGCAACCAGGTAGGAAATGGGACCTGCCATACGATGCCCCGCCACCATATTATGAAAATTATGGTGTACTCGTCTGGAATGAATTCGATACCACTCCCGCAGGTCTTTTGTATGTTCCATCAGTGCAGTGTACTGTTTCAGCCACCACTGACCTACTTTCCACTCTTTCCATTGAGCAGAATCCGACTTCTTTGAAAAATTGTTTTTGCCCTGTTGCATCATTTACCTCAACAAATTTTCATTCACACATTGAGTTTGAGTCAACAACCCACGGCCTAAAGGCCATGGGCTTGTAACTGCCCAGTCGTAGTAACGGATAGCTCCTCCGACCTT
>CALWVS010000034.1 GCA_944385095.1 uncultured Oscillospiraceae bacterium
CGTATCCAGTTAAAGACTGGAGAGGCACCGCTGATGCGACGCCTCTCTACCTAAAACTCTATATTTTCCTACCAGGGTTCTTTTTTGTATTGTCTGCACATGATGGGGCTGTTCAAACATCAGGGAGCCAATTTTATTTTACACTTTCAGATGCAGCTTTTTTTGCCTTAATTTCCTTAATGGCATCCTTGTAAGACAGGTTGACACGACCCTTGTCGTCAATCTCAGTGACCTTTACCCAAATCATGTCACCAATGTTCACCACATCTTCCACCTTTTCCACACGGTGGTCTGCCAGTTTAGAAATGTGCACCATGCCATCCTTGCCAGGAGCCAGTTCCACGAATGCACCAAACTGGAGGATGCGTACCACTTTACCATAGTACAGCTCCCCTACCTGTGGCACAAAAACAATGGTATCAATCATCTTTTTGGCGGTATCACATGCCTCCGCATTGGGGGAGGCAATATGGATGGTGCCATCATCTTCAATATCCACAGTAGCACCAGATTCAGCAGTAATTTTCTGAATCACGGAACCACCCTTACCAATGACCTCACGGATTTTATCGGGGTCAATTTTCATGGTAATCATCTTTGGGGCATACTTGCTCACCTCAGTACGGGGAGCAGAGATACAGGGCAGCATCACTTCATCCAAAATAGCAAAGCGGGCATCCCTGGTAATCTCCAGTGCCTCTTTGATAATCTCATGACTTAAACCATCATTCTTTAAGTCCATTTGAATGGCAGTAATACCAGATTTTGTACCTGCCACCTTAAAGTCCATTTCACCATGGAAGTCCTCTACACCCTGAATGTCAATGAATGTGGTAAACCCACCATTGTCATCCTGAATCAGACCACAGGAGATACCAGCCACAGGTGCCTTAATGGGTACACCAGCATCCATAAGAGCCAGTGTGGAACCACAGATGGAACCCTGAGAGGTGGAACCGTTGGAAGAAAGCACCTCAGACACCACACGGATGGCGTAGGGGAACTCCTCCTGAGAAGGTAACACAGGAATCAGGGCACGCTCTGCCAGTGCACCATGCCCATATTCACGGCGGTTGGTAGAACGGGGAGGCTTTGCCTCACCTACAGAATAGGGTGGGAAGTTGTAGTGGTGCATATAGCGTTTCTCATCTTCTTCCCAGATGGTATCCAGCTGCTGACTGGCTGCCAGTGTGTTCAGAGTACACACAGACAGCACCTGTGTCTGACCACGGGTAAACAGACCGCTGCCGTGAACACGGGGCAGTACACCAACCTCAGCCGCCAGAGGACGGATTTCATTTTTTGCACGACCGTCCACACGGTGCCCTTCGAGAAGCCATGCCTTGACAATCTTCTTCTGGAATTTGTAGGTGAACTCCTCCAGATACTGGTCCATATCTGGATATTCCTCCAGATACTTCTCATGCCAGTGGTCAATCATGGTATTCCAACGCTCCTCACGGATGTTCTTATCATCTGTGTCCATGGCAGCCTTGGCTTCCTCCATGAAGTCCTCCACAATTTTGTCAAACAACTCCTGATTGAACTGGGCATGGTCATACTCCATCTTGGGTTTGCCAATTTCAGATACAATTTGGTTGATAAATGCAATCTGCTTGCGGATTTCCTCATGGGCTTTCACAATACCAGCATACATAATTTCATCTGGAATCTCGTCAGCACCAGCTTCAATCATAACCACTTTTTCCTGTGTGGCAGCCACAGTGACATCCATACGGCTATGCTTGCGCTGCTCTTGTGTGGGATTGAACACAATCTCCCCATCACAGTATCCCACTTCCAGACAGCCAATGGGACCAGCAAAGGGAATTTCAGAAAAGCTCACACAGGCAGAGGCACCAATCATGGCAGCAACTTCAGGGGAGCAGTCATAATCCACACTCATCACGGTGCACTGAATGCACACATCATTGCGGAAATCATAGGGGAACAGGGGTCTCATGGGACGGTCAATCAGGCGAGAAGCCAGCACCGCATTGAGAGAAGGTCTGCCCTCACGGCGCATAAAGGAGCCAGGGATGCGACCCACTGCATACAGTTTTTCCTCAAAATCCACAGACAGAGGGAAAAAGTCCACTCCATCACGGGGACGTGGGGAAACGGTCACTGCCACCATAACGGTTGTTTCACCATATTTCACCAGTGCAGAGGCATTTGCCAGTTCTGCTACCTTACCTACCTCAATGGTCAGAGGGCGACCACACAGGTCCATGGTCCATGTCTTAAACTTTGGAAATTGCTTGTGTTGAATCACAGTTGACATTGTTGTTGTCCTCCTTCGTTTCTTGGATAGGTTCCAGAGCATGAGCTACTTTAGCACTTGAATATAAAAACAGAATTTTGGGGCTGTTTCCATATTCAACTGCTAAAAATAAGCTGCACTCCAGAACCTTCTTTTGACTTTGGTTAGATGTGAACATAGGGCAGCACGAAACGCACTGCCCTATGAGACACATTTTTACTTACGGATGCCCAGCTTGGCAATGATGGCACGGTAACGCTCAATGTCCTTTGCCATCAGGTAATCCAGCATCTTACGACGCTTACCAACCATCTTCAGCAGACCACGGCGGGAGTGGTTGTCCTGCTTGTGCACCTTCAGATGAGCAGTCAGCTCATTGATGCGAGCGGTCAGGATTGCAATCTGTACCTCAGGAGAACCGGTGTCGGTCTCATGGGTGCGGTTTGCTTCGATTACAGCAGTCTTTTCGTCCTTACGAATCATTGTTTTGTTCCACCTTTCAAAATCATATGCCCAAAGGGCTGCGTAACGGGTGGGTGAATCCCTGTCCAGTTTGGACAGGCTATACCCCGCAACGAAGCGGATGGGCGTTTGCAAATTCATGCTGGGTTACTATATCATAGTTTTACCCATATGTAAAGAAAAAAGTCGCCTCTTTTCAAAATTTTCTTTCACTCTGTTCTTTTTTCTGCATCTTTCATCTTCCTTTCCTTCTATCATACACCTATTTTCACACGCTGCTCTTTTTGCTCTGCATGTTTCTTTCCTCTCCATTTCTTTTCTATTTCACAAATAGGGATGGGTGCCAGTGCCAACAGGGCAACTGCTGTCCACTGTATTCCATTTAACGGCACTACTGAAAAGATTGCCTGTGCAGGTGGAAGCAGAAGCACCCCCAACTGCAATCCCAAACCAATGAGAAACGCCCTGTTCATGCTGGCATTCGACCACACCCCCTGATGAAATAGGGATTGCTCCTCACTGCGCACATTAAAGGCATGACATAACTGACACAGGGTCAATGTAGCAAATGCCATGGTATTGGCAACTGCCCCCTCCTGCCCAACCTCTGCCAGCTTCAAAAGCCCGAGAAAATAGGCACATAGAGTCAACGCTCCCACCATTAACCCCTGCCATAAGAGGCGTACAGAAAAGGCATGGTCAAACAGATTCTGGTTGGTCTGTCTGGGTGGCTGTTCCATCACTCCATGCTCCACTTCTTCTACACCCAATGCCAAGGCAGGCAGTGAGTCAGTCACCAGATTCAACCAGAGTAACTGTACTGGAACCAGGGGCATTTGCCCAAAATTAAACACAGTTGCCACGAAAATGGTCACCATTTCCCCAATATTACAGGACAGCAGATAGTGTATCGCCTTTTTGATGTTGGCATAAATACCACGTCCCTCCTCCACTGCCTTTACAATGGTAGAAAAGTTATCATCGGTTAGAATCATATCGGCAGCCCCTTTGGCTACATCTGTTCCCGATTTACCCATGGCACAGCCGATGTCAGATGCCTTTAGGGCTGGGGCATCGTTGACCCCATCCCCTGTCATAGCAACTACCTGATTCTTTTTTTGCCACGCTTTCACAATCCTCATTTTATGTTCTGGTGTCACACGGGCAAACACAGAAAAACGGTGAATATCCTCCTCCAGCACCTCCTGAGGCATAAAATCCAAATCTGCCCCTGTAATTGCCAAATCGCCTGTCTGATAGATACTCAATTCTTTTGCCACTGCCACTGCGGTCGCCCTGTGGTCCCCTGTAATCATAACCGGACGAATGCCTGCCCTGTGGCATTGGAGCACCGCTTCTTTTACCTCACTGCGCGGTGGGTCCATTAGACCAAACAACCCCAAAAAGGTCAGTTCCTGCTCTATGGTCTGGGAATCCAGTTTTGCGGGCAGAAAAGCCAAATCTCGATAGGCTACCCCAAGGACACGCAATGCTTTGGCTGCCATTTTCTCATTTGCCTCCAAAATCACTTCCTTTTCTGAGCCACTCAACTGCCCTTTTCCGGTTGCCTTGCAGCGATTTAACAAAACATCAGGTGCTCCTTTTACATAAACCCGATAGCCTCCTTCTGGTTTACTATGTATGGTGGACATGAGTTTTCGTTGAGAGTCAAAGGGAATATCTGCCTTTCGCACCTGTTCTTCACCCAATTTGTTGCGGTCAATTCCCTCCTTGGCTGCTGCAATGACCAATGCTGTCTCTGTGGGGTCTCCCTGTGCAGTGGGTGCACCTGCCCTCCAAAACAGTTGCGCATCACTGCACAATGTACCAGCAATAAACGCCTCCCTGCGATGCCCACCCCGTGGAACCCACAGTTCCTGCACTGCCATCTGGTTCTGTGTCAGAGTTCCCGTCTTATCAGAACAGATGACGCTGGCACACCCCAACGTCTCCACTGCAGGCAGCCGCTTTACAATGGCGCCCCTCTGTGCCATTCTGCCTACTCCCAACGCCAACACAATGGTGACAATGGCAGGCAATCCTTCTGGTATGGCTGCCACAGCCAGAGAAACTGCTGTCATAAACATATCCAACATGTTTTTTCCCTGAATCAATCCCACACCAAACATCACAGCACAGACACAAAGGCAAACAAAGGACAGTGTTTTAGAGATTTCTCCCATTTTCTTTTGCAGCGGGGTTTCACTCCCTTGGTCATTCAATAAAAGCCGCGCAATATGACCCATTTGGGTATCCATCCCTGTAGCACACACCAGCGCAGTGGCATGACCCGCAGTAATCAATGTGCCTGACAGTACCATATTCACCCAGTCCCCCAGAGGTGCATCTGGGGGGACTACTGCATCTGAAAATTTTTCCACTGGGACAGATTCCCCGGTCATGGAAGACTCATCCGCCTGTAAACGGCTACATTGTAAAATCCGGGCATCTGCTGGTACATAGTCCCCTGCTTCCAGATGGATGATGTCTCCTGTCACCAGTTCAGCCGCTGGAATTTTGTAGGTTGTTCCACCTCGTACCACAGTCGCCTGTGGTGCAGACAGATTTTTCAGTGCCTCCAGTGCCTGCTGTGCTTTATCCTCTTGGGAAATAGAGATCACCTGATTGACACACACAATCATCAATATAATGGCAGCATCTAGCCATTCTTCGCCACCGCTGGCCCAAAAAGAGAGTGCAGCGGCAGCCAGCAATACCAAAATCATGGGGTCTTTCATCTGTACCAGAACCCGGAGGAGTAAATTTGGTTTTTTCTGTGCTGCTAACTGATTAAATCCATTTTCTTTTAACCGTTCCTGTGCCTGTTGTTCTGAAATGCCACTGGGGCTACTCTCAAACTGTTTGAGCAAATCCTCCACCTGACCGCTATGCCAACTGCTCATGCTCCAACACACTCCTTTCCTGTCCTCCCAGTATATCCATTTGCCTTTTCCTTTTTTGGAGAAATGGGACGATTGCAAAATTCTTTTTCACTCCAAAAAGAGGTTTCCTTCTCCCTCTCGACAATTCCCAGAAAAGCTGGTACAATGGCTCTGCAATGTTAAAAACAAAGGAGATTTTTGTGTATGATGAAACACCTGCGTACCAGTGTCGCCCTTGTGCTTGCACTGGTTATGGCATTGGGTGCTCTGTCAGGCTGTACCAACCAGCCTGCTTCTTCCAGTGCCAGTGCATCCAACAGCACTTCCACCAGCCAGTCCACTTCTACATCTACATCTGCTACCCAGACTTCTGGCATTACACTGACAGATCAGGCTGGGCGCACAGTCACTTTGGAGCAGCCTGCCACCAAAATTGTATCTGCTTATTATCTGTCCTCCTCTCTGCTCATCGCTTTGGGGTTACAGGATCAAGTTGTAGGGATTGAAATGAAGGCAGATACCCGGGAAATATATAAGCGTGCTGCCCCTGAATTTTTGGAACTGCCTGCTATTGGCAGTGGTAAAGGTGTAAATGTAGAAGAAATTGCCGCTTTGGAGCCAGAACTGGTGATCCTTCCTCTGAAATTACAGGAAAGTGCTGCCCAGTTTGATACATTGGGCATTCCCTGCTTGGTGATTGATCCTGAGACAATGGATGGGTTTATGGAAACCATCCGCCTGATTGGTGAGGCAACTGGTGCACAGGAGAGAGCCAATGAGCTGATTACCTTCCATGAAGATATGATGTCTGAAGTGTCTGCTCTCTGTGCAGATGTAGAAACCCGTCCCACTGTATACATGGCTGGTACTGATTTTCTGCGTACCTCGGGTGCTGGTATGTACCAAAATGCCCTGATTGAAATGGCAGGTGGCACCAATGTGGCAGCAGAATTGAGTGACAGTGACTGGGTAGACATCTCTGCCGAACAGCTCTTATCCTGGAATCCTGAGCGTATTTATATGGTCTCCTATGCTGAGTATACAGAGGCTGATTTGCTCAACGACGACCGTTTTTCCTCTCTGTCTGCCATGCAGAATGGTGCCCTTTATACCTTCCCCAGCCTGATTGAGCCATGGGATTACCCCACCCCTTCCAGTGCTCTGGGTATTTACTGGTTGGCAGCCCAGCTTCACCCTGAACTGGTATCCCCAGAGGAATTTGTGACAGTTGCAGAGGAGTTTTATCAGACTTTCTATGGAATCTCTGTCACAGATGATGATCTGGATGTACGCAGTCTGTTTGCGGATGCAGCATAACATTTGATTTCTGCCCACCCAAACCTGCTGGGTGGGCAGCACCTCTTACTACAGAAAGGAGTGTGATGTACTATGTATACAGCTCGTAATTATGTGTTTGCAGATTCTCCAGAACATGCCTGGGAACTGAATCAGAAAAAGACAAACACAATTCTGTCTGGTGGCTGCTGGCTGCGTCTAGGTCGCCGCCGCTACGACACCTTGATAGACCTGTCAAAGTTGGGATTAAATCAAATTGAGCAGACAGACACCTATCTGGAACTGGGTGCAATGGTAACACTGCGCCAGTTAGAAACCAGCCCTCTGCTTGCTCAATATTTTGGTTCCTATTTTTCCGACTGTACCAGACACATTGTAGGGGTTCAATTTCGCAACTGTGCTACATTGGGTGGCAGTGTGGCTGCCCGTTTCGGATTTTCTGATATTGTAACTGCGCTATTGCCTTTGAATTGTCAGGTTCATTTGGTAAAGGCTGGATGGCTTCCTTTTACTCAGTATGCAGCCATGCCTTATGACCGTGATGTACTCACCCACATCCGTATTCCATTACAAAAACACATTCAAGTGGTCTACCAAAGTACACGCAACACACAGACTGACCTGCCTACCCTTACCTGTGCCGCCTCCTGTTGCGATGGTCGCATCTCTTTGGCTCTGGGAGCCAGAAGCAGCCGTCCCTCCCTTTTACATGGCAATACCCAGAGTGACCTGCTACAGGAAGCAGAACACTTAACCTATGTGGAAAATATGCGTGGCAGCAGTGCATACCGTCGGCACCTTGCCAAAATACTAATTCAACGTGTCTGTACCTGTTTGGAAGGGGGGCAACATCCATGCAGCTGACCTTGACATTGAATGGGGTTCGATGCACAGATGAAGTTCAGGCAGATACCACCTTGTTTACCTATCTGCGTGAAAAAGGCTGTCTCTCCGTAAAATGTGGCTGTGAAACCAGCAACTGTGGGCTGTGTACGGTATGGCTGGATGAGAAGCCTGTCTTGTCTTGTTCCGTCCCTGCACTGCGTGCAGATGGAAAGAAAGTGACTACTTTAGAGGGATTGCAGGATGAGGCGGCAGAGTTTGGAGCTTATCTGGCAGATGAGGGGGCAGAACAATGTGGCTACTGCTCTCCTGGTTTTATTATGAATGTTCTAGCTATGTCCCGAGAATTAACCCATCCAACAGAACAGGAAATTCAGGAATATTTAGCTGGTAACTTGTGTCGGTGTTCTGGTTATCAGGGGCAACTACGTGCCATTCGTAAATTTTTAGCAGCGAAAGGAGGGTGTGTATGAAGCGCAACTATGTATCCACCGGTGTACGGAAAAAGGACGCTATGAGTCTTGTGACGGGAAAACCCGTCTACACTGGCGATTTGGTTCCTGCCAATGCACTGCGTGTCAAACTGCTTCGTTCTCCTCATGCCCGTGCCTATATTCGCTCCATTGATACTTCCAAAGCAAAACTGGTTCCTGGTGTGGTCTGTGTGCTCACTTGGGAGGACGCACCCAACAGCCGTTTTACCACGGCTGGGCAGACTTGGCCTGAACCAAGCCCCTATGACCGCCTGATTCTTGACCGTCAACTGCGCTGCTGTGGTGATCCAGTTGCCATTGTTGCCGCTGAAACAGAACAGGCTGCCACACAGGCACTGCGTATGATTCAAGTGGATTATGAGGTTCAAACGCCTCTGCTGGATTTTACAAAGGCAAAAGATAACCCCATTGTAGTTCACCCAGAAGAAAATTTTCGTGCCCTCTGTGATGTGGGTACCGATGCAAATCGAAATCTGGTGTCCTATGATTCCTTTACAGTGGGTAATCTGGATGAGGAATTTTCCAAATGTGATGTGGTTTTGGAGCGTACTTACAACACCTTAGCCAACAGTCAGGCAATGATGGAACCATTTTGCACTTATTCCTATTATGATGAATATGGTCGTCTCACAGTGGTGTCATCCACTCAGGTTCCATTCCATGCCCGCCGTATTCTCTCCAATGCACTGGAAATTCCAAAAGGGAACATTCGCATTATAAAGCCCAGAATCGGTGGTGGCTTTGGTGCAAAGCAAAGTGTAGTCAGTGAGATATTCCCTGCCCTTGTGACCAAGCTCACCGGTCGCGCCGCTTATTTATGCTATACACGTCAGGAAAGTATGACCAACGGCTCCCCCCGCCATCAGATGCAGATGCAGGTAAAAATTGGTGCAACTCGGGACGGTATGATTCGAGCCATTGACCTGTATGCACTGTCCAACGCAGGAGCCTATGGAGACCATGGTCCCACCACCATTGGTCTTGTAGGGCATAAATCCCTCTCCCTTTACGGCAGTTTAAAGGCAAGTCGTTTTACCTGTGAAGTGGTGTACACCAACACGATGGGTGGCGGTGCTTACCGTGGCTATGGTGCAACACAGGGTATTTTTGCAGTGGAATCTGCAGTGAATGAGATTGCTGCGGAACTTGGGATAGACCCCACTGTCATTCGTGAGAAAAATATGGTCAAAGAGGGGCAGATTATGCCGGCTTACTATGGGGAAACCTGTAATAGCTGTACACTGGATGCCTGTATGGCTGCTGCCAAGGAACACATGAACTGGGATGAAAAATACCCTCGCCGTGTCCTGCCCAATGGGCATATTCGCTCAGTAGGCGTGGCGATTGCCATGCAGGGCAGTGGAATTTCTGCTGTGGATACTGCCAGTGTGGAAATTCGTCTTAATGATGGTGGATTTTATACTCTGTTGGTGGGCTGTACCGATATGGGAACCGGCTGTGACACCATTTTGGCTCAGATGGCTGCGGATTGTCTGGACTGTGATATAGATGATATTTCTGTGCGTGGTGTAGATACAGACCAATCTCCCTATGATACTGGCTCCTATGCTTCCTCCACCACCTATGTCACTGGTGGCGCAGTGATGAAAACCTGCGCTGAACTGCGAGAGAAAATTCTGGCTGAAGGTGCACGTATATTAGGGGTGGACCCTGCTCAGGCAGAATTTGACGGTCAAAAGGTATTTGTCCCTGGTACAGACAAGTCCATTACCCGTGCCGAACTTGGTTGGGCAAGTTATGAGGGTCATAGTAAACTGCTTACCGCCTGTCAGTCACACTCCTCTCCTGTCTCTCCACCACCTTTTATGGTTGGTATGGCTGAGATTGACCTAGACCCTGAAACTGGTCATGTAGAAGTGGTAGATTATGTGGCAGAAGTAGACTGTGGTACTGTCATCAACACCAACCTTGCTCGTGTGCAGACAGAAGGTGGCATTGTACAGGGAATTGGTATGGCACTTTTTGAAAACGTACAGTATAATGAGGCAGGAAAGCTACTAAATGATTCCTTCCTCCAATATAAAATCCCTACCCGTTTAGAAGCTGGCACTATCCGTGTCAATTTTCATCCCAGTTATGAACCAACTGGACCCTTTGGTGCAAAGTCCATTGGTGAGTTGGTCATCAATACTCCATCTCCTGCCATTGCAGATGCCATTCGCAATGCGACTGGGCTTTCTTTCCGAAACCTCCCCATTCGTGCTGAGGACATTGCACTGGCAATAGAAAGGCAAAAACATGATTGATTTGATTCTGCTTGCGGCTGGTGCATCCCGCCGCTTTGGAAGCCAGAAGTTACTGGCTGATTTTCATGGAAAACCGCTGTATCGCTATGCGTTTGATGCTGCACGCCATGCAGCAAATGAAATGCTGGGTTTACGGGTTACCGTTGTAACCCGCAGCAATGTACTGGATGAGCCCATTCGTGAGTATGGCTTTAACAAAATTATTGTTCCTGATGGACGCCCTCTCAGTGAATCGGTAGCTGCTGGCAGCAAGGCCGCTCGCTCTGGTTCCTGCCGCTGTTTTATGGTATGTGACCAGCCCGGTTTTACTGGTGAAATGCTCTCAGGTTTTTTGAAAGGTTATATTCTCAGCGGACGTCCTCTGGGACGTGTACGCAGCGGAGAACAGATGGGAACCCCCTGTGTATTTGCTCCCTATCTGCTCCCCCAACTGCTCTCTTTACAGGGGGATGAAGGGGGACGTTCTCTATTTCAGGGACGTGAAAATCGCACCTTCTTTTATGATGTCCCTGCTGACGCTCTCAAAGATTATGATACTCCTTGGAATCGTGATGGAGCATCGGAAGGCTAAAAAATATCGCTCGGTTTTCACCGAGCGATATTTTTTAGCGTTCTTCACGAAAATAATTCAATCCCAAGCTGGCTGGCTGCCCACCATCCTTTTTCTTACGAATAGAGGATATGACCAGTACAACCGCTGTAATCAGGAATGGCAGAGCCTGATAGAGCTGGGTTGGGACACTGGACAGCCAGCCCAATCCCTCTGGAAATGCCAGTGCCAGACTGCTGCCAGAAACACGAAGGGTATTGAAAAATCCAAATACAAAGGTTCCCACAATGGCAAGGGCAGGATTCCAATTTGCAAAAATCACCAATGCAACTGCAATCCATCCATACCCGTTAATCCAACAACTGCTATTAAAGGAACCTGACATATTCAGTGCCATGTAATAGCCACCAATCCCCATAATACCACACCCGAGACAGATATGGAGATATTGGTACCGCTTTACATTGATGCCCACAGAATCGGCTGCGGCTGGATTTTCGCCTACTGCCCGCAGGCGTAACCCTGTTTGGGTTCGGTTCAGATACCACCACATACCCAATGCAATTACAACACCCAAATATACTAGAATGTTATGACTGAACAGACCACGTCCCAACAGTGGAATTTGAGACAATCCAGGCAATGCAATGTCTGCAAATCCATTTTTGATGTTTGCATAGTCTGCCATTGCAGGCCAATTTACTGCCTTTACGCCATTGCCTACAAAGAAGTAGACACCCAATCCGAAGGTGGTCAGGGTCAGACCGGTTATATTTTGATTGGCTTGCAGGGACACTGTCAACATAGCAAACAGAAGCCCACACAATGCACCAGCCACAAAGGATGTCAAAATTCCAACCCCTAAACTGTTGGCATAACAGCCCACAATATATCCAAAAATTGCACCAACTGCCATAATGCCTTCCACACCAAGGTTCAGGCTGCCTGATTTCTCTACAATAATTTCGCCAGTGGTACCATAGAGAAGCGGAATATTATAGACAACAATATTGTGTAAGAAGGTGGTTACAACCCCCATTTTATCCATTTCCATTGGTTACGCCTCCTTTCTTTGCAAAAACAACACGGAATCGAATGAAGAAATCTGCTGCCAGTACCAAGAATAAAATGGCTCCCTGTAACATATCTGCAAAACTGGAGTCCACCTGTGCAAAGGTGGCCGCCGCCGCAGTAGAACCATATTGCAACACACCAATGAGAGCAGAAATCACAAAAATAGCTATTGTGTTGAGCTGTGCAAGCCATGCCACAATAATCCCTGTCCAACCCACATCATCTGTCACTGTGGTGGAGAGAATCCCCACAGTTCCCACTTTAAAAGCCGCTGCCAGACCAATGAGGCAGGCTGAGAGAAATACAGTTCTCAAAATAATTCGGTTAACTTTCATTCCTGCATAGTGGGCAGTACCTGGGCTATCGCCCACCACTGCAATTTCATACCCCTGCTTGGTATACTTCAGATACACATAAATCAGAATCCCAATCAATACTGCAAAAATGACACACACATTCAACCCAAATTTTCCAATGGGAATGGAAGGAAAAGAGACGATTTTAGAAAAGTTTGCAAAAATGGGACGCACAGACTCCTCATCCAAATAGAAATTCCATGCCGCCTGTGTCTCTCCCAAGAATGTAATAAAATAGAGTGCCACATAGTTCAGCATCAAAGTCAATAATGTTTCACTGGTTCCAAATTTCACCTTTAAGGCTGCTACCATAACACCATAGAGCCCTGCACACAACATACCAGCCAGACACATGAGCAGCAATGTCACAGGCTGTGGAAGAATGGGTCCAAGCTGAAATGCCACAGTAGCTGCTGCCACTGCACCCAAAATAAACTGACCTTCTCCCCCAATATTCCAAAAACGCATTTTAAACGCAAGGGATAACGCCACTGAAGTGACCACCAATGGTACAAAAATTTTCAAATAATTCTCCGCCGCTTTATAGGCAATTTTGTTTCCAATCATGCCCATGGTAAACATTCTGCTATAGTATGCCACAGGGTCAACCCCCATTGCCAACAGAAGCAATCCACCTAAAATTAGAGCTGTTGCCACCGCACCCAGATAAATGAGCACTTTCTTTCCAAACGACAGAGAATCTCTTTTTACCACATGGATACTCATGGCTCCACCTCCTTGTCTGTCTGCGCAAAATTGGTATCTTTTGCAAAACCTGCTGGTTTGTCTTCATAGCGATGACTTAAATCCAGCGAGCCTGTCATCATCAGACCCAATTCCTCTTTTGTGACCTTATGGGCATGTACCACACCCATCATACGCCCATGACACAGCACCATAATTTTGTCACACAATGCCATCATGACATCCAAATCTTCTCCCACAAACAGGATGCCAACCCCGCTTTTTTTCTGTTCATTGAGGATATGATAAATGGCATAGGAGGAATTGATGTCTAAACCACGCACAGGATATGCCGTCACAATCACATTGGGTCCTGCTTTAATTTCCCGCCCCAATAATACTTTCTGTACATTACCACCAGACAGGCGGCGCACAGGAGTTTCTGTGGAGGGGGTTACAACACCCAGATTTTCAATGACATGCTGTGCATCTGCCCGACCCAAATCACGGTCTACAAAAATTCCTTTGCTGTCGGCATAATTTTTCAACAGCATATTATCTGTAATGGACATAGAAGGAGCAAGTCCCATACCCAGACGGTCTTCTGGAATAAAGGACATGGCAATCCCTTTATCCAGAATTGCCTTGGGAGACAAGCCCACAATGTTGTCCCCTTTATGAATCATCTGTCCCCCCTCAATGGGACGAAGCCCTGCAATTGCCTCACACAACTCCTTTTGACCACAACCAGCAATCCCTGCCACCCCTAAAATTTCTCCTCCACGGATGTAGAAATTCACATGGTCAATGGCAACTGCTCCCTCATCATTGCGAATGGTCAAATCACGGATTTCCAGCAGGGGACGGGTTTTTTCTACCACAGGTCGTTCAATATTCAAATCTACTTTCCGACCCACCATATATTCTGTCAGTTCCTGCTCATTGGTATCTTTGGTTTCTACCGTTCCAATATACTCCCCTTTTCGCAAAATAGCCACACGGTCTGACAAATCTAAAACCTCATTGAGCTTATGAGTGATAATAATAATAGAATGCCCATCCTCTCTCATCTTCCGCAGAACCTGAAAGAGTTTTTCAATCTCCTGTACCGTTAAAACAGCGGTGGGTTCATCTAAAATAATCACTTTTGCCCCATAATATAAAACTTTAATAATTTCTAAGGTCTGCTTTTCGCTGACAGCCATATTATAGACTTTTTTACTGGGGTCAAGCTCAAACCCAAATTTCGCTGCCATAGACTGAATCTGGGCATAGCGGTCTTTTTTCAAAAGAAACCCCGCCTTTTCCTTCCCCATCCAAATATTATCAGCCGCAGAAAAGACTTCCACCAGCTTAAAATGCTGGTGTACCATGCCAATTCCCAATGCTTTGGCATCTTCTGGAGAAGCAATGGTCACAGGTTTTCCATCTACCCTGATTTCCCCCTGGTCCGGTTGATAAATACCAGAAAGCATGTTCATCAATGTAGTTTTTCCTGAGCCATTCTCCCCCAATAGGGCAAGAATTTCCCCTTTTTTTAGGTTCAGTTCTACCTTGTTATTTGCCACAACACTACCAAAGGTTTTTGTAATTCCCTTCATTTCAATGGCAAACTGTTCCGCCATGTCAAATCCCCTTCCCGTAGAATGATTCGAATTTGTAATTTTTCTCTATTCTATCACAAGAGAGTGATGTTCTGCCTCAGTCAGCGGCAAACGGCGAAAAAGATTCTATGTCCTTTTCCCCGTTTGCTGTTGAAAAAAGCAAAACCGGACCGACCGGTGAAACGGCCGGCCCGGTATTCGGGTCTAAAAAATACTGAATCAGACTACCTTTACACCATCTACAAAATAGTTCATAGTGCCGGTAATCACACCATCCTCCACAGAGGCTCCGCCAGCGGGCACAATCTCAGTGTTGGCAGGTACAACAACCACATCATCCTTTACCTCATCGCGCTCACTGGTCACAAGAGGTGCATCGGTCTTGTTGATGGTCACTGTGCCATCCTCTGCAATGTCATAGCTGAGTTTTACACCAGAGAACACATCCCACTCGCCAGAAACAATCAGCTCTCTCACTGCATCAATGACAGCCTGAGTATTAGGAGCGCAGTTCTCAGTCAGAGGAGAGATATCTACAAAACCCTCTGCCAAACCGCCATAGTAAGCACCGCCACCCATTTCAGTGACAAACTGGTCAGGAGTGCAGTTCATAGCAGTTTCAATGGCTTTCTGATAGTACACATTCCAGTTCCAGATGGGGGCAGTCAGGTGAGCAGTAGGTGCATCTGCTGTCATGTCGGAGTTATAACCACAGCCAAACACACCAGCATCAGCGGCAGCAATCTGAGGCTGAGCAGAGTCACAATGCTGTGCAATCACGCCACAGCCAAAGGAATCAATCAGTTCTTTTGCAAATGCAGATTCATTCACTTCGTCTGCCCATGCACCCAACTCTTTTACATAAACAGTAGCATCAGGGTTCACAGACTGTACCCCCAGAGTAAAGCCGTTAATGCCGGAGCAGGTCTCTGCATACTCTGTACCATAGGCAGTAACATAACCAATATTGTTGTTTCCAGTCTCCAGACTCTTCATGCCTGCTGCAATACCTGCCAGATAACGTGCCTGATAGATACGACCAAAGTAGTTATTGAAGTTGGTCTCATTGCTCTTGTAGCCAGTGGCATGGGAGAAAATTACATCGGGATATTCCTGTGCCTTTTGGTCCATGGCATTGATATACCCAAAGGAGATACCAAAAATAATGTTGCAGCCCTCGCCTACCAGGGTGTCCACTGCAGCACCCACTGCATTATCGTCCTCGGCTACTTCATCTACAATCACCAGTTGAGTGTTGGTATCCAGTCCCAGAGCCTCCATTGCAGTGGTAATTCCTGTATGGTGGGCGTAGGTATACCCTGCGGTGTCGCTCTTTTTGTTGATATAAATGGCACCAACTTTAAAATCCGTATTCTGGGCAGTGCTGGTTCCTGTGGAGCTTGCGGAACCGGTTGTACTTTGACTGCCATCTGTAGAGGTAGTGCCACCTCCACCACAGGAAGCCAAGCCAAGTACCATTGCCATTGCCATGACAAATGTCAGCAGTTTGCGTTTCATTTTTTTGTGTTCCTCCTAAACATTATTCAGTATATTTATTAAAACCATGTTTTCATGGCTTTAACCATAAAAATCAGTCTACAAACTCAACCCCTGTTTTTTCATCCATAGACTTTACTCTGGCAAGGGACTCAATTCTAAGACCCTCAGCACGCAGACGATCACCACCAGGCTGGAACGCCTTCTCAATGACAATACCAGCACCCACCAGTTCTGCACCAGAATCTCTTACCAATTTAGCTAAACCTTCCAATGCAGCACCATTTGCCAGAAAATCATCAATTAACAGCACTTTATCACCAGGACCCAAAAATTCTTTTGCCACAATAATATTGTAGATACGCCCATGGGTAAAGGATTCCACCTGCGAGGTGTAAACCTCACCTGCAATGTTTTTCGTCTGGTTCTTTTTTGCAAAGATAACTGGGCAATTAAAATACTGCGCTACGATACAGGCAATCCCGATACCAGATGCTTCAATGGTTAGAATTTTATTCACTTCACAGTCAGCAAAACGACGTTTGAATTCCTTGCCAATTTCAGCAAACAGGGCAACATCCATCTGGTGGTTGAGAAAACTGTCTACCTTCAGAACATCGTTTCCCTTGATTTTGCCATCTTTTCGGATTCTCTCCTTCAAAAGCTCCATCCTGTGTTCCACCCTTTCTATATCCATTTAGAACTACGTTTTTATATTGTAAACAATATGTATTTCTTTTGCGGCTTTATAACATCTTCACATCCACAATGGAATGTTTTAAAAAGAAAAAGAATTGCGTGACCTGCATACTTACAGGTCACGACTTATTTTTGATACCTGCTATTCTACAAAATATTTTTCTATTGTGCAATGCCTTTTCTTTATTTTTCTTAAATTAAGCAGAAAAATTTTTGTTGGCAATTCTTAGTATTTACATTTTTTCTTGACACTCCCCACGGATAAATCCGGGGGATTCTCGGTTCGCCCACCACAGCCTGCATCTGCGAGGTCTTACACAGT
>CALWVS010000035.1 GCA_944385095.1 uncultured Oscillospiraceae bacterium
ACTGTGTAAGACCTCGCAGATGCAGGCTGTGGTGGGCGAACCGAGAATCCCCCGGATTTATCCGTGGGGAGTGTCAAACTGCTGAAAATGATACAATCTACATTTTATCTTGCAAAGGACATTATGAAGATTGAGTATGCCTATAACACCACAGGTACAGGCTTGTCTATGGTGATGGAATTGGGTGTGACGGTACAGGACAGGGCAGCAAGTTCCACGCCGGCAGCCTGTGCCTGTTGCAGTGCCTGAGCAAATTGTGGGTGTGTCTGTCCATTTGGTTCAAAAAAGCGGACAGGGGAGAGCTGAACAATAAAGTAGATGGCAGCCTGATAGCCCGCCTGTTTTGCGTTCATCAGCTCATGGATATGTTTTACACCTCGTTCTGTTGGTGCATCGGGAAAGCGTACCACCCCATGTTCTTCCAATGTAACCCCCTTTACCTCTACAAATCCCCGTTGTGTGGGAGATTCCCAGTAAAAGTCAAACCGTGAGGACTGGTAGACCGTTTCTGGTTTGAATGTCTGCAAGTCAGAACGAAACTTTCCAGCCATTGCCCATTCTGCAAACACAGCATTGGGAGCCTGTGCATCCATATTAATAAGCAGTCCATTTTTTTCCACTGCAATCAGGTCAAACTGGGTTTTGCGGTTGGGGTTGTCACTGTGGCACAGATACACAGTGGCACCGGAGACCAGCAATTCTCTGCATCGACCGGTATTTTTCACATGGCACACCACCTCTCTGCCATCCAGTTCCACCATTGCTAGGAAGCGGTTGGGACGGCTGAGAAAGGTGGCTTTTTTTATTTTTTCATACTGCATCTTGTGTTTTCCCCCTGTTTTCTGGTATGATAAAGAGAGTGTGGTCATACTATCTGTAGAGTATATCGGATTGTGACCTGTGGGGCAAGAGAGATGCCCAGTTTTCATGAGATTAGGAGGCTGATTCCAATGGCCAATGAACCAAAAGTAGTAGAAAATCCAGATTTAGTGGCAGCTTTGAAAGAGCTGCACGAAAACAAAACCCCCGAAAATCAGAACAAGGTGCTGACTCTGATTCTGCACAAAGCCACCTTTCTGGCTCCTGCCAAAGTGCAGAGTGAAGGGGAAGCGGATGAGCAGGGCAGAAAGAAAAGCATGGTCCAGTTTATGCTCATCACCAACAAGGAGGGGCAGAACTATATGCCTGCCTTTACCGATGTGGAAGAACTGAGAAAGTATGTAAAAGAGGACAGCGGTACCCAGATTCTGCCCATTACCTTTGACCAATATGTGACCATGTTGCAGCGTGAGGGCAAAGTGACTGGACTGGTCATCAATCCCATGGGTATCAGCATGACATTGGAGAAAGAGCGTGTCTTAAAGCTGGCAGAACAGAAGAAGATTGTGATGGAGAAAATTGCCGCTGCCCAAGGGGTTCCAGGCATGAAAGTCATTGACCAGGACAAGATTCACAATGAAAAACTGGTGGAGGGAATCAAAGAACTACACGAGAGCAAGGACTTGCAGAAGCAACAGGAAGTATTGAACACCCTCATCCATGAGGCAAAACTGCTGGCTCCTGTACAGGCAGGAGAAGCGGCAGGGGAAGGCAAGCAGAATGTCCGCTTCCGTGTGATTGTTACCAATGAGGGAAAACATCTGCTGCCTGCTTTTACCGATGTGAATGAGCTGAAAAAGTTCCTGAAAGAAGGGGACGAGCCTCAGATTCTGGTGGTGGATTTTGACCACTATGCCAGAATGCTGGACAACGACCAGACACAGCCAGAAGGTGTGGTTGTGAATCCAGCCGGTCTGAGCCTGACCCTGAACCGTGAAATGATTCGTGCCCTCTCCATGCGCAAACAGGGGCTGTTACAGCGTGAGGAAGGGGACACCGCTATGATGGTAGCAGACCCCCTGCTGGTGCCTGTGGAGGCATTGAAGGCAATCAGTGAGTTGGCTGCCCAGCGTGGCGATATTACCACCATGTGGCTGCGCCAGTTGGTGCGTCCAGATGGAGTACAGCGTTATATGCTGGTGGTAGACCACACAGGGGAGCAGGCAGAAATTCTGGCTGCCATTCAGGAGACAGCAAGCAAATTTGAAACCAAACTGCCTCTGGATGCCATTCCCTTTCACAGTGAGTTTGCAAAATCTTCTGTAGAAGACGTGGAGCCATTCTACACCAAAGAGGGCTGATTCCTTTTTGCAGCAAAGAGGAGCGGCTTCACAGCCGCTCCAGCTCCTGCAAGGTGTCCTGAATGGTTTTCCGTGGCAGCTGTTTGGAGGCAAGCTCCACCAGTTGGGCAAGGGTCAGAGACTGGGCAGCACCTGCCAGTGGGTGATTCATCCATTTCCCAAATCGCCGTTGCAGGACTGCTTTTGACTTTGGATTTTCCAGAAGTTCTCTTAATGTAATGGTTCGATGTTTCAAATCCAATGTACTCACCTCCCCCTATTGTATGCAGGAGAACAGCCAAATGTGTCAGCGCATGTTGGCACCAACGGAAAAGGAGTGTTTATGGCAAAAAAGCAAAATTTTCTTGTCACTGCCCACAGAAGCCTGAAAGAAAAGCCTGTGGTGGCTACTGTGTACATTATTTTGCGATTTTTAGTGCTGGGTATGATGGTAGCCCAGTTTTTCAACCGCAATTTTGAGAACGTCTTTCTCTGTGTTCTTACGTTGATTTTATTTCTGTTGCCCACCATTTTGGAGAAACAGTTACAGATTGATTTACCCAATGCGCTGGAAATCATTATTTTACTGTTTATTTTTGCGGCAGAAATTTTGGGAGAAATCAGTTCCTACTACACCACATTTGCATACTGGGACACCATGTTACACACCTTGAATGGGTTTCTATGTGCTGCCATTGGGTTTTCGCTGGTAGACCTGTGCAATCGGCACAAGCGGATTTCCCTGTCTTTGTCTCCCATCTATATGGCGATTGTGGCATTTTGCTTCTCCATGACCATCGGTGTGCTGTGGGAGTTTTTTGAGTGTGCCATGGATGTCTTTTTCTTTTTGGACATGCAAAAAGATACTGTGGTCAACTCCATCTCCTCTGTGATGCTTGACCCAACCGGCAGTCAGATTCCCGTTGCCATTCACAATATCACAGATGTGATTGTGGTGGCAGATGGACAGGAAATCCCGCTGGGGTTGGGTGGCTATCTGGACATTGGAATTCTGGATACCATGATGGATTTGTTTGTGAATTTTGTGGGTGCCATTGTGTTTTCCATTGTGGGTTATTTTTATGTGAAAAATCGTGGTTCCGGTCGCTTTGCTAAAAGCCTGATTCCACAGGTTTTGAATAAAGAGTAACCTACTTTTTCTTTCAAGAAAAAGTAGGCAAAAAGAATTTCGGGTGTAGCCATCACCTACATGTTCTAAGGGAACAACGCTCTGCTATCCAAGAGCATTGGGTAGAAAAGCCGCTGAGACAAACAGCAAAAGAAATATAGCCTCAGAAACCTTACAAAATGCTCTTACAGAGTGGAGCAGTTGTTCCTTTTTAAAGGGGTTGCCTGAGAGACCTCACAAAATTTTCTTTGCCCACTTTCTTTTTTAAAAGAAAGTGGGTGTAGCCATCATCTACACGTTCTAAAGGAACAACGCTCTGCTATCCAAGAGCATTGGGTAGAAAAGCCACTGAGACAAACAGCAAAAGAAATATAGCCTCAGAAACCTTACAAAATGCTCTTACAGAGTGGAGCAGTTGTTCCTTTTTAAAGGGGTTGCCTGAGAGACCTCACAAAATTTTCTTTGCCCACTTTCTTTTTTAAAAGAAAGTGGGTGCCTACTTTCTTTTTTCAAAAGAGAGTAGGGAAAACCCTGACAGAGAGTATGTGATTTCTTTCTGTCAGGGTTTTTATATTGTTTATTTATGTGTAACCTGTTTAGCTATGTGTAAAACGACATCTTCTGGTGTAGGTTTGTGTCCCTTGCATTTGATGGTTTTCCAATATGCCTGTATTGCAGGGTCTTTTGACTGCATAGCTTCATTGATTGCTTTTTGTATTTCCTGTCGTACCTCATCCATAGATATGCCCTCTTTGATAGATATTCTTTCGAACGCTTTTGTTATAATAGAGTTTTCCATTGTGTTCACATCTCACTTTCTTATGTAGTATCTGCAATGTATATTTAATATGGTTTTAATATCCTATTCGGATTTATACATTATTTTATCATATCCGAATAGGATATACAATACTACAAAAGGCGGTGATATTGGATGAAAGAGCTGGATTATCAAGGGATTGGAGCCAGGATGAAATACTATCGGAATCAAAAAAAGATAACACAGGCACAACTGGCTGAAATATCCAATATAGAGCCGTCAAATATTTCACATATTGAACGAGGAGCAACCAAAGTCAGTTTACCCACACTATTTCGGATAGCCAATGCTTTGGAAGTTTCCCTAGATGATTTGGTGTATGACAGTTTGGAAAAATCACAGCATATTTCAAACAAGGAACTCAATCAAATTCTTTCTGATTGTAACGACAAGGAACTGAAAGCCATTGTAGAGATGGTAAAGACAACAAAATTGATTCTCCGTCGTACTTTTCCCTGACCTACTTTTTCTTGAAAAGAAAAAGTAGGCAAAAAGACTTCCTTTTTCTTGAAAGAAAAAGGAAGCAAAAAGAACTTTGGGTGTAGCCATCACCGAGGTTTTTGGAGAGAATAAAGTTGAGGTTTCCAAGAGTATTGGGTGGAAAAGCCGCTGAGAGTACCTGCTAAGGAACTTTTGCCTCAGAGCCCTCCTGAAATTTTCTTTGCCTACTTTCTTTTTTAAAAGAAAGTGGGTGTAGCCATCACCGAGGTTTTTGGAGAGAATAAAGTTGAGCTTTCCAAGAGTATTGGGTGGAAAAGTCGCTGAGAGTACCTGCAAAGGAACTTTATCTTCAGAGCCCTCCTGAAATTTTCTTTGCCCACTTCCTTTTTCTTGAAAGAAAAAGGAAGCAAAAAGAACTTCGTGTGTAGCCGTCACCGACATAATTCAATAGAACAATACTCAACTATCCAAGAGCATTGGGTAGAAAAGTCGCTGAGAGTGCCAGCAAAGGACATGTAGCCTGAGAGCCCTCCTGAAATTTTCTTTGCCCACTTTCTTTTTTAAAAGAAAGTGGGATAAAAGGGAGAAAAGGTGTCCATACTAGTTCCGAACCCAAATTGAAGGAGGAATTTATGTATGGAAAACAATAGCTACCAGTGCAATGTACACTGCACCGTCACCAACTGCGCACATCATCAGGCACCCAAGAACAGTTGCAGCCTGAACCAGATTCAGGTGGGCTGCTGCGACAGTATGCCTACCAGCTGCAAGGGAACCCAGTGTGGCTCCTTCCAGATGAAGTAATCTGAAGTGATACCCTCTAAACTGGGGATTGCAAGTATGCGATCCTGTGTTTTGAACAATGGCATGACCTCAAAAAAGGTCATGCCATTGTTCTGTTTCTAGGTTAGATTGTGTATGCTTCTCTCATGATTGCAAACCTGACAGCCAAAGACGGTTAGTAGGGTGTGATGAATTGGGCAGAGTGGAAACCCACACCGTACAGGGTCCTGTTCTGTGGCTTGTGTGAGCCACTCATCGAAACTACTGGGCTGAATATCGAAGCATTGAAACTGGGAAATGAGAGCGGCGAACTGGTCTAATTGTGGTAACAGTAAATGTTTGGGACATAAAGCCCCAAACTGTCTCCATCCCTGTCCTGTTTTGGCATGTTCAATGACCGTAAGTAGAAATGATTGGTCTTTGAAAAAGGTCTCTCTGTTCCATGGCATGTCTGAAATGGAAAATCCTACAGTTCCAGCCCCTACTGCGCTTTGGTCCCGTTCTGCCAGCCATACAATCAGTCGTTTTTCCTGTTCTCCTTTCGCAAGCTGTGAGCCACTGAAAACCAATGCACTGATGAACCAATCGGTCAAACCATTGCTCATAGAGAGGTGCAGATGGTCCAACTTTGTATTCTCTGTATGGCACCCCAAATCAATCGTATTTCCCATGTTGTTCTCCTTAGAATGCTGGTTTACTGCATGTTTAATCTGTTCCGAATGGTCTGGTCCTGAATGGGAAACAGCCACTCAGTGGGCAGATTTTCTGGATTCAATTTCCCCTCTTTTCTCTGCTGGTTCCACTTCCGCACAGAGGGTGTCAAGTCCTGAATGCGATCAATGCCGGTCTTTAAAAACTTTTCCAAAGTGTCCCCTTTTAAACCAAGTTGAATGGCTGCCCGTTGAATTGGGGTTCCGTGGATCGATTTGTCCGGGTCCCATTGACAATAGACTGTGGTTTCATCCAGTGCTTTTCTCCACTGTATTCCAGTGTAGTAGGGGGAATCTGGAGAGGTCAAAACAGCCTTTTCCAAAAGCTCCCAAAACATAGATTGGTGGATATCCAATGCCAGAATACATTCTTGGTCCTTTTTGGTACCCCAATTGGAACGGTACATCATCCAGAGAAAGGATGGTTTAATCCACGTCATACGATTCCGGTTAAAATGGGGACCAAATGTTTGCAGGGCAACTGCCTCTGCGGCAATGGTGGGATTGTATGCCTGATAGACACGAATCCATGTCTTGTCATAGTGTGCAAATACTTCTTTGAGATACTCCATCCTGTTCACCGCCTGTCAAAAATTCACCTTTAGTATAATGCAAATGGAACTTGATGTCCAAAAGATTTTATAAGAACAAATGTATGAAATACTTGAAAAATTCAAACATAGATACTATACTCAAAAGAAAAGGAGGTTGTGTCCATGGCAATGAAATTTATTAAAGTATTTTATGACTGGCTGGATGGTTGGGAGGCTTTGACTATGGAGGAGCGGGGGCGGATGATGACCATTTTATTGCAGTTTGCCAGAGGGGAGGAGCCAATGGAACCAGAGGGAAATGAGCGATTCTTGTTGCCTGTTTACAGACAATGTATTGTGCGGGACCAGGAGATTTATCAGGACATATGCGAAAAGCGAAGAGTGTCTGGAAGGCTGGGGGCAGCAAAACGGAGGGAACATACAGAGGAAATGGGATACACAAAAAACACAAGCCACCAAATAGAAGTAAATGCTGACAAAAGCGACCAAATGGAAGCAAATGCTGACAAGAGTGACCAAGTGGAAGCAAGTGCCAGCAAAAGCGACCAAGTGGAAGCAAATGCTGACAAGAGTGACCAAGTGGAAGCAAGTGCCAGCAAAAGCGACCAAGTGGAAGCAAGTGCTGACAAGAGTGACCAAGTGGAAGCAAGTGCTGGCAAAAGTGACCAAGTGGAAGCAAATGCTGACACAAGGTGGTATGAGACCATCCAAATGGTGGCATCGAGAATGGAACCAGAATACGCAAAAGAGGCACAAATACAGGCGGAATTGGAGGAAAGACGGCAGAGAACCAGAAAATGGCTACTGAGTACGATAAAGGAATAAAAAATTCCAAACAGGGTTTTGCAAGCAAATGCTGGCAAATGCAAGCAAGAATAAGAAAAAGACAAAGAAAAAGAAATAAGACAAAGACAAAGAAATAAAGAATAAGAAAAAGAAATCAAGAAAAAGAATCCATCTCAAATGGAACGCACTGCCAATGGGAAGCACTGCAAAAAAAATCAGGGAGCAAAGCCCCCTGAGATGATTTTTATTTTTCTTTTCTTTTTTGTTTTTGTTTTATTCCAGATGCAGCCCATAGAAGCCCACCAGAGCCAGAGCCATCAGCCCAGCGGTGATGAGTTCAATGGGCAAACCCTGCACACTTTTGGGACAGCTTGTGAGGCTGACTTCCTGTTTCAACCCTGCAAAGCTGATGAGGGCACCGGTAGCACCCAGACCACCAAAGAGGGCATACAGGAAACTGGCAGAGAGGGTATAGCCACGGCTTGCAATCAGCAGAGCCACACCCATTGCGGCACAGTTGAAGGTGACAGAGGACAGGTTTTCATCCAGACGGCGGGACAGCTCCGGTATACAGGACTTGAGGAACCACCGCAGACAACCCACCATACAGGGACCTAACAGGGCAAACACCAGAGTCTGGTAGTAATCCAGTGCATAGTGGTGGAGAAACTGGTGCAGCACCCAGCCCACCACCGCCGTGAGTACCATCACAGCGGTGAGGCTCAGTCCGGTTTTACGGGCATCGTTTGGGTCCTTGAGAGCCTGTGTTCTGGAACCAATGCCCAGACAGTTGACCAGTACAAAGTTTTCTGAGAGCAGGGCAGTGAGAGAAATCCCCATAAGATACAGTGCATTCATAACAGAACTCCTTTCTGGTATCACACCTCACCGTCGGTGTAGGGCACATCCATACTGGTATCCAGACCAGCCACAATGGCAAGCGCCTGGTTGACACAGTCTGTAATGGCTTCACAGGTCTCTGTTGCCCCAGAAATGGCATCAATGGAGTTGCTGCCCTCATGGCGGATGGTACCGGATTTGCCAATGTATTGGGCAAGATAGTCAGAGTCCATTGCTAAGGTGCCTTTGTTCAAGGTCTCTTTGTGGTCGGTAATGGCAACCCCTGTGACCTCACCATTGGTATTCACGCCCACCACTGCGGTAATCACACCACCAAAGCCGTGGGACTGCACTTCCACACAGTAGCCAATGAGCTGGCTTTCGTTGTAACCGGCGGTGATACTCAATGCCCGTTGGTCATAGTAGGGGGTTTCAGAGCGGATGGTTGCCTGAGGCATGACCTGAGAGAGCAGAGCCTGTTGTGCCTCATTTTCTGCCAGAACCGTGGCGTAGTCGGTGGAGCGGTGAACGGCAAACACCATCACAGCCACCGCCAGCAAAACACCGCCATAGGAGACCAGTTCTTTGAGTTTCACTTGCAGTTCATCCAGATAGCCCTCTCCCGGCATGGTACCGGCACCAGCACGGGCAAACAGGCGGAACTCCGGTTTGACAAAACGAATTTCAGAGAGGCTTGCTTTCACAGCCTGTAATTTCATGCGAGTGGCTGCAAAACGACCCATTCCAAAGCGGCGTGGGGTGCCGAGGCGGTCCAGAATCCACACACAGCAGTTCATGGTCAGAATTGCCCAGCCCACCCCATCGGGATAGGAACCGTAGTAGCGCAGCAGAACGGTCAATGCACCGCATCCAATGCCAAACAGAGTTTGCCCTCTGGGGGTAACGGGAGTGGTGGCATAGTCAGAAGCCATAAAGAATGCCCCCATCAGCACACCACCGTTGAGAAGCTGGCACACCATCCAACTCAGATTGGAGTTGCCCCCACGGGGAAAGAGAAACGTAAGTACAGCCACAGTCGCCAAAAAGGCAAAGGGGGAGCGGGGAGAGATGACACGGCGGGCAATGAGGTACAGCCCACCGGCAATGAGCATCAGGGAGGGAGCGGCACCCATTGCGCCGCCATGCTGTCCCATGAGCATCTGCCCAAGGGATAAGTCCGGTAAAATTCCGTCGTGCATCAGTGCCATAGGGGTGGCAGAGGACAGGGCATCTGCCTGACCGGACAGGTTTGTATGATGAAAGGCATCCACCCAGGTTGTCATCAGCCCGGGGAAAGTGGTCAGCAGCACCCGACCGGCAAGGGCTGGGTTCATAAAGTTGCGCCCAATGCCGCCATAGAACTGCTTGACCACAATCATGGCAAAGACACCGCCCAGCACAGGTGCCCACAGAGGGGCTGTGACAGGCAGGCTCATGGCAAGGAGCAGACCGGACACACAGGCGGATAAATCACCGATGGTATTGCTCATGCCACGCAGACGGCGGTACAGATATTCAGACAGGACACAGGTGCCCACAGAGACTGCCGTCACCAGCAGGACACGCAGACCAAACAGGTATACACCCATCAAAAGGGCAGGCACCAGAGCCACAATCACATCCAGCATGGTGGCAGACAGGGTGCTGACCTGTGCAATCTGGGGGGACATGCGTTGTATGGTTGGTTTCATCCCTTCTCTCCTCCTTGTGTGGGGATGGTTTTTGCCTGCCGTACCAGTTCCAGCAGAGGAATATGGGAGGGGCAGATGTAGGAACAGCAGCCACAGTCCAGACAGTCGGCAAGGTGCAGCCCTTTGAGCCGTTCCACCTCACCCATTCTCACTGCCCGATAGACAAAGGCAGGGTTCAGGTTCATGGGGCATACGCTGACACAGTGCCCACAGCGCACACAGACGGTTTCCGGCTGGGTCACTGGTTTGTGTTCCTGTTGGGACAGGCACACAAGCCCCTTTGTATTTTTCACCACAGGAGCCTCCAGTGTCTCCTGTATCGTGCCAGACATGGGACCGTTGGTCAACATACAGGGGGATTCCTCACGCAGCCCTCCAGCGGCTTCTAACAGGCATTTCAATGGGGTTCCAATGGGCACCCACAGATTTCTGGGGCGTGCCACCGCACCGCCGCTGACGGTGACCGTGCGGTGGGTCACTGGCAGCCCTTTCAAAAGGGCAAGGCGGGTGGTGTACACCGTTGCCACATTGAACACAGCACAGTTTAAATCCAAAGCAGTTTGACCGGGAGGCACCTCACGCCCTGTGACCATGCGCACCAGCAGCCGTTCCATGCCCATGGGGTAGCGGGTGCGCAGGGTCACAAGCTCCACTGCGGAGGGGTCCCGCTTTTTGATGCGCCGTTCCAGAAATTCCACTGCGTTGAGCTTGTCACCGGACACCACCAGCACTGCCCGTTTTGCACGGAGAAAACGGGCAAGCATCTGGGTGCCCTCCAAAATCTGGTCGCCCTTTTCCAGCAGCAGGCGATAGTCAGAGGTGAGATAGGGTTCTGATTCAGCGGCATTGACAATCAGGGTATCCACCTTTCCCACTGCCCGTTTTAAACGCAGATGGGTGGCAGAGGCACCACCGCCCATACTGGTGATACCAGCCTCAATGATACGGCGGATGACTTCCTCCCGATTCATTTTAGACCAGTCCATGGGTTCTGGCAGGTTAGGGCATGGGGTGTCCTGAAAGTCATTGTCAATCACAATGGCTTCCCCTGTGCCACCCCATGGGTGGGGATAGGTGCCAATGTCTGATACCGTGCCGGACACACTGGCGTGGACATAAACGCCCCGTTCCTCCGGCTGTGCAATGACCTGTCCTACCGTCACTTTGTCCCCCACCTGAACCACAGGGACAGCTCCACCGTCGGTACACATGACAAGGGGAATGATGACCTGTTTAGGGGCAGGCTCCAGAGGCACAATGGGCTTTCGACGGGTATTTTCCTTAAATGTGGTGGGATATACTCCGCCCAAATACTTCAAACGCAAGATAAAAACCTCCTTTGAGGTAATATTTCTGTGTTGATTTCGATACAATTCTACATGATACCTTATGGACAGGGGATTTGTCCAGCAGTTTATCCCCCATTCTTTTGTAAACATTTTGTAACCTTTTTGACAGGATCTACAAAAGGAGCCTCTTGCAGAAGGGGAAAGAATCATGGTACAATGAAATGCTAAAAGACAATCTTTGATACCGATGGAGGTTTCCCACATATGCCAAGCTTTGAATCTGAAATCAAACGCCGCCGCACCTTTGCCATTATCAGCCACCCGGACGCAGGTAAAACCACCCTGACCGAAAAATTCCTGCTGTACGGAGGTGCCATTGCACAGGCAGGGCAGGTCAAAGGCAAAAAAAATACCAGAGCTGCCACCTCAGACTGGATGGAAATTGAGAAGCAGAGAGGAATTTCTGTCACGTCCTCTGTGATGCAGTTCCAGTATGAGGGATTTTGTATCAACATTCTGGACACCCCCGGGCACCAGGACTTCTCCGAGGACACCTACCGCACTTTGATGGCAGCCGACAGTGCCGTCATGGTCATCGACGCAGCCAAAGGCGTGGAGGCACAGACCAGAAAGCTGTTCAAAGTCTGTGCCATGCGAGATATTCCCATTTTTACCTTTATCAACAAAATGGACCGAGAAGCCCGTGACCCCTTTGAGCTGTGCGAGGAGCTGGAAAAGGAGCTGGGCATCAACACCTATGCCATCAACTGGCCCATCGGCTGTGGTAAGGAGTTTCAGGGTGTGTATGACCGCCAGAACCGAAAGGTCATCCACTTTACCTCTAATACCAACGCAAAAGCTGCCACTGCAACGGAAATTGAGCCAACTGACCCGGCATTAGCCCAACTGATTGGGGAGAGCCGCCACCAGCAGCTGATGGATGAAATTGAACTGCTGGACGGGGCTTCCTGTGACTTTGATTTGGATGAGGTGCGCCACGGCAAGCTGTCCCCTGTGTTTTTTGGTTCTGCCCTGACCAACTTCGGCATTGAGCCATTTCTGGAGGCATTTCTCCACATGACCACTGCCCCACTGCCCAGAAAGGCAGGGGATGAAGTGATTGATTGCTTTGACGAGGATTTTTCCGCCTTTGTCTTTAAGATTCAGGCAAACATGAACAAGGCACACCGGGACCGCATTGCCTTTATGCGTATTGTGTCCGGCAAATTCCAGGCAGACAAAGAGGTGTACCATGTACAGGGTGGCAAGAAAATCCGCCTGTCCCGTCCGCAGCAGCTGATGGCAGCGGAGCGTGAAATCATTGAGGAGGCATACGCCGGTGATATCATCGGTGTGTTTGACCCCGGTATTTTCTCCATTGGAGATACCCTGTGCACTGCCTCTAAAAAGTTTCAGTTTGACCCTATCCCCACCTTTGCACCAGAGCATTTCCAGCGGATTCGTTCCATTGACACCATGAAACGCAAGCAGTTTTTGAAAGGTGTGGAGCAGATTGCCCAGGAGGGTGCCATTCAGATTTTCAAAACCCCATACACCGGTATGGAAGAAGTGATTGTAGGTGTGGTGGGAACCCTCCAGTTTGACGTGTTGGAGTACCGCCTGAGAAGTGAGTACAATGTAGAACTGTACAAAGAGGGGCTGCCCTATGAATTTTTGCGGTGGATTGTGAAAGAGAATGAGGATGCCCCAGCCCTGAAAGAAGAGGACCTGATTCTGCCCAGTGATGCCAAGCTGGTGGAGGACTACAAGGGGAACCAGTTGCTGCTGTTCTCCTCCCAGTGGTCTATCCAGTGGACACAGGACAAGAACAAAACCCTGAAACTGGCAGAGTTTGGTGGAGCCAGATTTTGATGAGGTGGCAGTATGACACCAAAACTGATTTTATTTGATTTGGATGGAACCCTGTTGGATGAAGAAAAACAGCTCTCCCCGGAAAATCGGGAGGCACTTCTGTTCGCCAACCAAAACGGGGCAGAAATTGTCATTGCAACTGGTCGCTTTTATGGGGGATTGCCACAGGCAATCAAGGACCTGTCCTTTGTGCGGTATTTTATTCTCATGAATGGTGCTAAGGTGTATGACCGACAGGAGGACAGGGTACTGTACCGGGCAGAAATTCCCATGGAGATTGCCCAGCAGGTGTTTTCCTTTCTGGGCGGTGTGGATTGCAGTGTGGACTGTTACCAGAATGACCACGGCTGGATGGATGAGAAGTATTTTGAAAAGATTGAATACTATCTGAAAAATCCCCACGCCAGAGAGCTGACCATCCGCACCAGAACCATTGTGCAGGATTTTCCCAAAGTGGTGGCACAAAATGGGGACTCTGTGCAGAAAATCCAGTCCTATTTCCCTGACTTGTCCCTGCGTCCCAAGGTCATGGAGCAGTTACACCAGAAATTCCCCATGCTGGTGCAGTCCATTTCCATGCCAGCCAATCTGGAATTAAACTGGGAGACTGCCACCAAGGGACATGCGTTGCAGGCACTGGCACAGCATCTGGGCATTCCCATGGCAGAAACTGCCGCCTTTGGAGATGGCACCAACGACCTGACGATGGTACAGTTTGCCGGAATTGGTGTAGCAATGGACAACGGAGCGGAAGAACTGAAACAGGTGGCAGACCAGATTGCACCCAGTAACGTGGAACACGGTGTGGCACAGGTGCTGAACGGCTGGTTTTGCTGAGTGAGAGGGAACCATCAACAGTGAGGATGTGATGTGGATGGAAGAAATGAACCGAGAACGGGTGTGCTGCTTCACTGGCAGACGACCGGAAAAATTACCCTGGGGGGACAATGAACAGCACCCCAGATGTAAGGATTTAAAATGGAGACTGGATGAGGTATTAGACACACTTTATCAGAAAGGTTACACCCACTTTATCTGTGGGATGGCCCGTGGTTTTGACTTTTACTGTGCAGAAGCGGTGCTGCGATTAAAGCAGAGACATCCAGAAGTGGTGCTTCACAGTGCCAGACCATGTGAGAGTCAGGCAGACCGCTTTCCCATTCAGGACAGACGGCGGTATCAGTGGCTGCTCAGCCAGTGTGACAGGGATACCCTGGTACAGCCCCACTACAGTCGGGATTGTATGATGAAACGCAACCGCTTTATGGTGGATCATGCTTCCCATCTGATTGCCCTCTATGATGGAATTCCATCAGGTGGAACATACAATACCATTCAATATGCCCGAAAAAGCGGCATTGATATTACCTATCTCAATTTGGAAGGGGAAGTAGGATGAGCAGTGTATTGATGCACATGTGCTGCGCCCCCTGTGCCAACCGCCCTATTGCAGTTCTGCGTGAGGAGGGGTTACAGATAGCCGGTTTCTGGTTTAACCCAAACATTCACCCCTATACCGAGTATCAGGCGAGAAAACGCACGCTGGAGGAATACGCAAAAGAGATTTCCATGAAGCTCATTATCGGGGGAAGCTACGATTTGCGCAGCTTCATCACCAACGTGGCAGACAACATTGACGGTCGCTGTGGCTACTGCTATCGGGTACGGCTGGAGGAGACAGCCAGGTATGCAGCCCAAAACGGCTATGACAGCTTTACCACCTCTCTGCTCATCTCCCCCTACCAGAACTTTGATGCCATTTGTGCCATTGGAAAAGCCATGGGGGAACAGTATGGGGTGCAGTTTTTAGACCGTGATTTTCGTCCCCTCTTTCAGGAGGGACAGACCTTTGCCAGAGAGCATGGGTTCTATATGCAAAAGTACTGTGGCTGTATTTTTAGCGAGGAAGACCGGTATATGGGCGCAAAACGCAGGAAAAAAGCCAAACAACAGGGGGAAAATTGTTGAAAATTTGGCTCAATGCCACTTGATAAATGTTCTTGTGTGGGGTATGGTAGAGAGACAAGAAAGGACGGTGCGCACCGCTTATGTTTCAACGCAAGAAAAAAAGAGCCAACCAGATTGATATGACACATGGCTCTCTGGCAGACAAAATTCTGTTCTTTGCTCTGCCCCTGATGGCATCCAGTATGTTACAGCTCCTCTTTAATGCTGCCGACGTGGTGGTGGTTGGTCGGTTTGCTGGCAAAGAGGCACTGGCAGCCGTAGGCTCTACCACGTCCCTCATCAATTTGATGGTGTCCCTGTTTGTGGGCTTGTCTGTGGGTGCCAATGTAGTGGTGGCAAGAAATTTGGGTGCTGGACGATATGACAAAGTGACACGGGCGGTTCACACCTCCATTTTGATGGCACTGGTCAGCGGTGCTGTATTGGCTGTGGTGGGCTTTTTTCTGTCCAAACAGTTTTTGCACTGGATGTCCTCACCGGAGGATGTCATTGACCTGTCCTCCCTCTATCTGAAGATCTACTTTTTGGGTATGCCTGCCACCATGTCCTATAACTTTGGTGCTGCCATTCTCCGTTCCAAGGGAGACACCCAGCGACCTTTGTACTGTCTCATGTTCGCCGGAATCATCAATGTGGTGCTGAATCTGGTGCTGGTGATTGGCTTTCACCTGTCTGTGGCTGGTGTGGCATGGGCAACCACCATTTCTCAGTATGTGTCCGCCAGTCTGGTGCTGTTCTGCCTGACCAGAGAGGACGGGGCACTCCACCTGAATTTAAAGCGGTTGAAAATAGACCGAGACATTCTGGTGGATATTTTGGGGATTGGTCTGCCTGCCGGATTTCAGGGTATTGTGTTTTCCCTGTCCAATGTGCTGATTCAGTCAGGCGTCAACTCTCTGGGTTCCACTGTGGTGGCAGGTTCGGCTGCCGCTGCCAATATTGAGAACTTTGTCTATATGGCAATGAACGCCTTCTACCAGACCAACATGACCTTTGCAGGGCAGAACTATGGAGCAGGGGAGTGCAAGCGTGTAGACAAGTCCCTGATGTATTGTCTGAGCTTCTCTGTGGGCTTTGGTGTGGTACTGGGTACACTGGCATATCTCTTTGGTCCTCAGCTTCTGTCCATCTACACACCGGGAGAACCTGAAGTCATTGAGCAGGGGATGATTCGTATGGCATACATTGCCAGAATCTATGCCCTGTGTGGCATTATGGATACCATGGTGGGCAGTCTGCGTGGTCTGGGCTGTTCTGTTACGCCTATGATTGTCTCCTTGATTGGAGCCTGTGGATTCCGTACCCTGTGGCAGTTTACCATATTTGCTGCCTCACCCAGCCCAGAGATGCTCTACATCTCCTACCCCATTTCCTGGATTCTCACCGCCTCTGTCCATATCATCTGTTTCTACTTTGTGCGTAAAAAGGCGTATCGCAAGGTGGCAGAAGAAAAACTGGCAGCAGGGGTTTCCAGTGGGGAATAAAAATGGAATATAACTGATTTTGAGAGGAGAGCTTCAGGAGAAGCTCTCCTCTTTTGTATTTGTATCATGGTCTTATAGGGGAAAAATACACCCACAAAAAGAACGGTAAATGGTTGACACTTGTCTCCCTTTTTGATAGACTGATAGTAGACAAATATATACCTTTGGAGGGATGCCATAGAAAAAGGATTGGTTCAAAGAAGAAAGGAAGTTGAATAAACAGACAAGAAGCAAAAGAGAAAAATCTTTGGAGGGACTTCACATGAAAATCCATTTGTCCAATGGAGAATGGAAATTGATGAATGTATTATGGGAACAAGGTTCCAGCACCATTACAGAACTGACCAAGCATCTGGCACCAGATACAGGCTGGTCCAAACACACCATTATCACCATGTTGTCCAGACTGGAGGGGAAAGGTGCAGTGTCCCATCAGGAGGGCATGAGGGCAAAACGCTATTTTCCACAGTTACGCAAGGAGGAGGCAGCCCATTTTGCCACAGAACAATTTTTAAGCCGTGTGTATGGCGGAAGTTTGGGGCTGATGCTCAATGCAATGGTATCCAATCATGCTCTTTCACAGGAGGACATTGACGAACTGTCCACCATTCTGGAACAGGCAAAGGAGGAGAATTCATAAAAATACCTTCAGCATAGTTTAGGCGGAAACCCACTGCCTTTAGGCGGTGGGAGGAGCCCTGTTCGTAACGACGCATCATCCTTGGTTTTCGATGTACT
>CALWVS010000036.1 GCA_944385095.1 uncultured Oscillospiraceae bacterium
ATGGTGCCTCCGGTCGGAATCGAACCAACGACACGAGGATTTTCAGTCCTCTGCTCTACCAACTGAGCTACAGAGGCAAGTGGCGACTCGGAAGGGACTTGAACCCTCGACCTCCGGCGTGACAGGCCGGCGTTCTAACCAACTGAACTACCGAGCCAGGTAGTCATGGGGGGAAGTGGTGGGAACAACAGGGCTCGAACCTGTGACCCCATGCTTGTAAGGCATGTGCTCTACCAGCTGAGCTATGCTCCCAACTAGTCATCCGAGTTTTTGCCGCCTCACTTGCGACGGCTTCGTTAGTATACCGTATTCAAAAGAAAATGTCAACTGTTTTTTTAAAAAATTTTTTCATTTTTTTCTCAAGGTCTAACGTGATTTTTTTATCCCTAATATTTTATGGACTGTGATTTGATTTACTTGACATTTGACTGGGAACAGTGACATAATAAACTGGGTCTTGTGGGATGATTTTCATTTCATAAAGAATTAACAAGTGCATAAAACAATCTACAGACAGAAAGAATCCGTGATGTAGTCAAAGGAGGAACTCCAGATGGGAACTAAGGTAAAACGTATTGGTGTTTTAACCAGTGGTGGTGATGCTCCTGGTATGAATGCAGCAGTTCGTGCTGTGGTCAGAACCGCTATCAACCAGGGTGTGGAGTGTATCGGAATCCGTCGAGGCTGGAATGGTCTCATCAACAGTGACTTTATCCGTATGACCCCTTCTACCGTCAGCCATACCATCAACAAAGGTGGCACTGTTTTGTACACTGCCCGCAGCAAGGAATTCATGACTGTCGAAGGTCGGCAAAAGGCTCTGGGTACCTGTAAGCTTTTGGGGCTGGATGGTATTGTTGCCATTGGTGGTGACGGTACATTTCAGGGTGCTCTTGCCCTTTCCAGACAGGCAGCTGAAAATGGTACAGACATTAAGGTTGTGGGTATTCCTGCCACCATTGATAATGACATTGGCTGTTCCCACTACACCATTGGGTTTGACACCGCCTGCAATACCGCAATCGAGTGTATTGATAAATTGCGTGATACCATGCAGTCTCATGAACGTTGCTCCGTGGTAGAGGTCATGGGTCGCCATGCTGGCTATCTGGCCCTCTACGTGGGTATTTCTGTAGGTGCAACTGCTGTCTTAATTCCTGAACGAGAGGTAGATTTCCAGCGGGATGTGGTAGAAAAAATCCGCGATGCCCGTCTGGCTGGTTCCACCCACTATATGGTGGTCGTAGCAGAAGGTGCCGGCAGTGCCATCGAAATTGGAAAACAGATTCACAATGAGGTTGGAATTGATCCCCGTGTGACTGTTTTGGGTCATATCCAGCGTGGTGGTGCCCCCACTGCCCGTGACCGTGAAACTGCCAGCCGTATGGGCTATGAGGCAGTTATGACTCTGTTGCGGGATACTGGCAACAGCATCATTGCCATGCACGATGGGCGCATTGTGGATTTGGATATGGAGGAAGCACTTGCCATGAAGAAAAACTTCCAGATGGATCGCTATCAGGTTCTGGAAGCCCTCAGCTACTCTGCTCACACCATTTGAATATGATAGAAAAAGCCAAAGGAAAACGTATATTCTCCTTTGGCTTTCTTTTTATTTTGAGCGTTTCAAAACTTCCACCAAAAAGTGGTATACCCGTTGTACCGATGCAATACTCATTTTTTCTCTTGGGGTATGAATTTCAAAAAGGTCAGGTCCAATAGAAATGCAGTCCAGTCCGGGAATTTTTCCTGCAAACACACCACACTCCAATCCTGCATGAATGGCTTCAATTTTTGGCTCATGTCCATACTGCTCTACAAACACAGATACCATCCGTTCACGCAGGGGGGAATTCTCCTGATACTGCCAGCCTGCATATTCCCCTTTAAACTGTACTGTACCGCCTAACTGGGTCATGAGACATAACAGGCGGTCTTTCAACATCTGCTTTTGAGAATCTACAGAACTGCGTACAGAATAGGATGCCATCACATTGCCTTCCTCTGTCTTTAAAATTCCCATATTCAGAGAAGTCTGCACCAAACCAGCAATTTCTGCACTCATTGCCTGAATCCCATTGGGCAGACAGGTCAGCATACACAGCACCTTGTCAGAACTCTCCTGTGTCATGGGAATCTGGGACTGTTCACAAAGTTCTGCTTTCACAAAGAGATTGGGGTCTGTAGTCTGGTACTCATTCCTCAGAATGTTTTCCATTTCTGCTGCCACTATCTGTACCTGTACAGTATCTTGTACCACACCAAAGGCTCTTGTCTCTACTGGAATGGCGTTGTCCTTCAAGCCGCCTTCCACATAAATCAAGCGCATCTGCCCTTGTGCAGCCACAGCCCGCAGTACTCTGCCCATCAACATATTGGAATTGGCTCTGCCCTTATCAATTTCTGTTCCAGAGTGACCACCTGTTAATCCTCCTACAACCAGAGAAAACCCCTGTCCTGCAAACGCTGCCCGCTCCACAGGCAATGTGCAGGTACTGGTATTGCCACCAGCGCAACTGACAGTAAACACACCTTCCAACTCAGAGTCAATGTTGATCATGGTGTGTGCTTTCAATGGAGATACATCTATAGAGGCTGCCCCCAGCAGTCCAATTTCTTCATCTACAGTAAATACCGCTTCAATGCGTGGATGCTGTAAGGTATTGTCATCCAAAACTGCCATTGCCATTGCTACCGCAATGCCATCATCACCACCCAATGTAGTGCCTTTGGCAGAGATATATTCCTCATCTACCACCAAATCCAAACCCTCTTTTGCCATATCTTTGGTGCAGTCTGGCAGTTTTTCACACACCATATCCAGATGCCCCTGCAAAATCACAGGTTCTGCCTGTTCATAGCCTGATGTTGCCTCTTTGATAATGATAATATTGTTGTCTGCATCCTGATAATGCTCCAATCCCCGCTCTTTTGCAAATGCCACACACCAGTCACTGATTGCTTTTGTATTGCCTGAACCATGTGGAATGGCACACATTTCCTCAAACAGTGCAAATACTTTTTCTGGCTGCAATCCTTTTAAAATACCCATTTTCAAAACTTCCTTTCTTCCCTTATTGTTTGCGGCGATAACGCAGACCGCCTGCATCTTCCAGCAGTTGCTGCTCTAGCATATATGCAATGACTTTTTTTGCAAATTCCTGTGGATTGTTGACTTGAATCCGCTGTCTGCTCCAGAAAAGCCCAGCTTTCATCCCAGTAATCTGTTCTGCAATCCCCTTCTGGTCCATCAGCGGTTTTTGCTTCATGGCACACATGACCTTCTGTGCGCACTTGCTCAACAGGATACGCTCCAAATCCTGTGCCTGTGTAGCACTTTTTTTCAAACCCCACAGATATAAAATGGCAGTTACAATGGCAAATAAAAAAATTCCTATGATTTTCTGTGTAACAGTCACTTTTTCACCTGATCCCTTCCTAAAAAGAGAATAAACTGGTTGTTACGCAAGATTTGAACATACTTCACCAGTCTGTCATAGAGTGGTTCTGCTTTCTCTCCAAACTGTTCCTTCATACGCAGTGCCAACTTACCCACCGTTTTTTGCCCATCTATTTCTTTCCACAAAAAACTGCCATACTCATCCAGTTTAATATGACTCACTCTGGGTGTATGAAAAAAAGTCTGGGCAATTTTATGATAAAATCCCTTGTGTACCATATGAATGGTCACAATCCCCTTTTCATCCTCACTCCAGGTATGTTGTGGGTGGTATATAGGCACATAATCCAGATAATTGTCTTTTTTATGATTTGCCATATCAGCACTCCTTTGTATTAAAATCGGGCTGTATACTTCAGTATACAGCCCGTTTCCTATTTATGCAATCGGTTTTTATTTCTTTTTCTGGTCTTTCACTGCAAAGAGATAGAGTGTACCCAGCAACAGAGCAAAGCAGATGAGACCACCAATAGAACCAATACTGATTCCCTTTGCTCCCAAATCAATCACATCACTGACATAACCAGCACCACTTGGAATGACAGCCAGCACTGCCAGAATGATGCCTACAATACCCTCACCAGCAATGAGACCGGAGGAGTAGAGCACACCGGACTGTACCACATCATTTTTCTCTTTCTCAGAGCTGTATTTGCGCTTTTCCAGATACCAGCGCAGCAAACCGCCCAAAATCATAGGCACAGACAGATAGATGGGCAGATAGAGACCAATGGCGAAAGGCAACACAGGAATACCCAATACCTCTACCACAATAGCGATGAACACACCTGTGAGCACCAGATTCCAGGGCAGATTTCCACCCATTACGCCCTCTACAATCATCTTCATCAGCACAGCCTGAGGCGCAGGCAGTGCATCAGAACCATAGCCATCCCATGCCATAGACAACAGATACAGAATGCCACCAATGGCAATGGCAGAAATCACACAGCCAATAATTTCACCAATCTGCTGATTCTTTGGGGTAGAGCCTACCAGGAAACCAGTTTTCAGGTCCTGAGAAGTATCACCGGCAATGGCAGCAATGATACAAATAATACCACCAATGACAATAGCTGCAATCATCCCTTCCATCTGGTCAGCACCAGTGGCTTTGAGCAGCAAAGTAGCAACCAGCAAAGTGGCAATGGCCATACCGGATACAGGGTTGTTGGAGGAACCAATCAGACCCACCATACGGGAAGACACAGTAGCAAAGAAGAAACCAAAAATAATCACAATGAAGGCACTGAACAGGTTCAGTGGGATTGCAGGGACCAGCCACAGCACAAATGCAATCACCACAATCACAATAAGCACCACATTCATGGGAATGTCCTGCTCAGTACGCAGTGTGCTGTTGCTACGACCCTTGCCATAGTCCTTCATGGCATCACGGAAAGTGCGTACAATCAGGGGCAGAGACTTCGCCAGACTGATCACACCACCTGCTGCCACTGCACCTGCACCAATGTAGCGCAGGAATGTACCCCAAAGATTAGATACACCGCCATCCGCAATCAGTTCATTGATGGTGATATCGGCAGGGAACAGAATGGTCTCCCCACCAAACAGCACCATAAGAGGCATGATGACAAACCATCCTAACACACCACCTGCAAACAGGTAGGAGGACACCTTCACACCACAGATATAACCTACGCCAGCCAGGGCAGGGAGCACATCAATACCAATACCAGACCCTTTGTATGCTGGAATATCATAGGTGATTTCACTGGGGAAAATTTTAAGACCATCTGTAATCAATTTATAAAGAGCTGCAATTCCCAATCCTGAGAATACAGTAGAAGCCTTAGCTCCACCTTCTTCACCAGCAATCAGAACCTCAGCACAGGCCTGTCCCTCAGGATAGGCAAGTACACCATGCTCCTTTACAATTAGAGCACTGCGCAGGGGAATCATCATCATGACACCCAATACGCCACCACAAAGCGCAATCAGACCAATTTCTATCAGAGATGGCACATCACAAAGACCATCTTTTGCCCACATAAAAAGGGCTGGCAATGTGAAAATCGCACCAGCTGCCACAGATTCACCAGCAGAACCAATGGTCTGTACCATATTGTTCTCCAAAATGGAATCCCGACGCAGCACTTTACGGATGATACCCATTGAAATCACTGCGGCAGGAATAGAGGCTGAAACCGTCATACCCACACGCAAGCCCAAATAGGCATTTGCTCCACCGAACACCACAGCCAGAATAGCACCCAGCAGGACAGAAACCACTGTAAACTCTGGCATGATTTTATTCGCTGGAACATAAGGTTGGAAATTTTTTTCTTCCACGAATATCTCGTTCCCTTCTCGTTTATTTGTGTGTTCCGAACATACTGTCTCACTTCTTCTTATTCATTCCACACAATCTTTTGTATTTTATCTAATTTTATTCAATTCGTCAAGTTTCTATCCTAAATTATCCCTTTAAAATGGAACAAAATAAATAGAATAAACAATTTCTTTCTTGTAATTATTTTTCATTTCATCTCTCTTGCATTTTCTCACATACACCCCTATAATGGTTCTAACTTGTACGATTTTTAGCTTTCGTGAGGAATGATCAAGAGAGAGGCGAGTGTAGTATGAAAATTGTCATTGTAGGCAATGGCAAGGTTGGATTTTCTCTGGCTGAACATCTAGTCAAAGAATCCCATGATTTGACCATTGTAGATATGCAGGAGGAGCCTCTGCGCAAAGCCAGTGATATATTGGATATTATGAGTGTGAAGGGAAACGGCGTTTCTTCTTCCATTTTAAAAGAGGCCGGTGCAGAGTCAGCAGACCTTCTGGTTGCTGCCACCAGTTCTGATGAAGTCAATATGGTATGCTGTTCCACAGCCAAACACCTTGGAACAAAATGTACCATTGCCCGTATTCGCAATCCAGAATACACCATGGGGATTAGCGAGCTGAAAAAAACGATGGGAATTGACATGGTCATCAACCCAGAAAATGCTTCTGCCACAGAAATTGCCCGCTGGCTACGTTTTCCCTCTGCTGCCAACATTGAGACTTTTTGCCGTGGTCGTGTGGAGCTGATGGGATTTCGTTTACAGGCAAAAGATTTCATGGTGGGAAAACCCCTTCATGCCCTGTCCGATCAGGTAAAGAAGCTATCTCTTCTGTTCTGTGCCATTGAACGAGATAGTGAAGTGTTTATTCCAGATGGAGCCTTTGTGCCAAGAGAAAATGATAAACTCTATGTGATTGGTCGCCCCTCCAGTCTGGACCAGTTTTTCCGCCTATTGGGTCGCTACTGCCCTAAAGTAAAGGACGTTTTTATTGTGGGGGGTGGAAAAATTTCCTTATACCTCACCACAATTTTAGAAAAAATGAAAATACGCACCAAAATTGTAGAGTTAAGTCAAGAACGATGCCGCCAAATCAGTGAACAATTAAACCATACTATGGTCATCTGCGGAGATGGCACTGACCAAGAACTACTCAATGAAGAACGGCTTGCCTCATCAGATGCCTTTGTGGCATTGACTGACCGAGACGAGGACAACCTGATTCTCTCCCTCTATGCCATGCAGTTGGGTATTCCTAAGGTGATTACCAAATCCAACCGCCAAAACTATGCTGGTATTGCCCGTGCAGTGGGATTAGACAGTATTATCTCCCCTAAATCCATTACAGTTTCCCAGATTTTACAGCTGGTGCGTGGTATGGAAAATTCTGAGGGGTCTGTTATGACTACCCTTTACCGCATTGCCGATGGGCTGGCTGAAGCAATGGAATTTTCAGTAGGCTCTCATACCAAACATTTGGGTGTTGCACTAAAGGATTTAACCCTAAAAAAGGGAATTTTATTGGCTGTTATCATGCGAAATGGTGAAATTATCATCCCAGAGGGCAATTCCTCCATTCAGGAGGGGGATTCTGTCATTGTGATTGCACGAGATCACCACCTTCTCAATTTAAATGATATCTATGCAGACGATGAGGAGGACTTTCCCCTCACAGGAGGGCTGACATGAATTTCAATTTAGTGTTGAAGGTAGTAGCCAGAATCATTTTAGTGGAAGCTGGGGCACTGTCTTTTCCCATGCTGGTGGCATACAGCTATGGGGAATCCACACTTCCCTTTCTCTTAACCATTGGGCTTCTGCTTTTATTCTGTATTCCCCTCTCCTTTCTTCCTTCTAAAAAAGAGTTCTTTTTACGGGAAGGCTTTGTCACTGTTGGGCTTTTGTGGTTGATTACAGGTATTGTAGGGGGGCTCCCGTTCTATTTTTCCGGCTATTTCTCCTCTTTTATTGACTGTGTATTTGAATCCTGTTCTGGATTCACCACCACTGGTGCCACAATTCTCACAGATATTGAGGCTCTTCCCCATGGTATTCTGTTTTGGCGTTCCTTTACCCACTGGCTGGGCGGTATGGGCGTTCTGGTTCTTGCCACTGCCATTCTCCCCTCCTTTGGCATCCGTTCCCATTATATGACACAGGCGGAAAGCCCTGGACCTGTATTTTCCAAGCTGGTACCCAAGCAGTCCCAAACTTCCAAAATCCTCTATGGAATATACTGCGCCCTGACTGTGATTGAGGCATTTATCTTAAAAATTTTGGGCATGCCTTTATATGATGCAGTCATTCACGCCTTTTCCACTGCTGGTACAGGTGGTTTTTCCAATCGGAATGCCAGTGTGGGGGCATATGGTGACCCAGCCATTGAAATGGTCATTGCTGTATTTGCCATTCTTTTTTCTGTGAACTTTGGGCTTTATTTTCTTTTGATTCGCCGCCGATTCCGTGAAGTATTGGCAAGTGATGAACTGCGGTTCTTTGTTGGAATTGTTGCAGGCGCCACCCTTTTGATTACCATTAACACCCTTCCTGTGTACCAAACCGTTTTGGAAAGTTTTCGTTATGCCTTCTTTCAGGTGGCATCCATCATTTCCACCACAGGTTTTGCCACTGCGGACTATGTACTGTGGTCCCAATTCTCCCAAGGTATTCTGATTTTGCTTATGTTCTGTGGTGCCTGTGCAGGCTCTACCGGTGGTGGCATTAAATGCTCCCGTGTTTTGATGCTCCTCCGCTCCATTCGTCGGGAATTACACTGTATCACCCATCCTCGCTCTGTTGAGGTGGTGCGTTTGGATGGTAAGGTAGTGGAAGAAAAAACCATGCACTCTGTTCTGGTGTTTTTCTGCTGCTATCTGCTTGTCATTTTAGGTGCTACCTTGATTATCTCTCTGGATGGCTACTCTTTTTCCATTTCCTTCTCCTCTGCTTTGACCTGTATCAGCAATGTGGGACCCGGATTGGAGCTAGTGGGACCAACTGGGAATTTTTCTACTTTTTCCCCTCTTTCCAAAGCAGTGATGGCACTGTGTATGATTGTTGGTCGTCTTGAAATCTTCCCTATCCTAGTTCTTTTTAGTCATCTCACTTGGCGTCGCACATAAGTATATGAAAAATGGTAACTCTAATCCCGTAGAGTTACCATTTTTTTATGGAGGGAACACAATGTTAAATACACGAAAGGCAGCTATCATTGGCTGTGGCTTTGTAGGGGCATCCATCGCCTTTGCGCTGATGCAGCAGGGGATTTTTTCGGAGTTAATTTTGATTGACCAAAACGAAGAGAAGGCGCAGGGAGAGGCTATGGATCTCTCCCATGGCATTCCCTATACCACTTCTATGCAAATTAGGGCTGGCACATACGATGATATTACTGATTGTGCTATGATTATTCTCACCGCAGGTGTAAACCAAAAACCAAATGAAAGTCGCCTTGATTTGATTGGTCGCAATCTTGTCATTTTAAAATCCATCTTATCTGAATTGACCAGACGAAATGTACAGGGTATTTTGTTGGTGGTTTCCAATCCTGTGGATGTACTCACCTATGCCGCATGGAAACTGTCTCATCTGCCTGCACACCGTGTCATTGGCTCAGGAACCGTTTTAGATACCGCCAGATTGAAATATCTGCTTGGTCAGCATCTGGGGGTAGACAGCCGCAATGTACACGCAGCCATTATTGGAGAACATGGTGACAGTGAACTGGCTGTGTGGAGCAGTGCCAATATATCTTCTGTGGATTTAGACCATTTCTGTGAGTTGAGGGGACACCACCGCCATCGGGAGGCAATGGAGCAAATTTTGCATGATGTGCGCAGCAGTGCCTATGAAATCATTCAACGCAAAGGAGCAACTTATTATGGCATTGCCATGGCTGTTGCCCGTATTGCCCAATGTGTAATGATGGATGAACATGCCATTCTACCCGTTTCTACTGTACTTCAGGGGGAATATGGTCTATCTGGTCTTGCCCTCAGCATTCCCTCCATTTTGGGACACGCCGGTGTGGAACGGGTTCTGGATTTGCCTCTCTCTCCAAAGGAACGACAAGCCCTTTTGGACTGTGCACAGCAACTCCAGTCTGTCATTGCTCAACTTCCTCTCTTATCATAATTTTTATGAAATAGTCACAGGTTCCTTTTTTCTTCTTCCATTCCTTTTGTGCTTCTGCTATAATGTGGAAAGAAAATGTGAGGAGGATTCCTGTATGGATGAACTATTAGAGCGGTTGATTGAATCTAACCGACATTACACCACCGCTGGCAAACTTGCCAACTATATTCCAGAGCTTGCCAAAGCAAATCAAAATGAATTGGGAATCTATGTGGTATCCAGTGATGGACGCACCAGCTTTGCTGGGGATTGTCAGAAAAACTTTACCATTCAAAGCATTATCAAACCTATTTTACTTCTCCTTGCTCTGATGGACAATGGCGAGGAGATGGTACGCAGTCATGTGGGTGTAGAAGCCACTGGAAAACCTTTTGACGCTATTAACTATACTGACCAGACTTTACTCAGTGAACATCTCAATCCAATGGTCAATATGGGTGCCATCTTACTTTGCACTCTTATCAAAGGGCAGTCCTATTCAGAGAAATTTGAGCGACTTCTGGAATTAACCAGAACACTGGCTGGAAACCCAGATATTACAGTCAATGAGGCTGTCTATCAGTCAGAAAAACGCACAGGCAGTCGAAATCGTGCCTTAGCTTTTCTGTTGAAAAGTCAGGGATTGCTTTCTGACGATGTGGAGGAAGTATTGGACTGCTACTTTCGTGGCTGCTCAATACAGGTCAACTGTAAAGACCTTGCCAATATTGGTTTTACCTTTGCAAACCGTGGTCGGCGTCCAGTGTCTGAAGAACGTGTTTTTTCTGCCAGATTTGCCCATTATGTCAATGCAGTGCTCATGACCTGTGGCATGTATGATGGAGCTGGTGACTTTGCTGTTCGAGTTGGTCTACCTGCAAAAAGTGGCGTAGGAGGTGGTATTATGGCCATTTCTCCCACTCGTATGGGAATTGGCATTTACTCCCCCGGTTTAGACCAGAAGGGCAACAGTCTTGCTGGTATTCATGTATTGGAAGATTTAAGCCGTACTCTATACCTTAGTGTGTTTTAAAGAAATATTTAAAAAATGCCTCAAAACATTCTGTTTTGAGGCATTTTTTTAACTTCTCTTTTCTCCTGACCACTCTGCAACAGCAGTATAGAGTACATCTGTAGAGGAGTTTAGGGCAGTTTCACAGGAATCCTGAATCACACCTACAATAAAGCCAACTCCCACCACCTGCATGGAAATATCATTGGAAATGCCAAACAGGCTACAGGCAAGTGGAACCAACAACAGAGAACCCCCCGCTACACCAGAGGCACCACAGGCACTGACCGCAGATAAGAGACACAAAATCAGTGCAGAGGCAAAATCCACTTCAATCCCCAATGTATGAGCCGCCGCCAGTGCCAAAATGGAAATGGTTATGGCAGCACCACCCATATTGATGGTGGCTCCCAATGGAATAGAAACTGCATAGGTATCTTCATCCAGTCCCAGTTTTTTACACAGTCTCATATTGACTGGGATATTTGCAGCAGAACTGCGTGTAAAGAACGCAGTCAACCCACTTTCCCACAGACACTGGAATACCAGAGGAAATGGGTTTCTACGCAACAGCAGAAACACAATCAATGGATTGATGATGAGTGCCATTACTGCCATACTGCCTACCAGCAGGACAATCAGTTTTCCATAACCAAGGAGCGCTTTTACACCCAAAGTAGAAATGGAAGTATATACAAGTCCCATGACACCAAAAGGAGCACAACCAATCACCCAACGTACAATCTGGGACACACCATCTGCTAAATGCTCCAGCACGTCCTTTGTGGTCTGGGATACTTTTCTCAGTGCCACACCCATCAGCACTGCCCATGCCAAAATACCAATATAATTGGCATTCAACAGGGCGGAAATGGGGTTAGACACTACACTCATCAATAGAGTACGCAATACCTCTGCCACACCATCTGGTGGTGTCATCCCTTCCTGTGCCACCGCAAGCTCCAATGTAACTGGGAACAGGAAGCTGGCAACCACAGCCACACAGCCTGCCAAAAATGTTCCCAATAAATACAGCACAATCACACGGGACATATGGGTGGACTTTCCTTCCTGATGTTTTGCCAATGCCACCATAACCAGAAACAACACCAGCACAGGTGCTACTGCTTTCAGTGCCCCTACAAACAGTTCTCCCAACAGAGAAATCCAGCTTGCCTGTGGTGCTGTCAATCCCAACACCACACCCAGCACCAACCCGCATAATATTTTTAAAATCAGGCTGGTCTCATTCCATCGTTTGATAAGCTCTTTCATATGAATCACTGTCCTTTCCTGTTTCCTTCCCATATTGTGACATAGTATACCATACTTTTTTCTTTCTTCCTATGCACATTTAGAGAGAACAAGTGTATTTCATATGTGGACGCTTCGTTGATATTCGACAAAAGTCATCCAATGTTATGTGCCTGATTGCAACAACACCAATACAAGCCCATAAATTACACTTGCTGTAATGCCACTGACCAGTACAGGTCCTGCCACGACAAACAGCTTTGATGATGTGCCAGTAATAAGTCCCTCTGTTTTAAATTCCAAGGCCGGCGATACCATTGCATTGGCAAACCCAGTAATGGGTACCAAGGTTCCTGCCCCTGCATGCTTTGCCAACTTATCAAAAAGCCCTAACCCTGTCAAAATCCCTGACAGGACAATTAAACTGATGGAAGCCAGTGTTCCTGCCTGTTCCTGCTGCACCCCAAAATATTGATACAGGTTCATTAAGCCCTGTGCCAGTGTACAAATTCCACCTCCTACACCAAAGGCCCAAAGAATATTTTTTCCTGTTGTAGATGGTTGTTGCCGCTCTTGCACTAACTTTTGATACTCTTTTGATTCCATTAGATAACCTCTTTTCCACTTTTTTCTTATCATGGGTTCCTTTTGTACTTTTTATACCTATCTGGACATAAAATCCTGTAAAACATCATATGTTACTGTGAAAGAGGTGATATTCTATGGTTCATTCCAAGCAGACCCTATTCTATTATTTTCTCCTGTCTCTGATTTTAGGCAGTGGACTGCATTTTCTGTATACTCTAATCCCTTCTCCATTTACAGCAGTCATTGCACCCATTTCTGAAAGTATATGGGAACATACCAAAATTATTTATTTTCCTTATCTGCTCCTTGCTTTGCTCTACAATCGTCGTCATTCCCCTTCCACCATTGGCTCCTTTTTACTTGCTCTGCCTGTGATGTGTTTTTCTATGCTCACCATAGGTTCAATTTATCATATTGTGTTGGATTTCCATGCTCTCTGGTTTGACTTACTTCTATTTTTCCTTGTAATGGCATTTGGTTTCTGGTTTCCTGCCCATTACTCCATTCCATCTCACACGCCTCTCTGGTATCTGGGCATAACCCTTACCATCTTATTGGGAATTCTGATTTTTGTTTTTACCTTTTTTCCTCCTGCTCCACTTCTGTTTCAGGATTTATCCTCTGTGAACAGGTAACACCCTTCCCTTTTTTTCCCCTTTTTGCTATACTAATGCACAAAAGCTACTTACAGGTAGCAGAATGGGGGAACATTATGTTTTTGTATGGTCTATCTTCCTTAACACACCGTCGAGATGCCTATGCACTGCTACAAACCGCCCTACATCAAATCTATGGACTTTCAGAACTACCTGAACTCAAACAACAGGAACGTGGAAAACCCTATTTTCCCCAATATCCCTCCATTCACTTTAATCTCAGTCACAGTGGTCCCTTTGCACTGTGTGGAATATCAGACCAACCTATAGGGGTAGATATTCAAGTTTTACGACCTTTTCGTCCTACATTGATGGAACGCTCCTGTTCAGACCATGAACTTGCTTGGCTTTATTCCCGTGGGATGCAACATAGCGATTTTGCCTTGCTTTGGGTGTTAAAAGAAAGTATAGGAAAATATATTGGGTATGGATTACCCTATCCTCCTTCCCGTTTGTCTGTTCCCATTCCCCCTCTGGGGCAATCGTTTACTATGGACACTGTCTATCCCTACCAAAACCTTCTTTGCCGCGTGTATACAGAATCTACCTGGTGCGCTGCTGTCTGCGCCTCTCAAACTCCATCAAAAGAAATTGTATGGATATGAAAAAAACAGTTGACAATTCTAACTACATATGATAACATATATATCACACTGAATGAGAGTGCTTCCAATCTCTCTGCGCGAGTGGTGGAATTGGTAGACTCGCTGGCTTCAGGTGCCAGTGCTCGCAAGGGCGTGCGGGTTCGACTCCCGCCTCGCGCACCAAACCGACTTGAGTTTTTCTCAAGTCGGTTTTTATTTTTACAAAATTATGTTTTTCATTCATCAAACAGACCGCAGCCATCTTTTCTATGATGACTGCGGTCTGTTTGATACAAATGAAACTCTTTTATGACAGTTTTACAAACTTACTGCGATCTGCTCGACACAAGGGACACTGGAAGCCTTCTGGCAACTCTTCTTTCTCTGCAATATAGCCACATACTGTACAACGCCATCCAAAATTTTCTTGTTTTGTACGATAGACTGTAGCAGTGGCAGGAGTGGCATTCTGGTAATCATCCAAAGTCAGTGCAGAACCACTGCCCAATACCTCAGCTTCCTGTACTTCCCCAATAAACAATACATAATTGCCTACATCCAATTTTTCCACAATGCGGCAGCTAATACGAGACAGGGCATACTCTTTCAAATAGGGGTTCCCTGCCCCATCCAAAGAAACCTCATATCCCTCAAATTTGTTGACTGCTCGTCCAGACTTATAACCAAACAGATCAATCAATTCCTTTGGTGTCTCTTTGGATAGTACAGTTGCCACAAAACTGCCTGCTGCTTCCACTGCCTTATAGGTCTCATTACTTTTATTAAGAGTAATGGAAAATTTATAAGGCATAGATGATGTCACTTGATGCAATGAATTGACAATACAGCCTTGATACTTACCCTCTTGTGTTGCACCTACCAAAAACAGTCCATAATTGATACTTTGAAAAGCCTTACGATTCATAAATTACCCTCCTAAATAAAAATTATTCTTGTTAAGAGAATATCTCATTTCAACGTAAAAGTCAACCAATATTTATTTTATGTTCTATAATCTTATAATTGAGAATTGTTGACAGGAACCCAATAAGGAACATCCTCCTCTACTTCCTGCTCCTCCTGTTTTGGTGGTGAAACCTGTATTTTTTCAGGTGTAAAGTACAAATTCAAATCCACAGCACCAGAAATACCAGGAATTTTACCGCTGGAGGTATACTGCCACATATCAAAATTGTAATAGAAGGAGGGATAATCTGTATATTGTGCCAACCAGAAAGGATATTCTGTAATCTGACTCAAATCCAAGTTGTTATATGCCAGATTCTGATAGAAATACACCATAGGTTGATACCCCGCATCTTCGATTTCCTGACAAAAAGCGTGAATCATAGTTGTCATCATATTGACATTAGGAATCTTTTGGGTTCTGGAACCATCATAGTTTTGGTGCTCCCAATCATACACAACTGGGTATGTAATATACTGACGGTAGGGTTCCAATTGTTCAATTACATAGGCTGCTTCCTGTCTTGCTTCTGCTTCTGTCACAGACTGGGAGAAAAAATAGATTCCCACATCCATTCCAACAGAGTAAGCCCCTTCGATATTCTCTTTGAAATATTTATCTGGCATGATTTTGCCTTCACTGCCATATCCACGATATCCTACTCGCAACATGGCAAATTCGATGCCAGAATCTTTTACTTTTTGCCAGTCAATGCTACCCTGGTGTACAGATACATCAATTCCAGCTACTGCTTTTTTTCCATCTTTTTCATAATAGATTCTTCCATCTTTTTTCTGGAAATCTTGTGGTGAATAGGAATTTACTGGAACATCCTGTAAAATATCGTAGTAATCACCCATAAAGGCAATCTGCTTTCCAAATCTATGAACACGGTCCACCTGCCATACAATGACACTAATCTCCGCACGAGTAATACTCTGTTCAGGTAGGAATACCAACTCACCATCTTGCTCACTGCCAGTTACAATACCAAATTCATATAATGTAGTCAAATATGGATCATCTATATCTACAAAAGGTGTCTTTCCAGTGGATAATTCCAAACCCAATGCTTTGACAGCCAGATGAGCAACCAAAACACGTTCCATTGGCTCTTCTAAATCTCCAATCTGCTCTTTGGTCAAATATCCATGCTCCACTGCATACTTTGCATATCCACTGGCATAGTGTGAATCTACTGGAGCAATATCACCTGTCCCCGCTGCTTTCAGCACCATGACAAGAGCAGCTCCTGCTGTTAGTGGGTCATTTGCACCAAAATAGCCATCTCCATATCCATCAATCATGCCTGCGCTGTTTAATGTGGAAACAAACTCATAATACCAGTCATCTTTTTGTAAGTCTTTAAATGGGCTAACATAACCACTAGGAGCAGCTAATTCATATTTTGCCGCTGATACAGGGAGCATGGTTACGGAAATGAACATAGAAACAACTGCCAAAGCTCCCCCTAAAATGCGCTTTATCATAGGTGTAAATCTCTCCTATTTTTATTGTTTTTAACTTTCCTCTCATTATATCAAATTTCTAATTTTAATACAATGGATTTACTTTCCTCCTACTTTCTTTTGAAAAAAGAAAGTAGGCAAAGAAAATTTCATGAGTTCTCTGAAGCAACCGTTGCTTTGTTGGCAGTCTCATCCACTTTTCTACCCAATATTCTTAGAAACCTCAACTCTGTCCTATCACAAAATCTCGGTGATGGCTTCACCTAAAATTCTTTTCGCTTACTTTTTTTGAAAGAAAAAGTAAGCAGGAACTGAGAAATCAGTTCCTGCTTACTCCGTTTGTGTTGGCACTACCTATCTTCCCGGTCCGTCTCCAGACAAGTATTTTCGGCAGAAGCGAGCTTAACTTCCGTGT
>CALWVS010000037.1 GCA_944385095.1 uncultured Oscillospiraceae bacterium
CTGCCTACCAGCAAAGGCGGGCGGGGCTGTCAACGGCGGCGCAGTATGCGCCGTTCATCTTGACCGTTGACTGGCTCGACTGGCTTTGCTACTCATAAACGATATGTTACATAGATGTAATAAAGCAAATTAGTCCAAAGTATAGCAAGAGGATAACTGCTAAGAACACTATTACTGAAATGATTGATTTCTTCCAGTTCTTTTCACGCACTCCATCAATCACAAATTTAAGCATGATAACCAATAATGCTACTACGACTAAAGCTAATAAACTTATAAATCCCATAGAACGCTCCTTTTATTAATTACCTGTACTTGACACCGCAAAAAGGGCATGACTTTAACTTTCTTGTCGCAAATGGAAGTAGCTTTCCGCAAGCTGGACATCTTCCAAAAATCAGTCGAAAAATTACAATTATTCCGAATAACCCGAAAATCATCATTGGAACAGTTTGCACACTTATAAAACTGCCTATTACCAACAATACAATAATGAGTGTTACAATGACACCTGTGATAAAATCAACATCTCTTGAGCTAAAAATCCGATGGCGCTTCAATTTAATCGAATAGTCAATAATTTGGTTGATTGCTTCATCGACGTTCTTATTTTCAACAGTGCTGATTTTCTCGCCGTCAAGAAGTTCTGAAACAGATATGCCTAGTTCTGCTGACAATAATTGTAAAAGCGACAAGTCTGGCATGTTTTTTCCGGTTTCCCAACGAGAAACACTTTTTTGTGTTACGCCGAGTTTTACAGCTAACTGTTCCTGTGTCATACCCTTTTCTTTGCGAAGTTCCGAAATGAATTTTCCAATTTTAATTTGATCCATTGGCTCACCTCCACTTGAAAGTTTATCATTTTTATGCTCAAAATGATAGGACATAGAGCGAGTATTTAAGAAATCACGAGAAAACGATAGGACATACTGCAAGTATTTGAGAAATACAGAACAAATGGTAGTAAGGTTTGTACATTTTCGGTAACTATGATTAATTTCTCTTATTGCCTACATATTACAGAATAGTGTGGGCTGATTGTCTTTTGATATTGTGTTACTTTACGGCACATGAGCATTGGCGCCGGGGTTGTCATTGCCATAGCCCTCCAGCAGGTTGATGGCGCCCCACACGCCAAGGCCGGCGCCGAGGGCGATCACGAGGGTCTGAAGAACGTCTACCGCAGAGTTAAAGAAATCCATACATTGTCCTCCTTCAAGACAGGGGGCGGGGTCTGCCCGCCCCGAAAAGTGATTGGTTTTGTTGCAAAAATGCGGGTTTTCCCTGTCCGGCAGGTCGGATGAATGCCTGTCATGGATAGGTTGGGGACAGCTTCATCCCTGACCGGCCGAAGGGGAAACACCATGCCCTTATGGGCGGATGGGCGGGATCAGGCGAACAGGCCGGACAGCAGAGGGATAAGCTGCATACCGATCAGGACGACACCGCCGCCCGCCATGAGCTGGATAATGCCCAGAGAATACTCCAGCTCTCCCCCAATGAAACAGCACAGTTTGTCTTTACCAACTCTGTAAAACCCAGTTTGGAGCTGAAAAAACTCTCTGCAAATGGACTGCCTTTGGAGGGTGTCACCTTTCGTATCAGTAAAATAGAAGATGGTACCCACTATTTAGACCGCACCACCAACGCACAGGGAGAAATTCTGGTTTCTGATCTGGAACCTGGTGTCTATGCTGTGCAGGAAACTGCTACCGTTGCAGACCACATTTTAGATTCCAAAGAATACCGTGTGGAACTGTTTGCAGGCAAAACCTCCACCATTGTCATTCAAAATGACAAACGTCCCAATCTGACCATCCGCAAAACCGACCGTGCCACAGGAGCACCTCTTGCCGGTGTCACATTCACAGTGCAACATGCAGATGGAGCAACTGTCACCACAGAACCTACAGGAGCAGATGGAACTGTGACCATTGAGAACCTGCTGCCAGGTGTTTATACCATTACCGAACAAAGTGTTCCTGAAGGGTATCTTTTGGACACCACACCTCAGCAGATTACTTTGGAGCCAAACCGTGATGCCACTGTACAATTTCAAAATGATAAGCATCCCACTTTACTTTTGAAAAAGGTGGATATGGACGGAAAGCCTCTGACTGGTGCTATTTTTGAGGTCAAAACAAAAGCTGGTGTGGAATTGGGAGACTTCCCTGTTGGTGCAGATGGGACTGTAACCATTGACCATGTGCATTTAGAGGAAGGATACTATATCATCACAGAAATACAGGCTCCCTCCGGTTATATTCTGGACGATACCCCTCACGAAGTCTATCTGAGGGCAGGAAAAACCACAGAATTGATACTGAAAAATGAAAAGAAACCTGGCTTGACCATTATCAAGCAAGATTCTGTTACAGGAGAACCCCTACAGGGAGCAAAATTTGAACTCTGGGTTGCAAAAGACAACAATCCAGATGGGACATTCCAGAAACTAGAACAGAACTATTATGTAACCAATGCAACTGGAGTCATTGAACTTGAGAATCTGGACACTGGCTGGTACAAAATTGTGGAAGTAGAACCGCCTTCTGGCTATGCTCTGCAAAATCCGGCAGAAGAAATCATCTATGTGGAACATGACAAGGCAGTAGAAGTGCTCTTTGAGAATACTCCTCTGTCTGCTCTGGTAGTGTACAAATTTGACTCTGTCACTGGTGAAGCCCTGGAAGGTGCCATATTTCAAGTAAAATATTTGGGTGGTACTTCTGGCAGTGGTGGTACTGTTATTGGAACCTATGAGACTGGAGTCAATGGCAGTTTTACCATTACTGGACTGAAGGCTGGCACTTATGTGGTTGAGGAGTTGAAAAGCCCAGATGGGCATGTGATAGACACTGCACCTCAGACTGTCTACCTGTCCGGTCAAACCCAAGATGTGGTACAGCTTTATTTTGGAAACAGCCCCAAAGGCAATCTGCTCATTCAGAAGGTAGATTCTGTGACCAAAGAACCCCTCAGTGATGTCACCTTCCAAGTGACCACCAGTGAGGGAACCGTGGTTGGCAACGCCAATGGTAAATTTGTTACTGACAGTTCTGGCTCCATTTTCATTGAGAATCTTGCCCCTGGAACCACTCTTGTGGTCAATGAGCTGGAAACCAAAGAGGGCTATGAACTGGATCAGACCCCTCAAACTGTTACCATCAAAGCTGGTCAAACGGTTACTTTGGAATTCCGAAACACACCAAACGGCTCTATCCTCATTACCAAACTGGACAGCGTTACCAGAAAACCTTTGAGTGGTGTCTCATTTGAGGTCAAAGGGTGTGACGGTTGTTCTTTCCCTGCCAACTCTTATACCACAGACAGCAATGGGCAAATTTTGATTTCTCATGTACCAGCTGGCTCCTATATCATCACAGAAACGGTTGCCAAGGAGGGATACTTACTCAACAACACCTCTCAAACAGTAAAAGTGACTGCTGGAACCTGTCAGGAGGTTACCATCCTCAATGACCCTTTGGGTGGATTGCTTATTAAGAAACTAGATGCTGTTACCAAGGAACCTCTCAGCGAAGTAACCTTCCAAGTAACCACTCCAGATGGTACTGCCGTTGGCAACTCCAATGGTGAATTCCGCACCGATGAAAACGGCTATATCTCCATTTCTGACTTGGAACCTGGCAGTTATGTAGTACAGGAAATCAAAGCAAAGGATGGCTATGTGCTGGACAACACCCCCAAAACCATTCAAATTAAAGACCACCAAACCTATACTTTGGAATTCTTCAACCAGCCAAAGGGAAATCTCATCATCCAAAAAGTAGATGCCATCACAAAAGAATCCCTTGCTGGTGTCACATTCAAAGTTACCACCGCTTCCGGTGAGTTGGTGGCTGACAATGAAGGATTCACTTCTACAAATGGTCTCTACATCACCGATGAGAATGGGCAGATTACCTTGTCTAAACTCAATCCTGACACCTATGTTGTAACTGAGGTGGAAACGCTGGATGGTTATTTGTTGGATGCTCCCCCTCAAACTGTTGTTGTGTCTGCCGCTGATACTCAGACATTGACCTTTACCAACACTCCAAAAGGCTGTCTTGTCATTACCAAGGTCGATTCCGTCACAAAAGAACCTTTGAGTGATGTCACATTCCAGATTGAGGGCTGCAACGGCTGTGAATACCCCGCTGGAACCTATACCACAGACAGCAATGGGCAAATTCAGCTCAATCAAATTCCCTCTGGCAGTTACTCCATTATTGAGGTAGAAGCAAAGACAGGCTACCTGCTGGACAACACTGTGAAAACAGTAACCGTAGAAGGTGGTACCTGTCAAAAAGTAACCTTTGAAAATGACCCTTTGGGTGGATTGCTCATCAAGAAACTGGATGCTGTTACCAAAGAACCTCTCAGCGAAGTAACCTTCCGAGTAACCACTCCAGATGGTACTGCTGTTGGCAACTCCAATGGTGAGTTCCGTACCGATGAAAACGGCTATATCTCTATTCCTGACCTGAAACCAGGTGGTTATGTGGTGCAGGAAGTTAAGGCAAGGGACGGCTATGTGCTGGATAATACACCAAAAACCATTCAAATCAAAGACCATCAAACCTATACTCTGGAATTCTTCAACCAGCCAAAGGGAAATCTCATCATCCAAAAAGTAGATGCCATCACAAAAGAACCCCTTGCTGGTGTCACATTCAAAGTTACCACCGCTTCCGGTGAGTTGGTGGCTGACAATGAAGGATTCACTTCTACCAATGGTCTCTACATCACCGATGAGAATGGGCAGATTACCCTGTCTAAACTCAATCCTGACACCTATGTTGTAACTGAGGTGGAAACGCTGGACGGTTATTTGTTGGATGCTCCCCCTCAAACTGTTGTTGTGTCTGCCGCTGATACTCAGACATTGACCTTTGCCAATACTCCAAAAGGCTGTCTTGTCATTACTAAGGTTGATTCTGTCACAAAAGAACCTTTGAGTGATGTCACATTCCAGATTGAGGGCTGCAACGGCTGTGAATACCCTGCTGGAACCTATACCACAGACAGCAATGGGCAAATTCAGCTCAATCAAATTCCCTCTGGCAGTTACTCCATCATTGAGGTGGAAACAAAGACAGGCTACCTGCTGGATAACACTGTGAAAACAGTAACCGTAGAAGGTGGTACCTGCCAAAAAGTGACCTTTGAAAATGACCCTTTGGGTGGATTGCTCATCAAGAAACTGGATGCTGTCACCAAGGAACCTCTTAGCGAAGTAACCTTCCGAGTGACTACTCCAGATGGTGCCGCCGTTGGCAACTCCAATGGTGAGTTCCGTACCGATGAAAACGGCTATATCTCTATTCCTGACCTGAAACCAGGTGGTTATGTGGTGCAGGAAGTTAAGGCAAGGGACGGCTATGTGCTGGATAATACACCAAAAACCATTCAAATCAAAGACCATCAAACCTATACTCTGGAATTCTTCAACCAGCCAGCCGGTGGGCTGTTAATCAAGAAAATGGATGCTGTTACCAAGGAACCTCTTAGCGAAGTAACCTTCCGAGTGACTACTCCAGATGGTACTGCCGTTGGCAACTCCAATGGTGAATTCCGCACTGATGAAAACGGTTATATCTCCATTCCTGACCTGGAACCTGGTAGTTATGTGGTGCAGGAAGTCAAGGCAAAGGATGGCTATGTGCTGGACAACACCCCCAAAACCATTCAAATCAAGGACCACCAAACCTACACTTTGGAATTCTTCAATCAACCAAAGGGCAATCTCATCATCCACAAATTGGATTCTGTGACCAAAACTCCTTTGGAGGGTGTGGAATTTGAGATTACCTATGCAGATGGTTCCTATGTAGATGCAGAAGGTGGTACTTTGTCCAGTAAGGGACGATATACCACCGATGAAAATGGACAGATTATTCTATCTGACTTAACTGGTACTATTGTTGTAACCGAAACCAAAACCATTGAGGGATATACCATCCATGAAGAAAGTCGCAGTCAAACGGTTGTAGTCAATCCCCATGATACACAGGAGCTTATCTTCTACAACGATCCCATTGGTGGTGTTGAACTCATCAAAGTAGACGAAGCAGACAAGACACGTCGACTTGCAAATGCCACTTTTGAAATTCGTAAAATGGATGATGCTCTGGTAGACACTGTGACCACCGATAAAAATGGACGGGTGTTCCTGTCTTTGGAGGATGGAGCTTATTATGCAGTGGAAATTGAAGCTCCCGAAGGTTACAGACTAGATGACACACCACACTATTTTGAAGTAAAGGAGGGCAAAACAAGCAAGTTAACCATTACCAACAAATCCTTTTCAGGGATTCTGATTCACAAAACGGACAGTACCACAGGCGAAGGAATTTATGGTGTCACATTTTTGCTCTATGACAGTGGCAATCAACCCATTGGACAATATACCAGTGATGACAGGGGCTATGTCTATATTGAAAATCTGGAAAGTGGTCGCTATTATCTCCGTGAACTGGAAAATGAGGGCTATCTTGTAGACACACAGCAAAAAACCGTACAAGTAACCTCTGGGGAAACCACACTGGTAGAGTGGGAAAACACCCCCATTATGGGACAGATTCAGATTATCAAAAAATCTGCCGATGACAATCCCATCAATGCTCTGCCCGCTGGTACTTTGTTGGAAGGGGCTGTCTTTGAAATCTATGACAAGGCTGGCAATGTAGTGGATACTATTGTGTCTGACCGCAACGGCAGAGCGGTTTCCAAACTCCTGCCATTGAGTCGCTACACCATCCGAGAAATCAAGGCTCCCGATTACTATGCTGTCAATTCTACTGTGCTCAATGCCTATCTGGAATATGAGGGGCAAATTCTCACTTTTGAAGTGGAAAACAGCAGTGTTGCCACAGGGGTATCCATTCAGAAAACCGGTTATGCCGAGGTCATGCCCAATCAGCCCATTCAGTACACCATAACCGAAATTGGTAACACCTCTACTGTACCTCTCTCCTCCTTCTATTGGAGAGATACCTTGCCCAGTCAGGTACAGCTTTCCAAAGTGGTAACTGGTACGTTCAATCAACAGCTCTCCTATAAAATTGTCTATCAAACCAATTTGAATGGAAACTATCAGACTTTGGCTGACAGCCTCTCTACCACCAAAAATTATGTCCTGGAGGCAAGCCCTGCCGCTCTTGGACTGGCTGCCAATGAACGTGTCACTGAGCTGATGTTCATTTTCGGCACAGTCAAAGGTGGCTTTGGTCAGGTAGAACCTGCCTATATCCATGGCAATGTGCTCAATGGACTTGGAAATGGTACCAGTATTGTCAATATCGCTGATGTAGGCGGTGTCTACGATGGTCAGTGGATTCAGGCTATCAGCCGTTGGGTAACAAAGGTGTATGCCAAAACCATTCCTTCCCTGCCCAAAACAGGGTATTAAAAAACAATACCAATGCCACTCTTATGGGGTGGCATTGGTACCATATAAAACAAAAGTGTTCCTTTTCATAGAGAATTGGGAACCATGCAGTGAACGCAGACTTTTCCAAAAACATCATTGACACTTATAGAGATTGTGCTATAAAGGATATGTGATTAAGAAAGACGACCCAACAAAACAACCTGTGATTTGAGAGGAGGAAATTGGATTGTGAGTATCTTACATTTATGGAGAAAATTATTCCAATCTTCCCCTATCAAAAAGGCAAAACCCACCTATCAAGATTATTGGCTTGTTATGGGGAAATCCAATGACCAGACAACTATGTTTTTTCATCTGGATTATTCACATAGAATCTATGACCGCCTGTTTCGTCCCATTTGCATGGATATTTTATCCGATTTTTTGCAGCCTTACTTTTGCTACACCTATTATCCCAAAGTCAATGAACCTAAATTTTCTCAAAACTTTAATTGGATGGGAGCAAAACACATGGTTATGAATCAGGAAAAAACACTGATTACAGGACAATATGGGATAGATGTTGCCTGTGTCACCAGATTTTTTGAAAATCGTACCAATGATTATGGAATTCAATGGATTGATATCTACACCTATCCACAGCCTCTATCCTCCAGTCTGCCTGCCACACAACGAGAACTGGAAGACAATTATCATCCTTTGTGCCAAATCACATATCAAGAGATGGACGACGAACTTTTCCTCTCTGTTCCATTGGAACAAGTGGAGGAACTGCGGAAACTGATTCAACACACCTGTGAGAGATACGGAAAAGTGCTGCATATTTGTGTTGATTAGGGTATTTTTATGTTCTGCCCTATCAATTTTATATCACATAGATGGCGAGGTGAACAGAATGGTTACCAATGTATGCTTTGATATGGATTCTCAAACTATGGAACCAGAAAGAGGCTCCAGTGCACAAATATTGTCAGATACTGACGAGATTCTAACTGAATTTATATGGGACTATCAGAAGATGGCTGAATAAGGAGGAAGTATTATTATGAATCTATCGCATTTATGGAAAAAATTATTTCCCCCTCCCCATGTCCAAGAAAGAAGCTCCACCTATGGGGATTATTGGCTGGTTTTGGGCAAGTCCAAAGACCAACTGTATGCATCATTTGATCTGAATTATCTGCCTGGAGACTACGATACTGATTTTCGTCTCATTTGTATGGATATCTTATCCGATTTTTTGCATCCTTATTTTTGTTACACCTATTATCCAAAAGTCAATGAGTCTAAATTTTCTCAGGACGCCAATTGGATACAAGCAGACCATATTGTTGTAAACCATGAAGAAACACTGATTACCGCACAATATGGGATAGATGTTGCCTGTATCACCAGATTTTTTGTGCAGCGTACGGATGACTTTTTGGGAGGGTGGGTGGATCTTTATGCCTACCAACAGCCTCTGCCAGTTCTTCCACCGGTTGACCAAAAACATTTGGAGACTATGTATCCACCATTGTGCTGTGTTGCATATCAGGAATTGGATGATCAAATCTATTTGGGTGTTCCACTGGAACAAGAGGATGATGTATTGAAACTCATTCAGTCCACCCTTGAAAAATATGGGAAAGTGTTGCACATTTGCCCTGATTAGAGAAGTCGTATTCCCGATATTCTACAAAGGAGGTTGTATTCATTGATGTGTATTCTTTTAAAAACAAATGGAGCAAACCATAATCCCTGTGCAAAAAGTATATGGATACGAAAAACCCTCTGGAAAATGTAATCCTGACCAAAAACGTATGTATTGGCTTTGACGGGCACAAGCACAGGCGAAACCTCAATACTGTTGTAATTGGCGGTTCTGGCTCTGGCAAAACAAGATTTGTGGTGAAACCGTGGATTTACAGTGCAAATTGTTCCTATATCATCACAGATCCCAAAGGGGAGCTTTTGCGTTCCTCTGGGCAGCTGCTCAAAGATATGGGATATGACATTGTGGTGTTTAACCTAAACGACCCAAGTCAATCCGATGGGTACAACCCATTTTCCTATATCCGCAATGAGGCAGATGTGCTGAAACTGATGGACAACCTGATTAAAAATACCACCCCAAAAAATGCAGGTAACTCCGACCCATTTTGGGAAAAATCTGAAATTGCTCTGGATTCTGCCCTTATGCTCTATCTGCTCTATGAAGCTCCACCCTATGAACAGAATTTAGAAATGATTTCCTATCTGCTCTCCTGTGCTCAGGTGCGGGAGGAAGATGAGCAGTATCAGGGACCATTGGATTATCTGTTTCATGAGCTGGAGCAGGAAAAACCCAATCATGTGGCAGTCAACCAATACAAAATTTTCAAACAGGCTGCCGGAAAAACAGCCAAAAGTATTCTGGTCACTGCGGCTGTTCGTCTGGCTGCTCTGAGTATGCCGCAATTTGCGGCTATGACTTTTCGAGATGATATGGACTTTGGCTCTCTTGGGGAACGCAAGAGGGCTATTTTTTGTGTCATTCCTGTCACAGATGGGAGTATGAACTATCTTGTAGGGATGCTTTACACCCAATGTTTTCAGGAGTTGTACCGTCTGGCAGATGAAAAGTACAATGGTACACTTCCTGTTCCTGTGCGGGTGATTCAGGACGAATGGGCAAATGTTGCACAACCAGACAGCTATCCCAAAATTCTGGCTACCTGCCGCAGTTATAACATCAGCCTCAATATCATTGTTCAAAATATTGCTCAAATCAAAAATATGTATGAAAAAGAATGGGAGAGTATTGTAGGAAACTGCGATACTCTCCTATTTTTAGGAGGTGGAAATGAACCGACTTCTCTGGAATTTATGAGTAAACTGTTGGGCAAAGAAACCTTGGACACAAGAACACGGGGACAAACCCGTGGTCACAATGGTTCCAGTTCCATCAATTTTCAACAGACGGGGCGTGAACTTCTCACACAGGAGGAAATTCGCCTCATGGATACCAACGACTCTATTTTGCTGATTCGAGGAGAACCACCGGTATTGGACCAAAAATATGACCTGTTAAAGCATCCCAACATCAAAAAAACACTGGATGGTGGGGCTATGTGTACTGCCTGCCTTTGCTGCTGGTTCTGATCCCCTTTCCATTGTCAACAATCTGTCTGAGTTTGTCTTTTCCATTATCAAGGCAATTGGTGTGATTATTTTGGGTTGGGGAATTGTTCAGGTTGGTATGAGCATCCAGTCCCATGATGCCAGTCAGCGTACTCAGGGATTCATGTGTCTGTTTGGTGGTTTGATGATTGCCTTTGCAAAGGAGATTCTCTCCACCATTGGTGCCATTTAATACATCTGGGGAGATATGGCATATAAAGCAGCTGTAAACAGAAGGGAGGTGATCTGTTTGGACAACAGTTGGATTACAGACAATCTGCAACACGCATTTACCACATGGAACAACAAACTGGAGGAACTTTGGAGCCTGCTTTCACAGTCCCCTCAAACATTCAAAGGCGGCACCATTTGGAATACCATTGTCACCCTGCATGGTGGGATGCAAGCCATTGGTTATGGGCTTTGGGTTCTGTTTTTTGCCATTGGTATCTTCAAAAGCGCTGCCAGCTTTCGTGATTTTCAGCGACCTGAGTACATGCTGCGTCATCTCATTCACTTTATATTGGCAAAAATGGGGATTACCTATGGACTGGATTTTCTCACTCAAATCTTCTCTGTCTGTAATGGTATGATTGCTTCAGCTGCTGTTAGTACAGAGCTGTCAGTACAGAACTGAGTGTTTCTTTATCCCGTATGAATGTCAAGGTACGGGAGGTAACGATAACCGACCGGATGCGGTTATTCCATGACTTTTTCCGCCCTGCTGACAGTGACTTCTATTTTGACCTGCCCAACATTGTCAGAAGTGGGCATGATTTCAAAGACAGCATTGCACCTGACTATATGACTTTCCGAAAAGATTTTTATGAAATGGGAAAGCATGTGGGACGGGTGCTTTTTTTGCGGGATTATGCCAGCTTTATTCAGGATGAGATGATTACAGAACTCAGTGAACTGCCAAGAAACATGATGATTTCCATCAATTTAATGCCCATTCCCACAGATGAAGTCATCAAGGAAATCAACCGTCGCATGATGGCAATTGAATCGGACATTGCACAAATAACTCACCGACAAAATGCCCATCAAAATTATAATGCAACCATCCCATTCCCCTTATTACAGCGTCGAGAACACACCAAGGGACGGTTTACCCATGTCTATATTGATGAACTCTACCTTTTCTTTACCAATCATGCCATGGGAAGTGGGCAAAAAAACATCAACCTTTACAGTGGCGAATTTCTGTACAAGTGCTGGAAGCGTTTTCGCAAATATGGTGCCTGTCTGACGGGCATTACCCAAAACTTTGAGGAATGTCTGAAATCAGATACCGCCCGTTTGATGTTTGCCAACAGTGAGTTTGTACTGATGTTCAATCAGGCTTCCACAGACCGAAAAAAACTGGCAGATGTCTTTGAATCCTCTGAAACACAAATGGATTATGTCAATCATTCTCCGGTTGGGCATGGTTTAATCAAAGTAGGTGGCAGTATGGTTCCTTTTGTCAATGAGTTTCCAAAGGATACCGAACTATACCGACTCATCAGCACCAATCCAAATGAGCATTAAGGAGCGTCAAGGAGCGTCTATGAAATCATCTTCCAAAAAGCCCAAAACCAGAGCCACGGCTGTCATTCACAAGGAAGCCTCAGCCATCATAAAGAGAAAATACCACAGGCAAAAAGAGGAACGACAACCCAAGAAAAAAGACCCTGTTACCTATGCTACCGACCAGGTGGAACAGACAGGAAAACAGACTGCAACCTTTGCTGCCCGTCAAATGAAACATGCAGTCATCAGACACCACCGAAACAAGAAACACACCCAAACATCTCAAAACAGAAAGCAGACACAGAAAAAACATACACCAGAACCAAAACTCAAACATCCTGTCAACCATGCACCACCCTCAAAATACCAACCTCAAACCATAGTTGAGGTAGAATCAAACACTGCCTCTCCACCGCTTCAGAAGTTCCATTCTGGTATCTCTCATTCCACCTCTCATCTGCCTCCCCTGACCTATCCAGGGGAGGTTACGAGGGGAAAAACACTCCCCTCTTTTTACCCATCCAAGCCCACCTGTGTGCCTCGTCATTTTTCCCAACCAAAGACAGAACTTAGGCGAAAATCAACCGCTCTTTCCCCATCGTCCACACACTTATCCACAAGAAATTGTGTCGAAAGAAAGAACATAATACAAGATAAAGGGAACAATCCTTTTTCATTTCAACCTTCTATAAAGAGGCAGCTTGCACAAAAATATCAGCGTATATTTGCACCTGTTCAGAGCACACTGCACAACTCCTCTGTCTCTCCACCCAGACAAAGCAACCCTTTAAACCATACAACAGGTACACCAACAGAAGTCCATTCTCATCCCAAAAAAACAGAACCAGCAGCTCCCCCACCACAACGCAAAGAGACTCTCATCTCACAGCATCGTGTGGAAACACAGGTGGAACAGAAATCCATAGAAAACATACCTCCTCATTTCCTTTCCACACAGAAGCCATCTGCATATGATTCCATTCCCAGTTCCACACATAACTGTCCCATCTCTCCATCCCATAATAAGCCACAACCACATCATGAAAAACAATCTGCTATTTCCCATTCTAACCCTGTATCTCACCGCTTTTCTGTCACTCCTGCACCACAACCACCATCTTCCTTACAGCGACTCAAAAAAGGACTGCGAGAACGTGGGCAGGGATTTTCTCCTAAAACCAGACCCAACTGTTCCTGTAGCAAGACACAACAAACTGTGAACTGTACTCACACCATTGCCAGTACAATCCCCAAACAGAAAGAAATTCTCATAAAAAAGCATTTGGTAAGCCAGAGAAACAAACTCAGACAGGCTGTTTCAAAATCTGGTGCCAAACAAGCAGGTACACTGCTCCTGCGTGGCTCAAAAGCGGTGGGACAGGCAGTTCTCTCCCTGATGAACAGTCTCATAGCAGCATGTGGTGGTATGACTTTGGTTGTAATTTTGCTGTGTGTTGTGCTTTTATGTGGGATTGCTGCCTCTCCGTTTGGTATCTTCTTTTCCGGTCAGTCTCACACCGAAGGAACCATGCCCATTGCCTCTGCCATTGCACAGATACAATATGACTTCAACCAGACATTAGAGGCTGTACAAACAGCAGAACCCTATTCCTCCATCACAGTGGAAGGAGAGTCAGCCGATTGGGTGGAGCTTTTGGCAGTCTTTGCAGTAAAAGAAATCGGCACCACAGACGTACTGTCCATAGATGCCGAAAAATTGGAGCGATTGAATCTCATATTTTGGGATATGACTGCCATTTCATCAGAGGTGCTGGGTGATACCCTCACTGTAACCATAACCCATAAAACTGCCTCAGATATGGCGGAAGAATATGGCTTTACACAGGAACAACTGAATCTGATGGAAAGTCTGCTGACTCAACGGGAGCAGCTAGAGGAATTGATTGGGAACTTGGTGCAAGTGCAAGCGGACGCATATCAAGTATTACGCCAACTTCCTAAAACCCTCTCCCCACAGCGTGAGGCTGTCATTCGCACCGCCTGTTCTCTGGTGGGTAAGGTCAACTATTTTTGGGGTGGTAAATCACTGGTGTTGGGCTGGGATTCACGTTGGGGCAATCTGATGCAGGTCACAGCATCTGGGAATTCTTCTTCTGGCACCTATCGTCCCTATGGACTGGACTGCTCCGGCTATGTAGATTGGGTTTTCTATAATGTCAGTGGCGGTGAATATGTCATTACACCTACTGTACTCCCATCACATGGAGTCAGGCACAAATTGGAGACTTGGTGTTTTATCCAGATGACAGTCACATTGGAATTGTGACTGGTTGGGATGAGTCAGGAAACATCTTAATTGTCCACTGTAATGCTGGTGGAAATAATGTGACCATTACCGGAAAATCTGGATTTACCCATATTGGAAGACCATATTATTATGGAGAACCCTGATTCAGCACGCACCCTGTTTATCAATTCAGGTGCAGTCACTTTTTATGTGGCTGCACCTGAATTTTTTTATGATTTCATTTCAATTCCCAAACGTTGGGCTATTTCTTCAGGCTGCATCCCAACTTTTTGTGCCTGCTTCATAATCGCCTGAATCTTTTCCTTTTTAGTTTTGCGAGGCTTTCTGGCTTTTGGTGGCTCCATCAGAGATTTTTTCTTCTTCTCAATGGTTTTAATCTTATTCCGTATTTTGGAAATTTTGGTGTCATATACAGACACCATCTCCACCTTTTTCCGCTCCAATTCTTCAATCGATTGTGCCAACATAGTGGATTCTACTTCCAACGCCTCCACCAACTGTTGTGGCGTTCTGCGAGTACGCCGCTTTTGTTGTGCTTCCATTGTACCATCTCCATTTCCTTTTTCTTGCAGTTTATCATAAAATATGGAGTAAAACAATGATACCAGTACAACTTCAGCAAATGGAGACTGGTAACTTAGAAATGAATTTTGGTCCCCGTGGGGGGTATAGGTTGCATCCGCAACAGACACAGCAACACTTGACCATGTACAGGCGTTTCAGTCCCCGTAAGGGGTATGGGTTGCATCTTGACTTCGACAGTGGTCAAATAAACCACCTACCCTGAGTTTCAGTCCCCGTAAGGGGTATGGGTTGCATCCTGAAGGGGGCAAATAAGAATAATTGGTCAGCTGAGTTTCAGTCCCCGTAAGGGGTATGGGTTGCATCTGGTACAATCAGTAGAATATGTCGTTTTCGTTCTGCCCAGCTTTGAGCCAAAACCAAACCTGCTTCCACTGTTTTCCCCAATCCTACTTCATCCGCCAAAAGAACACCTGAACTTAAAGGTGAACGCATCGCAAAGAGAGCTGCATCTACTTGATGTGGATTGAGATCCACTTTTACACCAGATATTGCTGAAGCAAGGCTATCATAGCTGGATTGTGGGCGTTGAAGTAAAATCTGTTCTGCAAAATAGCGAGACTGATATTGTGTAAAATTTTCCATAAGTTACCTCTACCCTTCTTTTGGTTTGGTATCCACAATCTCCATAATGTCACATACATCACATTTTAAAGCAACACATATTTTCATAATGATTTCTGTATTAACATTTTCATTTTTACCCAGTTTCGTGATAGAAGCAGAACTTATACCTGCTATTTTTTGAAGATCCTTTTTCTTCATATCTCTATCTATGAGTAATTTCCATAACTTTTTATAACTAATTGACATCACAAATCGCCTCAAATTTTCATATATGGATAATAGTTGTATTATATCAAATATGCAGTTTTTAATCAAGCAAACACAGGACTAAATCTTTTATTCACCACAAATGATGAACTTTATTCTGAAGTCAGGGTTTATCGCTGTTAGAATACCCCTTTTACTTAATTTCTCCATAACAACGTCTTTCGACAAATGATGCAAACATACTATGCTACCATAAGTTCGACTGAAATATGTATGAAACGACACAGCGAACCCCGTCGGAAGGATGGTAGCAATGGACAAGTTCTTTTGAACTGACACCACAACTAAAACACTCCATTCGGCAAGCTGTATTTCTTGTTTGACTACATCAAGAGAAACAGCTTGCCGATTTTCTATTCATAAATTACGGCAACAACAGAGACCTTTTTTGAGGCGTATGGATTCCTGCAAACAAAGCAAGATTCCATACGCTTTTTCTTTTACTGGTGGCTCCCATTGGCTTACCACCTTTTGGCTGCCCTTTGTTGCGAAAGATCCATAAACAGCTCCTTTGAACCCAACAAAAAATTCAAAGGAGCTATGACTGATGAAAAAAATTGATTTAACAAAAGAATACCCTCATCTTGATGCTACATACACCGATTACCCAGTTTCCAGTGACGTTTATGCAGTGTTTGAACAATCCCGACTTGCTGAACAGGCACAGGCAAAACGACGTAAAAGAAATGGTGATGTAATATCACTGGATACGCACCCCAATGTGGAGCGGTATGCAATCACACCAGAAGCTGGAACCGAAGAAAAGACCATGAATCACATCCAGAACAAAGCTCTCCATCAGGCTCTACAATCCATTCCTCATGTACAGGCAAAGCGACTCTATTTGTACTACTTTTCAGGTATGACATT
>CALWVS010000038.1 GCA_944385095.1 uncultured Oscillospiraceae bacterium
CATTGCTACCATCTGAATTTTCACCTCTTTCTTTTATCAGTATATCACTTTGTACTCTTATATGGAATTGCTGTAAAATCGGGGGTTTCAGGGGGCATCCACCTGACAAGCCGCATTTTGCCGTCAAAATGCTATGCTTGCCCTTCCTGTGGCAAAGCCACAGGAAGGCACATGTCTCTAGTTATGTTCACCTTTGTATCTGTTCCCAATACCCTTACACTCCTTTACTGGCTGACTTAGCCACCACTCACAGGAGTTTCCATATGGACAAGCTTCTCCGCTGCATGGTGCTGACTCCACAGCATTTCTTGCACAAAGTCCACAAACCTCCTCATAAAACGCTCCGTCCCATGTGGCAGCATCCAGCTCCTCCAAAAACACTGCCAACTCAGAATCGCTCATATTACGGATTCTTTCACCATTTGTCATTCAAAATCAATCTCCTCTCTATGAAAATCTTAATCCATTGGCAGAGGGAACCAACTTTTGACAACTCCCTCTACCGGATTTTTGCTCCGCCTAAAAAACCATCTTCCATATTGGTACATCAAAATTTCCTGTAACTCCATATCCTCTACATAAATTTTTGCATACACAATCTGCCCATCTTCTGGACACTCATCTGGGGATTTCCATTGCAGCGGAATCCATGGGACTGGCTTTGGCTGTTCCTCTTTGGCATCTTCCAAAGCTATGGTCAAATCTGCCACCTGAACTTGTGCCTCTGCCAGTTCCTTGCGAAGCCGATTTACCTCTGTTTCATCCACCACTTTTTCCACTGCCACTTCTATGGGACGGTTTTCTGCCTCCTGTAGCTCCTGTTCCAGCTGTTGCACTCTAGTTTCCGCAACTTCTAAATCGTCTCTGGTAGCAGACAGACAGCCATTGAGCAGTTTCATATCTGTCTCCATTTTTGCCCGTGCCTGTTCTGCTGCTTCGGCATCTGCTTTTGCCGCCTCCGCCTGCCTGCGTGCCTCATCACGCTCTTTCAGTGCCTTCTCCAGCTCTCTGGCAGACATATCCACCACCATTTTTTCTTGCCCATTGACCTCATGAGGCTCAGACAGAAACGCTTCCCGTTCATCTGGCGGTAAAACCAAAAGTTTAAATGCTTTGGTTGCTCCCAAATCCGCAAGCGATTGCGGATTTGTCCACTCTCTTGCAATCCGCATAAAATACTGTGCAGACCGTTCAGAAAATTCTGCCCTCTCTGTCAACCACGGGAGCCACTCCCCATGGGGCAGCATTGCTTTTGCCTCAATGAGACACTGCCCAATTTTTAAAATCGACTCCCCTGCTGTTCGCTTCAAGTCCAGCAATTCATGGGTAATGACCTCAATGTCTCGCTCTTGTCTGAGCGGGGTAGGATTTTTGGCAAGCATCTCTCCAAAATTAAACTTCCCCATGGTGTATCATTCCTTCCAAGGTCAATAGCTCTCTGGCAAATTCCCGATAATCCTTTGAAACATTGCAGAAGGGAGACCACTGACAGGCAGCCTGCCTTGCCCACGTAGATTCTCGTACCTTCTCTGTGCTGGTGCGGATTACCGTTTCAAATACATGGACAGGAGATTCTTTTCTCAGATAATCTACTGCACCATCGGACACCTCAGACTTTGCCCACCGTGTTACAAGGCAACCAGTAATCCGTGTTGTGGGAGATACACTGCGGATTTTATCAATCTGTGCCACCACCTTTGCCATACCTGTGGCAGAGTAGGCATCTGTATCGGTGGGGATGATAATGCTATCCGCAGCAGCAATGGCATTGAGACAAGACAGTGAAAAATAGGGTGGGCAATCAATAATGCACACATCATAAGCATCATCTTCGGTCAAGGTGGTGATAAATCCCTTCAATGCCCAGAAATCAGGCTGCCGTTTTCCGCTCATACACTCTAAATCCAAATCTCCCAGGTCCTGACCAGATGGAAGGACATCCAGTCCATTCACATCTGTGTGACAAACCAAATCCGGATAGTACCCTGCCCCATATTGGAGCAGCCATGCCAGACCACCCTCTCCCCCAGCTGCATCTAAAACACTGGATGTGTTACCCTGATTGTCTGCATCAATCAGCAGCACACGCATATGATACTGTGTGGCTAAAATGTAGCCTAAATTCAGGGTTGTGGTGGTCTTGCCTACGCCACCTTTTTGATTGACAATTGCAAATGTTTTCATGGTGAAAACCTCTTTCTCTAAAATTTGTATGCCTCTCGAATCGTTCGACCATAGACTTCGCCCTCTGCCACATAAAAGCGGTGGGCGTTGTTGATATAAATGACCTTGCCTTTGACCTTGTGTCTGAGGGTCAGCTCTGACATGCTTCCTGTCACCCATGACACTGGGACAAATGTGATTGTGTCCCCTACCTTCATGGCCATTCACCTCTCTCGATCATCTCTCCCCACCTCTGTCGTGGGTCTTTGGACTCACTCACAATCTTTCCATTGGCTACAGCGAATTGCAGCTCACATTTGCCAGTAGAGCCATGTCGGTTTTTTGCCACAATCACACTCAACGTCTCAATATCGCTCTTTTCTTCCGGTCGGTAATAAGCCTCTCGGTGCAAAAAGATAATTCCATCTGCATCTTGTTCAATGGCACCAGAATCTCGTAAGTCTGATAGTTGTGGTAGATGGTCTTTTCTGCCCTCTGTTTCACGGTTCAGCTGGGCAAGGGTGAGCACTGGCACTTCCAGTTTTCGAGCCATTCTCTTGATGGCTCCTGAAATTTCTGATGTGTACTCATATCTTGATTTTTTTATGCTGACTCCAGGAGAAATGATCCCCAGATAATCAATGACCACCAAGCACACCCCAGAAATGCACCTTGCCAACGTATAGATTTCGTCAGTAGTTATTGTCTCTTTCCCGTTGAAATGGATTTGACTATCCTTGATTTGGTCCAGAGCCTTATTTACTTTGTTACACTGGTATTCGTCCAGCTTCCCCATCAGCACCTTGTTGTATGGAATTCCACTGATTTTAGCAACTCGCTTCGCCTGAACTTCCTTGGTAGACATCTCCAGGCTAACAAACAGCACAGGTTTGTTTTTTGTCTCGGCTACACGTTCCGCAATATTGATTCCCATTGTGGTCTTGCCCATACCAGGACGGGCTGCCAAAATATACATGCCACCACAAACCATACCGCCACCCAGCAGGTAATCCAAATCCTGATAGCCTGTTTTTACATATCCGCCCTGTTCCCCGCTGTCCACTTTCAGTCGGTGGTCTATAAAAATCAGGGCTGCCTGCTGTGGTGTAATGATTCCATTGCTGAACCTTTGCTGCCGGACGGCATCCAGACCACGGCTGAGTAAGTCTTGTGCATCATCCGCTGAATCTGATTCTTGCAATTTTACGGTTGTTTCTTCCATCAGCTTAGTCAATGCCCTTTTCCCTGCTTGTTTTTTCACAATGTCCACATACAAGTCCACATTAGCTGCGGTTAGAGTTGCATCCATGAGTTCTGTAAAATAGTTTGTAGGGCAAATAACACCGTTTTGATTTACTTTGTTGAACAAAGCCACAGGGTCACACACCCCTTCTTTGTCCAATTCCAAAATGGCAGTGTATATTTGTTGGTTCAAAAGCATCGAAAAATCTTCCACTTTCAAACTATCCCGAACTTTTGGCAGGCATCTAGGATCAACGAGAATGGAACCAAGTACAGCACACTCTGCATTAAAAAAATCATCTATCATCGTATACAATCCTTTCCTCCCCATCTATGACCTCATAGTGGTGAGGTCTGACAGGTAGTATCTTGGGTTGGTACAAGTTGGTTGGAGTGGTTTGCTTTTTCTGCCCCTTCAACGGAAATAGCCCCTTCCAGCTGTTCTCCACTGACTGGGCAATGAGCTGTAGCTTCATCTGCCTATCTCCATTGGACAGACTATCCAACTTTCCCAGAAGCAGCTTTACTGCGTGTTGGCTATGTACTGCTCGCAGTTTAATACGGATGTCAATGAATGCCCCCAATGCTTTGGCAAGTTCCCTGTCTTGCCCTACATAGTCTCTCAGGGTTGCCTTGGCTTCCTCGTCCAAATCGTATTTACGCTTTTTCTTTTCCGTCCCTGTCCCCCCACTTGTGGGGGGACTATAGGGGGGTATATTATCTGTAGTATTACTATCTGGTAATGGTGTGGCGTTTTCGCCCGATGCAGTGGGCGATTCTGCCAAATGCATTTGGCGATTTCGCCCAATGCAATGGGCGGTTTTGCACACCCCATAAATCTCAAGAATTCTGTCGCTGGGAGAGTACCATTTTGTGCGATCTCTCCGGTCAGAATTAAACTCACCCACAATCAACAAACCATTTTCTTTGCACTTTGCAATGATTCGTTTAATCTGGTCTCTTGACCACATGGGATATAGCTGGCAGTATGCCTCCATGCTGTTGTACGTCCAGTACCGCCCTTCTTTGAAGTTGGTATCGTTTGCCATGTTTTTCTCCACCCAAAACACAATGTTATGTATGAAGATTGCCACATCAATTCCGTACTCTACAGCAAGTTCTGTTTTGCATTGGAGTATATCCATCTACAATTCCTCCTTGCTTTTTTCGACTGAACATGGTATAATACCAGTGTTACTGTACATGGGAAGTTACTTCCCTGCTCAGGTTGACAGTTGCCTCTGTCGCCTGAGCTTTTATTTTTGCAAATAGATGACCAATGCCATCAAAAATGCACTCACTGATACTGCTACACAAGCCCAGTTCACTGCTTCGTAAATCGCTGGATGCTTGTCCTTCAGATTCTTCCACATACGGTCTGACCATCCCCCTTTCTTCTAACATTTTCACATCTAATAAGTACGGCATTTGCCTGCCCTGCTCTGTGACAGTCAGGACAGGTCTGCTCTGAATCACTGCCAGCCGAGCCATACCACCTGCCCAGTGCAGCGTGTAGGTTTTCGGCTGGCTTTCTACTTCCATGAAGCAGTCCTCTACCGATGTAGGTGGTTCTTTCCACTGGTCACTGACCAGACGCCAGAGCTTCCGTTTGCTACAGCGGAGCATAACATGAATCACTTACTCCACCTCAATTCATACCACGGATTCTGACAAGAGTTTTTGCCAGCAAATCAATTTCATATTTTCGATTTCGCCCAACCGCAATACTTGGCACATCGAATTCATCCAAAAACTTCTTAGCTGTCCGTGTGTCCTTACAGCCAAGTTCATCTTTCACTTGCTGGAGAGACAACAGGGCTACACCCCATCTCTCAAACATCAGCTTTCTTTTTTCATTGATTTCTCTCCACTGCACAGATTGTACTGCCATATCTATTCCCTCCCATCTTGTCTTGCATATACCAGAGCATATGCAGCAGAAGTAATGGCTCCAATTTTCTGAACAATGCGGTCAAACTGTGGACGTTCCTCCTCAGAAATAATCCCGTCACGGGCAATTTCAATGAGCTGTCTGTCCAGCTTGTCATCTGCAAAATCATAAATGGCATCAATCAGGGTTAAGGCTGCCTGGCTTAGACACAAATCAGGCACATCTGGAATGACACAACTGGCAAGGTAAGCAGATTGTCTCAGGTGCTGCACTGCCAAAACCTGTGTATCATAGATGTCCAGCATCTGAACAACCACATGATCCGGTGGAAATCGCTCCCCACTCTCATATCCGGCAAGGGCTCTGGTGGAGATATTCAGTAGTTCAGCGGCTCTTTCCTGTGTCAGCCCTTTGGAATTTCTTGCCTTCTGGTAGATATTGCAACTTGGATTCATGGTCAATCTCCTTTCCGTTTGGTATGCTGATATTGGGAAGCTGCATCATCATCAAAAAGGTCATCAATACTGCACCCCAGCAATTTAGCCAGTGCAGGCAGTCTGTTGGTGGCAGGAACCTTCACCCCAATTGTCCAGTGGTATACTGATGCAGTGGCTAATCCCAACGCATCCGCAACCTGAGTACAATTCAAGCCACGTTCCAACATTCTTTCTTTGATTTTCACGGTTTTTCACCTCCTTTTTAGGACTTGTGTTCTGGGTGCTTTTGTGTTACACTTAGCCATAGGGTAAGTGATACCTTGGGAATTTTACAGAACCCTTTATTGCTCTACAATTAGCTACATAGCAAACTGAATTGATTAAAGCCCAGTTTGGTCTTTGATACCCAAAAACTTACGGATTACCTGCTTTTGGCAGTAGTCCCACTGGTCTTTTTCTGGAGCTGGGAGTTTGTACCATGCAATGTAATAGAGTGCAGTGTAAAAGTTCACTCTCTGAACAAACCAGCCAATGGCAAAGATAGTGGTAGTGATACCCAAAATCACAGTAAGCACTTATCTTACCCCCTTTCGTTTTGTATTTCATTGTTGTTCCATGGCTAAATTATGGTCAACTACCTAGTTAGGCAAAGAGAGATATGAAAAGAGGGGTGTGTTGAAATGGATGCAAAGCTAAAACAAGATTTAGACCATTTCTGTCATGTATATTGGCAAAGTACAGAGGAAATTCTTCAGCAAGGACTTCCTGCACCTGTCTCTCGTGTCATGACGAATAAGCTTCAAGAAGAATTTGACTTATTTAGGCTCTCTCTGTATCGTCGCATTGAAGAAGCATTGAGGGACTAAGCACAGGCTTTGTGCTACGGAACATTTTTTCCTGTGCTAAGGTAAGTACATCTTGTGCCTCTACATAGCTTTCACAGCGGTTTACCAGAATGTTCAGAAGTTCATCTGAGATATGCTCAGTCCGTTCATTCCTTGTAGGTGGCTCATAGGATAATCTCATAGAAATACTCCTTTCTTGCCTAGCTAGGTGTCGTTGACTGTTACCCCATAGCTAAATAATAAACATCAAATATGATGTTGTCAATACATCAAACATCATATTTAATGTTTTTGTGCTTATTGACATATTATATTATAGGAGTGAGTTGCCTTGGACGTAATAAAAGTTGTTGAAAATATACAACGCATTTGCAAACAAAAGGGAACTACCCCTACAAAAGCGGGTCTGGAAAGTGGTGCTGGCAAAGATTTAGTAAGCAGTATGAAACGCAGACAAGTCCTCCCATCAATAGAAAAAATGCGACTATTGGCAAACTATCTTGGTACATCTATTGATGAGCTAATTGGAGAAACAAAAGAACCCGATACCACATCGGGTATCGGGTCTCCATCGGAAAATGAGTTGATATTTAGGTCTCTCCCACCTGACCTTCAGGAGGAAGCCCTTCGTTACATGCGTTATCTTGTGGCAGAGAAGCAAAAACAGACATCGGCAAAAGCAAAAAAAGAATCTTGTGAACCTGATGAGGCATGAGCTGTCTTGCAAGTTCATGAAATTCTGACAGTTGAGGTGTGGTCTTATCCATGGGGCTACCCTCCTATGTATGTACTTAGTTTAAGTATAGTACAGTAGTTCTAAATGGTCAAGAACAATCATTCGGGTTATTTTGACAGATTATTCTTTTAAATCAACAGCTAGGAGTTGTAAAATAGAGAGGGGAACACTTATGAAGAAGTTATGTGTTGTTGGTATCATTTGTGCAACTGCTTTGACTCTGTCTGCCTGCGGTAGTACAGAAAATGTAGAAACATCTGGAATAAAATCTAATGATATAGCCACTAGCACAAGTGTCACCGAAAGCAAGCCTATAGAGACTACATCTGCATCTGCATCTGCATCAACCTCAACTCTCGAACAAGATTCTGATGATCGTGGAATTCCTGAAGTTTTTTATTTTGCTGTGGCAAAAGTAATTGAAGATGAGTTTGAGATTCCAATTGCTGAACTTGAACGGTCAAGCGATCAGGAACTTTCAGCTTATTCTATGTATGCAATGCAAGATGATTCTTTGTGGAGTTCAACATATGATTATTCTATGGCTTTAGATGAAGATAAGGAAATTATATCTGCCTCATTTGGAATTACGAATATGTTTTCTGATTATTCCAAGTTTATGGAAAGAGCAATGACATATCTTTACATTGCCGGATTAACTTCTACACAGATAAACGAAGATTCATTAGTTCCAGACCAAATATATGAAGCGATACCCACAATTGACCCTTCTCAGCCACTGGAACTTACAGAAGGAGATGCTGTCTTTACGTTAAATGCCACCAAGGATTCTGAAGGAAACTATTCAAGTTTCTGGCTCAGTATAACAAAAGCTATTTCTTAACAATAAATTTGACAGATTGTTCTAAATGTCTCTGATTTGTGTCTATCATACATAGATAAGAAGGAAGGTATTTAAGTGAAACCTCAACTCTCAAAACTTGAGGCTATTGGGTGGGGATTGCTTGCTTTTGGCATTTTACTCACACCAGTATCTGCTATATTGGGGTTGGTATTGGTCATTATTGGGTGTATCTGCACACTAAAAAATGCTCCTAAAGTAAAGCCCCTTTATAAAAGGGCTCGAATTTACGTTGCTGGAGTATTGTGGGTAGTCGTTGTGCTTGGTGGAATGACCAATAACGCTCCTCCTCCCATTACTCCTCCAACTATTACTTCACTCACATTACATTGCAATTCCTCTCTTGAAGTGGACATTGAGGATACAAAAACAATCTCTATTTTGGTATCAGAAGATGGAGCTTCTACCGAAAATGTAACTTTTACTAGTTCTGACTCTAATGTCCTTACATTCACCGCCGACCGCACCAATGATACCTTATCAGGCATCATTACTCCAAAAGCAGAAGGCACCGCTGAAATTATGATTTCTGCTGGCGATGTAGAAAGTGCTCCTGTCACAGTCACCATTGTTGACAGCGAACGTATTGCAGCGGAGGAAGCTGCAAAAAAAGCGGCTGAGGAAGAAGCTGCCAGAAAAGCCGCTGAAGAAGCTGCTAAAGAAGCGGCTGAACAACAGGCTGTTGTTCAGCAACCACAGGAAGAAATGGTCTGGATTCCCCAAAGTGGCTCTAAATATCATTCTAAATCAAGTTGTAGTGGTATGAACTCTCCACAGCAAGTACCACTTTCACAGGCAATCTCCAATGGTTATGAACCATGTAAACGTTGCTACTAACACAATAATAAGTTAAAAACAGGCAGGCAGCATTTGTTGCCTGCCTGTTTTCAAAAGTGTTCAAGTTGAACACTCTAACCACTCAATGATCAGGAGGGGTTCTATGGGCAAATACAATTATATCAGAAAGACTGCCAGATACAATGGTATAAAATATGAAGCATATGGGAAAACCGAACTGGAAGCCTCTAAAAAACTAGCAGAAAAGCTAGTAGCTGCCAAACGAGGCGAAGAATCCATTGGTGGCTCTATGACAGTAAATGCATGGTATGCTCAATGGAAAGCAACCTACAAGGACCCAAAAGGCATGACAGCTAAATCATTGGGAATGTATGATGAAAAATACAATGGTTACATAAAATCAGTCATTGGACATCTAAAACTGAAAGATGTTAAAGATGTGCAGCTTCAAAAAATTCTGAACAGTCAGGCTGGTTATAGTTCTTCTCATGTAAAAAAACTGCGTATGCTCATGCAGCAAATGTTTAAACGGGCACGGCAATCTAGGTTGATACCATATGATCCAGCAGAACTTTTGGAACTGCCACGAACCACAGAGGGAAAACGCCGTTCTATTACAGATGAAGAACGTACAGCAATACTGGAAGTAGCCCAAACACATCGTGCAGGATTATGGATTCTCACATTGTTGTACACAGGGATGAGACCTGGAGAATCAGCTGCTCTCACTTGGGCTGATGTAGACTTTACTCGCAATGAAATCCACATTCATTCTGCAAGAGAAAGTGGCAGTGGGCATATCAAGGGACCCAAAACAGATGCAGGAATCCGAGATATTCCTATGAGAGAAGAACTACGTCAAAAGCTCCTTGCAGTCAAAGGAGACCCTTTCCAACCTGTATTCCCAACACAAGCAGGAAATTTTCAAAATGAAAATAGCCTGCGGAGATTGTGGACAGGATTCAAGAGAGACTTGGATATACACATGGGAGCAAAACTCTACCGAAACCAAATCGTACAGTCCAGTCTGGCTCCAGACTTAACCCCATACTGTCTACGGCACACATTCTGCACTGACCTTCAAAAAGCTGGGGTTCCTCTCAATGTGGCGAAAGAACTTATGGGTCATTCCGATATACAAACCACTGCCAATATTTACACACATAAAGATGCAACCACACTTCATGCAAGTATTGCACTTTTAGATAGTTGCAATAATAGGACTGGTGGGAAAAGTGGTGGGAAATCACAAACTGGCTAGTATAAATATACTCTCCTTCATAAGATTTACCCATTTCAATATACTGCTTCCGGTTCTGAAAGTTGGGGGTTCGAGTCCCTTCGGGCGTGCCAGTAAGAAAAGCCTTAAATTCCTTGTATTGCAAGGGGTTTGGGGCTTTTCTATTGTTTATTTCATATTCTCAAGTTTACTGATTTTTCTATGTTGGATTGATTGTGTTATCTCGAAAATTGTTAAGTGTTACTCACTTGTGGACATTGAAATGGAAGCACAAAAATACTATACTCATTTTGATTCTGTGGTAGTTATTGCAGGAACTATCTATGTGTAAGTTGCTTATGTCAATCAACCCAAAACAGGATTGCAGAACTTTTACCAACGCACTATAATAAAGCGGAAGGAAACCTACAAATTTCCAAAACTGAATCAACATCCAAATACAGAACAGGGGGCTATTTTATGGGACAGTTTTTCAGCGATCCAGTGGAGCAGGCACTCTAATATATTTACTACGACCTTCAGGTCAGACGGGGGCAGGATGGATTCCATCTGCTTCAGCAGGCAGCAGAGGCGGGGGATGCCGACGCCTGTTGCTTGTTGGGACGGTGTCTGTATGGGTGGCAGTACATCTGACCCGGTCACAATTTCCCAATCGACCATGAGACCGGGGATGAGCTGATGCGTCGCTCTGTTCTGGAGGGAAGTGCCATTGGGACTCTGTTGTCTCTGCGAAATGGAATGATGGATGAGGAACTGACCCAAGACATGCCCCTGACCCTTCAGGAGGCGTTTGATATTGTGCTGGACAAGGCAGAACGGGGAGAACCCTTGTGCCAGATGATCATTGGAAATGTATACTTTTGGGGCGATTTTATCACCATTGAGGGGCGACTCTGGGAGGATTTTGAAAGAGACGACGACGTTGAGTGTTTTTTCAGAGAGAACTATGCAAAATGTGAGGACTGGCTGTGGAAGGCCTATCGAAACGGTCTTTCCCTGGTCAATCCCAACCTGTCCAACTTCTATAACGAAGGAAAAAAAGGTCTGATCCCTCCCCGCCCAGAGAAGGAGCTGGAAGTGGATCACTATGGAGTTGAGCGAGGCTACCCGGACTGTATATTTTACTATGCAAGCACTCTCTATGACAGCGGGGAAACGGTTAAGGCCTATGAGCTCTATCGCAAAGCGGCCGATTTGGGCGAGCCCCGAGCCTATTTCCGGACTGGCTTCTCCTATGAGGTGGGGAAGGGAGTACCCAAGGACGCTGCCCGGGCTGCCCAATACTACCAGCAGGCTTTGGCAGCACCCATCCCTGTAAAAGCCAATGCGGCCAATCGGCTGGGAATGTTGCTCTATGACGGCAAAGGAGTCGAGCGAGACTATGACAGGGCCTTCCAGCTGATTAAGTGGGCAGAGGAAAACGGCAATGTGCCTCAGCTCTATTATCTGGGTGCCTGCTATGCCAATGGTCACGGGACCCAGCAAGACTACACCAAAGCCGTGCAGTACCTGGAGAGAATCGACTGGAATTGTGCACCTGCCTTTTATCTATTGGGCAAGCTATACTGCAACGGTCTGGGCGTCCCCAAAAACATTGCCAAGGGAGTGAAGTACCTAGAGAAAGCTGGTGAGTATGCCCCAGCTCAGGAGGAGCGGAAGCATTATAAAAAGAACCTGTTTGGCAGGTGGGTACGGCGATAACCCAGTTTGTAAATTGGATCGGAGGTTGGTTTGATGGGTGTTTTCCTACAATTTGCACTATTTCCCGGCTGTCAGGAAGAGACAGCCCGCCGTGCGGTGGAGGCGGCAGCACAAATCCCTCCGTTTTCTCTCTCCCCAGAGCAGAGCCTGTACTCCGCCTCCCAAGAGGGCACGCAGGTCCTGATCGCTGGGGAGCTGGGCTTTGATGCTCTAGCAAAGGAGTTATCCCGGCTGACCCAAAACCCAGTGATGCTGCTCTATCTCTACGATGGGGACTTCTGGGGTTACGACTTCTATGCCGGTACAGAGGAGGACCACTTCTCCACCATGCCTGACTACTTCGATTCCATCTCTCATGCAGAGAAGGAACTGCTGGTTGGGAATCCAGCGATACTGTCAAACTGGTTCCCCACCTGTGATCGGGCACTCCTCTCCCAGTATCTGCTTCACTGGACAGATTATGAGGAGGAGTTGGAGGCGCACTATGCCTGCTTTGGGGACAGTGCTCCCTATGGGAGCTGCTGGCAGGCCATTGACTTTGCCGCCCGACTGGGGTTTCCCTGGTCCTTTAATCAGGCTATGGAAAATAAGGAGATGCTCCTCCTGCCGCCTCTCCCCACCCTGGGGGAGATTTTGGAACAGGGGCTTCCACCCATAAGTCAGGAGGCAGTAGAGCTTTTGGTTCGGTCTTCACTCCTGCATCTGCCCCATGCCCTGACATCGGTGTATCAGCTTGCTCTGTTTACCGATCCGAGAGTAGCAGAACTAGAACTAAAGGCGAAAAAACCACAGGAAGTGAGTGAGTTTATTACAAAGTACTACACTTCTGTGAAGCTGCCCGACCGGGACCCCCTGTGTCAGTGTCTGGCGACAGTGGCCGCTTTCTGTGATTTCTGGCTGAGTGGAGCGGACTGGGCCTGGGGATGGCTGGATAAAGCCACCTATGAGCCTGTCTATGGCACTTACGAGAAGCCTACTGATGCAGCACTTCTGCGGGCGCGAGCTGCCCTCACCGACTTCAGCAAACGGCACCGGGCCCAAAAAGATCTAAGTCGGCTGATAGAACTTGATCCAACCAACCTGACCGTTTATCAAGCTGAGATTCAGCGGTGGAAGATGGAGGAACGTCTTTGGACCACTCGCCAGAAGCAGAATTTTTCTGACTGGCAGCGGCAGGTGGAGGAGCGCAACTGTCAGGAAAGGAAACGGGAGGAACGGCGGCTACAGATCATTTTGGAGAAACGACGAAAGAAAAAGTCAGGATAACATGGAAGAAAAAGTGTCTGTTTCAAAACAGAGCAAACAACAAAACGAGAGGCTGACCCATTTAGGGGGTGGTCTCTCTCTTCATTTACTTTACAATTGGTTTGTAAAGACAAATCATAAAAATCAAGACCAGTGAGTCTTTCCAGTTTCTAGGTATCCATATATTTATATCCCCAAAGCTGGTACGCAGTATCTTTCTACCGTGTCCATTTCAGCTATTGTCTCCTAAAACAGGCTGTGGATTTCATCTATACTACTAATATTTGCAATCCGCAACAATCCTCTGATTGTCTCCCGACAGGCTTTTTCTTCTGGGATGCGGTTTGTTCTTTCCATATTTAAAACCTCCAATGTGGTGCTTCTATTTTACACCACATCGGAGGTTTACACAAAATTTTGGATAGACGGGGGTGCGGACAAAAAGTTGGACAAGTTATGTCGTGAACCCAAGATGCTGTCTATATTCCAAAGGGCTGAGT
>CALWVS010000039.1 GCA_944385095.1 uncultured Oscillospiraceae bacterium
TGAAACACATTCAGACCCTGAACGGTGCAACTCTGAAAGCCAGTGCTGCCAAGGGTGGCTGCGGTGAGTGCCAGACTTCTTGCCAGTCCGCTTGTAAGACCTCTTGCACGGTTGCCAACCAGAAGTGTGAGAATCAGTAATTGATTCTGGAGACTTCCTGAAAGGGCAGGTTCTACCTGCCCTTTTTCATGCTGATTTTATGATGAGAAGGAGAATCAATCCATGATACATACATTTTCTGCCCTTGGGCAGTATCTGGTTGCCGATGTGAACAGTGGTGCTGTTCATGTGCTGGACAAAATGAGCTATGATTTGTTGTCTCTGCTCCATGAGCCAATGGGGGAGAGCTGCCCAGATGCAATCAAGGAACAGCTTCCCCAGTACAATGGGCAGGAGCTGGACGAGGTGTGGGGAGAGCTGCACCAGCTGCAAGAGGCTGGGCTGCTCTTTTCCGATGACAGCTATGTGGACCCAGAAAAGGCTATGGAGCTGCCCAAACAGGCAGTAGTAAAGGCTCTGTGTCTCCATGTGTCCCACGACTGCAACCTCAGATGTAAATACTGCTTTGCCTCCACAGGGGATTTTGGAACCGGACGTAAAATCATGAGCCCTGAAACTGCCAAAAAAGCCATTGACTGGGTGATTGCCAAGTCTGGCAAGCGGCGCAACATTGAGGTGGATTTCTTCGGCGGAGAGCCCCTCATGGCTCTGGATACCATCAAAGAGACCGTGGCATATGCCCGTTCTCTGGAACAGAAACATGACAAAGTGTTCCGGTTTACAGTGACCACCAACGGCATGTTATTGAATGATGAGACCATTGACTACATCAATCGGGAGATGTCCAATGTGGTGCTGTCTCTGGACGGTCGCAGAGAGGTCAACGACAATATGCGCCCCACACCCTCCCAGAAGGGCAGCTATGATGTGATTGTGCCCAAATTCCAGAAGTTAGTCAGCCAGCGTGGGGACAAGGAATACTATGTCCGTGGTACCTTTACCCGTGAAAATCTGGATTTTGCAGAGGATGTGCTCCATCTGGCTTCTCTGGGCTTCAAGCATGTATCAGTAGAGCCTGCCAGCGGTCCTCTGGATGACCCCTTTGCCATCAAAGAGGAGGACTTGCCCAAGGTAGAGGCAGAATATGAGAAGCTGGCGCAGGAGCTGAAAGACCGGAAGGGTGTGAATTTCTTCCACTTCCATGTGGATTTGGCACAGGGTCCCTGTGTGATTAAGCGTCTGCGTGGCTGTGGTGCAGGCTGTGAGTATGTGGCAATCACCCCAGATGGGGAGATTTACCCCTGCCATCAGTTTGTAGGCAAAGAGGACTATCTGCTGGGCACTTTGGACAATCAGCAGTTTCATATGGAAATTTCTGGTCTGTTTGCCAACCAGAATATCTATACCCGCCCTGCCTGTCGGGAGTGCTGGGCAAGATTTTATTGCAGTGGTGGCTGCTCTGCCTCCAATCTGCTGGTCAATGGGGATATTGCAAAGTCCAATGAGGTGGCTTGTGAAATGGAGCGCAAACGTCTCGAGTGCGCCATTGCCCTGAAAGCCATTTCGGCTGGAATGGGTCAGACTGCCTGTGAGAGCTGCCACAGCTGTGATGGCTGTTGTTAAGGTGTCTGATTGCGGAAAAATTGGTTTTTTTTGGACGGCACACACCACAGTCTACGGTGTGTGCTGTTTTTTTACACAAATTTTACATAATTTTTTTGTCAACCCTTATAAATCAAATCGGATATGGAAGAAACAGTTGCGAAGGAAGGGAAAAAACGGTATATTAGTAAAACAAGGAAGAATGTTGGTGAAATGCTCCAGAGAGGCAGGTCTTTTTTCTGCTCCTCTCTCATACTGTTAGGGGGAGAGGGGTGAGGGAGCATGGGTATCATGGAGCGCAGAGTTGGGGGCAGTCCCCCACCACTGTCCCTGTATTTGCTGGGTGGAGCCTTTGTCACAGGTGGTGTGATTGGCAGTGTGTTGGCTGGTCTGATGCCTCAGGACAGTGCGCAGGCGTTGGCAGACTATCTGGTGGCATTTCTGTCCCTGCTGGAACAGGGGACCTTTTCCCCTGAATTGATGCCTATGCTGTGGGAACAGCTCAGGCTGTGGCTGGCAATGGGCATTTTGGGGTTGACCGCCTTGGGCGTTGTGGGGATTCCCCTGCTGCTGGGGGTACGGGGCTTTCTGCTTGCCTTCTCAGTAGGTGGGTTTTGCCGTGTGTTTGGTCCTGCCGGTTTGCTGCCCAGTGTGTATTTTTTCGGGCTTGCTGCCCTGTTGACCATGCCCCTCCTGTTTTTTTCCGGAATGCAGGGGTTTGAGCGTGGCTTGCTGCTTCTGAGACATGTTCTTGGCGTGGGAGAACGTACAGACAGGACCGGAAGTTATCTGGCAGTGTGGCTTTTGTGTGGTCTGGGGCTGGTGGTGGCAGTGTGTGTGCAGGTGCTGTTGTCGCCTGTGTTGATACCCCTTGCTGTTGGGGTACTGTAGTAGAGAGGAAAGATTTGAGAGATGTTTCAACTGTTGGATTTATTTATGGAGTATCTGAAGGAGCAGCGTCACGCATCCCAAAATACCGTCAGCTCCTATCTGCGGGATGTGCAGCAGTTTGCCCAAAGTATGGAGTGGAAAGGCGTGGATTTGCTGGAGGTGACACGGCAAAATGTGGTGGACTATGTGAAGGAACTGAACCAGAAGGGACGTTCAGCGGCGACCATCACACGCTATCTCGCCTCCATCCGGCTGTTTTATCAGTATATGGAAAGTTTGGGGTACTGTGAAGAAAATCCAGTACAGAAAATCAGACATGAAAAGGTACAGCGGAAGCTGCCTCAGGTGTTGTCTGTACAGGAGATGGACCAGCTGCTCAGTCAGCTGGTGTGCTGTGACCAGAAAAGCTGTCGGGACTGTGCGTTGGTGATGCTCATGTGTATCACCGGTCTGCGCGTGGGAGAACTGGTGGCACTGGATGTCTCTGACGTGGATTTGGACGCTGCCACGGTGCGCTGTCGCAGTGAGAAAGGGGAACGGCTGGTAGATATCAGCGGGGGATTGGAGCAAATCACTCGCTACATCACCAGTGCCCGCACAAAGTTGGTGGATGACCCACAGGAAACCGCTCTGCTGGTGAATCTGAATGGGGAGCGGATGACCCGTCAGGGTGTGTGGAAAATTTTGAAACAGTATCAGGATAAGGCAGGGATTCAGCGGGAGATTAGCCCCCACCTGTTGCGCCACTCTGTGGCAGTCCATCTGCTGAAGCGGGGGCTGGATGTGCGGCAGGTCCAGCAACAACTGGGACACCGCAGTCAGTCTGCCACCCAGATTTATACAAAACTATCCAGTTGACAAAAAACCGTGGGACATATGCCCCACGGTTTTTCTTATGCTTCCAGTTTCTTTGCGGTTTTCTCCAGAAAACGCTCATTTTTGATGATGAAACGCTGGTGGGTGCCCTGCCCAATCAACCCTTTTTCATCATAGGCTGCCACTTTGAATTCAATGCGCTTGCCGTCTACCTCTGTGACCTCGCTCTCTGCCCACACCTTGATTCCAATGGGAGAGGCAGATTCATGGGTGATGGACAGTTTGGTGCCTACGGTGCTCTCTCCCTCTGACAGGAAGGGGGCAAGGGAAGTCCAGGCTGCCTGTTCCATCAGGGCAGTCATACAGGGGGTGGCAAATACGGGCAGTGTGCCAGAACCTGCCTGCTGTGCGGTGGTTGCCTCAGAGACAACCGCCTCCGCACGACCTTTCAGACCTACTTCGATTGACATGGGAAACATCTCCTTTTTTTGACGGTGTTCCCATTGTACCCTATCTTTCATCAAAATGCCAGCTTTTTTTCTTATTCAGAAGTCACTGTGATATAGTTGGCATGGGCATAGCCAATGGTGCCGGCATGGCACAGAAGATACCAGTCCCCATCCCGATTCATTAAGGTAACAGGGGTGTTGTCTGGCAGTTGCTTCAAAATAGGGGCGGTCAAATCCGGGCGGGCACGGATGTTCAATACCCCCCAGTCAATGTCTACCTTGCCGGGCTGTTTGTTGAGAGAAGTGAAAAAGGGGATGTCAAAGTAATCTGTGAGAGACAGCACCAGATTTTGGGCAATTTCGTCCAGATTGCGCACAATCCATGTGGCGTCCTCCCCGTTGTCGTGGTAGGCAAGCTCCAAAAAGGCGGAGGGGGCACGGACCAGACGGACCTCTCCAATGGATGTGGTGCTCTCTGTGCGCACCAGACTGGGTTCTGGATAAATTTCCTTCAGATTGTTGGCAATGATGGTGGCTGCCCGCTGTCCCTTTTCGCTGGTGGGGTAGTAAAAGACAATGGGGCCACGCTGAGAGCCTTCCCGCCCCTCTGGGGAGGCGTTGGAGTGGAGCGCAAGGTGTAAGTCGTAGTTGCCTGCGTTGGAGGCAACAATGGAGGAGGCGGCAGTCATATCCGGTGTGTTGCGCACATACCGAATCCCAGATGCGTCCAAATAGGGCTCCATCCGGTCTGCCAGCAGGTTCATGTACTGTTCCTCGGTGCCACCGGTCACATAGTAGTTGAATTCCTGTGTGGATGGGGATAAATAGATGATTGGCATAGCAAGAGAACCTCCATCATACTTTGAATTGTTGAGTGGAATCAGGGGAACTATAGTACCCCTTTTCTCCAGCTTATGCACAGAGCTGGAAAGGGGTTCCTGTGGTGGAAAAAGATTCTTTGTGCATTTCAGTCAAAGAAATCAACTGGAAATTCAAAATAAGCAGTCAGGTGGAAGAATTAAAAAAAAGTTTGTAAAATGGTTGAAATATAGAATAGAAGGTGATATGATGTGAATGGATTTCCAGATACCTTTCCAGTCTGGATGACAGGGGATCATAGAAATATCCCCGGAGGATGGGTTTTGTGAGAACCATAAAACCTGCCGGAACTCCTCCCGTACAGACAGGGGGGTGACCTGTAGCCGGAAAATGCAGGTCGGATTTGGAGAGAGGTCTATTAAATTAAGGAGGAATTACCGCGGTATGAAAAATCGTACAATTGCAAAGCTGCTGGTTTGCTCTACCGTTCTGGCGAACCTGCCTGTGGCAGCGATGGCCAACGAGGTGCAGAATCTGGCAAACGAGCCTTGGTATCTCGGTGCAGAGTCTGACAACAAAGGTGGCTATGTCTACAATGTTGCCGCAGATACTACAGGCAAGGTGCTGTGGGTTGGTGAGAACCAGACTTATAGTATTGATGCAGATGTGGCAGTGAAGATTGCTGCCAACCAGAGCGTAGCTCTCGGTTCCAATTTGGAGACTACGAGTAGCAACAGGGTTACCATCGAAGGTAATGGTAAAACATCTGTCTTTAACATGGCAAATAAGGGAACAATCTATGCCATCGACAGTGATGTCACATTCAAGAATGTGGCTGTAACTGACTTTACTGATACTCAGGAGAACCGTAAAAAAGTTACCATTGAGGGAGTTGTTTCCATCAATAATCAGGCTGTTGTGGCTGTCACTGTGGATGAGGCTGCCAGTAGTGCAGGTGTGACATTTACCAACGGAAATGGTGATTTTGCCAGTGCAGAGTATGCTCTGGAAGGCGATGTGCTGACCGTTCCATCTGTTGATGGGTACAAGGTACTGGTAAATGGTACAGCACTTGAAGGCAATACTTATACTGTTGGCACAGAGGCTGTTACCATTACTGTGGAAAAAGAGGAAAGTGTCTGGGTTCCACAGGCAGATGGCAGCTATGTGCTGGATACCACTAAGCTGACTGGTGTGACTACACTGGAGGTTCCTGCAAGCGAAACCACCACTACTTACACCATTCCTGATGGTACTAGCTTGGATGTAACAAATGTAAAGGTTGGTAAGGGCAGTGTTCTGATAATTGAGAAGAATGCTACCTTCACTCAGAATGTAGATTTTGCACTGGGTGGCAGACTGATTGCTCAGACCACCACCTTCCAGGGTCAGGTTTGGTTCAAAGCTCTGACCAGCAACACCAGAGTTGCAACTCTGGTAGCAGAAGATGGCACTGTGGTGCTGGAGGGTGCAACCTTTAACAACAAGGTAACCATCGCTGTTCCTACCACTACAAAGACTGGCACAACCGAGTTCAACGGTGGTGCTCAGGTTGATGCTGCATTGACTGTTGCAAACGGAAGTACTTTGGAGATTGCCAGCAGTGTATCTGGTACTGGCTCCATCGCTTCTGAAGGTACTTTGAATGTTACTTCTGGTACTGTTGAGACAGCGATTGCTGTCAATGGTGGTACTACCACTGTGGCTGCTGGTGCAACCGTTGGTGAGGTCAATGTGACCGCCGGTACTGCTACTGTGGATGGTACTGCCAGCAAGGTGGTTGTGGCTAGTGAGAATGCCACAGTAAACGTAGGTGCAACCGCAGTGATTGATACTGTGGATGCAACAAATGGTACCAACGTTAACATTGCTCCAGGTGCAAGCGTTGATAAGGTAATTTCTGAAACTCCAATTGAAGGTTTGCCTTCTTTCGGTATCCAGTTTAAGAGTACTGGAACTGGTACTGGTACACTGATGTATGGAGAGACAGCTGCTGATCTGAGTGCTGTTCAGGATGTTACTGTCTACATTAACAAGGCAGACACAAGTCTGACAGATCTGGCTGTACAGTTCGCTGCTCAGGCAGAGGAAGGCAGTAAGTTCGTTTCTGCTACAATCAACGGAACTGAGTTTACTACACCAGAGTTCGCTTACACAATCGCCAAGGATACAACTGTTGTTGTAAATGTGCAGTTTGATCTGGAGAACGGCGGTACAACAGATCCTGATGAGCCCGGCACTGAAGAGCCCGGTGAAAATCAGGTTGCCTACAATGTCAACATTGGCAACGGTGGTTCTGTGACCTACAAGTTGGCAGGTGATGCTGTTGTTAAGACTTTGACCAGCGGTTCTGTCAACCTGACTAAGGGAGGCAGCTACACCCTGACTGTCACTGCCAATGAGGGCTATGAGATTGACACTGTGACTGTGGATGGTGAGGTTCTGACTGGCACCAATGGTGCTTACCAGTTTACAGCACTGACCGAGAATACTGGCTCCATTGCTGTAACCTTTAAGACCAGTGGTGAGACTCCTGAGACTCAGGTTACCTACACTGCCAGCATCGACGAGGGCGGTTCTGTGACCTATCAGGAAGTGGGTTCCACTGCTGAGGCTGTGGCACTGAAGGACGGCGAGTCTGTCACCCTGACCAAGGGCAAGAGCTATCAGCTGAAGGTTGAGGCTGACAGCAGCTATGAGGTAGATGCGGTGAAGGTCAACGGCTCCGAGCTGGAAGAGAAGGATGGCGTATACACCTTTACTGCTGGTGATGCAGATGGCGCCATCGCTGTAACCTTCTCCTATGTAGGCGGCGGTTCCATCGGCGGCGGTGGCTCCGGCGGCGGTTCCACTGGCGGTGGCAGCTCCACTTCTGGCACAACCTCCACTGTGACCGTTTCCGCAAGCACTTCTGTCTCTAGCAATGTGATGACTGCCACTGTATCTGCCTCCAACATGGAGAAGGCAATTAAGGATGTGCTGGCTCTGGCTGAGAAGAACGACACCACTCCTGTGGTGAAGATTTCTCTGAGTCTGGGTGCAAACATTGAGGGTATTTCCGTCAACCTGCCCACTGAGGCTCTGAAGGCTCTGGCTGCTGTGAGCAACGCAAAGCTGACCATTGAGTCCAGCATTGCAACTGTGACCTTCGATGCAAATGCACTGTCCGATGTCCTGTCTCAGGCTGGTGAGACCTTCACTCTGAATGCAGGTAAGGCTGACATGAGCAACTTTACCGCTGCTCAGCTGCTGGGCGCCGGTGAGGGCACTGTGTTTGATATCAACATCACCAGCGATGGCACTGCAATCACCAACTTCAGCAGCGGTTCCGCTACCGTCACTCTGCCTTACACCCTGAAGTCCGGTGAGAACGCCAGCGACATCGTAGTTTACTACATGGCTGACAACGGTATTCTGGATTCCCAGTCTACTCAGTATGATGCAGCAAACCGCAAGGCTACCTTCACCACCACCCACTTCTCCATCTATGTTGTGGATGCCGCTTGGGCAAATCCCTTCAACGATGTGTATGAGGGTGATTGGTTCTACAACGCTGTGCGTTATGCCAACGAGAACAGCCTGATGGCTGGTGTGTCCGACACCACCTTCGCCCCCAACATGAACCTGACCCGTGCAATGGTGGTTCAGATGCTCTACAGCTTGGAGGGCAAGCCCGCTGTTGTGTCCGGTGGCAACTTCTCCGATGTGAAGGCAAGCGACTGGTATGCCGATGCAGTCAACTGGGCTGCTTCCAAGGGCATTGTCTCCGGCTACAGCGAGACCACCTATGCTCCTAACGACAGCGTGACCCGTGAGCAGCTGTCCCTGATTCTCTACAAGTATGCTCAGAGCAAGAACGTCACTGTCAACGACTACAGCAGCCTCAGCGGCTTTGTGGACGCTGCCAAGACTTCTGACTGGGCTGAGGATGCAGTTGAGTGGGCTGTTGGCGCAGGTCTGATTTCCAGCACCAGCACCAGCACCAAGACTCTGGACCCAACTGGCACCGCTACCCGTGCACAGGTTGCTCAGATTGTTGCAAACTTTGTTGAGCAGGTGATGTAAGTCACTTTATTGTGACAGCCGGCCGTCACCTTCTACAGAACAAAGTCAAAAAACCGCCTGCCCCATTGTGGGGCAGGCGGTTTTGTCTTTTCTGTGCAATTTATCGGACAAAATAAAATGGATTCTGTCTTATGCTATACGTTCTCGTTTGGAACTGGCAGGTCTGTGATGTCATCTGGTGCAATACAGTCCCACTGGTGGTGCAGCATGTGGTTGAATGCCTGATAGGTGATTTGTTTGGGGACGACTTTAGAAATACCAAATGCGTCAGTATCTGGTCTGGGTGTAATGGTGGCAGTCTGAGAGGTGGGGGAAAAGGTCAGGGTATGTAGTTCTGTCTGCAACGTGCAGGGGGAAGGGCTGGAGAGGGCATGGAGGAGCTGTGCCCGAAACGCTGGGTTATGCTGTGCGGTGAGGAGAAAATCAAAGGTAGTTAGCATAAAGCGTACCCCCATAAATTGGTTTTTTGGCTCAGAAAAAGAAAGAGGCAACACGAAATGCACTTACAATCGTCGCCGCTGTGCTGACCATAGAAAGTAGCAACAGTACCACACAGCCCACCCATTGCAACACAATGGTTGCTTTTTTGTCAGGGTGTTCTCTCTGGTTGTTTTGTGCCCGTTTGGCAAGGATACATCCAAACACAAAGGAATTGATTGCCACAAATCCACATATAAAAACGAAAAAGAAAACGGCTCCAATCATAAGTAAAAAAATCGGTAAACCAAGCATATTAGATACCTCCCAGAATGGATTGAGTTGGAACAGAGAGCAGAGAAGTGGAGAGCAGATTGCCGTCATAGTCTAGCTCATAGGAGTGGTCGGAAAAGTCATAGAGGCAAATGCGGTCCGGTTTCAGCACAATAGCCGGCTCATTGCCACTGGGACGCACAAAAATATCCCAACCAGAAAAACTCCACACCAGGGACAAATCACTTCGCACTCTGAAAATCTCCACTTCCCCATAGAGAATAAAATCCTGCTGATAGGGATAGGGGGCAAACATGGTGCCTGTGGGATTCAGTGTGGCACTATGTCCTATGGTTATAGACTCAAGGTTGAAAAGACAGAGAATCCAGTCAAACAGGAAAAACAGCCCCGTCTCTGTGGGGAGCATACACCGTTCTACATTGGTACAACAGGGGACTACAAAGAAACAGGTTCTGGTACAGCCGTCCTTTTCTACGGTGAGGGACAGGGTTTTGCGATGGCAACCGGATGGGTCCAACTCAAACAGAGGCTCTGTTGTGTGGTTCGGTTTCTCTGAACATTGTACCAGAGAAATGTGATATCCATGAATGTTCTGTGTGTGCATGGGACATCCCACCAAGAAAGATTTGGTACGATTATAGCACAATTTTGGCGTATGAGCAAGGAATCAGGGGTGCGCCTTTGTAGAAGCAAAACAAACAAAACCAGAGATAAAGCGATTTTTTCATGGATTTTTTTGGGGAAATCCTTTGTTTTTTGAGAAAATATGTGATATGATAAAAACTCAATCAGTTTCTGAGATAAAGGAGAGAGAGCATGGAACCCAACGAGAAACAGGTGACACCCTACGACTTCTATGGCAATCTGCCCCTGAAACAGGCAATCCCCCTGGGTTTGCAGCATGTCTTAGCCATGTTTGTGGGCAACCTCACCCCCATTATGATTATCATCAGTGCCTGTGCTGCCCTCAGCGATGGCGACGCCTTTGCAGCATTGCAGATTTCCCTGCTGCAAAATGCCATGTTGGTGGCTGGATTGGTGACACTGGTACAACTGTTTGCTATTGGTCCCATTGGCGGGAAAGTGCCCATCATTATGGGTACCAGTTCCGGTTTTATTGGCGTATTCCAAAGTGTGGTAGGCATGATGGGCGGCGGAATTGTTGCCTATGGTGCTATGATGGGTGCCTCCATTGTAGGTGGTATTTTTGAAGGTGTGTTGGGCTTTTTCCTCAAGCCTCTGCGGAGATTTTTCCCAAGTGTGGTCACAGGCACGGTAGTGCTGTCCATTGGTCTGTCCCTCATCAGTGTGGGCGTTGGCTCCTTTGGTGGCGGCAGTGCCGCAAAGGACTACGGTTCTGTGGAAAATCTGCTGGTGGCTCTGGTGGTTCTGGTGGTGATCCTCATTCTGAAACACTGCTTCACTGGGATGCTCAGCTATTCCTGTATTTTACTTGGCATTATTTTTGGTTACATCGTCTGTGCCATCATGGGGATGGTGCTACCCACCACAGGTATCACTGCCGATGGAGTGGAGTACACCAAAGCATGGGTGCTGAACTGGGATAAGGTGGCAGAGGCTTCCTGGTTTGCCATTCCTGAACTCATGCCTGTGGCCCCTGTGTTTGATTTGCGTGCCATTCTCCCCGTCATGATTATGTTTATTGTCACCGCTGTGGAGACTGTGGGCGATATTTCCGGTGTGATGGAAGGTGGTATGGGTCGAGAGGCAACCGACAAGGAACTGTCTGGCGGTATCATCTGTGATGGTTTAGGTTCCTCCTTTGCTGCCCTGTTCGGTGTACTGCCCAACACCTCATTCAGCCAGAATGTGGGGCTTGTGACCATGACCAAAGTGGTCAATCGCTCTGCTCTTGCCTGTGGCGCGGTATTTCTGGTACTGTGTGGGCTGATTCCCAAATTGGCTGCGGTGGTGTCCATTATGCCCCAGAGTGTGCTGGGCGGTGCTGCGGTGATTATGTTCTCCTCCATTGTGATGAGTGGGATTCAGTTGATTACCAAATTTCCCCTCACTGCCAGAAGTATGACCATTGTGTCTGTGGCTCTGGGTCTGGGCTATGGTCTGGGTGCCAACAGTGCAGTGCTCAGCGGACTGCCCCAGGCGGTGCAGCTGGTGTTTGGTGGTTCCGGCATTGTGCCTGCTGCACTGGTTGCCATTTTACTGAATGTATTACTGCCCCAAGAGAAATCCTCTGTGTAATAAAAAACCATCCCACACGGAAAAATGTGTGGGATGGTTTCATTTTATGGTGTTTTGTGGTATCCTAATAGCAAGAAGGGAGGATTCCTATGAACGTGTTTGATATCATTGGACCAGTGATGATTGGTCCTTCCAGTTCCCATACTGCCGGTGCAGTGCGGTTGGGGCGTGTGGCATGGAAAATTTTGGGTGAGACAGCAACAAAGGCAGAGATTCAGCTTTCCGGCTCCTTTGCCCAGACATACCGTGGGCATGGTACAGATAAAGCTCTGGTGGCTGGCATTATGGGGATGCACTCCGATGATGAGCGCATCCGGCATTCTCTGGAGCTGGCAGAGGAACAGGGGCTTTCGGTGTCCTTTGAAACGGTAGAAATTCCAGATGCACACCCCAACACAGCTCGCATTCAGTTGACAGGGCAGTCAGGGGCAAAGGCTTCTATTCAGGGGGCATCCATTGGAGGGGGCAATATTTTGGTCAGCGAGGTCAACGGGTTGTCGGTGTCCTTTACAGGGCAGTATAACACGTTGATGGTGCTGCACTATGATAAACCCGGAACCATTGCGGCTGTCACCAATTTTATGGCATATTCTGAGGTCAATATCGGCAATTTCCGGCTGTCCCGTCCCAGAAAAGGGGGGGAGGCAGTGATGACCATTGAAGTGGATGGGGATGTATCCGATGCCCTCATGAACAGTCTGAAAATTTTACCCAACATCATCAATGTGGTGTTGATTCGTGCCATTTGAGGAGGGGACAGAGATGCTGGACTATACATCTGTACAGGAGTTATGCAGTGAAGCAGAAAAGCGGGGGTTGACCATCTCCCAAGTGGTATTAGAGGATCAGGCACAGCAGATGGAGCGCACCCAAGAGGACATTTTTGCCGAGATGGAACATCGTTTGACCGTGATGGAGGAGGCAGTACAAGCCGGACTGAATCCAGACTTGCGTTCTACCTCTGGTCTTACTGGGGGAGACAGTGCCAAGTTGATGGACTATGCCCAAACAGGGGGGCTGACTGGCTCCTTTTTCAACCGTGCGCTGGCACGAGGGATGGCAGTTGCAGAGTACAACGGGGCGATGGGGAAAATTGTAGCGGCTCCCACCGCTGGTTCCTGCGGTATTTTGCCGGGGACAGTGGTATCTCTGTTACAGGAAGGGAAGTGCAGCCGAAAAGAGGCGGTGATGGCTCTGTTTACTGCTGGTGGCATTGGCATGGTCATTGCACAGAAAGCATCCATTGCAGGGGCGCAGGGGGGCTGTCAGGCGGAATGTGGTTCCGCTTCTGCTATGGCTGCTGCTGCACTGGTGGAGCTGGGAGGCGGTTCCCCCACACAGGCTGGGCATGCCTGCGCCATTGCCCTGAAAAATCAGATGGGGCTGGTATGTGACCCGGTGGCAGGGCTGGTGGAAGTGCCCTGCATTAAGCGGAATATTTCAGGGATTGCCATTGCCTTTTCTGCCGCAGAACTTGCCCTTGCCGGCATTGACAGCAAAATTCCCGTAGATGAGTGCATTCAAGCCATGAAACAGGTAGGGGATAGTATGCCCTGTGCCTTGAAAGAGACCGCTCTGGGGGGATTGGCTGCCACCCCCACTGCTTACTTTCTTTTAAAAAAAGAAAGTAAGCAAAGAAAATTTCAGGAGTAGCCATCACCAAGATGTTCAAAAGGAACAAGGTGTAGCTTTCCAAGAACACAAGTAGAAAGGTCGCTGAGATTTCAATTAAGGAATATGTAGCCTGAGAGACCTCCTTCCTTTTTCTTAAAAGAAAAAGGAAGCAAAAAGAATTTCAGAAGTAGCCATCACCAACATTTTTCGTAGGAACAACATGGGGGTTTCCAAGAGCATTGGGCAGTAAAGTTGCGGAGACAAACAGCAAAGAGAGTGTAGCCTGAGAGACCTTACAAAATTTTCTTTGCTTCCTTTCTTTTTTAAAAGAAAGGAAGGGAAAAGTAGGCAAAAAGAACTTTG
>CALWVS010000040.1 GCA_944385095.1 uncultured Oscillospiraceae bacterium
GATGCAGCCTACAAAGCTCTCATTGATTTACTGGTGGACATCTGCCAGAGAAACCATATCCCAGAATTAAAATGGAAAGGGGATAAAAGCCTCATTGGGCAGACAGACAAGCAGACCATGACGGTCCACCGCTGGTTTGCAGCCAAAGCCTGCCCAGGGGACTGGCTCTACCAGAGACACGGGCAGATTGCAGGGGAGGTCAACCGGAGACTGAAAGGGGAAGTGGACATGACAAAAGAGGAAGTAAAGGTAATTGTAAGAGAGGTTATTAAGGAAATGGAAGCTGAACGAGCAGCACAGCCAGAAAGTGACTGGGCAGGAAAGGCACAAATCAGAGCCAGGGCAATGGCGGCTGGATTTACGGATGGCACAAGACCACAGAGTTTGACCACTCGTGAGGAAGTGGATGCCAAAATTCTGGCAGCGATGGGCAAATAATCTGGGGTTTCAGGGGGCTTCCACCTGACAAGCTGTATTTGGCTAGCCAAATGCTATGCTTGCTCTTTCAGTGGCGAAGCCACTGAAAGAGAGGCAAGTGAAAACACTGGGGAAGGTTGAGGAGTTTAGATAAAGCTTTTGATGCAATATTTTTCCCACCACTTTTCCCACCAACCAAATGTAAAATGATGCTTGTTCATGCAAATCTGAGGATATAAAGTAAGCAATAAAAAAGCCCCAAACCCCTTGCAATACAAGGAATTTAAGGCTTTTCTTACTGGCACGCCCGAAGGGACTCGAACCCCCAACTTTCAGAACCGGAATCTGACGCTCTATCCATTGAACTACGGACGCATACCTAAATTGCTATACAATTATAGCAGACAAAAATATATTTGTAAAGAGCATATTTTTGCATTGTAGAAATTTCATCCTGTGCTATAATGGAGAAAAAAGGAGGGATTTGTGATGGAACAGGCATATGAAACCCTGAGAGAGTGGATATCAGAGAGCAAAAATATGGTATTTTTTGGCGGTGCAGGGGTGTCTACAGAAAGTGGCATTCCAGATTTTCGCAGTGTGGATGGGCTGTATCACCAGCAGTATGATTATCCACCGGAGACCATTTTAAGCCGCACTTTTTTTGACCGGAACCCAAAAGAATTTTACCGGTTTTATCGTGCAAAAATGATATGTCTGGATGCAAAGCCAAACAAAGCCCACAAAAAATTAGCCCAGTGGGAACAGGAGGGGAAACTGCGCAGTGTTGTGACTCAAAACATTGACGGGCTTCACACTGCGGCAGGGTCGAAACGGGTGTGGGAGCTGCATGGTTCTGTGCTGAGAAATCACTGTATGAAGTGTGGAAAGGCATACCCTGTACAGGCAATTCTGGAGGGGAAGGAAGTGCCACGGTGCAGTTGTGGTGGCATCATTAAGCCTGATGTGGTGCTTTATGAGGAGTCGCTGGACACACAGGTACTGACTGGGGCAGTGGCAGACATTCAGGCAGCAGATCTGCTGATTGTGGGTGGTACTTCTTTGGCAGTTTATCCAGCCGCAGGGCTTTTGGATTACTACCAAGGAAAACATATTGTTCTCATCAATAAATCCCCTACACCCTATGACAGCAAAGCCAGCCTGGTTTTGACGGATGCCATTGGAGAAGTATTAGGAGCACTGTAAAAAGGTGTCCTGCGTCAAGCAGGACACCTTTTTTACATAAATTAACGTAAAACAGCACCCAGTTCACTGGATAGAGCAGACAGAATGGTTTTCACTTCTCCATCTGCTTCGTCAGCAGTCAGACTGCGGTCATCTGCACGGAGAACCAGGTTAAAGGCGACAGATTTTTTCCCTTCATCGACACCTTTGCCACGGTAAATATCAAAGAGGCTGACTTCTTTCAAAAGTCCCTTTGTGCTGTTGCGGATGCAGGTTTCCAGTGCCCCCACAGTGACAGCTTCCTCACAGACCACAGCAATATCACGGGTAACAGCAGGGAATTTGGGCAGGGGAACATATTCTGGGTCGCAACCCTTTGCATTTGCCAGTTGATTCAGGCTCAGTTCTACACAGTACAGTTCTCCATCTACCCCATAATTCTGGGCAACCAGGGGATGAATTTGACCAAACCAGCCTAGGCAGGTTTCTCCACACCAGACCTCAGCAAAACGACCAGGATGGTAGGAGGCAGCTTCAGGGAAGTTGGAACCAGTGCGATAGGTGACAGTTTCGGTGCGTAAATCTTTTAAAATTGCCTCCACAGCACCTTTCATCACATAGAAGTCCATATCACTGCCATAGGCACCCATAGACAGCACCTTATTTTCAATGGCAAGACCACCCTCACCACCGGGGGCATAGATACGCCCAACCTCATAGAGCTTGACATTCTGATTGCGGTAGTTGTAGTTACGGGTGAGAATTTCCAGCATAGAGGGCAGTGTAGTGGTACGCATAATGGAAGTATCTTCTCCCAAGGGGTTGAGAATTTTCATAGAGTCTCTGCGCCAGTAATCCTGAGGCCAGCGGATTTTATCATAGCAGGTGGGGGAGATGAAAGAGTAGGTGATGATTTCATCATAGCCCATGCTGCGGCACATCGTACCCAGTTGACGCTCCAACAGCTCCTCCTGAGAGTATCCTCCCAGAGTGGTCTGTCCACGCATCAGAGTACAGGGGATATTGTCATAGCCAAAGAAACGGGCAACTTCTTCCGCAAGGTCAGCCATACCGATTACATCGCCACGCCAAGAGGGCACAGTGACCTGGTCGCCATCCACCTGAAAGTCAAGGGCAGTGAGAATACGCACCATTTCCTCACGGGCAATTTCAGTACCCAGCAGTGCATTGATTTTATCAGGCTCCAAAGGCAGCACACGGGGCTGAGGTACATAGTTGAGAATATCAATAGTACCGTCCAGCACCTCACCAGCCCCCAACAGTTCTACCAGTTCACAGGCACGGTCAACCGCAGGCAGTGTATTCATAGGGTCAAGACCCTTTTCAAATTTGGCACTTGCCTCAGTTCGCATACCAAGAGACAATGCCGCTTTTCGAATGGCAGTACCATCAAAAGTGGCAGATTCAAACACCACATCTACGGTATCATCCACAATTTCACTGTTTTCGCCGCCCATAATACCGGCAAGACCCACAGCGCGATGTTCATCTGCAATGACCAGCATACTGGAATTGAGTTTGCGGACATTGCCATCCAGTGTGGTCAGTTCTTCCCCATCTTCAGCCCGACGGACAATGATTTTACCACCCTTTACATAGCGGTAGTCAAACGCGTGCATGGGCTGCCCATATTCCAACATCACATAGTTGGTAATATCCACAATGTTGTTGATGGGACGAACACCCATAGCGCGCAGCCGCTCTCTCATCCACTTGGGGGAGGGGGCAATTTTTACATTGCGCACCATACGGGCAGTGTAACGGGGGCACAGGTCGGCGGCAGGAGTTTCCACATCCAGCAGTTCAATCAGGTTGCCCTCTCCACCACCTTTCACCACTGGGGTATGCAGGTTCAGTGGCTTGTGGAAGGTCACAGCAGCTTCACGGGCAAGCCCAATCATGGAGAGACAGTCAGGGCGGTTGGGGGTGATTTCAAATTCTACCACATGGTCATCCAAACCAATGACAGGTTTAATATCATCACCAGGCTTGCAGTCCTCACGGATGATAAAAATACCATCTGGAATGCAGTGGGGAAACTCAGCCTGCTGGGCGTGAAGGTCAGCCAATGTGCAATAGCTGTCTGTTTTTGTGTTGTAAGCCACCAAATCTCCCACATGGAGATTGGAACAAACGGTATCAGGGCACACAGTAGCTTCCCCAATATCTGCACAGGTGTGGAATGTTCCGTTTCCAAGTGGCATAACCTCCAGCAGTTTGGCACATACCACAGGACCGTAGATTTTATGACCAGGCTGGATATCCGCAGGAATGGATGGTTTTTCAGGGTCAAGGGGCTTGTAGTCATTCAGGAGAGCAGCTGGCACCACAACAGCGTAGGGGAAGTCGCGCTCGTCAAGACCCAGTTCAGACAGACCACACATCATGCCGTTGGATACTTCTCCACGCAGTTTCCCTTTTTCAATTTTTACTCCACCGGGCAGTGTGGATTTGTGGAGGGCAACAGGCACCAAATCCCCCACATGTACATTCCATGCACCGGTGACAATCTGGACGGGGGACTCCTGTGCCACATCCACCTGACAGACCCACATATGGTCAGAGTTGGGGTGTCGTTCCATGCTGACGACACGACCGACCACCACATTGGAAATTTCCTTTCCCAAGTCCTCTGTTACTTCCACCTTAGAGCCGGAAAGGGTCATTGCCTCTGCAAAATCATGGTCAGAGACAGAAATCTCAACAAACTCGTTGAGCCATTTTCTACTTAAATTCATTTTGCAACACTCCTTTGTTCACCACAATTAAAACTGCTCCAAGAACCGCACGTCATTTTCAAAAATCAGGCGTAAATCAGCAATTTTAAAGCGGCGCATGGCAGTACGCTCCAGACCAATGCCAAAAGCCCAGCCGGAATATTCGTTGGGGTCAATTCCACTCATTTCCAGCACATGGGGATGAATCATGCCAGCACCCAGAAGCTCAATCCAGCCCTCTCCCTTACAGGTGGGACAGCCTACACCGCCACACTTGTGGCACTGTACATCCATTTCACAGGATGGCTCTGTGAAGGGGAAATGGTGGGGACGGAAACGGGTTTTAGTTCCCTTTCCATAGAGCTGCTCCACCACTGTGTTCAAAGTGCCCTTCAGGTCAGCCATAGTGACATTTTTATCAATCACCATGCCTTCTACCTGATGGAACATGGGGGAATGGGTGGCATCTACTTCATCCTTGCGATACACACGACCGGGTGCAATGATACGAATGGGAAGCTCCATCGTCTCCATAGCACGCACCTGCATGGGAGAGGTCTGGGAGCGGAGCATCACGCGGCTGTCAGTATCAAAATAGAAGGTGTCACTCCAATCGCGGGAGGGGTGCCCTTCATCAGCATTTAACTTGTCAAAATTATAGGAGGCAAATTCCACCTCTGGACCGTCCAGCACAGTGAAGCCCATACCAATGAAAATTTCCTTGATTTCATCCAGTGCAATATACATGGGATGGCGATGCCCCAGTTTTACAGGGGTGCCAGGCACTGTCACATCCAAAGCTTCCGCTGCAAGGCGAGCCTCCAGAGCCTGAGCCTCCAGTTTTTTGCCCTGTACTTCCAGAGCCTCTTCCAGTGCAGCACGCACTTCATTGGCAAGCTGCCCCATGACAGGACGCTCCTCAGCAGACAGCTTGCCCATCTGCTTGAGTACAGCGGTCAACTCCCCTTTTTTGCCCAGATATTGTACACGCAGCCCATCCAGTGCCGCTGTGTCAGCGGCAGCTTCAAAAGCAGCAAGAGCCGCAGCACGAATGTTTGCCAACTGTTCTTTCATCTTCAAAACTCCTTTTTCGGGTAAAATAAAAACCCTTCGCTCCCAAACACATTGGGACGAAAGGTCAACCTTCCGCGGTACCACCCGCATTCATATGCACAAAGCATATGCACTCCTGCCCGATAACGGCGGAACCACCGTCTCCGTCTCCGAAGCCACTCCTGGGCGAACCAAGCACATCCTTTCAGAACAGCTTTCAGCCGGTGACTGCTCCTCTCTTGGAAAAGACTTGTGTGCTATTTTCCCATTCTACGCATTTTGCTACCCACATTTATACCACATCCCCTAAAAAATTGCAAGGGATAAAATCCTGTACTAGACAAAAAAGAAGGTGTGCAATATAATATGGAAGATGCCAGAATAGGGAAAAGTCTCATTGTAGATACAAGTGATAGAGGAGGTTACTCCAAATGTTAGAATTACAGCATATTTGTTATGAAGTGGATCAGGATGGAGACCAGAAGGGGATTCTGAGGGATATCAACCTGACCATTGATGAGCGATTTGTGGCAATTACAGGACCAAACGGGGGCGGAAAATCTACGCTGGCAAAAATCATTGCCGGGATTTATCAGCCAACATCCGGTCGTATTCTTTTGGATGGACAGGACATTACAGACTGGGATATTACAAAGCGGGCACAACATGGCATCAGCTTTGCATTCCAGCAGCCTGTACGTTTTAAGGGATTGACGGTAAAGGATTTAATTACACTGGCATCTGGTCAGAAAATTGGTGTGCCTGAGGCGTGTAACTATCTCTCTGAAGTGGGTCTGTGTGCCAAAGACTATATCGACCGTGAGGTGGATGGTTCCCTCTCAGGTGGCGAGTTGAAGCGCATTGAAATTGCCATGATTATGGCACGGAGCACCAAACTCTCTGTGTTTGACGAGCCAGAGGCTGGGATTGACCTGTGGTCCTTCTCCAACCTGATTCAGGTTTTTGAGCATCTCCACGAAAAAATCAACGGAAGTATTCTCATCATCTCCCATCAGGAGCGAATTTTGAACATTGCAGACCGTATTATTGTATTGGCAGAAGGACAGGTGCGCAGTGATGGTACAAGAGATGAAATTTTGCCCCAGCTTTTGGGGGAAGCCCCCAGTGTGTGCACAGCACTGAGTGACAAAGTAAAGTAAAAGGGAGGAATGGGACACATGGACGCCATTCAAAAAAGCCTTCTGGCACAGGTTGCCGATTTGCATGAGGTGCCAGAGGGAGCCTATAATATTCGAGCCAATGGACAGAAAGCTGCCAGAAATACCACAGCTTCCATTGATATAGTGTCAAAAACCGATAAAGACGGCATTGACATCATCATCAAACCCGGAACCAAAAACCAGTCTGTCCACATTCCTGTGGTACTCAGTGAAAGCGGATTGAAAGAGACAGTGTACAATGACTTTTTCATTGGGGATGACTGTGATATCACCATTGTGGCAGGCTGTGGCATTCACAATTGTGGAGAACAGAGTTCAGAACATTCTGGAGTGCATACCTTCTATGTGGGTAAAAATGCCCGTGTACGCTATGTGGAGCGGCACTATGGAGAAGGGGACGGCAAGGGCGAAAATATTATGAACCCCACCACAGTGGTAGAAATGGCAGAAGGCAGTTATATGGAAATGGAAACCACACAGATTAAGGGTGTGGATTCCACCATTCGTACCACCAATGCAAAGCTGGAGGCAGGTGCTACACTGATTATCAAAGAAAAGGTGATGACCCACGGTACCCAGCTGGCAAAGTCTGATTTTACTGTGGATTTAAACGGAGAGGACTGCTCCACCAATGTGATTTCCCGCTCCGTTGCAAGAGACAAGTCCAAACAAGTCTTTTTAGCCCGCATCAATGGCAATGCCAAGTGCTATGGGCATTCTGAGTGTGATGCCATTATTATGGATGAAGGTGTGGTGGCAGCTATCCCGGAAGTGACTGCCAACTGTGTAGATGCAAGCCTGGTTCATGAGGCTGCCATTGGAAAAATTGCAGGGGAACAGCTGATTAAGCTGATGACACTGGGATTGAGCGAAAAAGAAGCGGAAGAACAGATTGTCAACGGCTTTCTAAAATAATATGGAAAGAGAGGTGCTATATCAGTATCCTCTCTTTTTTTCTCCATAAAACTATGCTACACTGAGGCAAAGAAAGAGATAGGAGGGTTCAAGAATATGACAACCTGTGGACGTTTTGTGGCAACTGCTGCCCAAATGAAGGAGCTTGACCGACTTGCTATCGAACAGGAGGGAATTTCCTCTCTGGCACTGATGGAACAGGCAGCTCAGGCGGTGGCAGATGTGGTGGAAGAACTGCTAACCAAACAGCAGAGGTATGCACCAATAGGCACAAAAACAGTCATCCTGTGTGCTAGAGGGGAGCTGAGTGACGAAGACAGGGAGCAGCTTGAGCACCTCAACCAGATTGCCAACCCTGCACAGGACGAAAAACCCCGTGTTGCGGTACTGTGCGGAACGGGGAACAATGGAGGTGATGGAATTGCTGCGGCAGGGATTCTGTTGCAGCGTGGCTGGAATGTGCGTGCTTTTCTGGTAGGAAATCGGGAAAAAATGACACAGGATGCCAGAGCAATGGCAGAGAAACTCACTCAGTTAGGTGGGACGCTGGAACCGTTTGACCCTGAAAATCAGGAACAAGTTATCTGGATTGTCACCAGTGCCTGTCGTGTGGATGCTCTGTTTGGAGTGGGGCTGTCCCGACCCATAGAAGGAGATGGGGCAATGGCGGTACGTCTGCTGCAAAATGCCCCAGAACAAAGCCCTGTGGTGGCATGTGATATTCCATCTGGAATTCATACAGATACCGGAAAGGTTATGGGAGAGTATGCTGTCCATGCAGAGGTGACAGTCACTTTTACTTGGGGTAAGCTGGGGCATTATCTGGAGGAAGGCAGAGAGCACACAGGAGAACTGAGAGAAGTGGAGATTGGAATTCCACATAAACTGGTATTTCAGCAGGAGGGAACCGTACATACCATAGAGGGCTGTCATCTACCCAAACGAAAACCAAACAGCCACAAGGGAGACTATGGTAGACTGTTTATTTTGGCAGGCAGTGTAGGGTATACAGGTGCCCCTGTATTTGTGGCAGAAGGTGCATTGAGGACAGGAGCAGGGCTTGTATATCTGAGTGTTCCCAAAGAAATTTACCCCGTGATTGCCATGAAGTGTGGTGCTGCAATGCCACTTCCACTACTGGAGACAGATGAGGAACTGTATGACAAAATTTCCCGTTGTGATGTGGCAGTGCTGGGACCGGGTTTGGGACTCGCTCAGGGGACACAAAGAAAGGTCAGATTTTTATTGGAACAGCTCACTTGTCCTGTGGTCTTGGATGCAGATGGTATAAATGCCGTCTGTGGGCATATAGATAAGTTAGACAAAAGAGCAGCTCCTACCATTCTCACACCCCATGACGGGGAATTTGCAAGGCTGACAGGCTGTGCTCTGCCTTTGAAAAACCGCCTGAATCAGGCAAAGGCATTTGCACAGGAGCACCACTGTATTTTGGTACTGAAAGGACATTGTACCATTACAGCAGCACCAGATGGTCGTGTGTGGCTCAATACCAGTGGCAATGCGGGAATGGCAAAAGGCGGCTCTGGTGACATCTTATCTGGTATGATTGCCGCACTTCTGGGGCAAAAGCATCTGTGTCAAACAGAGAAGCAAGTTGCCGAGCTGGTGGCAATAGCAGTCTATCTGCATGGGGCAGCAGGAGATGCAGCAGCAAAAAATCTGGGGGAATACAGCATGCTTCCAGAGGACATATTAGGGGCAATCCATCAGGTAACGAGGCAGAATTGATAGATGGGAGGGACGAAAACGAGGTGAAACAACACTGGGTTTTTGTACCGATGATGGCGGCGGTGGTCTCCCTGACTGGATGTGGACAGGGAGTGGAAGCGGAGCAGCAGGCACTGAACATGCGAGGGCAATATTTATCGGACACCCCTTGCAGTATGGTGGCAGAGTTGACCGCTGACTATGGGCAGAGAGTCTATACCTTCACCGTTTCGGCAGATGTGACGCAGGAGGAGATGACACTAACCATACAGGAGCCAGATTTGTTATCTGGCATAACTGCACATCTGACAGAAGACAGTAGCAGCCTTGTCTACGATGGGTTGGTACTGGAGCTTGGGGAGTTGGATGTAGATGGTCTATCTCCTATGGAGGCAATCCCAGCTCTGTTTGAAAGTATTCGAGGGGACTATATGGCAGAGTGTATCTTGAATGAGGAAGATGCCACACTGACCATACATTATACAGACCCAGATCAACAACAGGAGACTGGGAGAGAGACAACCGTGGTATTTGAGACAGAAACTGGAGCGATCAAACAAGGAGAAATCAATGTAGATGGAAGAAGGGTCATTACCCTGACTTGTCAGGAGTTTCACAGAGGCTAAGAGGAGAGAAAGAGATGGATCAGAAAAAGCTGAGAACATGGGCTGAGATTGATTTGGGGGCATTGGAGCACAACTACAGGATACTGCACAAAAAGATTCCATATACCTGTCGTTTTCTAGGTTTATGCAAAGCAGATGCCTATGGACATGGCGCAGTTGAGATTGGGTTGAAGTTACAGGAATTGGGTGCAGATATGCTGGCGGTGGCATGCCTGGATGAGGGACTGGAGCTGCGCAAACATGGGATTACCATCCCTATCCTGTGTTTGGGAGAGACACCTGTAGAGGCAGCCCATTTACTGGTGGAACAGGATATGATACAGATGGTAGGAGATTTGATGTATGGCAAAGCGCTATCTGAAGTATCCCAGAAAACGGAAAAACCAGTGGTGATTCATATTAAGATAGACACCGGAATGGGACGACTGGGCTTTTTATGGGATGAAGCACACAAAACACAGACACTACAGGAGTTAGAGGAATTGTGCCATCTGGAGGGCATCTATGCACAGGGAGTATTTACTCACTTTTCCTGTGCAGATTGTGATGAGGCATTTACCACCCTGCAACTGGAGCGGTTTCAGCAGGTAAAAGAGGAACTGGAGAAAAAGAAAATTTATTTGTCAAACTACCACTGTGCAGCCAGTGCAGCCACGCTGTCCTATCCCCAGACACATATGGATATGGTGCGACCAGGCATTGCACTTTATGGATATGACCCAACTGGGCAGGAGAATCATCTTCTGAAACCAGTGATGACAGTAAAAAGCCGGATTACAACTGTGCGCACGATGCCAGAAGGTTGGTCTGTCAGCTATGGAGAAACCGTCAAACTAAAGAAAGAGACAAAGTTGGCAGTGATTCCCATTGGATATGGGGATGGATATCCCAGAATCCTTTCTAACCGTACGACCATGCTGGTGCGAGATATTCCATGCCCAGTGGTAGGGCGTATTTGTATGGATATGTGTATGATTGATGTATCTCAGGTTCCTGATGTTCAGGAGGGAGAGCAGGTGACTGTGTACAATGGTGCTCTGATTCAGGAGGCAGCCCAAAAGACAGATACCATTGTGTATGAGATTCTTTGTAGTGTAGGAAAACGTGTACCACGTGTCTATGTTTCATCAGTGTCAAAGCGACACAAGCATACATAATATGAAATGGAGCGGCAGGTGATTGCCTGTGACAGGATGGGGATGGTGGGAATTTTCCAAGTCTGTGGTGTATAATCCCAGCCATCCCGTGGGAGAATCATAGTATAGCGTTACATAGGCCTGATGGCAAAAGTAACGTATACTATTTTCCAGCGGAGTGTGAGCATAGGTGGACAATATGGTCAAACGAGGTGACATTTATTATGCCGACCTCAGCCCAGTTGTGGGCAGTGAACAGGGTGGAATTCGCCCTGTTTTGATCGTACAGAATGATACTGGAAATCGGCATAGTCCAACAGTGATTGCAGCAGCAATTACATCCCAGACAGGGAAAGCCAGACTTCCAACCCATATCTCCCTTTCAGCATTGAGCTGTGGTCTGCCCAAGGATTCCGTCATCCTGTTGGAGCAGATTCGCACACTGGATAAACGGCGTCTAAGAGAGCATATGGGCAAGCTGGACGATCAAATGATGAAAGCAGTGGATGGTGCCATTGCGGTCAGTTTTGGTCTGCATCCAGAGAGTATGGTGTAGGCTGTATTTTCGCTTAAAAAGGGAGGTCATAAGACCTCCCTTTTTCATGTTAGGCTATTGTGTTTAAAAGAGGTTTTAAAATGCGGTGATTACAAATCAGCGTGATGACAGCTGTACACAGTTCAGCCAGCAGGAAGCAAAGCCACACCCAATTTGGAGCCAGCAAAAGCAGGATGGCAGCAAAGGGCAGCAGAAAGAGGAGCTGTCTGAACAGAGATAAGATGAGGGATAGGACACCTCGCCCGAGAGCCTGAAAAACAGATGAGAAAATGACACTAATGGCAGCCAGAGGAAAGCTGAGGCTTGCAAGACGCAATGCGAAAATCCCCATATCCAAAGTCTGTGCAGTGGCATGGAAACATATTTTTAACAGGATGGGGGCAAACAGACACAGTAGAACCATGCCCAAAACCCCCATACCAATGGCAAGCTGAAGCCCAAAACGGATAACACTGCGGATACGATGTGGATTTTTTGCACCAACATGATATCCAATAATGGGAATCAGACCACTGCTGATGCCAAAGGCAGGCATAAAGATGAAGGACTGAATTTTGAAGTAAACCCCCAATACAAATACCGCCGTGTTGGACCAGAGGGTGAGCAGTTGGTTCAATCCCAGGGACATAAAACTGGACAGGGATTGCATCACAATGGCAGGAATGGAAATTTCCATAATTTCACGCAGGAAAGACCAATGGATACGAACCCCTTGTATAGAAAGTGGAAATTGGGTACGGATTCTGTATAGTAAGGTAAGCCCAATCAGCCCACCACAGATTTGACCAATGACAGTAGCCACGGCGGCACCAGTGACACCCATATCAAAATGAAAAATAAACAGGGGGTCTAACACAATATTCAACAGTGCACCAGAACCTTGCACAATCATAAAACCGGCTGGATGACCAGTGGCTTGTAAGATGCGTTCACAGATAAACTGGGTGCACAGCCCCACAGAGCCAATACAACAGACTGTGAGATAGCGAATTCCAGCATCCATCACCACAGGGTCGGAGGTGGAGAAGTGAAAAAACACAGGCGTACCCACAAGCCCAAAGACCAGAAATAGGAGCCAACAGCAACCATAGAGGAAGAAGCCGTGAAATGCCACCAGATTGGCTGTTTTTTTGTCCCCTTCCCCCAGCTTTTTGGAGAAAATAGCACTGAATCCGATGCCAGTTCCAGTACAAAAGGCAATCATCAATAGCTGGATGGGATAGGCATAGGACAGAGCCAGAAAGTCCAAGTCGCTGACCTGTGCCACATAAATACTGTCAACCAGATTGTAGATGGCACTGATGAGCATAGAGATCATCACAGGAGCTGACATGGAGAGTAAAAGCGGTTTGATTGGGGTGGTACCCATAAAAGAATGTGTATTTTGTGACATTTTGGGAATCATCCTTTCAAATCAAAATAAAAAACGGGCTTCCCTGAGAAGGGAAGCCCGTTGCCAATCACTCACAACTTCATTCGTGGGGAATAACGGGCCCATGGACACGAATGAAAAAGCACACCAAAAAGGTGTGCTCCTTAAATTGGAGCGAGTGACGAGGCTCGAACTCGCTACCTCCACCTTGGCAAGGTGGCGCTCTACCAGATGAGCTACACT
>CALWVS010000041.1 GCA_944385095.1 uncultured Oscillospiraceae bacterium
GCGGCTGTAGCTCAGCTGGATAGAGTGTTTGGCTACGAACCAAAAGGTCGGGGGTTCGAATCCCTTCAGCCGTACCAGAAATGGTTTGTAAAACCCCGTAGATGGCAGAATCTACGGGGTTTTCTATTAAGTACGATTGCTGATGTTGTATGATAACATAAAAGGCATTGAAAATAGCTGGGTCTCCTGTTCAGTCTATTTTCTGCCCATTTGACCAAGATTCCATTCAGGAGCTTGGTCTTTTTTCGTTTTCAATGTTTCAACAGGAAAGGGAGGCTTTGTGATGAACAGGGAAGAAGCACTGATCCAGCTTCGTTTTCATTCTGGGCGTCATCCTGATATCAACCATCCAAAATGGAGACATGGTTTGATTGGTTCATTGAACTATTTTGATGGTCAATTTAATGAGGAAAATTTCGTTGAAGTTATGGAATGCCTAAAAGTGCTGTCTTCAGAATTTGCAGCAGAACAAATTGACAGAGATCTGATGGCTGATCTCTACGGAATCCTATATCAAATCAATTTATGGATTGTACCAGGTGGGAAATTAGAACACATCGACCCAAACATCAAAAATAAACTAGTACAATGGCTAAAACTCTATGCTGATACAATCGAATTGCTACTAGAATATTCAGAACAATCCTGTCAAGAGGCATTTTACGAGTATGAGTGCTACCGAAAAGAAACACTGAACCAAAAAGTATAAACACAAAAGACACAAGATGGGGAGTATGGTATGGGTAACATGAAACTGTATGAACTGGTAAACTATTATCACATTGGCACAGATTTATCCTGTGCAGAAGCCATGTTTCAGGCATGTAATGAATATTATCACTTACATCTGTCAGAAGAAACAAGAAAAATGTTCTCTGTGATGGGACTAGGCATGCAAACCAAACAATCCTGTTGTGGTGCGTTTACCGTGGCAGCAGGTATCATTGGGCTTATGACCGCAAAAGATGGGCAGAATGATGCTCAAAATATGGAGGACTACCAGCTTATTTCTGAATTGACCGAATTTGTACTGGGCTTCTATGGTACGTTGCATTGTGTCGAATTGAGAGATTTACAGGTTGTGGGATATGAATCACCATGTTATGCTATTGTGGAGGAAATCGCAAAACAGCTGGAAAAATTGTTGTCCAAACACAATACCCAGCCGCCCATCCAAACAGGTCTGTTCAGTTCCTGACACAATCGACCACCCAAACAAAAAACTCCCTTTCTGTGAAGCATTTTTTGCCTCATCAGAAAGGGAGTTTTTATGTGCCCAATCTGGGATTAACCCAGTTTTTCCAGACCCAGTTTCAGACGACGCAGGGTCTCCTCTTTGCCCAAAATATGGCAAATTTCCACTGCGCCGCCAGGGGTGACAGACTTTCCAGCGGCAGCAATGCGCACCGGCCACATCAGGGTGGCATTTTTCACTTCCAGCTTTTCTGCCAGTGTAATCAAACCATCATGAATGGCTTCTGTGGTCCACTGTGTGATACCATCCAACATGGGAATCACTGCCTCCAACATGGCTTTTGATACCTCTGGATTGCACTTGGATTTCTTGTTGGTGAACAGCTCCACAGAATATTCTGGCAGTGTGTCAAAGAAATCTACCTTCTCTGGAATCTCTGTCAGCTTTTCACAGCGAGCCTGAAGCAGAGGTGCAATCAGTGCAGGGTCATATTTGGTGACACTCTGACGGATATAGGGTGCAGCCACCTCCAAAAATGCCTCTGGGGACATGGAGCGCAGGTAAATGGCATTGAAATGAGTCAGTTTATCAATGTCAAAAATCGCAGGAGATTTGGAAACACCAGTCAGTTCAAATGCCTCCACCAGTTCATCCAGTGTGAAAATTTCCTTTTCTGCCAGTTCTCCTCTGGGAGACCAGCCCAGCAGAGCCACATAGTTCAGAATGGCTTCAGTCAGGTAGCCCTGTGCCTTCAAGTCCTCATAGGATGGGTCGCCGTGGCGTTTGGACATTTTATGCTGTGCATCCCGCATCACGGGAGAACAGTGTACATAGGTGGGCACATCCCATCCAAATGCCTGATACAGCAAATTATATTTTGGGGCAGAGGACAAATACTCACTGCCACGCACCACATGGGTGATTCCCATTAAATGGTCATCAATCACATTTGCAAAGTTATAAGTGGGCAGTCCATCCCGTTTCAGCAGAACTTGATCATCCAAAGTATCATTTTCTACTGTAATATCTCCAAAAATAGCATCCTGGAAGATGGTTGTGCCTCCGTGTGGAATTTTCTGGCGAATCACATAAGGCTCCCCTGCCTCTACCTTTGCCAGTGCCTCCTCCAAACTCATGGAGCGGCATGGGTCCTCCACCTTATCAAACTGCTCCTCCTCGGTCTCGTTCTTTTCACAGAAGCAGTAGTAGGCGTGTCCCTTTTCCACCAACAGACGGGCATACTGTCCATAGGTGTCCCGACGCTCAGACTGAATATAGGGAGCAACAGGTCCACCCACATCAGGTCCTTCGTCATGGTCCAGTTTACACTCTGCCATAGTGCGGTAAATCACATCTGTGGCTCCTTCTACCAGACGTCCCTGGTCGGTATCCTCAATGCGCAAAATAAAAGTGCCTTTTCCATGGCGTGCAATCAGCCATGTATAGAGGGCAGTGCGCAAATTTCCCACATGCATATACCCTGTGGGGGATGGGGCAAAGCGGGTGCGTACCTTCCCTTTTGGAATTTTTGCCTCCATCTGCTCAAAATACTGATAGTCCAATCCCATTTGGCTTTCCTCCGTTTGTTTCAATACTCTTTTCTGTTGTGTTGCCTATTTTAATATAGTTTCCATCTTTTTGCAAGAAATTTTACACCATTTTCTCTTTTTTTGCTCTCTGTTCTTTGCATTGCCTTTTTCCCAAAACTGTGCTATACTTCCTTAGAATCCCTGTTGTAATTAGAAATTTCCCTGAAAAGGTTGTGTTGATACAATGGAAGAACAAAAGAAAAAAGTAATGGTCTCCGGCATTCAGCCCAGCGGTGATTTGCACCTTGGCAACTATCTGGGGGCAATCAAAAACTGGGGTGCCCGGGCAGAGGAATTTGACTGCTACTATTTTATGGCAGATATGCACACCATTACTGTGCGTCAAACCCCTGCTGATTTGCGCCGCAGAACACTGGAGCAGCTTGCCCAATATATCGCCTGTGGGCTGGACCCCGAAAAAAATACTCTGTTTATTCAGTCCCATGTACCTGCCCATGCGGAATTGGGCTGGATTCTCAACTGCTATACCATGTTTGGTGAGCTGTCCCGTATGACCCAGTTTAAGGATAAATCTGCCAAACATGCAGATAATATCAATGGTGGACTGTTCACTTACCCCTCTCTGATGGCTGCGGATATTCTGCTCTATCAGCCTGATTTAGTCCCCGTGGGCAATGACCAGAAACAGCATGTGGAGTTGACCCGAAACATTGCCCAGCGTTTCAACCATTTTCATGGGGATGTGTTTAAAATTCCTGAGCCATATATTCCTGCCACTGGTGCCCGTGTCATGTCTCTGAATGCACCAGAGAGCAAAATGAGCAAATCCATGCCTGAGGGCTGTGTGTTCCTGCTGGAAAAGCCTGAGGACATTCAGCGCAAGTTCAAGCGTGCCATAACTGACAGCGATACAGAACATTGTGTCCGATATGATGTGGAACAAAAACCTGGTGTATCCAATCTCATGTCCATTTACTCCGCTGTCACTGGTAAAAGTTATGCAGAAATTGAGGCTGAATTTGACGGCTGCGGTTATGGCAAGTTCAAACCTGCGGTTGGGGAGGCTGTCATTGAAACCCTGCGTCCCATTCGAGAGGAGGCAACCCGTATTCTCAATGACAAAGCCTATTTAGAGGGTGTCTACAAAGCAGGTGCAGAGAAAGCTGCCTACACTGCAAATAAAACCTTGCGCAAAGTATATAAGAAAGTGGGCTTTGTGGCTCGTTGAACTAGAACAGATAAACTGGAAGCAATCTGCATTCCAGTTTATCTGATATGATTTATTATAACAAAGAGGATTCTTTCATGGCTATTCAACTTTCTGTCATTGGTGCAGTGTTTGCAGCTCTGCTGGCTGCTGCCATTGTCTCCTTTATTGCTACGCCCGTTGTCCGCTCCCTCGCTTTTAAAATTGGTGCTGTGGATGTGCCAAAAGATGCCAGACGCATGCACAACCATCCCATTCCCCGTATGGGTGGGCTTGCCATTTTCTTTGGCTTTATTCTCAGTGCCTTGATTTTTATTCCACTGGATGCTCCACTGCGTGGGATGTTATTAGGTTCCGTGATGATTGTCATTCTGGGTATTTTTGATGACATCTATGCTCTGCCAGCCAAACCAAAATTTGTAATACAAATTGTAGCTGCCTCCGTGGCTGTGGTGATGGGAAATAAAATTGAAATTCTTTCCAACCCCAATCTATTTAGCAGTAACCCCTATTGGGATTTAGGCATTCTCTCCATTCCGATATCGGTACTCTGGATTGTGGGTATTACCAATGCAGTCAATCTAATTGATGGGTTAGATGGGCTTGCCTGTGGTGTTTCTACCATTAGCTCCATGACCATGCTGGTCATTGCCTTGTCTGTGGCTGAACCAGATGTGGCTCTGTTGATGGCTGCTCTGGCTGGTGCCTGTATTGGTTTTTTACCCTATAATCTCAACCCTGCTAAAATCTTTATGGGGGACACTGGTTCTACCTTTCTTGGATTTATTTTAGCCACTGTGTCCATCAATGGTCTTTTCAAGTCCTATGCCATTATTTCTTTTGCTGTCCCCTTCCTGATGCTGGGGCTTCCCATTTTCGACACCTGTTTTGCCATCTTCCGCCGTGTCTCTAAAGGACAAAGCCCTATGGCACCAGACCGTGGTCATATTCACCACCGTCTCATTGATATGGGTTTCTCTCAAAAACAGGCCGTGGCTGTTCTCTATGTCATCAGTGCCATTCTTGGGCTTTCTGCTGTGATGCTGACCACCACCAACGTATTGAAAGCCATTCTGTTTTTCCTGACAGTATGTGTGGCTGGCGGACTGGCTGCCAAACTCTATCTGGCACACAACGACCAGACCCATCAGGAACCTGACCCTCCCACTGCCCGTGAGGGAGCCAAACCACGAAAATTAAACAACCCCCCCACCGATGTGGCAGGAAATCACTACTTTTTTGGAGAAGAGGAGCGATCTGATAAATGAAACCAGTTACTGTTATGACCATCTTTGGCACCCGTCCCGAGGCCATTAAAATGGCTCCTCTGGCTCTGGAGCTGGCAAAACGTCCTAATATCCATGCTCTTTGCTGTGTCACTGCCCAGCACCGTGAAATGCTGGACTCTGTATTAAACATCTTTCAACTGAAACCAGACTACGACCTGAACATCATGCAACCCAGACAGACTCTTTCTACCATTACTTCAAAATGTCTTTTGGGGATGGATGATGTGTTGGAACAGGCAAAGCCTGACTTGGTGCTGGTACATGGTGACACCTCAACCACATTTGCCGGCGCACTTGCCGCCTTTTATCATCAAATCCCTGTGGGGCATGTGGAGGCTGGTTTGCGTACCTATGACAAGTGGTCCCCCTTCCCTGAGGAAATGAACCGGAAAATGGTGGGAGCCATTGCAGACCTACATTTCTGTCCTACGGTATCCAATCGGGAAAATTTAGCCCGTGAAAATATTACAAGAGGTGTTTATCTCACTGGAAATACTGTTATTGATGCACTGCAAACCACAGTAGTTCCCCACTTCCAGTTTTCTCAGCCCATTTTGAATCAACTGGACTACACTCAAAAGAAGGTGATTCTTGTCACCTGCCACCGCCGGGAAAACTATGGTACACCGATGGAACAGATTATGACTGCACTGCGTCGCATTGCAGAAGATTTTTCAGATGTGGAGTTGGTCTATCCTGTCCATCTGTCCCCTGTGGTTCAGGAAGTGGCTCACAAGTATTTGGACAACCATCCCCGTATTCACCTGATTGCTCCACTGGCAGTGGATGAAATGCACAATCTCATGTCCCGCTGTCATCTGGTTATGACCGATTCTGGTGGGCTTCAGGAGGAGGCCCCCGCCCTTGGTAAACCTGTTCTGGTGCTGCGTCGGGAAACGGAACGTCCAGAGGCGGTGGAAGCTGGCACTGTCAAACTGGCAGGTGTGGAAGAAACTGTCATCTATGAAATGGCAAAGGAACTTCTCACCAATGAAACTGCCTATCATCAAATGGCACATGCTGTCAACCCCTATGGCGATGGAACCGCCTGTGTACGAATTGCAGATGCCATTGAACACTACTTTGGACTGAGAGAACATCCTCCTGTCCCCTTTGGTACATAATCTTGACAGGGTGAGGTGATGTTATGGATGCAAAAAATCGACTGTTGATTGCCGTTGCCATCACATGCCTCATTGTGACTGCACTTTTTGCCAGTTTTGGTCGCAATCTTTTTTTCATTCAGTTTCCTTCTGTCTCTCTGGCTGAGGTTGAGGATTCCTCCAGTTCCCACACATCATCCCCAGAACAAGAACAGGAACTGTGGCGTATTGATGTAACACCAGAGACGGTTCAAAGCATCTTGTCCACACTCAACCGCCCTGAGAGTTATTATCGGGAACTATCGGTTGAAACCCTGTGGGATGGTGGCAGTAGCACCATATATGTACAGCATTGGGTGGATCAGGACTATTCCCATATCCGTCAGGTGCTTCCATCCGGTGTTGTGCGCCATGATTTATCCGACTTAACAACCAACTACTTCTGGTATGAGGGAAATGAGCAGACATTCTCCATTTCCATGGAAGAACAGACCACAGATTTGAGCCAACATATCCCAACCTATGAAACTGTCCTCTCCCTTGAACCATCCATGATTCTCTCTGCCAATTATGAGATGAAAAATGGGTATGCCTGTGTCAGTGTCACAGTACAGCGCACCCAATCCTGTATGGAGCAATATTGGGTCAGTACAGAGCATGGGCTTCTGATGGGGGCAGAACAGAAACTGGATGGGCAACTGGTCTATCGCATGACTGGCTATACCTCTGTGACCACTCCATGCCCCTCCTCTGCCTCTTTTGCTCTGCCTGATGGGGAAATCCTGCACCAATTTTGAATTACTAGGGACGACTTTGCACAGGTCGTCCCTACTGTTCTTTTTCCTGGTCTCCAAAATTCCAGAACAAGACAACAGCCAGTGCCACCACCAATTCGATTTGCTCTCCCTCCTTTAACAGCAACAGTAAAATCAATAACAGCAGTAAATCACCGCTGTCAAACTCCCCTATTTTGAACCCTTTCAGCAGCGTATCCAGACCAAATCCCTTGGAAACAGGCATTCTTTTCTCCTGTGACATAGACTGCATGGGATGGTTCTGTGGATAGACAACAACAGGCTCCTCCTGTTCCTCTTTTTCCCAGATACGGGTATAACCTGTGCCATTTGGGATATAACGATTATACATCCTCCTCTCCCCCTTTTTCTTTCATGGTCTGGTAGGCTTTGCGTACCACTCTGGAAATACGCGCCAGTTGAATTGCCTTATCCAATCGCTTCTGCCGCTCCTTTCGCAAAAAAGGGCGCAGAGCCTCCAATAACGCAGTATTTCTGTCATCTTCTCTCTGATATTCCTGAAATAGTTCCATGCCAATTTGCAGCATCTTAGGATCTATGCCAGACAATCCGTTGAAAAGCCCGCTCCCCTGCTGACTCTCTGTTGATTGGCTTTCTTCCCTCTGGTTATCGGGAGCGGACTGACTTTTCCCTGCACCCAGAGACTGGGCCAATGCCATAATCTGCTCCATTGCTGCTGTATCAGACAACACTGCATTTAATTGGTCTTCAAACTCCCCCACACAATCCGCCCCCTTTCCCTTCTCATTGATTCATCAGGAGAGCCCCGCCTCTTTGGCTTTTCTATTGATGCGCTCAATCAGTTCTGAGCCATCTTTGGTGTTCATCAACTGCTCAATCATCCCTTTGAGCTGGCTTACATCCCCTTTTGCTGCCGCCTGTGCTGCCTGCTGTACACTGCCTTTCTGGTTCAGCAGTTCCATCAATCTGGCTGCCTCCCCTGACTTCGCCATCTGTTTTAAGATTTCTTTCTGTTCCTCCATATCCCATATCCCCTTTATAATTAGATTCAATTCAGTATATGCAACATATAAGGTAAGGTGACAACTTTGAAACTTCTTATTTTTTCTGACTCCCATCGCTCTACCTCTGGCATGATTGAAGCCATTGAAACACACCACCCAGACCATGTCATCCATCTTGGCGATTTGATGTCTGATGCTGAGGAGCTGTCCTATATCTACCCCAAACTGCCCATGACCATAGTTCCAGGCAACTGCGACGGCTGGACAGCAGAACCTGCCAAAAAACAAATTTCTCTGGCAGGTCAGTCTATCTTACTCTCCCACGGTCATCTGTGGCTGGTCAAAGACACCTACACCCATGCCATTGCTGAGGCACGCAGCGTAAATGCCAACATACTGCTGTTTGGGCATACCCATCGCCCCTACTGTGAAACGTTGGAAGATGGACTGCTGGTGATGAATCCTGGAGCTGCCCACCGCCACTATGGCATGATTTTGTTGGAAGATGGAACCATCTCTGCCTCTCTGCACTCCACTTTTTAAACCCATCTCCCCATCTGTGAGGTGAATGATTTGTTTAAAAAACTCATCTATCTTTTATTCCATCGTTCTGTCTTTGTGGCATTGTCCCTTCTGCTGCAATGTGCCACCATCGTGTTCATGATTTCCTTTTTTTCTGAACACACCTCGTTATTTTATCAAGTCTGTATTGCAATTAGTATTTTTTCTGCCCTGTTGATTCTTGGCAGTCGGATGGAATCTGCCTACAAAATCGCCTGGCTTTTGCTGGTGCTTCCATTTCCTGTGTTTGGTGGTGTATTTTATTTGTTAGTTGGTGGTGGTTACATCTCCCATCGCTCACAAGAACAAATGCAGCGCATTGCCCACCAATCTGCACAGCAACTAAAAACCGATTTCAAGGCAGATGACCTGTTACCTATGGGGGAAGATGCTGCCAGCCAAGCCCGCTATCTGGAACGGTATGCCTGCGCCCCTGCCTACACCAACACGGAAACAGAATACTTTTCTCTGGGTGATGCTGCATTTCCCAGCATGATTTCTGCATTAAAAACAGCAGAACACTATATTTTTCTGGAATATTTTATTATAGACAACGGGGTATTCTGGGAATCGATTTTAGAGGTTTTGGAAGAAAAGGCGGCACAGGGCGTAGAAATCCGCATTATCTATGATGACATGGGCTGTATGTTTACACTGCCACGCAATTACAATGAGCAGCTCCACGCCAAAGGGATTCAGTGCCGTGTATTTAACCGCTTTGTCCCTATTCTCTCTCTGCGCCTAAACAACCGAGATCACAGAAAACTCCTGATTATAGACGGGAAAATTGGGTATACTGGTGGTATTAACTTGGCAGATGAATATATCAACCGTCGCAACCGCTTTGGGCACTGGAAAGACAGTGTTTTACGTCTGGAGGGGGATGCTGTCTGGTCTATGACGGTGATGTTTCTGACCATGTGGGATTTTTGTTGTGGCTGGGAAGAAGATTTGAGCCAGTTCCGCCCACCCCCCGCACATGTCAAGGTTTGGACGGGATATGTGCAGCCCTACACAGACACTCCCCTTGACCAGGAAGCTGTGGGACAGACAGTCTATCTCAATATGATTTCCAAAGCCAGAAAATATATCTATATCACCACACCTTATCTGATTATTGATGGAGCCACTAACACTGCTCTATGCAACGCTGCCAAATCTGGCGTAGATGTGCGTATCATCACACCCCATATCCCAGATAAGCGGTATGTACAGGAGGTGACCAGAGCCCACTATCCCCCTTTATTGGAAGCTGGTGTGCGGATTTATGAATATACACCCGGTTTTATTCATGCGAAAAATTTTGTGGTAGATGACCGGTTTGCCACGGTGGGTACAGTCAATCTGGATTACCGCAGCCTGTTTCTTCACTTTGAAGATGGTGTTTGGATGTGTGATGCCCCCTGTATCCGTGATATTCGTGACGATTTTCTGCACACCATATCCCACTGTGAACGTGTCACCCTGCGCAGGTGGCGGCGGTTAAATCCCATTGTCCGCCTCTATCGAAATCTGCTTCGTGTGTTTGCCCCCCTGATGTGACACGATTTTTCCAGAAAAGTATTGCATTTTATTTTAAATTATGCTATACTATCGAGGCATTATGCCTGGGATAACTGACCCATTGCCCAGTGCCTGATTTTTCATCAGGTTGGTGAGGGGTATGAAGTGCCCAGAAAGATGAAACTGAATTTTTAGGAGGAAAAAAACATGGCAGTCGTATCTATGAAGCAGCTGCTGGAGGCTGGCGTACACTTCGGTCACCAGACCCGCCGCTGGAACCCCAAAATGGCAACCTACATTTACACCGAGCGCAATGGTATCTATATCATTGACCTGCAAAAGACTGTAAAGAAGCTGGAAGAGGCTTACAACTTTGTCCGTGAGCTGGGCGAGAAGGGTGAGACCCTGCTGTTTGTTGGTACTAAGAAGCAGGCTCAGGACGCCATTAAGGAAGAGGCTTCCCGTGTTGGCATGTACTATGTGAATGCTCGCTGGCTGGGTGGTATGCTGACCAACTTCAAGACCATGCGTGGTCGTGTGGAGCGTCTGAATCAGCTCAAGCGTATGCAGGAGGACGGCACCTTTGACATGCTTCCCAAGAAGGAAGTTATGAAGCACATGGGCGAGATTGCAAAGCTGGAAAAGTATCTGGGCGGTGTTGTTGAGATGAAGAAGCTGCCTGGTGCTCTGTTTGTAGTTGACCCCCGCAAGGAGCGCAATGCCATCAACGAGGCACGCAAGCTGAATATCCCCATTGTTGCCATTGTTGACACCAACTGTGATCCCGACGAGATTGACTATGTCATTCCCGGCAACGACGACGCCATTCGTGCCATTAAGCTCATCTCCTCTGTGATGGCAAACGCCATTCAGGAGGGCAAGCAGGGTGTGGATGAGGCTCCTGTTGCTGAGGTTGAAGCTGAGGCTGAGACCGCTGCTGAGTAATTTCTGACTCATTTACTGGCTTTTTAAACGCCCGCCCAGACGGGCGGGCGTTTTTTAAATGAGAATTGTAATAAAACCATATGGAGGTAATTGATTATGGCTATTTCCGCTAAGGACGTACAGAAGCTGCGCGAAATGACTGGCGTAGGTATGATGGACTGTAAGAAGGCTCTCACTGAGGCAAACGGTGACTTTGACAAGGCCATTGAGTGGCTGCGTGAAAAGGGTCTGGCTGCTCAGACTAAGAAGGCTGGCAAGATTGCCGCTGAAGGTGTTTCCTACGCCATTGTGGCTGACAACGGTGTTGGTGTTGTGATTGAGGTCAACTCCCAGACCGACTTTGTGGCAAAGAACGAGGTGTTCCAGAGCTTTGTTACTGACCTTGCCAATCTGGTTGCCACTGAGAATCCCGCTGATGTAGAGGCTTTGAAGGCATGCACCTATCCTGGAACTGACCGTACTGTAGCCGATGTCACCGCTGATAAGGTTCTGGCTATCGGTGAGAACATTCAGATTCGCCGCTTTGTCCGTTATGCTGAGGGTGTGAATGTGCCCTACATCCACATGGGTGGTAAGATTGGCGTACTGGTCAACATGGAAGTTGAGGGCATTGAGGCTGCTCAGGTCACTGAGCTGGGCAAGGATGTTGCCATGCAGATCGCCGCTATGAACCCCTCTTTCCTGGATAAGTCTGACGTGGATCAGTCTACTCTGGACAAGGAGAAGGAAATCCTGCTGATTCAGGCAAAGGAAGACCCCAAGAACGCCAACAAGCCCGAGAATATCATTGAAAAGATGGTAATGGGTCGTATCGGCAAGTACTATGAGGAGAACTGCCTCCTGCAGCAGGCTTTCGTAAAGGAGAACAAGATTTCTGTTGAGAAGCATGTTGCTGAGGTTGCCAAGCAGCTGGGCGGCAAGATTGTGGTGAAGGCATTTACCCGTTTTGCTACTGGCGAGGGCATCGAGAAGCAGGAAGACGATTTTGCTGCTGAAGTAGCAAGCATGATTAAGTAAATTGTCTGAGCTTGTCCCCCGCAAAACTGCTCATTGTCCCAAAATAATCGACTCAAAGAGAGTCCCGAGGAATTTGAACAGCCCCATCATGTGCAGACAATACAAAAAAGAGCCCTGGTAGGAAAATATAGAGTTTTAGGTAGAGAGGCGTCGCATCAGCGGTGCCTCTCCAGTCTTTAACTGGATACG
>CALWVS010000042.1 GCA_944385095.1 uncultured Oscillospiraceae bacterium
GTTACGAACAGGGCTCCTCCCACCGCCTAAAGGCAGTGGGTTTCCGCCCAAACTATGCTGAAGGTATTTTTATGAAATCCAAAACAAAAAAGAACACACAAAAGAAAAATCAACAGACAAACGCACACATCATTTCAAAATAGCAATTTTGCAGAAGAACATACTTTTTCACACCAAACCAAAACAGGACAATTCCAGAAACGTCGATGGTCAAGTGGGCAAACAACCCTAGCGTAGTCATTTGAAGAGAATTGCCATAGGAGGCGTAAAGCAACTGCCCCGTTTTACAGTTTTTCCGACAGCTAGAAACCAACAGGTCATGTAATATAGTAGACCGAATACACAGTGACCCACTCCATTTTAACCCATCAAAATACACGCTGATTTTTCGTCAAATTTGAAACCCTGTTAAAACCAGAAATCCAAATAAACCGACCATCAAAACCATTTCTAACATATAGGCTTCTCTCCTTTTTCAGATGTTGTTGCCCCAACTCCAAATGAAGTATCCAGCATGGGTATTAACATCCCACCATGCGCCACAGAGACCGTTGATAGCCAAAACATTCTCGAAACAGCTTTTTCCCTACATATTGATGAAAGGAGACTCCTTTTCCATATTCCCCCCAATAACTTGCCATTCTGTCATAACTGCGCACAAAGGAAGCAACATTCTGTCTACAAAAGTTTTTGAGCTGGTCGCAATTTTGCGTATGTAAGGAATCATAGATGGTTTCTAGGATTTCCACCACATATTCATCGGATAATTTTAGAATATAGGGAAACACCCAATCTGGAAGTTCCCCTTTCAAAAGTTCCCGTATGTGGATTTCCCTTGTAAAGCCGTTGTTGCTTCTGGACAGTATGGCATGGGCTACAAGTTTTTGTGTGGCAGTGAGATTGACTGGCAATTTTATTTTTTCTGTCCCATAAATACGGTATGGAAATACAATTTCTTCTCCATCCAGCAGTGTATAAGAACAACTCCCACTTGCATAAACCTGATTTGGAATCCCCTGTGCCACCAGTCTCACATCTGCTTCCAGTTTTTTGGGGAAGGAATATACCAGCAGTTCAGCATCACAAACGCATTCTGAAGATACCATTTCGTTTCCCCTCTCCTCCATATTTTCATAGATGTTCAATATAACACGGCAAGCTGTCTGTAATCATACTCTGGACTTCGACTGGTAAAAAGGGTTGGATTGATTTTCTGTGTTGCGGAGAAATAGAGGTGATACACATGGAATTGATAGTACCAGTCCCCTGTCTCCCCTTCTCTTTTTCGTTCATTCCACATCAAACGCCCATATTGGTTTTCCTTGAGTAAAAAAGCGGTTTCATTGAGACAATCCTGCCCATACAGGGGTGACTGTGGATTATGGTAATCTTTGTTATGCCCTCGACGAAATGGCATCCCACTTTGGAACCTGTCATAGTGGAAATTGACCTCATACTGATTTTGGTGTGGTTGAATGGACAAATTGGGTAGTTTGACCTCTTGAACGGAGTGGTAGCCCTCCCATTTTTTGTGCTGTGACTGTTCTTTGGAAATTCTGGTTTCTATTTCAGCCGTCGAAAAACCCATTGCAGGCAAATCCCGTTTTAAAATTTGCCCCATCCATGTTTCATATGATACAATCCCATGCTCTGTTTGAATAAATCTCAATGGGTATACCACCACTTCCTGATTTTGAGTGATAGGTTCTATGGGATATGCCATAGGAAACTGGCTGCGCTCCTCCGCAAACTGTGCCCCTCTTGTTTTTTTGTTCCATGTGAGGGAAACTGTCTGAATCATTAACAAATATCGTTCCCTTCCTCTCCTGCAATGTGGGAATGACCGCTCAAAAAATCCCACAGGGTATCTGCTACTGGAATTTCTTCGTCATCTACACCATAGAAGCAAGTAACCATTCCATTTGACTTCAAACAGTAAACACCATCTGCACCATCCTCGGAAAATATAACTCCTTCTATTCCATAGTTGGCTTGATAAAATGTTGTCCATTCCAATATCATCTCATATGGATAGAAAATCCACCCAATTTCCTCTCTTTCACCAGAACTGGGCAGACACATTCCTTCTGAAATCCCATTACTGACCTGTAATACGGCAAACAGTTCTTTTGGTATGGTTTCATCCCTTTTTCCCTGATAAGGGGCATGAAGCATTCCATTTTCGCCATATTGATGCAAAATTTTCTCGATTGCATCCATGATTTCCTGAGAGAAGTTCAATTTTATCCTCTCTTTTTCGAAATTTCCTTTGATGGTATTGACCCTGTGCAAATCCATGCTCTATTTGCTCCAGTATGTCAAGTTCTTTCCCTATCTGTGGTATCCTATTATTACAATGGTCACATGTTCAAATCAAACACCAGAAACAAGGTTCCATCTTCTCTGAGCCTTCCATCCAGTTCAAACCAGAAATCCAGTTGTTCCCCTGTATTGGTGGGCTGATAGGTTGCACAAAATAGGGTTCCATCGCTGGATGGAACTGGATTTTCTTCTCCAAAATCTAAGTATTCTATGTTGAAACAGTCCACAACAAATGGTCTGCCCTCGTCCTCAGCCCAAAGGGATAACTGGTCATCTAACCAAGTTCCAAAAGACAAAAACCCTTCCTCCTGTGTTTCTCCATCTCTGCACCAACTCTCCGTCCATGCAATAGAATGCAGTTTTCCATACTCTTTTTCAGCCACAGCATTGACAAACTCCTTCACCAGCTCAATCATCTGTTTCTTGTATTCCTCATAACTCTGTACCATCCTGTTTTTGCCCTCCCAGTCATGGACGATTCGACTTGTTTTCTATCCTTTCAAACTAGACCTATTTTACCCTATTATAATATAAAAGGGAACATTTGTCCACTGAGTCTTAAAAAAACGACACATGGATTTTCTCCATGTGTCGTTTCATTCCATTTTTTGAAAAATGTGGAGTGCTTACTCCTCGTCGGCAGCAGCTGCTTCCTCTGCCTCAGGCTTCTCCAGCAGGGCACGGATAGACAGGGAAACCTTCTTGTTCTCCATGTCAATATCAGTGATTTTCACATCTACCTTATCGCCCTCAGCCAGTACATCGCCGGGCTTCTCAATGCGGTGGTCAGCAATCTGGGAAATATGAATCAGACCATCCACACCGGGTACAACCTCAGCAAAGGCACCGAAGGTCATCAGCTTCACAACACGGGCATTGGCAACGTCACCCACCTGATAGGTGCTGGTGAACACAGTCCAGGGGTCCTGACTGTGGTCCTTCATGCCCAGAGAAATCTTCTTCTTCTCCTTGTCGGCTGCAATGACATACACATCCACAGTGTCGCCCACCTTCACAACCTCGGAAGGATGCTTGATGCGGCTCCAAGACAGCTCAGAGATGTGAACCATGCCGTCCACACCACCGATGTCAACAAAGGCACCGTAGGAAGTCAGGGACTTCACAGTACCAGTGTAGTGCTTGCCCTCCTCGATTTCAGCCCACACCTTCTCAGCAGCGGCAGCACGCTCAGCACGCTGAATCTTGCTGATGGAACCAACCACACGGCGGCGGGCACGGTTGACCTCAGTGATGATGAGGCGCACCTTCTGCTTGAGCAGGGTGTCCATGCTTGCCTCACGGGGCAGACCAGTCTGGGAAGCGGGAACAAAGACACGGATGCCCTTGACAGACACCACGATACCGCCCTTGTTGTCCTCAACCACAGTACCCTCTACCACGGTCTCATTCTCACGGGCAGCCTCAATCTCCTCCCAGCCCTTGACCACGTCAAGACGCTTCTTGGACAGGTTGACCACACCCTCCTGATCGTTGACACGCACCACAAATGTCTCAATCTCATCACCGATTTTGACCAGGTCTTCCACCTTTGCATTGGGGTCATCGGTCAGCTCAGAAGCTGCAATGTAGCCAGCGTGCTTGGTACCCAGGTCTACCTGTACCTCGGTAGGGCTGATTGCGATGACAGTACCAGTTACCTTATCCCCCGTATGCAAAGTTTTGATTGACTGCTCCAGCAATTCTGCAAAGGACTCGCCAACCTCCATGATTTCATTGCTCATTTTGTCACAAACCTCCTTTATTATCCACGCAGGTGTGGACGCACCTGCCGTGATACCGACAACATCCGCTTGAGAGAGCTTTTCTAAATCCAACTCGTCCGCACGTTCAATGCGATAGACATCCGAACAGGACTCCTGACAAATCTCCGCCAAGCGTTTTGTGTTGGAGCTTTTGCCATCCCCGATGACCACCATTTTATCGCACCGGGCAGCCAGTGAACTGGCCTCTCCCTGACGTTTTGATGTCGCTCCACATATTGTATCAAAAAATTCGGGACTTGTACACTCTTTTTTTGCTTTTTTCACGCAAGAATCCCATATTTTTCTGGTAGAAGTGGTTTGGGATACAAAGGTCAGGGGCATCTGTCCATGTGCAGGAGACAGATGCAGCCACTGCTCTAAGTCCTCCTCCCCAGATAATACCACTGGATGGTCACACCATCCTGCGATTGCCATCACCTCTGGATGGTCAGGTGTGCCAATAATCACAGGTTGACGCCCTCTTTTTTCTGCATCTGCCACAATTTTGTGAATGTGGGTCACGTTTGGGCAAGTAGCATCTATGATGGTGGCTCCCTTTTTTTTGAGTGCCTCAAAGGTGTCCCTGCTCTCCCCATGAGAACGAATGATGACGGTGCTGTTGGGTGGAATTTCCTCCACGGTGTTTGCCGTCTGTACCCCCAAGTCTGCCAACCGACCAACCACATGGGTATTATGGATGATAGAGCCCAGCATATAGCAGTTTCCTGTCTCTTTCGCCGCCTGTTCCGCCAGCTCCACTGCCCGCTTCACACCATAACAGAATCCTGCGGACTTTGCAAGAAGATACTTCATTCTGTTTCCCCTCCCAGCTGGTAAATCCGGTCCATCATGTCATTTGCAATGGTCTCCAGCTCCTCTGATGTAGCTTTTCGACCAGCAATCTGTGGGCTGTATGGTTCTCCAATAATCACAGGGGTGGGACGGAACCAGTATTTTTTTCTTGAGATGTAGACAGGCAAAATAGGGGAATTGGTACGGGTGGCAAACAGGGCAGCACCACTTTTGGCAGACACCGCCTCACCCTCATGTACTCTGGTTCCCTCTGGGAATACCAGCAATTTTTGATTGTTTCTCAGCCACTGCATGGCAGCTTTTACAGCATGCACATCTGCATTGCCTCTGTCCACATAAATGACCCCAGCTTTTTCCAGCAGCTTCCCAATCACTGGAATCTGAGATAATTCGATTTTTGCCATAGGGCGTATTTGATATTTCAGGGTAAACGCAAAACAGAGAAACAGTGGGTCAGACAAATCCGAGTGGTTTGCACAGATGACTGCGGAACCCTCTGGAATATGCTCCTTTCCCACCACACGCACCGGATGGAAGGGATAAAAAAACAGCCATACAATGCGGTAAACCAACTGATAATAAAATGACATTTTCACAGAGACAGCCTCTCTCTCACCAGAGTTACCAAAGCATCCAAGCTCTCCTTTTGGTTCAAGGTTGTAGTATCCAGCACAACTGCATCCTCTGCCTGTCTCAATGGGGCAATGGGGCGGTTTTTATCCTGTTCATCCCGCTTGATGATATCCTGTAACACTTGCTCCATTGGGGTGGTATCCCCCTTCTGCTCCAGTTCCAGATACCGGCGTCTTGCACGCTCCTCCGGTGAGGCAGTGAGATAGACTTTTACATCTGCATGGGGGAGCACCACAGTGCCAATATCCCGACCATCCATCACAACATCGTGTAAATTTGCCTGTTTTCTCTGTACTTCCAGCAAAAATGCCCGCACATTGGGATGTGCAGCCACCTGAGAGGTGATGGCAGAAACATAGTGTTCCCGAATGGCAGTGGTGACATCCTCCCCATTCAGGTACATATGCTGTAAGCCCTCTGTATCATAGTCCATATGGATATCCATTGCCGCCAGACATTGGGGCTGCTCCAACACTTTGGAAACATCCTGCCCAGTACGATATAGTCCCAACGCTACTGTGCGATAAATGGCTCCTGTATCTACATATCGAAAATTCAGTTGTTGTGCCATTGCCCGTGCCAGTGTACTTTTTCCTGCCCCAGCAGGTCCATCAATGGCAACGCTTCTATGTTCCATAGTTCCTTCGCTCCTACTGTGATTTCTGCTCCATCTGGGTGGACTGCACATACAGGGCTGCCCCTTCCCCAGCGGCTCTGCCTGTTGCCCAGGCAATTTGCAGGTTAAAGCCCCCTGTGTAGGCATCTACGTCCAGCAGTTCCCCACAGAGAAACAGCCCCTGCACCTTTTTGGACGCCATGGTTTTGGGGTCCACCTCTCCCACTTTGATTCCCCCAGAGGTGACAATCGCCTCTGCAATGGGACGTGGTCCTTGGATGTGTATGGTCAGTGCCTTTAATGTGTCCAGCAGCCTGCGCCGCTCCCCTTTTGTCACATCGTGGGCCTTTCGTTCCGGTGGAATTTGGGCAAGGGACAGTACCACAGGAATCATCAGCCTTGGCACCAATGCCCCCATCACATTTTGCATATCCCGGTTGGACTGCTCAGACAGTTCCCGAACCAGCCTTGCATCTAAGGTCTGCTCCTCCAATGCCGGCTTTAAGTCAATCACAAAGGTATACTGCTCCTTTTGATAGTCCCGCATGTGGGCACTGGCACTGAGTACCAGGGGACCTGATACACCAAAGTGAGTAAAGAGCAGTTCCCCCTGTTCGTGAAACAGCACCTTATTTTTCTGGTTTTTTACCTTTAATGATACATTTTTCAGGGCAAGCCCCTGCATCTGACTGCAAAAATTCTCTACCGTCTCCAGGGGCACCAGAGATGGTTTTGGTTCTACAATGGTATGCCCCAGTCTCTCTGCCATGGTATAGCCGTCCCCTGTGGAGCCGGTTGCAGGATAGGAAGCCCCACCGGTTGCCAGAATCACTGCCTGACAGGGATACTGTCCCAGCTCCCCATTGACCCCCGTTATGGTTCCCTCTGGGGACGTCACAAGGTCTACCACACGGTCTTTCAAAATCTGCACCTTTTTGCGCCTCAGTTCACGCAGCAGTGCATCAATCACATCTGCCGCCTTGTCTGACTTTGGAAAGACACGATTGCCCCGCTCCACCTTCAGGGGAACCCCCAATTTTTCAAAGAAACCTTCCACAAAAGAGGGCGGCGTGCGGGTCATGGCACCATATAGGAAGCGGCTGTTGTGTGGGGTGTGTTCCAATACCTCCTGAGGAGAACAGTGGTTGGTCACATTACAGCGACCTTTTCCCGTGATGTAGAGCTTTCGCCCCACCTTCTCATTGCGCTCAATGAGACACACAGAGATACCGCAGTCACTGGCAGCCAGAGCTGCCATCATGCCTGCGGCACCTGCACCAATTACAATCAAATCTGCCATCGTTCACTGCTCCGATGCCTTTTCATAGACACCGTACTCCTCCCAAATCTGCTCCAAAGTCTGGAAGGTTTTGGAGAGATCCTCATTTTTCTTTCGGCTCACAGACACCAGCAGCGCATTGACAAGGCTCAACGGAGCCACCAGAGAGTCCACAAACGAGGCCATATCGCTGCGTGCCTTTAAGGTGTAGCGGGCAATGGCAGCCAGAGGGGAGACCTCACTGTCTGTGATGGCAATGGTGGTTGCCCCACGGTCACGGGCAAAACTCATGGCCTGCACTGCTCGGCTGGAATAGCGTGGGAAACTAATGCCAATGACTACGTCCCCCTCTCCCACACGCAGAAGGCTTTCAAATACTTCACTGGCTGTATTGGCGGTAATCATCACCACATTGTCAAAAATCAGATTAAAATAAAAGCTGATAAAGGTGGCAATGGCGGCAGAGGAGCGCACACCAATGATATAGATTCGGCGTGCATGCACAATGGCATCGCTGGTTTTTTCAAAGCTGTTGCGGTCAATCTCCTCCATGGTCATGCGTATTTTTTCAATATCAGACTGGAGCACCATATCCAGTACATCCTGGTCCCCCATGCGGTCGTTTGCCACTTCAATTCTCTGCACTGAGGTCAACCGGTTGCGAATCATTTTTTGAAGGGATTTCTGCATACTGGGATAGCCGTCATACCCCAACTCTGCGGCAAAGCGCACCACGGTAGATTCACTCACATTCACCCGTTTGCCCAGTTTACTGGCGGTCATAAAGGCCGCCTTGTCGTAAGATTCTAAGATGTAGTTGGCAATCCGCTTCTGTCCCTTGGAGAAGGTACTCATATTCTCTTGGATGACTGCCAAAATGTCCCGATTCATTCCTTGTTCACTCCTGCTCTGCCCCCATTGGGGCACATTTCCTTCCTACCTATCATAACGACTTCTCTCTGAAATTGCAAGTTAAATTTGCAAGAAATTTTTCATCCCTTGCAAATTTAAGAATTTCTTAGAAATCATCTCTTTTTATTCTGACAGCAATATGGCTGCCTCCTGCTGCGTCAGATACCGCCATTTTCCAATTTTCAAACTGCGGTCAAGAGAAATTCCACCCTCTCGAATCCGCTTCAGCCGTGTAACCGTCAGCCCAACCTGTTCACACATGCGGCGAATCTGTCTGTTTTTTCCCTGCCTGAGTACAAATACAAGCTGGGTAACCTCATCTGTCACACGTCCTTTTGTCACCTGAACTGGTGCAAGAGGCTGCCCATCCAGCTCCATGGGACCATTGAGGACGGGCAATGCCTCATCCACATTCCCTTTCACCCACACCAGATATTCTTTTTCAATTTCATGGCTGGGGTGAATCAGTTTATGGGTCAACGCTCCATCATCTGTCAGCAGCAATAACCCCTCAGAGTCCAAATCCAGCCGTCCCACCGGCCAGACACGACAGCCACAACCGGAAACCAGTTGCGCCACTGTATTCCGTCCCTGCTCGTCAGACAGTGTGGTCACATAACCTCTGGGCTTGTAGAGCATGAGATAAGTACGTTTTTCCTCTCGGCGGAGGGGCACGCCGTCCACCTCCACCACATCTTTCTCCAGGTCTGCCCGGTCTCCCAACTGGGCAGGAATCCCATTCACGGTCACACGACCAGCCTGAATCCATGTCTCTGCGGTGCGTCTTGCACACAGTCCACAGCTTGACATGAGCTTTTGTAAGCGTTCTTCCATGTTATACTCTTCCTTATATTCCATTCAGCCAGTCTAAAAACTGGTCAATTGGGCTTTTCTGTTCTACCACAACCTCATTCATGGGACTGCCACATACCAGTGGCACTGCTGCCACCTGCACTCCATTCACCCAGCCACTGAGGGTTCCAACCTGTTCCCCCTCTAAAACTGGGGCAGTGAGGCTGGTGACAAAGTAGTCACATCGCTGTTCCAAACTCTCCCCATCCTTCAAGGGATAGAAAAAATCCTCTGCGGCAACCACTTCCATCATGGGCAATACACTGCCAGAAACTGGCATGGTGGTAATCTGCTGTCCCTGCTCCACCAGTGGCTCCATACGATAGTGGGAAAATCCATAATCAAACAGGGTCTTGTGGTCATTCCAGTCGTCTGGGGCATTGAGGGTCACGGCAATCAGGGTCATTCCATCCCGCTGTGCAGCGGATACCAAAGTACGCCCAGCAAGCTCTGTGTAACCGGTCTTCATTCCAATGCAGCCCTCATACTGCCACAGTAACTTGTTGTGGTTTTGAAAGGAGCGACCTTCCATAGAGATGGAACGAGTTGCCACAATCTCTGCCAGCGTCTCCTGCTGGAGACATGCCTGTGCCAGCTTTGCCATATCCCGGGCGGTTGAATAGTGGGTTTCCCCATTCAGCCCATTGGGGTTTTCAAAGTGGCTGTTGGTCATGTGGAGCTGCTTTGCCATATCGTTCATATCCTCTACAAACGCCTCTACACTGCCCCCACAATAGCGGGCTATGGCAAGGGCAGCATCATTGCCTGAATGGAGCAGCAACCCATAGAGCAGCGTCTCCAGTGTCAACTGTTCCCCCTCTTTTAAGTAGAGGGAGGAACCTTCCGCTCCGGTGTCCTCTGGCTCTATGGTCACAACCTCCTGTATATCATGCCCCGACTCCAAAGCCACCAGTGCAGTCATCAGCTTTGTGGTACTGGCAATCAGCCGTTTTTCATCTGCATTTTGCTCATACAATACCCGTCCACTATCTGCCTCTATTAAAATGGCAGACTGGGCAGACAGCCCCACTGCCTGTGTGGGTACTGTCTGACTATACAGCACAAAAGCAGCCACCGCTGCCAATAACATTCGTTTCAATGCCTATCACCTCAAACATTGGGATAGGCATAGTATGAAAACAATGGCAGGATTTTATACCATTTACAGAGTTTCCTCCTGAATTTCTTCCTGAATGTTCTCCTGCTTGTTCAGTTGTTTTTCAATAAACTCTGTGATTTTATCCACCACTTCTGGCATCACTTCCACCACACGGTCCACTGTGGTCATGGCAGACTGGGACACAGGCAGCAACTTCACACTGTCCCCATGGACAATCAGAAATGCCACTGGTTCCACCTTGGCACTGGCTCCACTGCCGCCTCCAAAATGATTGCCCTGTTCCGGTTTCTGATGTTTGGTGGAAAAATCACTGCCGCCGCCAGCAAATCCAAAGGAGAGACGGGACACTGGAATCAAAGTCACCTCTCCGGTCTGAATCGGCTCTCCGATAATGGTATTTGCGTCCATCAGGGTGCGGATTTTCTCAGCCGCAGTCCCCATCAATTCATTGAGTGGATGTTGCTTTTCCATACGATTTTACCGCCTTTCTTTCCTTTTGTACCTGTCTTAACACGGGAATCATCCTTCTTGTAAACCACAGCCAAAGCCCTAAAATCTGGTATATGGTCATGGAGAATACCACTTCTCCATTCAATTCCATCTGTTCCCGTTCAAAATCCACTTCCACATGGGCATGACCATCTTTGATGTTCAGAAATTCTGTCATAGGCTGCCACAGTGTGCCCAGCAGTGCATTTGCCTGCCCAAAATAGAGGGCAGCATCTGCTGGGTCTTGGCATCCTACCACTAAAGTCAGATAAAGCCGTTCTGTCAACAGCCGTTTTCTAGTCTCCTCCGCCCCTTCCATTGCCACAGGAATCAGAGCTTGAACCAATTTTAAGAGATTCAGATTGGGTATGGTCAGCTTTTTCCCCAATCTACGCTTCAAACTTTGCTTCCAGCTTCCTTTTTTGGCTGTTTTCCCTTTTGTTTTCCATGGATAGATGGTCCATTTGATGTGCCCAACACCCAACCAGAGGCAAAGGGCTTGATGGTAATAGCTTCCCCCCACACGGATGGGAATAAACCCTGGCAAAATCACACAGAATAGGGGAATCAAAAGCCAAATCATGTCTCCTCTGCCCCCTGTCCATACTGTTCCACTGCCTCCTCCAGCAATTTGGTCAAACGGCTGCCCTCCTGGGTGTCCTCCGGCAGCGTTGGCAAATCCTTCAGGCTTTCCATGCCAAAGCAGCGCAGAAAGGTGGCAGTGGTGCGGTATAAAATGGGACGACCAGGCACAGCCATGCGACCGCTCTCCTCAATCAACTCCCGCTCCAGCA
>CALWVS010000043.1 GCA_944385095.1 uncultured Oscillospiraceae bacterium
ATGGTGTGTGAACTGGAATTGAGGGAACGACTGGAGCCGAAAAGTAGAAGCAGGAACTGGCAGAGAGAACGGTGACAGTAAGATGGCAGCCCTATGGGGGTGCCATTTTTTATAGTTACTGATAATAACTGCTATCTCTCCTTAAAGAAATACAATGGAGATCCACAATATGAGTTTCCACAGAGTCAAAGTTACTACAGGCAATGGCAGTGACGAGATACTATCCCAATGTTTCAAGGATCAATAAATCTTCGTTGTATGATCCGCTTGTAATAACAGTCACACCGTCTTTAATGGGAATAGAGATATAAAGTTTGTGATATAGAGTTCACAAAGCTTATCAAACTTCCAATTTTTCCTCATCCACATGAAGCGAAATTTCTCTTTTGGCAGACTAAATCAGACACAGGTCAATGATATTATTGATATTCCCACTGGTGAAGGTTGGCGTTATTTAGTCATTTTGAAAGACTTATGCACATGTAAAATAGTTGGTTATACTTTTGTTGATGGTGCTATTGCACTGGAAGTTTTGGATATGGCACATTGTTACCATCCGTGGGTGTATCTTTCACAGTGACCACAGCGTTCAATATGCTGCTACTGCTGATTGGTGCGTCCATCAGAGTGTTGGATCATCGTGCGGTGGACTTACGCCACTGGGGAGGAGTGGACACATAGACACGTTGAAATGGACGGTTTGGGTTGTTGATGCGGGCCAACAGCGTTTCAGCAGCAAGACGACCTATGTCAACACTGGGAATCTGAGCTGTGGTCAGAGGCGGGTCAACAATTGTAGACTGAGGCGTGCCATCAAAGCCTGTGATCATGATGTCATCAGGAATGGAAATATTGTGCAGTTTAAGCACAGACATTACTTGTAGAGCCAAAAAATCATTGGCGCAGATGAGAGCGTCTGGCATAGCGGGCATCTGATTTATTTTGGAAAACAGCCATTCTGAATTTCCATATTGTGCACTGTCTTGTTCCAAAATGCACAGACGTTTATCCAGAGGCAACCCTGCACCGTCCAACGCAGCGCAAAAACCAAGCCATCGCTCATAAAAGCTGTTGCAATGTTGAATATCCCCCACAAAGCCCAGACGGGATGCACCAGAGGAAATGACATGGGAGGTCAGTGCGTATGAGCTGGACATATTTTCCATGGAGATTACATCACAACGCATGGGAGTTGTATGGATTCCAAAGTAGGTGTCCACAAATAGCACAGGGATATCCAGTCCACAGAGCATATTGTGATATTCCTTATCAAAAAGTTCAATGCCAAGAATGCCAGCAGTATTTTCCACAGAGATATGACCAGGCAGATGACAGCTGACTAATTCCTCAGGGGTGATCTCGCACATGGTGAGGACATACCCCTCACGACTGAGCTGGTCAGCAAAGGCGGGGATAAAAAAAGTTCCAAAGTGGTAATTTGCAGGCATATGACTGGTCAACAGGGCAATGTTCTGCACACTGGTCTGTATATCTCTGGGAGAATCGTGGATTACCACAGGATAGCCCAGTTCCTGAGCCGTTTTGAAAATCATTTGTCGCGTTTCGTTTGGAACAGACCCCCGATTGTTAAACACTTTGGAAACTGTGTTACGAGACAGACCACAGGCTTGGGCGATATTTTCCATAGTGACACGTTTTATTTTCACAATCTTTACCCCCATTTCCCATTGGTTTTCATCCGATAATATAACATAGATCACCTGCAAAATCAAGGTGTGCATTTTGTAAACAACATGGAAACAGAGTAGTCATATCATACCAAAAATAGGCACAGGAATTGTTTAAAATCACATATATTTACATTGATAACAAAAATAGATTGACAGAAACGAAAAAACTATATACAATGCAAACATAAGAAGAGATTCAAAATGTAAAAATAATATTTACATAATGCACACGCTAAAAAATCTGGTTATTCGATGATTGTGATTTACCCATTGGGTAATGGAGGGAGAAGATCCAGCAAATATGGCTGTTAAATATATATTTCCCCAAGGGAAGGGAAGAAAGGAGAATGAATATGTCGAAAGCGTGTAAAATGTCTTCGTCTGACAGTGTGGTGTTGCCCTCGGTAAGGCTGGACCATCAGAGGAAGAGAAACAACCTGAGAAAAAGCCTTCCATGGCTGATTATGGCATTTCCCGCAATTCTGGTTGTGTTCCTGTTCAATTATCTGCCAATCTATGGTGTCCTGATTGCATTTCAGGACTTTATGCCGGGAGATCCGGTTATTTCACCACTGACACGTTGGGTAGGGTTTGATCATTTTATCCGTTTTTTCAACGACCCTCAATTCTGGCCACTGATGAAAAATACCTTCCTGCTATGTATCATTGGATTTGTCATCGGCTTTCCGCTCCCCATTATTGTAGCGCTGTCATTGAATGCGTTGAAAGGAAAGAAGACAGCCAAGTATCTTCAGACCATTTTTACTGCACCACACTTTATTTCTCTGGTAGTGCTGGTTGGTATGCTGACACTGTTCTTTGGTCGCTATGGACTGGTGAATAATATAGTAGCCTCGTTGGGAGGAGAGCGTTTTTCCTATTTTCTGGAGAATTCAGCATTTCGTCCACTCTATATTCTCTCCAGCAACTGGCAGGACTTTGGTTGGAGTGCGATTATTTATATTGCCGCTCTGTCCAATGTGGACCCCGGGCTGCATGAGGCAGCCATTCTGGATGGTGCAACCCGTTTCCAGCGGGTCATCCATGTGGATTTACCTGCCATTATGCCCATGATTAGTGTGATGCTGATTATGTCTATTGGTGGTCTGATGGGTGTGGGCTATGAAAAGGCGTTACTGATGCAGACAGACGGGAATCTTGGTGTCAGTGAGTTGATTGCCACATATGTCTATAAACAGGGTCTGACTGGCATACCAAATCAGGGCTATGCGACTGCCATTGGTCTGTTTAATTCTGTCATCAATGTGGTTCTTCTGATTATTGCAAACACCACATCCAAGAAGTTCTCTGAAACCTCGCTATTCTGAAAAGGAGGGCGTATCCATGTCAGAAATGAAATCTTTTTGGATCAAACGCAAAAGTGGAGATCGTTTGTTCTATGCACTCAACTATATTTTTCTGCTGTTTCTTGCTGTTGTTATTCTTTACCCGCTGTACTTTATTGTCATTGCTGCCATATCCGATCCAGACGCAGTTCTGGCTGGTGAAGTGGTGCTGTATCCTGTAGGAGTGACCTTGTCCGGTTTTCAGAAGATTCTGGAGCGCACAGATGTGTGGCAGGGATATTGGAACACCATTGTCTATACCGTTCTCACGGTGATTCTCTCTCTGGTGGTTACAATTCCAGCTGGCTGGGCTTTGAGCCGCAAGACACTGGTGGGGCGGAAGGCGTTGATGATCTATTTCATTATTCCCATGTTTTTTGGAGGCGGTCTGATCCCATTTTATAATGTGGTGAGTAGTTTACATCTGGTAAACACCATGTGGGCAGTGATTCTTCCCTCTATTTTGTCCGTTTGGAATCTGTTCATGACCAGGACGTTCTTTGAGTCCAGCATTTCCGAAAATCTGGTGGAGGCGGCACGAATTGATGGGGCTGGGGAGTTCCGCATCTTTTTCAGTCTGATTCTTCCCCTGTCCAAGGCTATTCTGGCAGTTATGGCACTGTACTATGCTGTGGGACAGTGGAACAGCTACTTCAATGCCATGATTTTCCTTCAGGATGAAAGCCTGTACCCATTGCAGTTGGTTCTGAAGGAGATTCTCATTGCTTCAGAAAGCACTATGGGTGGCAGTGGTGAGACCATTTTGGAGCAGTATCGGCTGGCAAACCAAATTAAGTATGTGTCTGTCATCGTGTCCAGCGCACCTGTGATTCTCTTGTATCCCTTTGTTCAGAAATACTTTGCACAGGGTGTTATGATTGGTTCCCTGAAAGGTTAAATATAAAATTATATTTGGAGGTATGAGTTATGAAACGTGTTTTGTCCCTGTCGATTGCTACTGTAATGCTCCTGACACAGACTGCCTGTGGGAACGGGAGTGATGCAAACCAGAAGGAAGGTATAGGGTTAGATAAACTGGTATCAGAGTATGGGTTCCAGTGGACTGATCCAGATGCTCCCATCCTCAATGATGCAGGTGCGGAGGCAATTTCCTTCCACATTTATTCTTCCAAGAATGCCTCTGCTTTGGATTATAATGACATGAAGATCATGCAGGATCTATATGCGAGTACCAATGTGACTGTAGACTGGGAAAATGTCTCTGAGTCTGTCTATGGACAGCAGAAAAACCTGATTTTTGGTAATACCTCAGACCGTCCCGATGCTATCTACCACGCCGGAATGAGTGCTGGGGAGATCATCAAGTATGCTCAGCGTGATGTTCTGCTGCCTATCAGCGATTATCTGGAGTATATGCCGAATCTTTCCAAGATTCTGGAGGAACGCCCAGACATCAAAAAGCTTCTGACCAGCGAGGATGGAAAAATCTACTCTCTGCCCAGAGTAGAGGAGATGGGGCTGCTGGTACATCCCAACCTACTCTTCCTGAATAAGAACTGGGCGCAGACTGCCGTGGAGGCTGGTGCTGTCAGCGGTATTTCCACCGAAGACCTGGTGGATAGCTTAACACTCAATTCTGAGCAGATGGAGAGTATGCTAACCTATTTCCAGACCAATGATATGAATGGAAATGGAGATTCCAGCGATGAGCGACCAATGTCCTTTGTATACAACAACTGGCAGGGCAACCAGTGCGACCTCTATGGCATGTTTGGGTTAAACGACAATTTGGATCATCGTGTCATTGTGGACAACAAAGTTACATACACCGTTCAAGATGAGCGGTTCAAAGAAGCCACCAACTTTATTGCCGACTGGGTCGGCAAAGGTCTGATTGACCCTGTGTCCTTTGAGCAGTCTCAGGATAACTTCCTTGCCAATGGCAAGGGGACAGAGACCTATGGTGCATTCTATTGGTGGGAGAGTGAGACTGTGGTCTCCAACCCGGAAAACTATATCGTATGTGCGCCTCTGGTGGGTCCAAACGGGGATCAGACTGTCAGTGTCTCCAATAACCCTGAAATCAGCACCGGTGAGGTGATATTCTTCAATGGTGTGGAAAATGTGGAAGTGCTGTTAGCCTACTTTGACCGGTACTATGATCCTCTGATTTCTGCCCAAATCAACTACGGTCCTATGGGTATTGTCTATGAAGAGGAGCTTGACGAGAATGGTATGCTACAGCAGAAGGAACTCACTGGAGATGTGACAGCTGATGAACTGCGCCTGCAAAATGCACCTCTGGGACCTGTCTATCTTTCTGACTATGCCTGGGAAAATGTAGTTCACATGGAGCCACGTGCCCAGCTGCGTTTGGAGCGGCTGGAAGCCTATGCCAACCCCTATGTGACTGAAAATGTACAGCCGGTTCCTAATATGCAGTTCACCATGGAAGAGCTCAATACACTCAGCAACTATGAATCTAATCTCAATGACTATATCCGCACCAACCTCATCCAGTGGCTGATCAGTGGCGGTGTGTCAGACGACCAGTGGAAAACCTTCCAAGATGATCTAAACAACCGAACCAATTTGCCTGCTATCCAGGAGATCTACCAGAACGCGTATGACCGCTATATCAATGCCTGATTGAATGGGCAAATAAGTATTAAGTGTGAGGATGCCCAACTGGCATCCTCTCACTGGGTATCCGAAGGGAACAGTGTAAATATGAGTTCAAGACGAAGATTACTCGCCCTTGTGGTGTTTGCATGCCTGTGGATGGGTGTCATGTGTGGTTGCAGTCTGTTTGCGGAATATACAGTGCAGTTTAACTGTGGCAGTGGGGCTGGAGATATCCCTGCCCAGACGGTAAAAGCTGGACAGACGGCAGAGCCTGTCCAAGTGCCGGAGCAGGAGGGCTATGTGTTTGGGGGCTGGTATCAGGATGCGGCACTGACACAACCATGGAATTTGGAGACAGATAAGGTGAGCTCAAATCTGACACTTTATGCCAGTTGGGATCGAGATACCAAAGACGAGATCTCAAATGTTGGTAATGACAAAGATTTTTCTACGTTCAAGACACCGGGCAGCCAGGAGGCAGCCTACGACTATTGTACTTTTTTCCGCCCGTCAGTGGATGGAATCGAACAGCCCTATGTGGGCGACCCCATGCCTTATTATGAGAATGGAATCTACTACATCTACTATCTGAAAGATGGCGGCGACTCTTACAACCACTCTATCTACTTGACTACCACCACAGATTTCCTCACCTATACAGAATATGATGACCCTATTTTGGAGGCCTCCCGTTCTGGAGGACAGGATGGCTGGATTGGCACTGGCTCTGTGGTCAAGGTAAATGGCAGCTACTACTTTTTCTATACAGGGCACAGTGATTCCGTTACCATGGAATACAAGGAAAAAATTATGGTGGCAGTGGGCAGTACTCCAACTTCTTTTGAGAAAATGGAGGGCTGGGAACTTACACCGCCTGAGGAGCTGGGGCAGAAAACTGATTTTCGGGACCCTCAGGCGTATTACGATGCCCAATCTGGAACCATTACCCTAACGGTGACAGCCTCTCAGGAGGGGAAAGCCCGTATTTTGAAGTTTACCCTCAGTGAGGACCTTCAGAGTGTGAAATACGATGGGATTATTTTTACGGATGAAGAAGGGGAATTCTGGAATTTAGAGTGCAGCGATACCTTCCAGATAGGTGATACATGGTATCTTACTTACTCTGCTCAGGATGACACACTCTGGTATGCAACCGCTTCCACACCGTATGGACCCTATGGAGAGCCTGCTAGGCTGGACGGAAAGCTGTTCTATGCAGCCAAGCATGTGGAGAATGGGGAAAACTGCTATATGGTGGGTTGGGCTCGTCGGTCAGAGTCCGTTTCCTCCACTTCAGATGTGTCAGGCTGGGCTGGCAATCTGGTAGTGCAGAAGCTGGTGCAAAACCAGGACGGCTCTCTGGTACTGACACCAGTGGAGACACTGGTGGAGAGTTTTTCACTGCGCCGCCCACTGTCCGTGAAAGAAACTCACATTGCGCTTTCTTCTGAATCGCTATATAGTTACCAGGATGTCTTTCACTGTTATGAAAGCTTTCTGCTCTCCGGCGAGTTTTCTTATTCTGGTACAGGTTCCTTTGGCTTGAGTTTCTATTATAATGATAAGGATGATAAGAAGAAACTGATTTCTATTTCTCCCAGCGATGGTAAAGTGCAGCTGCAATTCAATGAGGGCAATACCCTGATTGCTGAGACGGCGGTGGAGCTGATGCCAGGGGAGACCTATGGGTTTACTTACATTCAGGAGGGGTCCGTTGGTGTATTTTATCTGGATGGCAAGGCAGCGCTTACCGTACGGCTGTATGGTGTCAGTGGTAAGCCCATTCAGCTGTTTGCGGAACAGAATGAAGTGTTGTTTACCTCTCTGCGGCAGTACACAAAACCATAATTTTACAGTTCTGCACATACAAAAGGGGATAAGCTATAAGCTGGGGGTGAAACCATGAAACGCTTTTTTGATTTGGAAAGTCCGCTGATGGTTTTTTTATTTCAGGTGTTCGACATGATATGCCTCAGCATACTTTGGATAGTGACCTCTATTCCAATTATCACCGTTGGGGTCTCCTCGACAGCTCTCTATACAGCACTGCACCGATGCATACAAAAGGGGGAGTCCCACATTTGGAGCACGTTCTGGACTGCCTTTCGGGAAAATTGGAGACGCGCCACTCTGGTGTGGCTAGTGGCTTTGGCAATGCTGGCACTGTTGACTCTGGATGCACTGGTATTCCGCAACATGATAGTCCGTGGAGAGTGGATGGGAAATCTCTATTGGGTGATTTTGGTACTGATCTGTGTGGTGGTCACATGGGTGGTTTATTTGAGTGCCTATTGTGCCCGATGTCATGGTGGTGTGAGAGAGACACTGTGGATTAGCTTGCTGCTGATGCTGCTTCATCCTGTCCAGGTATTGTGGGTATTTCTTCCCATTCTAGGCGGTGCTGTAATCGGTCTGAGCATACCAGGCTTGCTTGTATTTTTACCTACACCAGTGTGCTGGCTGGGAAGTATAACCATCGAAAAAGTTCTTCGACTGCATATGCAGCCAGAGGATCTGGAAAAAGAAAGCAGAGATGAAAAGTAAAACAGACAAAATAAATAAAATGAATCAAATAAAAGGAGGACACGATTGTGAGTGAGGCATTGGAAAAGGCACAATCTTTTGAATATAAACATGCACCATCTATTTTGGAGGAACAACGTCCGCTCTTTCATTTGACCCCTACCATTGGATGGATGAACGATCCCAATGGATTTTCCTATTATAAAGGGGAGTATCATCTATTCTATCAGTATCATCCCTATTCTACCGAATGGGGTCCGATGCATTGGGGACATGCGAAAACCAAGGATTTTATCCATTGGGAGCGTCTGCCTGTGGCTATGGCACCTGATAAAGAGTATGACAAAGCGGGCTGCTTCTCCGGCAGTGCTACAGTGCTGCCAGATGGTCGACATTTGCTGGTCTATACTGGTGTGCAAAAGCGCTTGATGCCAGATGGAGATATCAAAGAGACACAAACCCAATGCCTTGCCATCGGGGATGGGGTTAACTATGAGAAGTGGTCAAACAATCCAGTGCTGACACAGGAAGATCTGCCTACAGGTGGTAGCTCTGTAGACTTTCGTGATCCCAAAGTCTGGCAGGAGCCAGATGGGAGTTATCGTCTGGTAGTAGGAAATCGGACGGAGGATGGCAGTGGTGCAGTTTTGCTCTACAAAAGTGAAAACGGTTTGGACTGGTCTCTAGTGGGATCTGTGGATGCATCGCAAAGACAGTATGGCATGATGTGGGAGTGCCCAGATTTCTTCTCCTTGGATGGTCAGCAGGTACTTCTGATTAGCCCACAGGAAATGCGCCCAATGGGGTTGGAGTTTCATGCCGGAAATGGAACTGTGTGTATTATCGGCAGCTATGACAAAGAGAAGAATCACTTCTCCCGTGAGCATGTTCAGGCGATTGATTATGGCATTGATTTCTATGCACCACAGACACTTGAAATTGCGGATGGTCGACGCATCATGATTGGATGGATGCAAAACTGGAATACTTTGGGTGAAAAACCTAGAGACTGTCGATGGTTTGGGCAGATGTCCATTCCCAGAGAGCTGTCAATCCAGAACGGGCGACTGATCCAGACCCCCATTCGGGAGCTGGAACAGTACCGGTGTAATCGGGTGGTCTATCAGAATGTGCCTGTCAGTGGGGAGACAGAACTGCAAAACGTAGAAGGGCGCATCATTGATATGACACTCAATATTCGACCTGTACCCGGAGACCTGTACAACTGCTTTCAGGTGAATCTGGCTAAGGATGAGGAGTGTGTTACCACGTTGCGCTATCAGCCCAACACCAGCATCCTGAAAATTGACCGTACCTACAGTGGATGTAGTGCAGATGTGGTGCATACCCGCAGCCTGATGGTGCGCCATTGCGATGGTGCTTTGAAGCTGCGTATCCTGATGGACCGATACAGTATTGAGGTATTTGTAAACGATGGGGAACAGGCGGTTTCTACTGCGATCTTTACCAGACAGACTGCTTGTGCCATCAGCTTTGAGGCTGTGGGCTCTGTGATTCTGGATGTAGAAAAATATGATATTCAATTAACCTGAGGAGGATCATCATGGCAAAGCGACTTTATGATGTGGTGGCTCTGGGTGAGCTATTGATTGACTTCACAGAAAACGGAACCAGTGCCCAGGGAAATCCGCTGTTTGAGGCAAATCCAGGCGGTGCGCCCTGCAATGTGCTTGCAATGTTGTCTAAGTTGGGTCGCTCTTGTGGATTTATTGGAAAAGTGGGCGACGATATGTTTGGTGCCCAACTTTCCCAAGCGGTGGAGCAGGCTGGAATTTACATAGAAGGTCTGATAAAAGATCGGGAGATCCATACTACGTTGGCTTTTGTCAAGACTTTGGAAGATGGTGATCGGGACTTTTCTTTCTATCGAAATCCTGGAGCAGATACTGTTCTCACACCAGAGGAAGTTCCAGAAGCAATGGTATCTAATACTAAGATATTCCATTTCGGGACTCTCTCTCTCACCCAGGAGCCTGTGCGCACAGCGACCCAAAAGGCGGTGGATCTTGCCAAAACGAGCGGAGCACTTCTCTCTTTTGATCCCAACCTGCGTCCACCTCTGTGGAAGAGCCTTGAGGAGGCTAGAGAACAGATTGCCTGGGGTCTTTCCCAGTGCGATGTATTGAAAATCTCCGACAATGAACTGGAGTTTATGACAGGGGAGTTGGACTATGGCAAGGGTGCGGCGGTGTTGCGAGCAGAATATCCTAACCTCCGTCTGGTATGTGTCACTGCAGGTGCAGATGGGAGTTATAGCTACTGGAAAGATCTCAGCGTCTACCAACCTGCCTGTAAGCTGGGTGGTGTGATTGAAACTACTGGAGCGGGAGATACCTTTTGTGCTTGTGTCTTGAACGATATTCTGGAGTATGGTCTGGAGAGTCGAACCCAAGAGGATCTGTGCCGGATGCTGGCGTTTGCCAACACAGCGGCCTATTTGGTCACCACAAAAAAAGGTGCAATCAGAGCCATGCCCACCAGAGAGCAGGTGCAAGCCCTTCTGTAGTACATGGGTGGAATGATCAAGACTGGCTGACAGGCTTTACTTTTGTATCATCTGTCCGATGCAGATATTAGAGTAAAGGTTGTAATATTCTTTGAACTAAAGCTCAGTTAGAGTGAGTCCTTTTAGGTGATCCACCATATCAAAACCCTTAATATTTCCATTGGTATCACTGATTGCCTGAAATCCCTAGCTACCAGTTGCTTTGCTGCGATATGAATTTTGGAAAAAATGTAAATAATTTCTCTAAAGATAACTGGGATTTAAAATTCTCTAATAAAAGAATTTCAACTCGAAAACAGAACATGGCTCTAAGTAAATTTTTGCATTGAATTTGGAACAATAGAAAGATTCCTATTGTATTTACAAGTATCAAGCAGTATAATGCAGATAATAGAAATAGGAGAGTGCCAAGTTGTGGGAGGCACTTTGCTTCACTTCATTTGCATGTGGTAGAGAGTCCCTGATACTGTTTTGATACTAAAAAAATGATAAACCAGATATATAGTCCATAATAGTGCGATATTTGCTAAGGTAAAAGATATACCGTAACAAAAGAAGAAATACCATATATTGGAATTTGTCGAGTGGGAATAAGCAAAAAACGAGGTTTGAAAGGCTGAAAGCCTTGAAACG
>CALWVS010000044.1 GCA_944385095.1 uncultured Oscillospiraceae bacterium
AATTTCAATCCACGCTCCCCGTGTGGGGAGCGACAACAAAAATACACAAAAAGGAATTAGTATACTTGTTTAATATAGTCAATTTTTAATATCCTTCCTAAAAATCTACTACATTATTAAGTATATTCAGTATCTGTGTATCTCAAAAAATAACTCTAATTCTGGTGCGAACCTCCTGGATATTTTATGTCTGCTACTACTTCGCACCTCTACAAAATCAAAAGTCCCTCTGGTTCATAGGTAGATTTACATCCAAAATGCTCAATCTTATTTTCATAACGTTTTCCAAGATAGTAAAAACGCAGACTATCCTTATCTTGATCCATAATTGATAACAACTTCGCCTGAAGTAATTTACACTGAGCCGCATCCAGTAGGCACTCAAATACCGAACATTGTACTCTCTGACCATAGTTGACACATTGTTTCGCAATTTGACGTAACCGTTTTCGCCCAGCAGCGTCCTCTGTATTCACATCATAGGTAATCAGTACCAGCATGGTCTTCTCATCCTCATTTCCATAAAAAAGGTGGATATGCTTCCAGATCCCCTCTCAAGTGTCGACTCAAAAGCAATGCCTGTAAATACGGTACCAACCCCCATGGCACTTTTTCTCCCAAAAATGGATGGGTTAAGCTATCTTTTTTGCGTTCCTGCCATCGCTTGAGAAATAAATGCCTTCCATGCTCACTCAGAAAGACGCCTCCATTTTCACGATATTCAAAGTCAGACTTCTGAAAGATACGGTTGTTGATACAGGATAGAACAAATCGATCTGCAATACAGGGTCGAAATTCCTCCATTAAATCCAATGCCAGCGAACTGCGTCCTGGTCGATCCCGATGAAGAAATCCTACATAAGAATCCAGCCCCACGCTCTCCAATGCCCATGTACAGTCATGTGACAACAGACTGTAAGCAAAGGAGAGCAGTGCATTCACTGGATCTAACGGTGGTCGTCTGCTGCGTGTTTGGAACTGAAACAGGGTGGAATCGCCCAGAATCAACTGATTGAATACCTCAAAATACTCTGTAGCTCCAGCACCCTCCAATCCACGCAGACAGTCCAGGTCTGTCTGTTGTAGTATCTGAGGCAGCAAATTTTTTAACTGTTCAGAGGTTCTTCTCAGGTTCTGATCATCCACCCGAAGCTTGTGGTCTCTTCTGGTGCGTTCAATACTCCATCTGGCATTATGAATTTTTCCGAAAATCATTGTACGGGCAATGGTGCAACTCTGGAAGGGATCATCTGCAATCCGATACTGGGTGCGGCGAAGGAGCACATTTCCATTGTTTTCCCCTGTTACCCGTGCCAGAAATCTTCCTCGTGGTGTGCAGAACGACAGTGAAATACCTCGTTGTGCACAGGCTCCCATCAAAGCTGGTGAAGCACCTGGATAAGAAAAGGACAGAATGGCGGATAATGTATGAAGTGGATAGCGAGCCACTACCATTTTCTCGCGATTGGCTACCACATTTTCTCCATCCAGAGAAAGATAGATGTCCTCTGATGTTACAAATAGTGTATTGAGCAGATGTCTCATGACTCTCCTTCCATATTCTGACGCAAATAGGTGTCTACATTCTTTCCCTTCATTAAAACAGGCAAACAAATCTCTTTCAAAGAACAGGCACCACATCCCTTGGTGGGTTTTGCCTTTGGTGTGTGTCCTCTACGGCTAAACTGATGCATCTCCTCTACCATATTGCACACCTGCTGGCGGAGTTCTGAAGTAAAGGAAACGGAAACCCGTCTACGGGTTTCTCCATAAAAGAGGGCTCCCTCTGAAATGGTACAGCAGAGCATCTCCTCCAAACACATAGCCTGAGCACATAGTTGCAGTTCATCTGCCTGATGAGACTTTGGGGCACCTCGTTTATACTCCACAGGAAAGGGAATCCACAACCCCTCTTCCCCATGAAGTGCAATTCCTTTGGAATTTTTGTAAAATTCCACAACATCACATTTCCCAGAAATGCCCAGTTCAGGTGATACCACAGAAAGCCCACGCAAAATCAAACGATCACCCCGACGCTCCCGTACCTGCTCGTCATGAGCACGTTGATGAAACAAATCGCCCTCTACTGTACGCAAATTTTCCTGCCACTGCTGTTCAATGTGAATTAATGCCCACTGACGTCGGCAGAAGGCAAAATGTTGTAATCCAGAAAGCAGGAGATATTCCTCCTCTTTGTAGCTCATCCCAGCCGTTGACAAGTAACTCCTGTGGGCAGATTTGCTTCATCCACCGTCACCACATAGTCCTGATAGGAACGAGCTGGTGCACAGTCATCTGGGTTTTTTCGTGTTATGGTCACAGCATCAAAGAGTTTCCAAGCAGGTGCACACCCCAGTTCACTGTTGTGCTGAAATACAATCAGTTCACGCACTGCCATTTTACCACGAGCAGCCGAATGGTCATGCTCAAACATATTGAGAATGGCTTCCCATAACAAAGACAGGTCTTCTTCTGAAAATCCGGTGGTTTTCCGTGCCAGATTGGCTGAAACATAACCCTCACAGCGATAGAGACCATAGGGAACGATATATTTTCGTCCCATTTCGGTACCCTTTTTCTCTGCATCTGTTTCTGTGGTAATTGCTACTCTGGTAATTGTAACCTCCTGAGGTACCACAGGCTCCACACTGTGAGCAAATCCCAGCTGAACTGGACCACGCACCTGACCACAGTTCAGCTTTGCTTTCACAAATGTAGTCATGACAGCACCAAAGGTACGAATATCATAAAAGTTGGCACACATCCAATCCCGAATCTTCCGATCCAAATCTGGATCTGCTTTCTTTTTCTCCTGAACTGTCTTTTCTGTCACATCCAGTGCTGTATAGGCTTTCGCATCACTGCGGTTGAGAGGTACACTGTCTTTGACATAAATGGAATAGCCAGTGGCGTCCTCTTTTACCGTTTCCACATAGTTGCGAATCTTTCGTTTGAGACACACATCTGTCACAATACCAAGACCAGTTTCTGGGTCCACACGAGGCATATTCCCTGCATCTGGATCTCCATTTGGATTGCCGTTTTCCACGTCAAACAGAATCACAAATTCATATCGATTTTGTATTGGTTGTGTCATATTACTTCTCCTCCTTTTTCTCAAAGCGAGCTTGTGTTTGATGGTAATAACCCAACTGGAAAGAGCCTTGCTGAGGCAGATTCATACGGGTGGGGTAATGATCCCCCAACTTAGCAAGCAAGGCAGCCAGTTGTTTATCATAGTAAATCCGCAAACCTCCATCCAGCTTTCTCAGATGTTTTTGAGCTAAATTCAACAGTACAGGGAAAGCCATGACCGGTGTTGCTGAAGCAGAATTGAAATATCTGTCTTTGATGGTTGTATTGATTCCTGGATTGGCAGCAAATTGGAGTGCCTCCAATACTGAAAAAAGCCGTCCTAAATTGTATGGAACGTTGGTGCTGTCTTGGTTTAATGACACAGTCAAAACCTCCTTTGGTATGTCTGGGTGTGGGTGTTTTAAATAATACGCCTTTATAATGGCAGCTCTGCTATGGGTTACTTTGTGTTCTGCTCGGATTCGCAATGTCACTCCATTCAGTAGTGTAGCTGGATAATATGTATCCATCAAAATCGCCCGCAACACTTCACCAGCCAAATTGGGAGCTGGTTTTTTATCTCGACTGTTCTGATTCACAGTCTCATCCAGCAATTTCCATAGTGGAATGGTATCAAACTTGTCAGAGGCAGGCTTCACAATTTCTAACCGCTGCTGATGTGCTTGGATGTTGTGCAGAAAGTCACCAAAACTGTTACAGAGAAAGAAACGTACAGACATTCGAGCAGCATTTCGGGCAGTATTGGGCGAAAGTCCCAAAACGTAAAAATCCATGTTGGGGTCTAACCGCTTTTCGTCCAGTTCTACCGGGATGCCATGACACAGATTTTTCAGTGCCTCCTGCATATCTGTCAGCGTATAGGCTGGCTCTTGTCCAAACATGGCATATGCAAACATATTCTGGTAAATATCCCCACCCTCTTTTGCCCAACAGACAACTGTGCTATCTCCTGTATGGTAGACATGTTCCCAGTCAGAGAGTAAGTGATTGAGAGCCGTGGTGTAGGCAAAGGCAGCATATTTACTAGTCGGTGCGTTGAAATTCTGTTCCTTGCCATAGGAACAAAATGCAGGTGCATTGAAGGATACCAATGCTGCACCACCGGGTCGAGTTCCCTGTACATTTTTAATCGAGGGATGGATACTCTCAACCGTTCCACGCTCTCCAGTGACAAGACAAACCATCTGTGGACCATCTTCTGCACTCTGATAATGGTCATTCCAGGCACGCTGCACCATGGAATCCTCATGCACAAATCCTCCAGCATACCGAAAGACCAGATTGGCTCCTGCCATCAGTTCCTCCCAGCAGTCAGACAGTGCGGGATGGTGCTGTGCCTGTTCTATCTGCCAATTTTGGAAAAATGCTAATACTGCTTTTGCTGCCTCACACTCCAATCCACCCAGCAATTCCTGATGGAGCTTCTGACAAGCCTGAAAACATTCCAATGTTCTCTGTGGCTTGCCTTTATTGTCCACGCCAAGTAAATAACTGGATGTATCACAGAGGAAATTGGCAGCTACCCCACTGGATCGCTTCACCGGTGCAGGTAAAGTCATAAGTTGAGGTGCCAGCACAGTCTTTTTCCCTTTTTTCTGTTCTGTTTTGAGAAACTGCACCTGCTCCAATGTCCCATCTGCTCCAATACACAGAGCATATGATACCTTCACCATTCCCCAGCCTGGCAGTGAAATTTCTCCTTTGTCTGCCAGTGTCTGATAATAGTCTGTCAATGCCTGTAAGATCATCGCCGCACCTCCTCACTGTTCCAAGGTGGCACCTCCAGCACTCCATCTCGAAGTACCCCACGGAAAAAAAGAGGTGAAATCTGTTCTGGATCGGTGTAATCCATATCGTAGAGCATCCACCCCAAATCCCGTTCTCCCTTCAATTCTTTTGGACAGGGGGGAATTTCTTCACACCAACCAAACTGTGCCGGAAATTCCCGACAACCAAAGCAGGGTTGATGGTAAAACTGCCCTTTTTGGATGCGTCGCTTTACAATGTCTTGAAACTTTCCGGGATTGTCCCCTGAAGATGCATTCTCTGTCATTTCAAAGTGTGCTTCTATTACATATCGTACATCCTTTAATAACAAAGATGCTCGTTGTTGAATATCCTCTGAGGTACAGAGATAGAGTTCGCCAGTTCCACGTTCCATTATAGTATTAGCTGTACGGGCAATTATTTTGGATTTGACCTCATTTCGTCGCAGGTTCATAAAGTGGATAGGTGAACAAACATGAATGCGGTCAATATACCAACGCATACCTGGGTGCCAATAAATGGCTTCCACCAATCCCCGTGCAGCAGAAGGAGTCATTACATCATAACTCACTCTCTCCACCTTCATTTCCGGTCGGGTAAAGAGAGCATACTCTCCCCAAACCTCTAACCGTATTGCCATAGGTGTCACTCCTTTCCAAATATTCAAATTCTTTCTTCTCCACGAGAATACCACTGTATTCCCCAAAAGTCAACACCTTTCTTTTCTAATTCAATGAAGTTTTTATATAGTTGCATTCTCAAGCATTGTATGGTATATTGGACATGTCGCATCAATGCGTGGATTGAAACATTGATTTAGATAAGATTTTAGGAACGGGCAGAGGGGAAGTGTTTATGCTTCCCCTCTGCTCTTCTTTTATACGAACAATCCTTTTCCACTGTCTGCTTTCAGAGAAAGACCAGTTTCATTGGAATAAAGTGCGGTATTATATAGAATTGCATTCCCATTTTCCAAGATTTCTATATCTCCAGATTCATTTAAGGCAACAAAGTGCTTTTCATAAATGGATACACCATATTGTCCTAATTGTTGGAACAATCTTCTCCCCACTACACCAGAACGGAGTTGTTCTACTAACTCTGCTCCTTCTCCTAGTGGAATGTATACTGTCCTTGTAGGTGTATCAATAAGTTGAAATCGCTCTGCCACAGTGCGGAACGGAAAAAATTCTGTGCTTAGAAGGGATAGAATCCTCTCTTTATCCTGTGCCGCTTTTCCCTTCAGTTCCAAAAGCTCGTGAAAATAGTCATGAATTGCTTCTGAAGATGTGATGTCCGTATGGTGAATCATCACATGTTTCCCTGCACCAATGGCAGCGGAAAAAAGTGGTGGTACCTTTCCCTCCCCCTCGAATATTGCAACGATACTCTCCTGTACTGACCGTTTTCCCTCTCTATTACAACGTCCTGCTGCCTGTAAGATAGAATCCAGTCCAGCCAATTCCCGATAGACAGTTGGAAAATCCACATCGACACCAGCCTCTATCAGAGAGGTAGATACTACCCGACAAGGAAGCCCTTCCTTCAGACGATGGCGTATTTCTGCCAGTTGTCTCTTTCTATGGTTAGGATACATAAGAGTGGACAAATGAAAGCTTCCATCCTTGCCCAGCTTCTCAAAAATCTCCTGAGCAGCCTTTCTGGTATTTACAATACATAGAACTTGGCTGCATGTCTGAAGCCGCTCTGCCAACTCATCCCATGTAAGACGTCCCACTTGTTGAATTGTCACCCGACGAAAAAATTCCCACTGGCATGTATCTGGTGGACATAATTCTTTAATCTGAACGGTGGGAAGAAATTCCCGAAAAGCAGGAGCCAATGCAGGTTGCGTTGCAGTACAAAGAACCGCAGAGACATGGTATGACTTCACCAACTGAGAGATTGCCCATACACATGGTCGCAGATATGGAATTGGCAGCATCTGTGCCTCATCAAAAATCACAACACTACCAGCAATATTATGTAGTTTCCGACACTGAGAGGATCGATAGGCATACAAAGATTCAAAAAACTGTACTGCCGTAGTCACAATGACAGGCATATCCCAGTTTTCTGTTGCCTTAGCCATCTGGATGGTTTGAGAATTTGCCTCCTCTATGTCATAAAGTAGATTAGAATGGTGCTCCAATACATTCTCTGCTCCCAATATGGTACGAAAGGTTTCCGCAGTCTGTTCAATAATTGATGTATAGGGAATCACATAAATAATCCGTTGTAGTCCATGCTTTCTAGCATGTGCCAGTGCGAAGGTTAGGGAAGCTACTGTCTTGCCACCTCCAGTGGGAACTGTTAAAGAAAATAATCCCTGTGATTGTTGTTCTCCCTCTTTTCTGCACTGTTCCAAAATCCTACATCGCTGTGTGTTCAATTCTCCTTTTGGTGGAAACCAGTCTGATATGTAGTTCTGTAACTTATCCCATAGCTGTTCTATAGAAGTTTCGTTAACCTGCCGACTCTGCCCATCCATAAAAGTCTCTGTGTCCAAAAAATCCGCATCCACCAAACAGGAGTAGAGCATTCGTGTGTAAAAGACCCATTCTGGTCCAGTACGTTTTTTAAAATCTAGGGCATCCATCTGTGATAAGGTGATTTCCTGTTCCCAGATTTCATAGGGTTCTAATCGTCCCTCTTCCTTTTTCTTAAGGCGACCAAACAAAGTTGCTTGGTCACTTTTATCTGTCTGACTACCACCATTTGGCAACCCTCCGTGATGACCAGCCACTGCAAATGCAGCAGGGTACTGCCCTCGCTTCCAGCACTCTATTGCACCTGCTGTTGAATGATCCACTTGGATAGCCTCTCCTTGTAATCTCCTCTGAAAAGCCTCTGTATACTTGCCAAGATCATGCGTCATTCCTGCCAGTTCTGCTTGCCCTTCTCCACCAAATGGAACTGCAAATTTTTTTGCCAGGGATGCTGTCCCATATAGATGACTCTGCACCGTTTGCAATTTGTTTGTGTTGGAAGCGTGTGCATAATAGGTAGAATTTTCCATAATGGTGACTCCTTAATTTTTTCTTTACCATACACCTATATACCAGATTTTACAAGTAGAACCATTCATCTGTACAGATAATCTCATCCCTGCTTTGCCTTTCTCTACACCAATCATAATACAGATAGGCTGATAGGTTTACCCCTTCTCTCTTTGCCACATACTCCACCTATTTTTTCTCCTCCTTTGTCACTCGCACCTGTACACCATCTTCTGTTGTCTCATTGCCTTCCTTCGAGGTTACAGGGGCAGAAGCCCCTTTCGGCTTTGCCGCAGACTTTGGGTGTATACACAAAGTCTATGCTGGCTGCACCATAGGACAGGGGATTTTTCTCTTTCTCGTTCCCCTTTGGCTGCCCTGTTTTTTCCTGCTGCCTACCCACATTTCACACACTTCAAAAATCTATTTTACACACATTGGGCAGTTTCCTTCCTCTCTGTGACGGTTCGGTGTGACGGTTACGGTGTCATTTCTAACCGTCACAACCGTCACAACCGTCACAACCGTCACACACCCAGTTATTTCCAAAGAAATATTTCTCTTTTTGTCAGCTTAGAATAACACTTTTTCTTTCTGTTTTTGAAGTATTTCTTGATATACTGTTATTTTTCTTTATCATTTTACATTTTCTTTACACAATTCCCTTTTGTAGTAATGTCTACCCGAAAAAGTATCTCTGTGACGGTTAGGAAAATGTGAACTGTCACACATACCCTCCATCACTCCTCTGTTCCTCTCTTTTATATTTTTAGATGGTTTTCTCCCATTTTTAAAAATATATTCTGTTTTCATCAATCTTTTGGTCAAATTCCTCCATGTTCCATCTCTGTTCTTTTTTCTATTTTTTGGAAATCTGTGACGGTTGTGACGGTTAGAAATGACATCGTAACCGTCACACCGAACCGTCATACAACACCCTGTCTCCTGCTGTTCTATGGCTTTGCCATAGAACAGGCAAGCATAGCATTTGGCTAGCCAAATACAGCTTGTCAGGTGGAAACCCCCTGAAACCCCCAAAAAAAGAGAGAGGCGATTGCCTCTCTCCTTTCCTGTTAGCAATATACCAATTCTGGCATAACCTGTTCTTCTGCTGCTGCCTGATATTGGTTCATCAAGCTAACCCACAACAATTCATCTTCTGCCTTTAACTGCTCATTTACCCCGTCTGCCTCTGCTCTCTGTCTCACAATCTGTTCCACCTGTTCCCTTACCTGCTGGTCAATCTCATAGAGGTGTGCATCCAGTTTTCCTGCCAATAACAGACGGTCATATAACATGGGTCTATGCTCTTTCAGATAATGTTTTCTACAGCAATTCCATATAAGAGTACAAAGTGATATACTGATAAAAGAAAGAGGTGAAAATTCAGATGGTAGCAATGA
>CALWVS010000045.1 GCA_944385095.1 uncultured Oscillospiraceae bacterium
ATAACACCCCCTGATGTAGTCTATTTTCCTACATCAGGGGGTGTTTTGTCACTGTCCATTTTTACTGGACCTGTTCAGTTCAATCATCCAAGGGGTACTTTTTTAAATGATATGGATTAATGCCATGAAAGTCGGGAACTGGAAGACCCGTCTTCTCGAATTCAAATCCATCAGGAACTTTGTACTGCTTTTTGCCGTTTTCTCCCTCGGTAATAACGACAAACCAAACGGGTCTGTCCAGTTTGTGCTGCTTATCCAGATCACTAATTACCTGATTAGCGTACTCCTCACGTTTTTCAGCGGGGATATTGGTAAGATCAACCAGATGGCGTCTGGGACGAGTCTGGGGCTTAAATGCGCCGATGCCAATGTTCATGGTAGTGTTATTATTAATAGTAGCCATAGTATTTTCCTCCTTAGTAAAGATTCCTTTCTTCTTTGTTCTCTACAGATTAATCTGTTTAATCGCCGAAGTGATTGCCTGGTATACATACCCCCGACCACGACCCAGCTGCTCAGCGATAGCCTCAACCGTCATACCATCCAGCTTCCCCTGCAGGGCTGCCCGTTCTAGGGTGGTCATGTTGGGAGTCGCTGCTCTGATGCTTTCTTCCACCCGGTTAACCTGTTCAGGGGTAAGCATGGTCACGGCTTCAGAGGTAGATGACCGAGCACGCTGAAGGATGTACAAATTAAGCAGGACCTTCTTTTCATTGATGTTCATAGCTTAAGCACTCCTTTCATTCGTTGATATATTATTATATGCAAGTACCTAAAAAATTATTACGATATCTCAGAATAATTTTCTGAAAATATTCAAGGGTGGTGAGGGGGCGAAAAAGTCTAACGTACTATTGTATACGGATACAGCGAAAATTATTTCAATATTACAAAAAAATTTTTTTCTGATGTAAGCAAAAAGGTAGAGTGGATATCGTTTACAGATTTGCCCTTTTGATGGGGTGTTTGGGGGCAGTTACCGCTACCATTTAGATGGCAACGATAACAACTGTTTTCTTTTACACTTATATAATAGGGAAGGAGAGTACCGCACACGATACTCTCCTTCTGCTTGCCCTACCTTAATTATAATGTTCTGTTGCTCCTTTCAATCCGGCACACAAAATTGCTGGATTAAATCCTGTGGTGAGGCGTTTCTGTATCTATAGGGTATCTGCCGTACTTGAAGATAAATGGGATATCGTAGGCACTATATTGACTGCGAAAGGATTTTCTGTCTTTTCTGACCATTGCTGTTGTCTCCAAAGATGCCTACATCTGCAATGGGCAGAAACTGCTCATTTTTCTAAAGGCTTGTCATGTTTTTCTCATTTTAATATTTCAAAATAGTTTTGGAAATTGAACACAATCTGCTCAATCCTATCCTTTCTTTCAATCTGACACAAAAGCAGTGTGTTGGTTGGACTGGGGTTTCAAAAGCCGACAACAAAAATTTGTGTTCCGGACATTAAGTAGAAATCTTATTTCGCTAAAATCTTCTTGTGCTGGGTGAAAAAGTCCAGCCTAGACCGTGAACTATCACGAACCTTCCCAGCGGTAGCTGCCGATGTCATTGAAGCGACTGAAAAATACAGCATTGCGATTTTCGACATTTTCTGCTACAACACTCCAAAAGGAAGCATTATCTATTGGCACTATGAGTCTCGATATTGCCTCTAATTTTTGATTTTGAGAACTTTTTGAGCATTTTGGAGGCGATGCCTGAGGACCGTCTAAGGCGACTGTTTTTATTGGACCTGTTCATTGTTTCCTTGGAGATTTTTTCATAAACATTCCATAAAGTCTATATACAGAATTCCAGCGTAGTGCTATACTGACCATAAATTCAAGTGGTTGAAGGAGAAATTGAAAATGAGAAAGATAGGTTTTCTGTTCTTAACTCTAACCCTAGTTTTATCTCTGTCGCTCACTGTGTTTGCCACAGGGTCTGAGTTTTCAGATGTGTCAGAGCAGCATTGGGCAAATGAATTTGTAGAAAAAGCTGCCCAAAATGGATGGATTGCTGGCGTTGGTGAGGGGAAGTTCAATCCAGATGCACGGGTAACAGGTGCTGAGTGGTATACCATGGTCACAAGCACCTTTTTTGCCGACAAGATCCCCGACCAGGTTCCTGCCGGTCAGTGGTATAGCGGCAAGTGGTATGCGCAATTTATGGCGGCTGATGAACAGCTGGCACTTGCTGAGCGCCTGGACGACTATGCTACTTCCCAGGACATCGCTGAACGTCCTTTGACCCGTGCTGAGATGGCGGCTGTCATTTTCAAAGTGTTGGAATGGTATGACGTACAGGCACCCGAGGACAAGCTGACTGAGGTCGAGCAGAGCATCCCTGACCTCAGTAATTACGACATGGTCGATGGTAGATATGGTCCCATTATCAAGTGCTATGCTCTCGGTATCCTCGCAGGCACCGACAGCAAGGGCACTTTCAATGGAGAAGCCGATATGACCCGTGCTCAGGCTGCGGTAACTCTGTGCCGTCTGGCAGATGTCATCGAAGCAAAGGAAAATGGTACTCTCCCTGGTCCTGATGACAAGCCCGATCCTAAGCCAGAGCCCGAGCCTGAACCCGATCCAGGCGACCAACCCACTGCTAAGGTGCCTACCGAGGCAGAGGCTTACGACATCCTGATGCAGATCAAGGCAGAGTATCCTCACGGCACTCCTTGGGTTAATGATAAGACTTACCACAGCCCCAACTATGGCACGGCTACTTTCAGCGGCTGCGCAGCTTTTACCCAGATGTGTCAAGACCGTATTTTTGGCAACTTCAATGAGAATGGATTGTCTGTGCATCGTCATACAGACTTTGATGCGATCAAGGTCGGAGATATTATCTCTGAAGACGATACAGGCGTTCACAAGGTTGTCGTTGTCGAGAAAAAGGCAGATTCCGTTATCGTTGCGGAAGGTAACTTTAGCTCCGAAGTTCGCTGGGGTCGAGAGATTACCCATTCTGAGCTGGAGAGCAACAATTACGGAGTTAGAACTCTTTATCCAAATTAAGCAATTTCTCTCACACAAAAGACCACCGAGTATTCGCCCGGTGGTCTTCTTCATAGGAGACTAAAGAAATAGACATCGCTCAAGTTTGATGTCACATTGAGTGATGCAGTGAGTGATGGAAAGATGGGTAAGGTAAGCTCTACACTGGAAGAAAATGGAGGAGCATCTTAAAAACTACGACTATATCATGAATGCTGATGTGCGGGAACTGTGTGGGGGATCAGCGGCAACAACAAATCGAATTCTTGATGGATTTGCCTCTGAAGGAAAACTTTTTAAATATTGAAAATTGTAGTGGGAGCCTGCCCTCTAAAAGGGGTTGATTGAAATAACTCGTATGGTTTGATATACTGCTATTGATATCAATTGCGATTAAAGTCAAACGTATATTATCTTATGATGACTTTTATTTTAGACATAAAAATAGATGGACAAAATTAGTAAACATAGAAAAGAGGTGTACTCATGAAATGGAATTATACGCTCATGCACAAAAACATTCCAGTTGTTGACTTAAAAATTAATTTGGAAGGCAAAATCACCTATTTAGGTGAAGTATACACTCCAACACATCTTCCAGTTGGCATCAAATTTGCGAAGGGGAGAGTGCAGCGAAGTTCGCTGAATAATTGGTGGTTAAATCGAGCGATTCCGGCAAGTAGAAGTGGCATTGCTCATGCACTGGAATCATTGAATCTGCCATCTACAGGGGCTTTGACAGAGAAAAGTCTTGGATTAAGTCTTTCGGATCAATACTGGATTCGCCCCATTGAGTCTTCTATTCGATGGGAGGAAGTCAACTTTTTTGATAATTCATTTTCTGAAGATGTGGGAAATATTCTTTGGATGCACAAACCGTCCAACGGAAAATTTGACTTAATGTCACCAGATAACACATCGGATGGTTGGCTGCGAAAGAAATGGATAATAATTGATGGTATGCGCTGTTTAGTGAAAGACAGCAGTGGTGCAGCCCGTCAAGAAGCATACAATGAAGTTCTTGCAAGCCGTATCATGGAGCATTTAGGAATTCCTCATGTGTCATATGAATTACTACATCAAGATGGTTATGCATACTGTGTGTGTAAGGATTTCATAACAAGGGATACAGAGTTGATTCCAGCTTGGTATGTGATGCAAACACAGAAAAAGGAAAATCATGTCTCTATTTACAATCACTATCTGAATTGTTGTGAGCAGCTTGACATTCCAAATGTACGCCAAGCCATCGACCAAATGATTGTCTTGGATTTTCTGATCGTCAATGAGGACCGCCACCAGACAAATTTTGGAGTGGTCCGTGATGCCAATACATTGGAGTTTCTTGGACCAGCTCCGATTTTTGACAGCGGCACATCACTTTGGTTCGACAAACCGACACAAATGATTGGCAGCATGGCGAATGTTGTTTGTAAACCATTTAAGACCAGTCATGAGCAGCAGCTTGGTTTGGTTTCGTCTTTTGATTGGGTTGATTTTTCTAAGCTAGATCGGATCGAGGATGAGTGGATGGAAATCACTGAACATTCTGTATCTCTGGATGAAGTTCGTCGGATTGCGATTGCTCAAGCGCTTCGTCAAAGGATTTTGAAACTGGAAAGTCTAGTAAAGTCTTCTACTTCTATGAAATTGTCTGTTGATTCCAACCAAGACGTTTTGTCTGATGTCAAATACAGCGGTTCCTAAAATTCATAAAAATAGAGGCGTCCCGATTTAGAGCGGAACGCCTCTATTTTTGACGGGGAAATTATGTCGAGCTTCCCGATGCAACCAAAAATATTTATAGAGGTTATTCATGGTAAAGAGATGAGATAATATTAAAAATGAAATTCCGGATTTTGAAAAATTGAGCCAAATCGGACTGCACTCGCCCCATAACAGGCATATCGTAACGGACAGACACTGTATTGTCGGCTTCTCGAAGAAATTTCACTCCAATATAGCGGGAATTCAACTCATTCACATCGTAATCGGTCAAAAATTCGAGGTTTTGAAAATGAAATGAGAGGAAACCCGACACAGTCATGAAAATAGTATAGTGAATCGCAATATCGCCGGGAAGCGAAATCGTCGCAGTGATCTTGTTACCATCTTCGGACAACTGATAATCTTGGGTACCGCTGATTGCATCCCGCAATTCTGTCCAGGAGTGAGTTGTGCAAGGGATTCCATAGATATAATCAGACGTTTTAGCTTCAAGAAGAACTCGCACTGCCTCCTCAAAGGATAGCTTGTCCCGAGTACGCCGAGCATTGATTGAACCCATGGCAAGTCCTAATGCACCAGCCGCCTCTAATTGGGAGTCATATGAGATACCATGAATCATAACAGGGGTACGCTTGCGGCGCTGCACACCACAGGTAGCTGCCTCCTCCAGTACTGCACGGGAGGCGGATTCTAGGCTATAACCATCATCCATTAGCCGCTTACGTTTGGTATATGCGGATGACTCACGCAATCCAAGCGCCTGACAAGCCGCTGAAAATGATGCGTATGTTTCACCAGAAAATTCGATTTCACCCTGTCCAGAACGTGAGCTTTTATGTGGAGTGCTGCCGGAGGCTGTCCGTGCATCTCTGATATTGATGCACTCCTTGACTGCATCCTCTATGGACATTCCTTTTTTGATTCGATTGCGTAGCAACTGTGGGCTGATATTATGTTCTCTTGCGATTTGTGCAGCACTCTTAGTGGTATTCTCCATACACCCAACCTCCAACAGAATAATATTCTTGCTTACTGCATATTATACTCAGTATTTTGAAAAATAACAGAGAATGATGGAGAGCACCCATTTTCTTATATGTATAGAGAAATTTTTGTTTTCAGGATTTTGAAAATAAAGTTGCAAAAACATGCAAAATAAATGTTAAACAAAGTTTTTTATGTCATTTTATGTAGAATTCCATATTGCATTTTCTGCACTTATCTGCTATTATATCCACACAGAAAACGAATTACCTTGAGTCTCCATGAGGTCATCCCCCCGCATCTTAGCCTCATTATCCACTCAATAATGGCTCAAAAGGAGTCCAAGGTAATCGTAATGATTGCCCTGGGCTCCTTATTTTTTTGGAGACTTAAGGGAGAATCAAGCCCCTTTTGGTCTCCGTTTTTTTATTTTCTGGGGTATTTTAGAGCTTCAGGATACCCCCTCTCAGGAATTGCTCAGATGGTCAGAATTGGGCGGACAAGTGGGCGAGGATTGAGGGGGACAGTATCACCTTTGAGGTCATCCCCCGCATTTTCGCCTCATTGACCACTCAATAATGGCTCAAAAGGAGTCCAAGGTAATCGTAATGATTGCCTTGGGCTCCTTATTTTTTGGAGACTGCATTGTTTCCCTTGTTTTTTCTCATTCTATAAAATTCTGTCCCAAAATCTACAAGCTGAGATTTATTTTGTGAATCAGATGGAGTTTTTCCAAAAAGCAATGTTCATTGCAATGGGCTAACGGGTTTGATATACTATAACAAACAGAGGTGTGACCATAAAACGGAACGATGCCTTAATGCACAAATCATAAAACTACCATATCATTGAACTCCAGGTGAAGTTTTGAAGTAAGTTCACACCAAAGAACAGCATTGGTAACATCATAAAGGGGACTTGAATATGGACATTATGGAATTATGGAATGCCTATCAGAAAAATGCAGACCCTGAAACCATCTTTCCCATGTATCAGGAGTGTGCACTAAATGAAAAAGCCACTGGTTATGGCGATGTGAATTTGCTGCACATTGCAAGCCGGAATGCCCACCCAGAGGCAGTGGTCTGGTTGCTGGAACAGGGGCTAAATCCAAATGAAGCCTCTGGTTATGGGGAGCATCCACTATTCCTTTTGGCAGAGCGGAGTTTTTCCTGCAACTATCTTCCAAGGAAAGGGGACATTTACAAAACAGCACAGGCACTTCTCAATGGGGGAGGCAGTGTATTGCGCAGAGATTCCAAAGGAATGTTCTGCTATCATTATGCTGCACAAAAGGGCAATGTGGAGTTTTTGCGTGCATTGTCAGAATATGGCGTGAAGCTGAACAAGAAAGACGAGCATGGAAATAGAGACGGGGGTGCGGAGTTGCAGCTCCACAGCGACCAAGGTGCTCAGTACGCCTCACAAGCATATTTTGAGCTAACTCAAACATACG
>CALWVS010000046.1 GCA_944385095.1 uncultured Oscillospiraceae bacterium
TGGAATTCCCAATGGAGAAGCTTTTGTCTGTTTTGGAGAACCAACTGGATAAAAAGTTTTATCAAGTGGAATGGATGAACGACCAGACCAAAGCCCTGACCTTTGCAGAGTATATGGGGTTCTGGAAGACTCAGGAGCAACAAAAGTATCGTTTTCTGGTGATGGTGGGACAAGGGGAGACATACAATGGACTTCCTGGACGCCTGAGGACACGGCTGAAGAACAGACTGCATCGCTCCATCTATATAGACCTTGCATACAGGGGAGGGGATGAGGGTGTAGTGAATCACTGCTACTACTATGACCGAAGATACAGTGACCCAGAACGTTGTGTAACCCCACCAATGCTGATCAGGTGTTTCTTTTCTTACACAAAAGAGGGAATCCTGCAACTTATCAATCATGAGTTGTATTGTAACTTCACGCATATGATAGTGACGGATGGGATTGATCTGGATGACAACATAACACCACTATGTGGTGCCATTTGAAAGGGGGGAGTGTCATGGTCTGTGAGTACACAGATATTAAGAATTTAAGCCATAGGGTAGAGCACCAAGTGATTCAAACTGACGATGCAGAAAAAAGGGAGCAGCTTTTAGAGGAACTATATCGAGTCATGACGAGACCGGGAAAGAAGCACTCAGCCTGATAAGATGATTGGCAATGGAAGGGAGGAGGTGTGTCAGTGGCGATTGTGCTCTATGCAAGAAAGTCGGTGGAGCGGGAGAACAGTATCAGCTGTGAGACTCAGTTGGAATACTGCAAGTCCATGTTGAAGCCGCACGAGAGAGATGAAAAAGTGATCACCTTTGTTGACAATGGATTTTCTGGTGGAAATGTGGAACGAGAAGGGTTCCAAAAGATGATGAAACTGGTACGTCAGGGCAAAGTGAATAAGGTAATTGTATATAAACTGGATCGTATCAGCCGCTCGCTTGCGGATTTTGTAAATATTCTGCATGAATTTAAGGCTCATGGCGTAGAATTTGTGTCCTCACAGGAGTCTTTTGACACATCTTCTCCTTATGGGGAACTGGTTGTAAAAATCCTCATGGTATTTGCTGAGTTTGAGCGGACATCCATTATTAACCGTATTACACAGGCCTATGCACACCGTAGTGAACTGGGTTTCTATATGGGTGGCAGACAGCCGTATGGCTTTGAGTTACAGCCCACAGTCATACATAATGTAAAAACAAAAAAACTCAATCCAATCCCATCTCAAGTGGAACAAATTCGGTATATGTATGAGGTTTATGCTCAGGAAGATGTTTCACTCCGTCGTCTGCTTGATCTGATGGTACTTGAGGGAAAAACACCACTCAATGGTACATCATGGAGCACATCCAAAATCTCTGCCATTTTAAAAAATCCAATCTATGTGCAGGCAAATTCCGATGTGTACGAGTTCTATGAGCGGAAAGGCACCAATATTATCACTGATGTATCTCAATTTACAGGGGAGTATGGTGCACAGCTCTATGGTATTTCCAAACATGATACAGATAATTCCGATTGGTCAGATGTGAAGTTAGTGCTGCTTACGCATAAAGGAATTGTGCCTGCTGATATATGGCTGAAGTGTCAACGGAAGCTGGAGCGGAACAAACAGGTGGGGGGCAGCCTTAGCAACACAACCAGTTGGTTGGCTGGTAAAGTGATATGTGAAATGTGTGGGCATACCATGACCACAGTCAAGGGGAAACCCAATCAGGAAGGACAAATACGTCGATATTTCAACTGCACAGGAAAAAGTCACAAACGGTCATGCAAAGGTCCCAGACATTCGATTTACGCAGATGACTTGGAGTGTATGGTGTATGATTGTATTACAGAAAAACTGACACAACTGAGACAGGATAACCGAAAAAAGCGAACAGTAGACAGTGCTGAGGTCAATGATTTGAAGCTTAAGCTCAAAGGAGTCGAGCAATCTGAAAAACAATTGATGGATTCTCTGCTCTCTGGTGCACTGAATGAAGATCTAATCAAGCTGGCAAATGCCAAAGCAACACAGCTGAAGCAGGATCGACTGGCATTACAGCAACGACTGGATGACCTGGCATCCAAAAGTGAGGATATGGGGGTGGTGGTGGATCTGGCTCGGTCGTGGAAAAATGCAAATTTCACTCGTAAAAAGGAAGTTGCCATGCTTCTGATTCATCGGATTTCCATTACTCAAGATGGTACTGCAAGAATCCTTTGGAATATATAAAGTAACGTCAGGAGACTGTCCTCCTGACGTCATTCTTTACCGAAAACCACAGTTTACTTTGACAGAAAATACTGGAGTGGGCTACAATTCAGATAAATAGATTACAGATAGGAGGATGAGATATGATTTTATATCATGGCAGTAAAATGATTGTAGAGTCTCCAGGAATCCAGATTCAGAAGTATAACAAGGACTTTTATTTTGGTTTTTACTGTACATTATTTCCCAATCAGGCTATTCGTGGGGCAATTCGGTTTGATGGTATAGGGTACTTAAATGAGTATTGCTACACCCCTGATGATAAATTGAGGGTAAAACAATTTCCAGAGATGTCAGAGGAGTGGCTGGATTTTATTGTGGCTTGTCGTTTAGGTACTTCACATGGGTATGATATTGTGGAGGGTCCTATGGCTGACGATACCATTTTTAACTATGTCCAGAACTTTGTAGATGGGAAAATCAGTCGAGAGGCATTCTGGGAACTTGCCAAATTTAAACGACCTACCCGTCAGATTAGTTTTCACACAGCACGTGCTCTGGCTACTTTGTCGTTTGTGAAGGGAGTGGAAGTCAGGGATGAAGAATAACAGCGCACCGTTTTACACCTGTAGTCTGATTGAGTACATTGGGTGTGAGAAAAAGCTGAAACGCTCAGATGTAGTCTGTACACTGGGGGAGAAGACCATCGGGCGGATTTACCATTATGCAGATGTATTCCATTCCACTGTGAACCAATCCTTGTTAGAGGAAACAAGATTGATTGACACTGAAAACAATCCCTTTGGAGTATAGAGAATGACGTCAGGAAGCTGCTCTCCTGACGTCTATTTTTACGAGTAAATCTACTTAAATCCGTCTGGTTTGTATCACCAAAACGTTGGAAGTGAACAATTTCACGCTCTCGCAAAAAGCGGATCACATTGTTCACATCAGGGTCATCAGATAGTCTGAGAATGTTGTCGTAGGTAACACGGGCTTTTTGCTCTGCTGCCAAATCTTCTGTTAAATCGGCAATCACATCACCAGTGGACTGTAGGGCAGCGGCTGTAAATGGGAAGCCAGAGGCAGCGGTTGGATAGATACCAGTGGTGTGGTCAGTAAAATATGGGGCAAAGGTTGGATTGTTTCGTATATCTTCATCTGTTAGATTGCGTGTCAGTTGATGCACCACAGTTGCTACCATTTCCATGTGGTCAAGTTCTTCTGTACCTATATCAGTCAATAGACCTTTTGCTTCAGCATAAGGCATAGCATAGCGTTGAGAGAGATACCGCATGGCTGCACCTAATTCTCCATCTGGTCCACCATACATCATTAGACTATAAAGAAGGCAAATAAAGGCGGTAATGAATTTCTAAATGGTTGTCCTCTTTGGAGAAGGTGCAGCGGTCAATCGCATCTACAGCAGCAGCGTGTTTCTGTTCCTTCGTGGCGTGTGGGTCTTGTAGCATTTCCAAACAACGACAAATCTTTTCTTTCATCATCGTTTCAAGAGCATCGGAATCCTCTGGGGTTTCGATGCTTTTTATTTTTTCTTCTACCTGGTGTAACCGTTCATCCAATGCAGACTTTGATTTCTTATAACCTTCTAAATCCTCCACACCTGCAAGGTATGCCTCACGCAATCGGTCCAACTTGGCGTTTAGCTGCTTTTGCTGTTCCTTTAGCAATGTGGATTCATCTATTGTCTGTTCTCTGTGGCGTATGACTCGATAGGTGATGGGAACAGCGGTCTGGCGGTCGTGATCCAGAGCAGCAAACAGCATATCCAGCAATTTTTCTTCTGATATATGTTGTGAGGTGGTACACCGTCCTCTTACATAGTTATTACATTTCCAATAGTGTGGAGCGGAAAAAATGAGTGTTGCACCACAGGAAGCACAGCGAACAATCCCTGACATCCAGCGTTTTAGTTCTGTGACTGGTCTACCATGATATTTCCACTTTGCTTTTACCTCATCCAGTCTGGCTTGTGCTGCATCCCATACTTCCTGAGAAATCAGCGGTTCATGTTGTGCATCTGCAAGGATAATGTTTTTGTTATCAAAATCCCGTCTGGTTTTTCCGGTTGGGTTCCAGCGGATTTTACCAATGTAAACAGGGTTGCGCAAGATATATTCAATGGTCCGATTTTCAAACCGGTTGCCACGATGGGTTTTCACCCCCAGTTCATTGAGCCATTTTGCAATGGGGAATAGACCCGCTCCAGCAAGAAAGCGGTCAAAAATAGACTGCACAAGGGCAGCTTCTTCTGGTACAGGAACAAGCACGTTATTTTCTACACGATACCCAAAAGAGGGGGTACTTTGCAGACCGCCACGCTTTGCCTTTTCTGTCATGCCCCTTTTTACTTCTTCAGCCAGATTGACCGAATAGTATTCATCCATTGCCTCTATCATTGCCTCCATGATGATGCTCATTTTATCATCTGTCAGCGGCTCACTGATGGATATGACATCAATTCCAAGTTCTTTCCTCAGCATTGACTTATATACAATACTATCCTCACGGTTTCTGGCAAAGCGTGAGAATTTCCAAAGTAAAATTGCATCAAAGGGACGTGGTTTGAGTTTTGCTGTGCCAATCATGCGGTTAAACTCTGGGCGTTTCCCTGTGTTTTTTCCACTAATGCCCTCATCTACAAAGATAAATTCCTCCGGCAGTATGAAACTATGGGTGGAGGCATATTTGCGGATTTCTGCCAGTTGGGCATCTGGGGAGTATTCCACCTGATCATCTGTGGAAACTCTGATATAGGCGGCTGCGATTTTAAAATCCAACATGTCCAGCTCCTTTCCTTTCTGATATGAAAAGCACAAAATCCCAAGCGATTGGGATTTTGCCATTTTCTTTATTATTTATTATTGCTGTAGAAGTCAGCTAAATTTTGTAACGGAGTAATGTATTGGTTCTGAATTGCATACATGACCTTGGCAGCCTGAGAATCATCGTAGATGTGGGATGTGATATTGCGAGAACTGAGCATACTGAGCCAAACTTTTTCATTATCAATCACTTTGGCAGAATACGCCGCTTTTAGCACTTGCTTAGGGAATTGTAGTTCCTGTGCTCCTTGGTCTTCCATGTACTCTTTTAAAGATTTCCATGCAAGCTCAAAGGTGAACTCAAACCGCTGAATCACACCATCACGCATGGTGGAATTGGGGAAACTTTTGTAATCTTGCAGTGCCTCTTGCAGTCGCTGTACAGCATCACAAAAGTTTTGTTGTTTGGTCATCATAAAGCACCACTCCATCTTGTTGAATTTCTTTCAAAAGGGCAGGGGATGTATCTTCATCTATACCGACTACATCGAATTGGAGCAGGGTGGGCAGGTCTTCTAGATCAAGACGAAAGCAGCCAACTTCTGAGGTGGTCAGACCGTAGACAGCCAAATCAATATCACTGCGTAGATGATTGTCCCCTCTGGCACGGGAGCCAAAGAGGATAAGGCGGGATACATCATAGCTGCGTGCCAAGTGAATTATTTGCTGTGGTAAATGGTCTGGTAAATTCATAGAGTGACTCCTTTCTGGGATCACCCCCGCATGTGCGGGGAAAAGGACTCCCATATACTAGAATTATGTGATAATGCGGGATCACCCCCGCATGTGCGGGGAAAAGCATAATAGTCCACAGTTCCCGTTTGCACAAAGGGGATCACCCCCGCATGTGCGGGGAAAAGGAACCGCCAGAGACCAGATAGAGCCGTCAAAAGGGATCACCCCCGCATGTGCGGGGAAAAGTGGCTCGGGTTTTGGCTTAGCGTAGATCGCCGGGGATGCCCCCCCCATGAGAGAGAAAAAGAG
>CALWVS010000047.1 GCA_944385095.1 uncultured Oscillospiraceae bacterium
AAAGGTCGGAGGAGCTATCCGTTACTACGACTGGGCAGTTACAAGCCCATGGCCTTTAGGCCGTGGGTTGTTGACCATGAAAGAAATCTTCATTACTTCTTCGGTTCTCATTCTTGCATTGCTGTTGCTTCGCTTTTGTTTTCGCAACTTCATTTCCCAACGGGTTCAGTATGCCCTGTGGCTTTTGGTGGTGCTTCGGCTGCTGATTCCAGTGGAACTGCCTGGCTTTTCTCTGTCTGTGCTGAATTTTGGGCAGCAGACCCAAAAAGCAGTATCTAACACATTGGAGCAGAATGTGTATCTGCTGCCCATAGGGGAGACACCTGCCTCTGAACTGCCCAGTGCCCAGTCCACTGCACCGGGAGAGCCAGTGGAGACAGGGGACAGCTTTGGCTATCCCATTCTCTCGCAGGACGGGCAGACTGTGACCAAATATGCCACACATGCCACTCTTTCTCAGGTGCTGGGTTGGGTGTGGAAAGGCGGTATGGTGTTGACTGCGCTGTTTTTCCTCAGGGTCAATTTGATGTTTTGGAAGAAACTAAGACAGAATCGAATACCCTATCCAGTGGAAGGCTGCACCCTGCCGGTCTACCTCTGTGAAAACCTGCATACACCCTGTCTGTTTGGGTTGTTCTCCCCTGCCATCTACCTGACACCGGAGGTCATTTCCTCCCCTCAAAGGCTGGAACATGTTTTACTCCATGAAAAGACCCACGCACGCCATCTGGACCCCATGTGGTCTGTTCTGCGCTGTGTGTGTTTGAGTGTCTACTGGTTCCATCCGCTGGTGTGGGTGGCTGCGGTGGTATCTCGGACAGATTGTGAACTTGCCTGTGATGAGGGGGCAGTGTGTAAGCTGAACCATCGGGAGCGGCTGGAATACGGGCATACACTTCTTGCCTTGATTCAGGTAAAACACACCCCAACCAATCCACTGCTCACAGCGACCACCATGAACGCAGGCAAAAAACAGCTCAAAGACCGGTTGACCCACATTGCCCACTACTCAAAGCCAGCGTTGACCACTGGTTTGGCAGTTGTGCTGTTGGCTGGTTTGGCAGGGGCTTGTACCTTCACTGCCCCACAGGAGGAGCACTCACAAAAATCCTCTGGTTCTCTCACAGGGGAGGAACTGCGCTATTTCAATGAGGAATTTTTCAATGGGGATGGATTCAATTTACGCAACCAGTTTTTATCCTCTCTCTATGAGAACCCCAAAGAGATAGACCTTTTTGAACTGTTCTACAATGGGGATGGGATTGCAGATGATACACAGGAGTGGGGAACGCTCTCCTTTGAAGCACTGGATTCTGTTCTGGGGCTGGAGGATGCCCCCTGTCCAGCCACCCTGTTGACCCAGTCCCAGATGGATGCAATCCTGTCTGAATCTACTGGGCTTTTGCTGGAGGAGACCAATCAGGAGAACCTGTCTCTCTTTCAGTATGATGAGAGCAATCAAATTTACCGAGGATGGAACCCCCATTCTGTTGGCACAGGTCTACGGTGCAGACAGCCAAATCATAGACTTGAATGGCGATGGAACCAATGAACTGGTAGGAACGGAGCAGATTTTCTTCCAACGGGATGGGCAGGTCTACGAAGCAAATTTGCAGGAGCTGCTCCATGCCTGCCAATCCATATCGGTATTTTGGGGAAGTGCCCAACTGGACCCCTACTCCAAGGCAATTTTGGTGAATGGGCTTCGATATGATGGAACAGAACAGACAGAAGATGGGTCCTATCAGCACTACACGGATGATAGGTATCAACTCTATTTTGATGGAGACGCAATCCGAATTTACTAAAAAATGATTTTGTGGAACAACAAAAAGAGAGCCGATGTGGAACATGGATTCTACATCGGCTTCTTTCTAATTTATGTGCTCCTTGACAACTATTACGGATTCCGATATAATACGGTAAACGTAATAAATGGGAGGGACGATGACTCTGAAAGAGTATATCAAAGGTGGTGCGCTGACCGAATCCACCTATCTGACACTGCTTGCCCTGTATACCCCCAGACATGGGTATGAAATGATGAAATTCATCAAAGAGTGTACCCATGGCAGAGTGGTTCTGGGGGCAGGCACGTTATATGGAGCGGTTCATGCCTTGGAGAAAAAACAGCTCATTGCCCTTGTCAGCAGTGAAGCAGCAGACAAAAAAGTGTATCAGATTACAGAAGCAGGCAGACAGGTGGTAGAACAGGAGCTTTTGCGGCTGAAACAGATTCATGCGTTGGGCGTTCAAATTGTGTATGGGGGAGAACAACATGAGTGACCAGAAGGTATCTATCCGATTTTTTGTGGATTTGGAACGGGAGGAGGCGTGGTTAAACAGACAATCAGACAGGGGCTATATGCTGGTGAAAAAGCGGTTTCTCTGCTATGAATTCCAGAAGTCAGATACAAAATACCGATACCATATTGACCCATGTGGATACCGGAAGGATTGGAAATCCTATGTGTCATTTCTGGAGGAATGCCAGATGACTTTGGTTTCTCAATCCATGGGATGCTGTTATTTCAAAAGCCGCAGTGAGGACAATGTTCAGGAACTGTATACCGATTGCCAGTCTCAGCGCAGTTACTACTGGAGAAGGGTGTGGCTTCTGCTCCTTTTGCTTCTGCTCAGTTTGAGTGTGATTGCCAGAGGGCGTGGACCTTATCTGTGCAATATCTCCATATCCATGACAGTCAATACCATCATCGCGGTTCTGTGTTGTCTCAATTTGTTCAAATGTGCCCGAAAAATTGGTCAGTTGTCAAAGGAACTCTATGAGTAATGGGACAGACAGCCTTTTTTTGGCTGGTTGTCAAAGTATCAGACATATGCTATACTCAAACAAAATTGTTTGAAATCAGAGGGAGCGATTGCGTGAAGGAAACCATAGCCATTGCCATGAGCGGCGGTGTAGATAGTTCGGTTGCGGCATATCTGCTGCAACAACAGGGCTACCATGGGACGGGTGTGACCCTGCGACTGTTTGATATGAATGACCTGGCACCTGGGCAGGCAGAGCACTGCAAGGCGTTGCATGATTTATCCGATGCCAAAGTGGTGGCAGCCCATCTGGGGATGGAACATCACACTCTGGATGTGACAGAGGAGTTCCGTACACAGGTGATGAACGATTTTATCAGAGCCTATGAGCAGGGGAAAACCCCAAACCCCTGTGTGGTGTGTAACCGTACCATTAAATTTGGAAGAATGTTGGAACTGGTGCAGGAACTGGGCTGTTCTCTGCTGGCAACGGGGCACTATGCCCAGTTGGAGCGGGATGCCAACGGACGTATTCTATTAAAACGGGCAAAGCATCCAGAGAAGGACCAGAGTTATGTGTTGTGGTCACTCAGTCAGCAGCAGTTTTCCCATGTGCGTCTGCCTCTGGGTGGGCTGTCCAAAGAGGAAATCCGCACCATAGCACAAGAACAGGGGTTAGTCAGTGCCAAAAAGCGGGACAGTCAGGATATTTGCTTTGTACCAGATGGGGACTATGTGTCATTTATCCGCCACAGAACCCAGAAAACCTATCCAGAAGGGCAGTTCTGTGACAGCCATGGAACCGTGTTGGGCACCCATCGGGGAATCATTGAATACACCGTGGGACAGCGGCGTGGGCTTGGGGTCTCCTCCAATCAGGGCAGGCTCTATGTCAATCGCGTGGTACCTGAGACCAATCAGGTGATTTTATCTGACAATGCAGCCCTCTTTCACAATGGGCTGACTGCCAATCAGCTCAACCTGATTCCAATGGACAAACTGGATGCTCCTTTGCGTGTGCAAGCCAAGGTGCGCTACCGCATGGAGCCACAGCCTGCCACCCTCATCCAGACAGGGGAGGACACGGCACAGGTGATTTTTGACAAGCCACAGAGAGCCATTACACCCGGTCAGTCCGTCGTGTTTTACGATGGGGATTATGTGGTGGGCGGAGCCACCATTTTGGAAGGAGCAGATGTATGAAAAAGGGGAAAAAGCGGCATCCACAGGGAAAAAAGAAGGATACAGCCTACCAGCAGGAATCAGAGTTTTCTGCAGACGGCAAGCGGAAGCGGATGAACCCAACCTCCAGAAATCTGCTTCTTTTGTGTCTCGTTCTGCTGGCAGTCTCCCAACTTCTGTTGGATGCGGAGTGGATACCGGAAATCACTGCCAATCTGGCAGCCGGTGTGAGCATTTTATTGATGATGTTGTCCATGTATCTTCAGTTCAAATCCACCAGTGATGGCGGTGACTCCACAAAGAACGGCAAACTGCGCTGAGGCATATCGTTAGAAAGGGCATATCTCAGACAGGGAGGTCAAAGAAATGAAGGCAAAAAAATGCCTGTTGGTGGTTCTTTGTGTTGTGGTGGCTTTGGCGATTGCTTTTCTGGTGTATGTGAATCAATATTACCAAAAGTGCCGTAAAGCCCCTGCCTTTAGGCATGGGGATATAAGGCACACCTTATCAAAAGTGCCGTAAAGCC
>CALWVS010000048.1 GCA_944385095.1 uncultured Oscillospiraceae bacterium
CCTGTCCGTCCCCTGTTTCGCTGATACACAATCCCATAGTCCTCATACAGCCACCTTGCACGCCTGTTTAGCTTCTTGACAATCCCATTGGCATGATCTCCCACCAGCTCTGCCAGCTCTGAAGCACTGCCTCTCCACTCCGGCTGTTCTTCTGTCACCAACTGTGCCACCTGCTCCAACAGGGCATCTGGTGGTCTTTTCCACAGTTCTCTCTCCACCCCCTCCAATTCCCACTGTAAATTTTCCTCATTTCTCAGCAAATACAGTTTCTGGTCTGGCTGGTCCCGTCCTACCAGTTCCAATGTGGCTCTATTATCTGTTCGCTTCTCCTTTTTCATCACAAATGCCCCATCTGCACAGCCCAAAAGCCCCGTTGTCCCTGAAATCATATCAAAACTGTCCCCTGCCTGCTGCTTTCTGGTGTGGTGAACCATTAAAATACTCACTCCATGCTGTTCTCCAAAGGTTTTAAACTGGTTCATCAACTCATAGTCACTGGCATAACTATAAGCATCCCCTCCTACCTCTCTCACCTTCTGTAACGTGTCTATCACAATCAACGAGGCATTTTTATGTTGGTTTACAAACTCTTTCATCTGCTCCTGTAACCCTTTTCCAAGCTGTTTTGCACTGACTGACAAAAACAGTTCTCCCTCTATTTCCTCTCCAAACATGCGGGCAAACCGCTCTTGCAGCCGCTGGTGGGTATCCTCCAGTGCCAGATATAACACAGCTCCCTGTCTCACCCGATTCCCCAAAAACGGGGTTCCTGTGCTGATATGGTAAGCTAATTGCCCTACCAGAAATGACTTTCCGATTTTCGGTGCCCCTGCTAACAGATAGGTTCCCTGATACAGCATATTTTCTATGATAGGCTCTACTATGGGAAACTCCATGTCCATCAGCTCCCCCAGTGATACCACTGGGAGCGTGTTGGGATTTTGCCTTTGTGTCAATTTTCGCAGTAATTCTGAAATTTTATCTGCTTCCCCATTGTGTTCCAGTTTCTTTTCTGTTACAATACTGTTGTCTTTTATATTTGACTGCCCCACACCTGCTGCCACAGGTGTCTGTGGGGTGGTCATTCTTTTTTCTTCAAGCATTTCTGTCCACCTCCTTCATCTCGCCCATCATTGTCACAATGAGTTGAAGTAAGTCTTGTGTCTCCTCAGAAATGCCCTCTTTTTCCCTCAATATCTGCCCCAACTCCCCTATCTGCTGCTTCAATGCTTTGTATACTCTGGGATTGGGATAGACTTTGATTTCTCTGCACAAAAGCCTCTGTATGATGTAGTCCTGTTTGCTTAGCCCTGACAGCTGCACCAGCTGTTCCAACTGCTCATCTTCCTCTGGTGACATCCGAAACGCCACCACCTTGTTCCTCCAGCGTCCATTTTGGTCTGTCCGTCTCTCTGACATGTTCTAGCGTCCCCTCTCTATTTCTAATTGTGCTGCCATTTCCTTCTGCTTATCTGGGAACAGGTGGGCATATCGGTAGGTAATTTCTGTGCTCTCATGCCCCACTCGTTCCGCTATGGCAAGTGCAGAAAACCCCATATCAATCAGCAGGGACACTGCACTGTGTCGCAACCCATGTATTTTAATCCGTTTCACCCCCGTCTCCTGACAGCCTCGCTGCATTTCCCGTCTCAAATAGTATTTTGTGATAGGAAACAGCCGCATATCTGGTTTCATGCCATAGCTTTGCTGGATATAGTCCTGTATTTCCTCGCTGAGAAACCTTGGAATTTGAATGGTTCGCTTCCCCTTTGGTGTCTTTGGATCTGTTACCACATCCTTTCCCTGTAACCGCTGATAGGATTTCCGAATGGTCAATGTGTTTTTCTGAAAATCAAAGTCCTGTGGTGTCAGGGCTAATAACTCACCCTGTCGCAATCCACACCAGTACAGCACCTCAAAGGCATAGAAGGAAACGGGCTTATCCATCATGGCTTCTGAAAATTTCAGATACTCCTCTTTTGTCCAGAACTGCATCTCTCGTTTGTCCTTGCTACCCATACTCCCTGCTTTGGTCACTGGATTCACCTGCAAGTTGTAATACTTGACTGCATGGCTGAAAATAGCATTGATTTGTGTGTGAAGGTTGCGCAGATAGGCGTCTGAATAGGGTTCTCCCCGTTGATTTCTCAGCTTTCTCATCTCATTTTGCCAGTCCAAAATGTCTTTCGGGGTGATTTCTGCCATTTTCCGCTTTGCAAAATAGGGCAAAATCTTCTGTTTGATGATGCTCTCCTTGTTAATCCATGTACTCACTCTCAGCTTTGGCTGCATGTCTTTGATGTACAGCTCCACAAAACTGCCAAACTCCATTTGCAGGTCTGCCCGTTTTTGCATCAGAAAGGCTCGTTCCCACTCCTGTGCCTCCCGTTTGGTGGCAAACCCTCGCTTAAATTTCTGTTTCCTCTCCCCTGTCCAGTCTGTGTATCGGAACTGTACATACCAGCTCCCGTTTTCCTTGTTTCTAAATGCTGCCATCCTTCTCCCCTCCTGTCTCGCTTCTTGTGGTGTACAGCTTTTCATGGAAGAATTTCCGGTCAATCCGACCTCGCAGGACAATATACCCCCGTTTTTCTAGCTCCTCATTCAATGTCTGGATGATTTTGTAGGCGTGTCCCACTGAAATTCCCAGTTCTTCTGCTACCTCATTGGCTCTCATGTAAATTTGGCTGTTCTTCATGTTCATTTCCTTTCTAATTCGTTATGTCACTAACTTCTTTCCGTTAGTGTTATACAAGTTATCATGTTTCTTGTTTCATAGCAAGCGTTTTTTGTCTAAGTCCTAATTCTTTTTATTTTATTTCTCATTGACTTTCCCAGATTCTGTCTGATATACTCGACCCAGAACTGAATGGTTAGGAGTTTTGTAGATATGGCGATTGGTGAACGTATTCGATTTTTCCGCAACCTCAGAGGGCTTACCCTCAAGGCACTGGGGATGGAAGTGGGCTTTTCTCCCCGTACTGCTGATATTCGCATGTCTCAGTATGAATCTGGCAGCCGCTCTCCCAAACAGGAGCTGGTGGAGCATCTGGCACAAACGCTACATGTGTCCACGGATGCCCTGAATGTACCCAATTTAGATACCTATTATGGGTTCATGCACACTCTGTTTGCCATTGAAGATTTGTATGGGCTTCAGATTGGCAAACTGGATGGGGAACTGTGCCTCCGCTTTGACCGCCAGCGTGCCAAAATGCGGCTCTATGACGATTTTGACGCATGGTATCAAGTGTGGGAACGGTACCAGAATGGAGAGCTGACCAGAGAGGACTATGACAACTGGCGTTACACCCTCCCAGAAGTGAAGGCTCAGGAAACCCGCAGCCGATTGGATGAATTGAGAAAAAAGAGAACATAAAAAACAGCTCTACCGACTACACAAAATAGTCAGTAGAGCTGTTGCTCTTTTGATTGAGAATGGTTCAGTGACAGTGTAACACCTGCAAACCTACCGCCACAAAATACGGAACAAACAAAGGCTTCCTTTGCTTTGCTATCATTTTGCTAGCAATTGCCTGCTGGTATAAGTCCCAAACCCTTCCGTTTCAAGGCTTTCAGCCTTTCAAACCTCGTTTTTTGCTTATTCCCACTC
>CALWVS010000049.1 GCA_944385095.1 uncultured Oscillospiraceae bacterium
GACTCAGCCCTTTGGAATATAGACAGCATCTTGGGTTCACGACATAACTTGTCCAACTTTTTGTCCGCACCCCCGTCCCATCCTTACAGGAAAGAAAACCATAGGGCGTTATCAATTCAATGTGAATACAGCCAAAAACTCTTTCATTTCTACTATCCAGACAAGGAGAGATGGGACAAACAAAGCAGGTATTTTGTATCCAACATATCCCATTTTTATTCTGTTTCATCACTTTCATTGGTATAGACAATGGATAGTTCCATAGAATTGCCCTTTCCAGCTAGGATTTCTTTCAATTCTTCCTGTGTAACTCCTGTAATAGTTCCCAATTTTGTATAAGACCATGTATTTGAGCCATAAAAAAATACAATGGAATTTCCTTGGTATAACATCACATCTCCAGGAACGGCAGTGATTTGTACATCATCTTTTGGAATGCTTTGGGGCAACATTCCAACTTTTTCAAAATTACCATAGTTCTGGACATCAATCGTAATCTGACCATCGGACAACAATTTCTTGAAGGCTTCCACAGATGGATTATTTTCTAAAATAGCCATCAAAGCTATATCTCCAATTTGAATCTTCAACATTTCTTCTTCCTCACTCGCATCTGCACCTAATTTAGGTTCTGTTTGAGTTTCCTCTGACTCTGCATCCTGTCCCAATGGAAAATCTAGTGGTTCCGCTTGTGAAATTTGAGATGGTTCAAGTTCATCTTTGGTATTTGATGCAGTTCCACAAGCTGATAACAAAAGTATAACCACTAACCAGATACAGATCTGTTTCATACAATTCCCTTTCCCATTTCAAATGCTTTTTCCATAGCGAGGCTACCCTGAATCCCATTGACACCTGTGACATTTCCACCAAAAACTACATCAGATAGATGTGCCTTTGGAAAACAGGCAATCCATCCTTCGAGACCACTGGCTGCACGACTCCACACCTCATCGCTACCCTCTGCAGCGGTAGCAATCAAATAGACTTCGCGAAAAGCATAATCACATGAATATAAAGGGTTTGCCCGATCCAACAATGTTTTCATCTGCCCACACATCTCATAATAGTAAATTGGAGTGGCAAATACTAAAACATCAGCATACAACATCTTTTCCTGCACAAGTTTGTCAGCATCATCATGAATCACACAGCGTTTTGTTTCCTGACACACCAAACAGCCATGACAAAACTGGATCTTCTTCCCAATCAGAGAAACCTTTTCAACCTCATGCCCAGCTTGCTTGGCACCTTTGGCAAATTCCTCAGCCAATGCATCAGAATTGCTTCCTTTGCGGAGGCTGGTAGAAACAATCAAAATTTTCTTACCCATAGAAACTTCCTCTTTCTCATAAAGATTTTCCAAAATGATACATCTCATCCCATTTTTCTTTGGATTTGTTCATAGTACCATTGGAGGTGAAAATTCCAGCGTTTTCTACCTTCCAGTATTCTATAATTGACTGATAATACTGGCTAATCGCAGGACCATACACATATGCACTACCGGAACTCATAATAAGTGCTGTCTTTTTCACATTTTTTGGAATCCCAATGGCATAAGTACGGTGAATTGCACTTTGAAGCTGGGCAGACAAAGTAAAATAATAAATTGGCGATGCAAATACCAACATATCCGTGTCAAGAATTGCCTGATAAATGCTACCCATATCATCTTTTTGTACACAAACCCCCATTTCTTTGGTGTGGCAGGATTCACAAGCCATACAGCCATGGATCTCCCTATGCGCCACATGTTCAACCTGTACCTTGTGCCCTGCCTCCTCTGCACCAGCTTTGAATCCACTGACCATATACATTGTGTTCCCATTCAATCTGGGACTTCCATTCAAAACCAATATTTTCATTGCAACTCCCCTTTTCGAACTGCTTAAAATTACCCTTAGCACTTTTCCTTGTATCCATTATAAAGTTCAAAAAGAAAAATAGCAAATTGTTATAAATTATATTTAGCTATTCCTAAAAAGAATACCTAAAAATGTTTTTATACCTCTTTCCAAGATTTCAGCCAAAACATAACAACTGCCCACTTTCGTTAATCTGCTTCCACAATTCTGATTGCACAATAGGTCATCATTCAGCAAGCACCATATTGATAATATATATATGCTTCCAAAAGATTGATAAAGTTGACCTTTTCTCCATTCGGAAATCTGAAATTGCTCCTTACCGCAAGTTTAGATCGACTCGATACCCAAATTTCTCCACGCAATCCTCCATTTAATATTAAAAACAATTGTGTTTGATCTTGGGAAACCTCTGAGGAAAAAATAGGGATACATCCTTTTAAATTTTTTTGAACAGGAAATAGCCAAGGCTCTGTCTTTTCATTGTCTCCATAATATTTCAAATTGCAAAGACGCACGACTTGTTCCCATGGAAGATGTGGATCTTCATAAGATAAATTTAGTTTCTTTGCTACTGCCTCCACTTGTTCATGGTTCTGGAAGAAAAACGTCTCATCTAGTCCGGTCATATGCTCCAAGTCAGATAATGAATAAATTTTGGGATAGTTTAATTTATAATGTCGCCCTCCATTTCCAAATTCCGTTAAAAACTGCACATACTCTTCTGGAAGTTTAACATTGTGTTTTTCTTCAAACGTTTTAATTTCTTCCATAGATGCCAGAGGGTTTAGCCGAATATAATTTTGTTTGATACCTTTTAAACATCGTGCCCTTGGTTCTTCCATTTGTTTTCTTCGTTCCCTCACTTCTTGATCTTTTTGCATACAATTTGCTGCATATTCCTCCCAACTACCATCTAAATGTTTCAACAACCACTCTGTAAATGTGCAGTCAGGGTAACGAATCACCCCAAATTCACTTTCTAGCCATACTTCACCTGTGCATGGACCATTTACAATTAAATGCCATCTTTGAAAATCATCTGTTTTATTTTCCAATAATATAATAGAGCCATATGTTTGAATCATCGCCCAATGCTTCTGTAATATTTTTTCTTCTCTTGCATCACTGAGCACTACCCCTTCTTCCAGTGGGTCCCCTAAATCTGGAATCCAGCTCTCTGTTAGGGTAAAAGCCTTTTTTATATGGGAAAAAGAGTATCCTTTCTCTTCATATTTGGAAAATGGGATCAGTTCTCCACCAGCCCAGGTTTTGGAAGATACCATACCACCATCACCAACCTGTGTAATAAAACGAACATAATCCGATGGAAGATCCAGTTTCCGTTTTGTTTCCCAGGCATTTATGGTATCAAGTGAAACAGCTGGGTTTAATACAACCTCTTTTTCCCCACCTAAAATTTGAAATAGTTCTGTAAAACGATCTGTGTTCACCCATAAGCCCCCTTTTCAGTTCTGATTGTCCAATCCATATGACCTTCCAACATACAATTGAACAGCTTTTTTATCCCCCTGTTTTCCTCAAAAAAGACACATGTAGCACGCTTTATCCTAGAAAACATGGTATTGTTTCTTTCCAGCCATATCCTGCCCTTTTTTTCGCATTACACCTTGGGGATACCCAGTTGCTGAAGCCAGGACACCAGTTTTTTAGTTTTGAAGCCGGAAAACCTAAAAGTTTCTGCATTTTTGTCGCAGATTGTCACAGCAGGGACAAAAAAGTGTTTTGATGTCCAGAACCTGTTGAGCCCCGCTAATGGAAGCTCCAGTGTGAAAAGACTGGATATGAGCGGATGGAAAAGGACCCTATGATTGGTAACATAAATATACCCACTCCAGGTGCTATAATTGAACAATCCATACGGCTCCCAATACACCACCATCCCACTGCCAATCAGTGTTTCACCCCTGTTCAGCTGTAAGTTTGCCATTCCTCTTTTCCCTCCCCCGTTTGATGCTTGCCCGATCCCCCATCCTTTGTCCTTACCGATAAATGGGGTATATGGGAAACAGTCTTTCAATTGAGAACATAAGGATATATCTCTATATTGTGCAATTAGCAGAAAACGAAATAAACTCCCTTTTTTTCTGTGGGTAACTGTATCAAGATCAAGCATCTCTAACCAGTCAACAGCGAAGCGCAAATAGCAAACTTCATCATCACTGTCTTCCCATACACCTGTAAATACAACATTTTCATGATTGAGAGATACAGTAGGAACAACATTCTCACAAAAATCCTGATTTCTTTTGAAGCCCCTATGCTTAGTTCAACATAGTAAGTAGTCCCAATGATAGGTTCTTGTTTATCCTTCCATACACCCTTGACTGTTCCAATCGAGGTTTTCCCTGTAACAATTTGGAGTGTTTCTTGATATTCTAATTCATCTATTACCAATTGCATTGTACTCTCCCAATTCTGAATAGTAGAATCTTTTCTTCTATTCTAGTGTGGCATCTGGATATTTTGGAAAATTAAAATATTCTGCACCTTGAAGAATAATGTCTATATTTTATTCAATAATTCTTTCAATACAGCCAGTTGTCTAGCTGTGATCGTCACGCCTTTTCCATATTCTGTGTGTTCCATATTCCATGTCCGTATATCATAAACTGGTTCTCGCTCATCCCATGAAATAAAATTCAATTCTTTTCTCCAGCCATTATTTCGTTGAGATAAATTTCCTATATGCTTGCAAATTTTGTATTTCTTCATGTTAAGATATCCTTTTTCAACATTAAAAGAGCTTTTATTTTGTCCCTCAGTATCTTTTCTGATAAAGGGAGTGATCTGCCTGATTGCGGACATGTCAGAACCTTACCAATCCAACTTTTTTATGCCAACTTGCTCCAGCCAACCTTGCAGCTTTTTGGCTGGAAAACCAGAGAAGCTATATTTTTTATTTCTCTTGTCATATATGTAAACAAAGAGAAGGAACAGGAACCGTTTCGTCTGATAGCCTGCCACCTCTGTCAATGGTAATTTCATATAGACAAAGTTAGTCATCCACTCATGAAAACACACCCGCTGATTTGTCACATAGATTGTCCCCTGTTTACTCCCCCTTCGAAATGCCATAAGCCCACTTCCGATTAAAACCTCATTTTCTCTTAATTGGAATTTCTCAATCTCCAAATCCATCTTCTCCTTTTCCCTCCTTTAGCAAATCCTTCTTTTTGTCAAAATTTAATACTATTATAATTGCCATAACAGTACAGATACTAATACTAAAATCTTAGAATATATCTGGTTCACACATCCTTCTCCAGAAAAACTTCTGGTATTTCATACAATATGGATCGATGTATTTTATTTTATCTTGTATTAGCTTTAGTATTGCATCATCCTCAAAAAGGGAAAAACATGGATTCCTTTCATACATTTCTTCCATATACTTTTGTAACTGCGGATAAAATGAAAGCCATAAGCCTAGGCATTCAATAAACTGTTCTATACTTGAATTTACTAGGCTATGTGGCATATATTGATCTACAGATTGGAACACTTCTTTGGAGTGCAAATCTATGGACAACTCTCCCATTTCTTCCATACTAGCAAAGAATAAATGGTCATGCTGAAGATATGGATATCGTTTTATACTGGGAACTTCGCAAAAGGTAATTGATATATTTGCATTAAACTCAAAACTCATATTCAGCGGTAGCCCAGTATGTGTCAAGGAATGTAACACATCGCTTGGCAAATGATAAGGAAGCAAAAGTTCTTCATTGAATGGTTTCAATGATTTTTTATAGTCCTCAGACTGTACTATTTTTATTTTCAGCATATCACAATCATCTTTCATCCGCTTTTCCTCCTTCTATTCCGATTTGTTGCATGATTTCCCGTTCTTTTCCCAACCACTTAGGAAAGGGTGTCTAAGGGTACCTGTTTGATTGTGAACACAGGAACTCTACCAACCCAGCTTCTTCACACCGACCTGCTCCAGCCAGCCTTGCAGCTTTTTCGCTGGAAAACCAGAAAAAACATACCTGGTATTGTCATTATCGTATATATGAACAAAGGTTATGAATAAGACACATTTTGTGTCATACCCTGCTACCCTAGACAGAGGCAGATCCATATAGACATAATTGCTCCAAGACTCATAGTAGCACACCCGCCGGTTAGTCACATAGATTGTCCCTCTTGTAGGCTGACTGGCAGGGGATTTTTTATGCTTGAAAGCCATCATGCCACTGCCGACCAAGGTTTCATTTTCTTGTAATTGAAATTTTGCCATTGAGATATCCTCCTGTCATTGCTTCCCTTTTACAAACAGTCCAATCAATCAGAATGGTTAGTGAAACTGAAATTTTGTAAAAAAGCATTTAAAAATCGGGGGTGCGGACAAAAAGTTGGACAAGTTATGTCGTGAACCCAAGATGCTGTCTATATTCCAAAGGGCTGAGTCCA
>CALWVS010000050.1 GCA_944385095.1 uncultured Oscillospiraceae bacterium
CTGCGGTGCTCTGAGTGCAAGCAGAGAAACTACAACACCATGAAGAACAAGAAGAATACCCCTGACCGTCTGGAGCTCAATAAGTATTGCCCCTTCTGCAGAAAGCATACTGTCCACAATGAGACAAAGTAATCTTTCTCTCATGGATTTTAGGAAAGAAGGGTAATCAGAATGGCTGAGAACGAAAAAATGGAGCAGAACACCCCTGCTGCTTCTGGTAAGGCTGAAAAGGCAAAAAAAGCTGACAAGAAGACAAAGCCAAATGCCTTTGCTCGAATTGGTCGCTGGGCACATGAGCTGAAGGTGGAGTTGAAAAAGGTCGTATGGCCAACTTGGAAGCAGACTGTGAACAACACGTTGATTGTCATTGCATGTGTCTTACTGGTGGGTGTCTTCATCTGGGTCTTCGACGCCATTGCTGGCGGCTTGATTCAGGCGTTGACCCATCTGGTGCAGGGATAAGGTGAACAATATGGCTGATAATACAAACTGGTATGTGGTACACACCTATTCCGGCTATGAGAATACGGTGAAAGCCACCATCGAGAAGTATGTGGAGAATCGTCATCTGCATGATGTGATTCGTGGAATCAGCATTCCTCTGGAAACTGTGACGGAAATTACCGAGCGGGGACCAAAGGAAGTAGAGCGCAAAATATTTCCTGGCTATGTCCTTGTAAAAATGGTCATGAACGATGAAACCTGGCATGTAGTGCGGAACATCCGTGGCGTTACTGGTTTCTTGGGCGAAGGAAATAAGCCAATCCCCCTCTCTGATGAAGATGTGGCTGCCCTTGGCGTGGAAAAGCGTGAAGTGGTGGTACGCTATCAGGTGGGAGACAATGTAAGAATCCTTGATGGAGCTCTGGCAGGCTGCACCGGTGTGGTGGAGGAAATTGACCTGGAGCGCAACGAGGTTCGATTGACCGTGTCCATGTTTGGACGAGAGACTGCCGTAGATTTGGAGCTTGGACAGGTGGAACCCCTGGAGGACTAAGTCCAAATTGGCAGATTGATTGTGGCACATGCCACAGACGTGGGAGGGACGGCACCGTCCGTTCCGCCAAATGGGTAAACACCCAACACAACCACATTTTTTCATATGGAGGTGCTCTTTCGTGGCACAGAAAGTAACTGGATATGTAAAATTGCAGATTCCCGCCGGTAAGGCGACTCCCGCTCCCCCTGTTGGTCCTGCTCTGGGTCAGCACGGTGTGAATATTGCTGCATTCACCAAGGAGTTCAACGAGCGTACTAAGAACGATGTGGGTATGATTATCCCTGTTATCATCACTGTTTACGCTGACCGCTCCTTTACCTTCGTAACTAAGACTCCCCCTGCTGCCGTGCTGATTAAGAAGGCATGTAACATCGAGTCTGGCTCTGGTGTGCCCAACAAGACTAAGGTGGCTACCATCAGCAAGGAAGATGTCCGCAAGATTGCTGAGACCAAGATGCCCGACCTGAACGCTGCCAGCATTGAGGCAGCCATGAGCATGATCGCTGGTACCGCACGCTCCATGGGCGTCGTTGTAGGCGAGTAAGGAGGGTGTAAAGAATGTTTAGAGGCAAGAAATATCAGGAGAGCGCAAAGAAGATTGACAAGAACGCTCTGTACGATACCGCTGAGGCTATGGGTCTGGTTGTTGAGACCGCTCCTGCCAAGTTCGACGAGACTGTTGAGCTGCATGTAAAGCTGGGTGTTGACTCCCGTCACGCTGACCAGCAGGTGCGTGGTGCTATCGTTCTGCCCCACGGTACTGGTAAGACTCAGCGTGTGCTGGTGTTTGCCAAGGCTGCTAAGGCTGACGAGGCCCGTGCTGCTGGTGCTGACTATGTGGGCGAGATGGATCTGGTTGAGAAGATTCAGAAAGAGAACTGGTTTGACTTTGACGTTGTGGTCGCTACTCCCGACATGATGGGTGTGGTGGGTCGTCTGGGTAAGGTTCTGGGTCCCAAGGGTCTGATGCCTTCTCCCAAGGCTGGTACTGTTACTATGGACGTGACCAAGGCCATCAACGAGATTAAGGCTGGTAAGGTTGAGTACCGTCTGGACAAGACCAACATCATCCACTGCCCCATTGGCAAGGTTTCCTTTGGTGCTGAGAAGCTGGCTGAGAACTTCACTGCCATCATGGGTGCTATCATCAAGGCAAAGCCTGCTGCCGCTAAGGGTCAGTACATCAAGAGCTGTGTAGTTGCTTCTACTATGGGTCCTGGTGTAAAGGTCAACAGCGCAAAGCTGGCATAAGCTGGAATTAAAATGAAATTCTGGAGCCGCAGTACTTTTTCTGCGGTTCCAGAAAAAATACTTGACATATGATGTCGAGTGTAATATAATATGTGTTGCGTTCAAAGACAGCAGGTTTCCTCTGGAAGTAAATCCTGCCGAGAGTGCAGTGATATAGACAAGATGTTCTAACGCTGTTTTTGTGTCTTTGGTGCGCAAAACAGTGTTTTTTCTTTGGAAAAACCCATAAATCTCTGGAGGTGAATCCCAAATGCCAAACGCAAGTGTTCTGGAAGCAAAGAAGGCTGTTGTTGCCGAGCTGACTGAGAAGTTGCAGAATGCCGCTTCCGGTGTTCTGGTAGACTATAAGGGCATTACCGTGGCTGAGGATACTGCTCTTCGTAACGAGCTGCGTAAGAACAACGTAGAGTACGCTGTTGTGAAGAACACCCTGACCCGTTTCGCCGCTGAGGGTGCTGGTCTGGGCGAGCTGGCTGAGAGCCTGAATGGTACAACTTCTCTGGCAATCAGCTCTGAGGACCCCATTGCTCCCATGCGTGTCATCAACAAGTTTGCCAAGCAGTTCAATGGTGCAAAGTTCACCATCAAGGCTGGCTTCATGGATGGCAAAATTCTGCCCCTTGAGGAAGTTCTGGCTATGGCAGAGCTGCCTGCTAAGGATGTGCTTCAGGCTCAGGTTCTGGGTACCATGCTGGCTCCCATCACCAGCCTGGCTATTGTCCTGAAGGCAATTGCTGAGGAGAAGGGCGGCTTTGTAGAGGCTGCTGCTGAGACCGAAGCTACCCCCGCTGAGTAAGTTTTACCAGCAAAATTTAAAACATAAGAAATTGTAATCGACATTTAGGAGGTTTTTTATCATGGCTAGCGAGAAGATTACCGCTCTGATTGAGGAAGTAAAGGCCCTGACCGTTCTGGAACTGTCCGAGCTGGTTCACGCTCTGGAGGAGGAGTTCGGCGTTTCTGCTGCCGCTATGGCTGCTCCTGCTGCCGCTGCTGCTGCTCCTGTTGAGGAGAAGACTGAGTTTGACGTTGTGCTGGCTGGTTTCGATGCCGCTGCTAAGGTGAAGGTCATCAAGGCTGTGCGTGAGATCACTGGTCTGGGTCTGGCTGAGGCTAAGGCTATGGTCGAGGGTGCTCCCAAGGCTCTGAAGGAAGGCGTCAGCAAGGACGAGGCTGAGGAGATGAAGAAGAAGCTGGAGGAGTCCGGCGCAAAGGTAGAGCTGAAGTAAGATTCGCTCCCTTTGAGGTCATCCCCCGCATTTTCGCCTCATTGACCACTCAATAATGGCTCAAAAGGAGTCCAAGGTAATCGTAATGATTGCCTTGGGCTCCTTATTTTTTGGAGACTTAAGGGAGAATCAAGCCCCTTTTGGTCTCCGTTTTTTTATTTTCTGGGGCATTTTGGAGCTTCAGGATACCCCCTCTCAGGCATGGCTCACATGGTCAGGATTGGGTGGACAAGTGGGCGAGGATTGAGGGGGACAATATCATGGAGACTCAAAATAAATTGAATTATTTGGAGTTTTTGCAGCAAGTTTTTGAATTAATCGGAGTTTTTTCGGGGAATCTCAGCAAATTCTCGGATTAATTCCTTGGCTCTCCACAGAAATTCAGATTAATTCTTTGTTTTCTGCAAAAACTCGGATTAATTCCCTGTAGCTCCGCAAATTCTCAGATTAATTCCCTGTGACTTCATGAATTCTTGTGTAGTTAAAAGATTCTGTGATGAGGAACACAACACTGTGTTGGACTATGTAGAACTTGCCATATAAGGAGGTCTTAGTACCATGGAGAAAGCCGGCACAAAAACAAGGGACATCAAATTTTACAGTTCCAAAAATAACACAATGATAACTGTCCATACGCCTGCGGCTCAAGAATTTGCCCAGTACTTGGAGGAACAGCCCTGGGTAGCATCTTATGACTCCTGTGTACCTCTGCAAATGGACCACTACCCCCATGTGTCCCCCTGTGGACATCCGGGCGAAATATTTTCAAATCCAATGGGCAAGCGACTTTGTGCTCCATTTGGCAGATGGCAACACAGGTGTCCGAGAAATTTGTGCTTTGGAGCAGTTTGAGAAACGGGCATTTATTGAGAAGTTAGAATTTTCACGTCGCTACTGGCTGGCTGCTGGAGTAATGGACTGGCGGGTGTATGTGTATGGCGGTGCAGGAAAGTTGGTGGAGACCTATGATCAGTCGCTTTGTTGAGTACGCTGGCGACATCTACCGAGTGCTGCTGGAAACAGCAGACGGGGCATGGCTGATTGCCTATGCACAGGCAAAGGAACCCTTCTATGTTTCGGCAAACAACTTTGTAGATTATACCCCTGTACAGACCCCTGACTACTTCATACAAGCTTGTAAATCCATTGAGTCCATGAGTGAAGCACAAGTCAGACGTCTGCAAATGATTGAAATGCTGGTTGCCGATGATGAATACATCTGTGATTCCAAAGCCAGACGTAGAAAGGCACAGGAGATTGCTGAGGTGTATGGTGTAACAGTGCGTACCGTGCTGCGGCTCTACTTCCGATATCTTGCATCAGGAGTAATCTTGGCTGATAAACCGAGAGAACGCCGTCGAAATCCAGAGTTTGAACGAGCAATTCAGAAATACTACTACTCCTCTCGGCAGTTTTCACTGCGTGGTACCTACGAAATGATGATTTTGGAGCACTACATGGATGATACAGGACAAATCATAGAAGACACACCAAGCTACCACACGTTCCGCCACTACTTCTATGACCATCGACTCCATCAGCTGCCCCAAAAGATCATTGCCAGAGAAGGTCTCTCGGCTTATCAGCGGAATCATCGGTTGACCCTGGGCAGTGGACCAGGTTGGCGTGATCGTCTGGGCTGCTACCAGATGGACGCTACTTTAGCCGATATCTACCTGGTTTCCCGCTTGGACCGTAGCACTGTGATCGGGCGACCTAATATCTATCTGGCAGTGGACACCATGACACAGCTGATTGCAGGCGTCTATGTGGGACTGGAATCCGGAGAGACTGCTGTTATGACCTGTATTGCACAGGCAGCAGGGGACAAGGTGGATTTCTGTCGACACTACGGAATCAGCATTACGGAAGCACAGTGGCCAAACACAGGGGTTCCCTGGGAGATCATCACGGATAAGGGGCGAGAATTCTGTGGGGGACGGGTGGAAGAACTTGCTTTGAGGTATGGCGTGGTCATTCAAAACCTGCCGCCCTATCGCCCAGACCGCAAAGGTCTGGTGGAAAAAGCCTTTGATTTGATACAGGGGCGATACAAGCCGTTGCTTCGAGGAAAGGGGGTGATTGAAGAAGATGCACAGGAGCGATGGGCAGTGGACTACCGGGCACAGGCATCTTTAACACTGGACGAATTCACGGCGGTGGTGATACATACAATTATATATCTAAATTCCGGGCGACTACTTACTAACAGCTTAACCCCCGCACAACAGTGGCTGGAAGCGGAAGACAAGATGCTTCAGGTGGATACTGGAGAACTATCCTGTATGGCACTCCCCCGCACCAAAGCACAAATGTCACGCAAAGGAATCCGACACAAAAGAATGTGGTATGTGCCATTAGACTGAGACCTGCTGCATCCCGGGGAGACCTACACCGTTGCCTACAACCCCAGCGACATGAGCTGCATCTATGTGGTGCTGGATGGTCAGTACTATCTGTGTTGTTTAGGACCTGCTGACCAGCACTACCAGGGTGTAGGTGCGGTAGAAGCGGCGATGGCTCAACAGGCACTACGACAGCAGATTGGGCAACGCAGACGGGCATCGCAGACCGCCAGCATTGCTGCCACACGGGCTATCCGTGATATTGCGGTACAGGCTACAAAGGTGGCGAAGGGAGAACAAGATGGGCAGGAAATTCAGAAAAACCGAGACATCGAAAGGTCCCAGCTGACCAGGTGAGGGATTGTCCCCTCCTTCCTCCTTTGGCACTGGCACCTGCAGCAGAATAAAATCCTTGGAACGCATGGTTTTTTTAAGCCGACATAAAGGAATGTGGGGTGAAAAGGTAAGATTCTTTGGAAAGTGAATATATATGTATGACTCTAAATAAGAACTGTTTTGTTCCAAGATTTTGCCTTAATACCCCAATCCACAACATCTTTTTGTGCCGGCTTAAATAAGAATTGGATTGAGCAGATTGTGCTCAATCTGCAAAAGTGTTTGAAAAAGTTTGAAGGAAAAAATAATACAAGAACTTTTGAAAATTGAGCACTTTTTGCTCAAGAACAAGAAGAAAGGAGAACCACATACCAATGGACAAGTATCCCAAAGGTCAGGTGGTAGGTGCCGTCTACGATAATGCACCGGCGGGAAATCCGTTCTTGGCTTCCATGCCGGACCTGCTGCCACCGACTCGTTTTTTGAAGCAGATTGGCAGCTCGCCACCATTGCCGCAGGAGTTGCCGGCAATGTCCCTGGAGGAGCGCCGGCGGCTGCTCCCGACGCTATTGTCCCTCTTTGTGCCACTGGACTATATGTATGCTATCTACGACACCCTGTACCGGGCTATCACAACCACTTACACCACTCGTACTATGATAGATGGCATCCGGCAGATCAACGCCATATTCGCCAGCCGGGAACTGCAAAGTTACGCTACACAGGCGGACAGTGGATCGATTCTCGGCGTGCCTGGCATTGGTAAAACATCCACCATCCGGCGGTGCCTATCGGCTATGCCACAGACCATTGAACACACAGAGTATCAAGGACAGCCGTTTTATTGCAAACAGGTGCTCTATCTTCTCACAGAATGTCCTTCTGACTGCTCCGTCAAAACTCTGGGCTATAACATCATCACCGCCCTGGATCGGGCAATTGGGTCAGGCTATATGGACTCGCTCAGTGCACTGCGCTCATCTTCAGCCAGCGCCATTGCTACCCAGGTCAAGATTCTATGCATGACCCATCACGTGGGCGTTATTATCGTTGATGAAATTCAAAATGCGGTAGTTACAGCTAGAAAAAATCGTCAGGTCAAGCCGCTTATTAAATTTTTAGTCGAACTCACCAACGACACCAGCACTGCTGTTTACTTCATAGGAACGCCACTGGCTGAAGAGCTCTTTGTGTCCCAAGAGCATTTGAAGCGCCGAACCCGTGGCATCCGCCTTCTCCCTCTCAGACCAGACGGAACCTATAGGGAGTTCCTACAGTCCATCTGGTCGTACCAATACACACCACAGTCCACTGCGCTAACGGACAAACTGGTCAATAAGCTATATGATTTTTCTGGCGGCATCCCAGCGTACATTATCAAAATTTTTCAGGAGAGTCAGGCCCAGGCTCTGATCCAGGGCCGAAGTTCGATTGATGAAAAAATCATGCAGCGGGCAATCGACATCTTGGCGATCAAGGTACCCAAGACCTACTCTGGCGGCACTCATATTTCGGATTTTGAAATTGGAAAAGAACTTCCAGAAATTCCACCAGAGCCGCAGAAAGTACCTCGCCAATATGCCAACAAGCGGGGACGGCGGGCAACGCAGCGGGATGCTGCTGACTTGCTGGTGGCTTTTAGAGAGAGCCGTGGAACACAAGAGATAATCAAGTTTTTGGATATGCATCAACTATTAGAAAGGATGAACAACAATGGATAAAGGTCCGAAGATCATTAACCTGACCGAGACTAACATCTTTGCCACCGAAGAATCTCCTCTCATTTGGCTGCCTATATTTTTTGCCACTGAAACACCTCTGAATAGAGAAGATGGCTACTGTGCTCTGGTGCAGCTCCGGCGACCTGGAGGTGCAGTGGAGACGCATAAGTACACCATTGTCTATCAGCGTTCCCAGCAGGATCAGCAGATTCAGTATTACATCACGTTTGATCGGCAATACCTGTGCGGTGAAGACTCACTGATGCACGATCCTTCTGATGCCGGCTTGTTCCTTCGTGTCTACGATTCCCTAAAAAATGCCAAAGCTGGCGTGGAGACGGACATCCGGCACTTGTGCGGCGATCCGCAGGCTGATTATCAGGCAGTGCTGCCGTACTGATATGTTGCCGTATTTCCCAGTGCCATATCCGGGCGAGTGGTGGTACTCAGTGCTGTGTCGGTATCATGTGCGCAGTGGAAATTTCAAACATCAAACCACTGTTCGACAACTTTTTAAAAATAAAGTGCTGGCTCAGATGGGTGCCCTATTTCCGAACTCCACGATCTTGAGGGTATATGACCAGTTGCCTCAAGATGTTTTCCAAATTAGGAATTGTGTCGTCAACAATACTCTTTTTCCGTATTTTACGAGATTCTACACACTACAAGAAAAGGAGAACATGTTGTCACAGATAGAGCAGGGGAAAAGTATTGTAACTACCAGCATCCGCAGGTTTTCTGATTTTCAGGGGTGGGCTCCAAGATATTGTCCTCTGTGTTATCAGGCAGATAGGGATAGGTATGGTGAGGCGTACTGGCATGTGGAGCATCAAATCTCATTAGCTAAAATTTGCACTGAACACCGTTGTCGGCTTGTGAAAAGCAATATTGATCCTACGCATCTGAGCTATGCTTTCTTCCCGTTGGACGCAATAAAAACGGTCGAATCTCCATGCACTGATACCCTTGATTTGGAGTATGAGTTGTCATCTATTTTGTTCAGCTACCAGCTGCTGCCGCTGGAATATGGGGTTACCATCGGCTATAACAATTTAGCGATTGCCCTTGCCAATATGGGCTATGAGGTAATTCAGAAGTATAGCGAACACACCATTCTGGATGCGCAGAGATTATATCGGGATATGGTAGATCTCTTCGGCAAAGCTCTGGTGACGCAGGCGTTTGGTTATGAAAAATCCATCCCTATGATCAATCGCTTATGCAAATGGGAGATGCGTTCTCCAGAACGATTTGCGCTGTTACAATGCTTTTCTCATATTACTCAAGAAGCATTCTTTGGTCCCGAATTGGCATCAAGCTGGAAAGCAAAACTGTCGGGATACCAAGATACCCAGGTCATCTACTCCCGAAAACAGATTGCTTGTGAAATGGGAGTAACTGTGGCACAGCTGGACACATTGGTTCAGAAATATGGGATTCAAATTAGGTGGCAAGACGAAGAAAGGAAGGAGGACAGACCGCACAAAATCACATTTACGCTGAACGATATTGAGATGGACCTGTTCAAACGGGTCATGCGAGAGAAAGGCTATAAATATGGCGCACATTTTGCCCGTGAGATCATTTTAGACCAAATCAAAAAGGAGCACTCATGTTGCTAACTAAGGGCAAATATCAACAACACCAGAAAGCAGCTAAGAAAAACAGTAGTGGACAGCTTGCTGTGTTTGCACAGGGTATATTGTTACAACATTGCAAAGGATAAAAAGGTTGAAACATTGTAATTTAAGTACCATTCTGAAAAAGGGCATACAAAACCAAGCCCCCTAAAAGCGGGCGAAA
>CALWVS010000051.1 GCA_944385095.1 uncultured Oscillospiraceae bacterium
TGGGAGCGGTGACATAGCCCTTGCCGGTAGCATAGATGCTGTCGCCATTGATCACGCCGGTGTTGCCGGTGGGCAGGCCGGTAGCCGAATCGGTTGCAGCATCCTCGAGCACGATCTCCAGGAGGTTGACACCGGTGGTGCCGTCGTAAACCTTGGCCTGGGCGACCAGATCCACGATGTCGACTTCACGCTTCTCGATGGTGAAGATGCCGGTCTCGGTCTTCTCCGTCCAGTAGGCGGAGGCGGGCAGGGTAACGACGAAGGTGTAGGTGCCAGCCTGGGTGGGCTCGACCTTGTTGCCATTGGCGTCGGTGTAGGTGACAGTCCAGGACTTGGCGGCCAGGTCGGCCTCAATGTCCATGCCCTCCACAGTGACGCTGACGCCCTGAGTCTTGCCGTTGTAGGTCGGGTTCAGGTTGGAAACGTTGAGCGTGTAGGTATTGTCGCGGACAATGATGGTACGCGTGAGAGTCTCAGGCTCATAGCCGTTGCTGGGCACAGCCTCGATCGTGAGGGTGTAGTAGCCGGCGTCGCCTTCCTCGGTCTGCCAATCAATGGCGGTGTAGCCGTTGACGGAGTAGCGGGTGTCGGTGTAGACAGGCTCGGTCTCACCCTTCTTGGTGATGGAGACGGTCAGGCTGGAGATCGGCGTGGTCTCGGTGGCGCCATTGATATAGACGTGCACGGTGGCCGTTTCGCCTTCCACTATGCCTTCGCTGTTCTCTTGATTCTGCACGCTGGAGGTGATGTTATAGGACAGGGTGCTCTGACCCAGCGTAGGCACCAGGATGTTGGTGTAGTAGATCTTGCTGCCGCTGGTGGCATCGTCCGCATCAGCCTGGAGGACTTCGGTGAAGGAGCCCTGGACAGGCGCAGTGTCCTTGACGGTGATCATGGCGCGGTAGGCAGCACCCTGCTTGACATTGACATTGTACTGATGGGTGTCGCTGTCGTTGAGGTTCGTCCAAGGCGCGTCGTTGAGATCCGCGTTCTTGTAGGACTCGTAGTTGGTGAGCTCCTGCCAGATGATGGTGTAGTCGGTGCCGTGGGTCAGCTTGGAGATGACAGCGTCAACCTCCGCGCCGTCCAGGGTGTAGAGGTCGGAGAGCATCAGGGTGACGTTCTCTTCGTTGACCATCAGGTTGCCGTCCACGTAGGCCATCAGGCCGTCCTTGCCGTCGGGGGCAGTGGCGGGCGTGTTGGGCTTGTTCTCCATGGGGCTTCGCTTCACCACGGAGGAGTAGACGGTGACGGTGTCGTCCACGGTGTTGGAGCCGTCTGTGCCGGCGATGTTGAAGAGTTCCTCGTCCTCCACCTTTTTGGCAGTGGCGCTGACCTCGAAGGTCTCGTCGCCATTGTAGATGGCGTAGATCTGGAGATCGCGCTTGGTGTACGCTTCGGCGTCAACAGGCAGTTCGTCGGTCACCAGGGTGGCAACCATCTTGCCGGTGACACTGTCCTCGGCCAGAGCGGCTTCTCCAATCTCCGTCCAGGCGGAGGTGGTATCCTTGGTGCGATAGTAGAAGGTGACGGTGCCGGTGGGCTTCATGGTGTTCTCCGGCTCAGCGCCCTCTACGGTGGCAGTGAGGGTGATGTCGTTGAGCTGGTAGACGTCGGTTTCTTCGGTGGCTTCGATCTCATCGGAGGCCACGACGGTGACGTTGACCAGCTGCTTGGTGCCGACAATCAGGTAGTTGGAGTAGGCGCCCTCGGTCATGTCGCCCTCGGGCTCCAGCCACAGGCGATACTTGTCGCCGGTCTTGGTGGTGGTGGTCACATAGGGGTTGACATTCTTGGCGGCGGTGGTCTCTTCGTTGTCGCCGTTCTTCACCAGCCACTGGATGGTGTAATTCGCATCATCCACATAGCGGCCGTCCAGCGCGACAACGGAGTAATCCGCCTCAGCCATCTCGGCTTCCTGCCGCAGCTCGAAGGTGTGCTCCACGCCGGCCTGAAGTTCGGTCAGATCGTCGGTGTAGGTAGTAGCCTTTGCCTCTTTACCGTCGATCTTGCCGGGCAGCTTGGACTCCACAATGGGGGTCTTGATGCTGGTGGACTTGATGTAGACCCAGTCGACGGTATCAGGCACTTCATACTTTCCGTTGGAATCTTTGGTAGTGGAAGCGCTGCCGTCATAGGTATCGTTGGGCTCGTAGACGGCGAAGAACTTGTCGGCGTTCTCCGTCACAGCCTTTGCTACATCATAGCTGGTGATTGCGACTTCCAGCTCGGCAATGCCGTCCTTGACCTCCACGGGGGTGGCGTTGAGCAGCACGGTCTGGCCTTCGCCCTCGTAGCGGTAGAAGTAGACGTAGCCGTTGGGGATCATGACGTCGGGAGCATCCGCCTCGGTCACGGTGGCCTTGAGGGTCACAGTCTGGCCTTCAAACTGCGCGTAGTGATCGGCAGTGAAGGTTGCGTCATTGCCATTGATCATTACGGACTTGCTCTCATTGTCCGCGCCGGTGATGGTGAGGTCGGTGACGGTACCCTTGCGGTCGGTGGGCACAGTGGTGTCGCTGTAGAGCACCTGGAAGTCCAGGGCGGCGACAGCGTTCCCATCATACTTGGCAGCCTTGCGGAAGCCGGTGAGGGAGTCGTTGTCGTACTTGGGCGTAACCTGGACGCGGAAGCCGTAGTCATGGTACTCGGGGGTAACCACGATGGAGGCGGAATAGGCGTCCTTGCCCTTGTAGTCCATCCAGGACTCGGTGTCCTTCACGTAGTACTGCCACTGCACGGTGTAATCCGTGCCGATGGTCAGAAGCTCCGTAGTGCCGGTCACAGCGTCGTAGGCGTAGACAGCGGGCATCTCGAGGACATAGGACTTGTCGGCGTCCATGACCTCATCTTCGCCAAGTGCAGCGCCCTTTCCGCCGGTAGCGGCGTCATAGTTGTAGATGGTAATGTCGTTGGCGCCTTCAGCAATGGCGGTCTTGTCGGTTGTCAGCTCCCATGTGATGGCAATGGAGCGAACCTGGAGCTGATTCTTCTCGGGGATATTCTCCGTGGTGATGTCCTCATCGAGACCATTCACTGTTGCAGTGGTAGAGGAAGCGTAGCGCACCTCCTCAGAGAGCTCGGTGGACACGTCCGCATAGACTGCGTAGAAGTACTCGATGTTGTCGAGGTCTTCGTCCAGCAGGTACTCGGGCAGCTCATAGGTGACGGAAGCCATGCCGTTCTCCACAGCCACAGGCTGGCCGCCGATGAGTTCGGAGGTGACAGTAACCTGATCCTGACCTCCCTGCTTGGTAATCACGTAGAAGGAGACGTTGCCGTGCTCGACCATGGTGGTGGTGTTGCCTTCCACGTTGACCTCAGCGTTAAGGGTGATGGTGCGACCCTCGTACTGCTCCCAGCTATTGTTCATAGCCACAGCGCTGTCGATGGTCAGGGCGATCTCGGTGGGCGTAGCGCCAGAGCGCTCCTCGGTGGCGGTAATCAGGAAGTTGTTATAAGCCCAACCGCCCTCCACAACCGTCCAGGCCTTGGTGTAGTTGCTGCCGTCCACGGGGGTGACGATGGCATAGTAGCCAACGCCGTCGGTCTCGGGCTTCACCGTGACGGTATCCAGGTTGACCAGGCTGGCAATGAGCTCACCCTGGGTGGCATCGGCGTTGAACTGATACCAATCCACACGGTAATCCTCGTTGACAGCCAGCGCGCCGATGGACTCGCGATCCCGTTCATAGACTTCGGGGAGTTCCAACTGGTAGGTATGACCGGCAACCAGGATGTCATCCTCACCAAGCTCTGTGTTAGTATTCAGATCCGTGATGGTAAGTGCCATATCCTCGGTGTCATGATCAAGCTTACCCCAGGCAATGGCGGTGGAGCGAATCTCGACGGGTTCGGAAGTACCCACACTCTCATCGTAGGTCTCGTTGGTCAGATACTTGGCGATGTAGGTGTCTACCTTGCCGTCCTTCTCATAGGAGGACATGGTGGCCTCGATGGTGGCGGTGCCATTGTCGCCGTTGACGGCCACAGGCTCGCCGATCTTCGTGTCAGTAGCTGCATCGAAGTTGCCGTCACCGTTGTCCTTGTAGAACTGGACATAGCCGGTGGTGACAGCCGCTTTGGTGCTCTGATCCACC
>CALWVS010000052.1 GCA_944385095.1 uncultured Oscillospiraceae bacterium
TCACAGACAACAAGCCCTTTCGGCTCCTTGAACAATTTTACTTAGATAATATTGTCTAACTTTTTGGGGTCACTTCACATCTGGAATGATACTCCGTTTTTTCTATTATGTAGCTTACTTGCCATTTGCTAATTCACACAATTCTGACAACATCTTAGGCAGCTCTGTCTCCATGGTTTCATCGGAAAATTGACAGGTACCTACCTGCTTGTGCCCACCACCGTTGTATTTTAACATGAGATGTCCTACATCTAAAGTGCAAGTACGGTTTAGAATGCTGTAGCCAACGGCCGCAGAACAACCAGCTCCACCTTTGCCATTCACAATCCAGACAGAGATATTTTGTTCTGGATACATGCTATAAATCATAAAGCGATTTCCAGTGTAGATTGGGTCTACACCACGCAAATCAGAAATAATTACATTGCCCTCTACTCGGGTGTACTTCTGTAGCATTTCTTTGAATTTTTCTGTCTGTTCCTGATAGACCTCAATGCGTTCCTGTACATCGGGCAGAGCCAAAATCTCATTGGTAGTCATGGTTCGACAGGCGTGCATCAGAATTTCCATCAATTTGTAATTTGGAATAGAAAACTGACGCCACCGACCCAAACCAGTTCTTGGGTCCATCAGAAAGCCAATCAACACCCATCCTTTTGGATTTAATACATCATCAGCAGTCAGTTGACCAGAGTCGACTTTATCCACAGCCTCCATCATGTCATCAAACTGAGGAAAGCGGTCATGCCCACCGTAGTATTCATAGATAATACGGGCACAGGAGGGAGCTTTGCGGCTTTCACCCTGATACTTTCCCTCCAGTTGCAGACGTTCCTCCTCACTGGAGTGGTGGTCAAACCACAGACCACAGCCAGGAACATAGGGCACATTAGCCAGACAGTCATCTGGCTGTGCCTCAAATAATCCATCCTGTAAGTCTTTAGGATGTACAAACTGCCAATGGTCAATCACACCAGCTTCTAATAATAATGCACCACAGGCTAACCCATCAAAATCTGAACGTGTTACCAGTCTCATAACAATATCCCCTTATTACAAAATAATGATATATCTCTATTATAGATGATTAAACAAGCAGATGATAAAGGTCATTTGGATCCATTGGTTTATGGTACAGAAATCCCTGTAATAAATCACAACCAGCCTCAACTGCCAATTGATGTTGTTTGTCTGTCTCTACACCTTCCATACACACCAGTTTACCTGCACGATGACAGGCATAGACAATACTATACAGCAAGTCAGTGCTGTCCTCCCGTTCCGAGAGAATCGAGCGATCCAGCTTTACAATATGGGCAGGATGTCTAAGCAATGTATCCAGTGAGGAGGATTGGGTTCCACTATCATCCAGTGCAACTTGAATACCAAGATGATTACAATGCTCTACAAAGGTAGCAAGTTGTTCTGGGTGATCGTGGGGAGAACTGCCCGCTAAATCGGCAATCAAATTACTGCCGTTTACATGGTATTTTTGTAAAGTAGAGTCCATAAAATCTAATAAGGTCCAATCTTTGATCTGCTCAGAGCTGACATTAAAAGAAAGTTTAAAATCAGGGCGGTGAACAACGATACGGCGGCAAATACGGACGGTCTCCTCAAATACCCATCTTCCCACAGTCTGAACAATGTTCCCATCATCAAGCAAGGGAATAAAAATTTTAGGGGAAACATTAACACCTTCATATTTCCACCGCAATAAAACTTCACCACCAACCATACTGGAATCATGAGCTGAGAGCATAGGTTGAATGGCAATATAAAAATCCTTCATATCATTCTGGACTGCTTGATTCAAGCCAACAGATATATTTGCCATCCGTTTCATGTGATCAATACTGGTGGGAGAGTATAACACATATTTGTGGTCCACATGCTCTTGAGCAGTAGAGAGAAGAAGAAGGGCATTTTCTACCAGACTGATTGGTGTATCCACATCATTTGGAAATTTCATTACACCAAAGCTGCATGGATTTGGAAGGGATAGACCCATAAAAAAATACTCATGCTCAATCAGCGTTCTGAATTGGTCAATGGTAGATTCACAGTCGAATTTGGAGTTATCACGGACAATAGCAAGAAACTTTAATCCATCCAATCGAAAAAAATCTAAATTATGCTTAGAAGCAAGTAGTAGTTTTTCTGCAATATTTTGCAGCAGGATATTAGAGCGATACCGCCCTTTCATTTCATTCATCTGAGTGAAATGATTGAGAGAAAACACCAAGATGGTAGAAGTGGTCTTTTTGACCTCCAACTGCTTGAGCTGTTCCAGAGCTGTTTGTTCCCTTGGAAAATTGGTAATAGGATCAACCAGAAAGGTGCTATCCTGTGTTGAGATGCTGCCAGAGAAAAAGGTAGGATTTTTCATCTCCTCATCCCACTGTAAAATACCAGAACACCGAATCCAGCGAACAGAACCATGGGCATCTCTAACTTGATACCGTAAATCATGTACAGTACGCTTTTCTTGAAGCATTTGGGCAAAATCCTGCAAATAAATTTGACGATGTTCTGGCATTACAATTTTATTGCACCACTCATTGATTAGATCGTGTACTACATTTCCAGAAAAACCAAACGTATCTCGCATATTATCTGAAATATAGAAACGGTTGCTGCGCAAATCACCAAAATATAAATAATGGGAAGTATCTGTCATAACAAAAGAGCGGAAAACAGCATCTGCATCATAGGAATTTTCTAACATAAAACGATTGATATCTTCATTTTTGCCAGAAGCTTGACTAGATAATTCCTGTCTACGCTGTTTTTGTGCCTGATGATTGGTATCTAACGTTGTGTAGTAATCTCTTTTGTCCAAATACATGCTTTGGTCAGCTTTGGAAATCAGTTTTTCAATTTGAATTGGGAGTTGGTCAGACCATGCATAACCAACTGCAATATGAAATGGACTGTAGGCAATATCCAGTTTGAGCTGTTCTACCTGTTGCTTAAATTGTTCCTCATCTATATTGGGACAAATAGCGATAAATTCATCTCCACCAATTCGATAGATTTCTCCTTTTTTTTGGACAGATGACTGGATGACCTTGGTACACTGAATGATCATATTGTCTCCGGCAGAATGTCCCAATGTGTCATTTACTTTTTTTAGACCGGAAATGTCACAATAGATAATTCCAACATAGTCCATCTGAATGGTGAATGGATACAGTTCAGACAAAGCGTTGCGGTTAAATACACCAGTCAGTTGATCGTGAAAACTCAAAAGATGGAGCTTGTTTTGCAAGTCTCGACGTTTTAGCAGAGACAGAATAAAATATCCAATCACTTTCAAAAGGGGAACAATAAGGGACAGCATGGCAGGATCTGGATTATCCACACCAATAAAACCAACAGTTTTTGCATTGTCATAAATAGGACCCGCAGCAAGAGAGACAATATTTTGAGGTTTCAGAATAGAATAGGTGAGGGGAAAGGCAGAACGGATGTCTTCAAGATTTTCTATAATTAACACATCTTTTTTTTGAAACATGTCGAACCACCAAGCGACACCCTCAAAAGGTTCGTTTTGTAAGATGTCCTTTTGTGGAATAACTCCCTCAGAACACCATTCATATGTATTATCTACATTGTCTCTGTCGTTGATTTCAAAAATATAAACCCTTTCACAGAGGAATTTTTCTCCAATGTAGGCAAGTAGACGGGAAATGGCATCCTCAGCGTTGGTGCTGGAAAAGACATGCTTTAAGCATTCTCCGATGATCATCTCATTATGGGCATAGTAGTGGCTGTTATCCTGGTTCTGTTTTGAATGTTTATCACTGACAGCAATTTCCAGACGATAGGGTTTTCCATCCCAGGTGAGCATAGTGTCATGAATAGAGAAGTGTGTGTTCAGAACAGGATTAAAATAGCTCCAAGCGTAAAACTTTCCCTCCTCCAACAGATGATTGGTGCAAAACTGGCAGGGGGCAGATAGTCCTTGTAGAACCTCATAGCATAGTTTTCCTACATATTGATCAGACTGGCTAAAACCAAGGGCGTTTCTAGTTTTTGCATTCATATAGACCAATGTATTGGTGGACATATCGGTAATATATACCATCTCATCCAAAGAATCAAAAAAATCCCATCCTATCTGAAACATAACTGACCTCCTGCGGTAGGAATCTATTTGTGTAATACATAATTGTATAATGGCATGGGCACACTAACCGCACATAGCTGTCAAAAAATCGTGTGGAAGAATGTTCATCCATTGTGAATTTTATAGGTTGAAAAAGAGATTGTCAAGATAAACTTGAGGGGGGAAAACCACTTGCTAGAGCAGGTGGACTGTGATAAAATGAGGAAAACTTGAAAGGGGGGCAATCTATGCCATTTTTTTATTTACCAGATCGCTATTATATCATACTTGTACTGCCTGCAATGCTCATAGCTCTATGGGCACAGATGAGAGTAAAAGGAACATTTGCTCAGTTTAGTACTCGTTCTGTGCGCAGCGGATTGACAGGTGCACAGGTTGCTCGACGTATTTTGGATGCCAATGGATTAACCCATGTACGAGTAGAGCAAGTAGCAGGCTCATTAAGCGACCACTATGACCCAAGAAGCCAAGCAGTGAGGCTTTCACAGGATGTCTATGGACGCAGCACAGTGGCAGCAGTGGGGGTAGCAGCCCACGAGACAGGACATGCCATTCAACATGCAGTGGGCTATGCTCCCCTCCAGTTGAGGACAGCCATCATTCCTGTTACAAACATTGGCTCATCACTATCTATCCCGTTGATTCTATTGGGATTCTTTTTGGGCTATTATCCATTGGTTTCGTTGGGGATAATCTTATTTTCACTTGTAACGGTATTTCAATTGATTACACTGCCAGTTGAATTTAATGCCAGCAGACGGGCACTCATAACCTTAGAACAGTATCATATGGTGTCTAATGAGGAACATCAGGGAGTGAAAAAGGTGCTCAGTGCAGCAGCATTGACCTATGTAGCAGCTCTGATTGTCAGTGTGGCAAATCTGCTGCGATTGATTTTACTGTTTGGTGGGAGGAGGAGGGAATGATACATCTATCCTTCATTCACAGTGCATACGGTTTGAATCTGTTAAAAAATCACCATGCCGTCTGGTGTGGTGATTTTTACATATAGCAAAGATATAATCATAACAGAAGCACAAAACGCCACAGATTTTTGATCTGTGGCGTTTTGTGCTTCACAAGAGATGGTGCCGATGGTGGGACTCGAACCCACACGATGTCGCCACCAACGGATTTTGAGTCCGTCACGTCTACCAATTCCATCACATCGGCGATTACAGACGTTATTATACAGTATCATAGACCAAAAAGCAATAGCATATTAAAAATAAATTCAACAAAATACACTTAAAATATATAAAGAAATTGTGCAAAATATATAAAATACGGTCGAACGATAAAATTGTCCCAGATGGGAAGCCATCTGGGACAAAAGACAATTTTCAAACCCTGAGATTTGGAGTTATCTCTGCACACGACCGGAGCCATCGCCACCGGAGAGCTTTTCCACTTCGGAAACAGAGACACGGTTGAAGTCGCCCTCAATAGTATGCTTCAGGGCAGAAGCAGCTACAGCGAACTCAATGGCATCCTGAGAGGACTTGCCAGAGACCAAAGCGTAGATGAGACCAGCGCCAAAGCTGTCACCACCGCCCACACGGTCAACGATGCGCAGTTGATACTTCTTGGAGAAGCAGTAGTTTTCACCATCAAACAGCATAGCACTCCAACCGTTGTCAGAAGCGGAGTGGGACTCACGCAGGGTAATGGCAACCTTCTCAAATCCAAACTTGTCTGCCAACTGCTTTGCAACAGACTTATAGCCCTCGTGGTTGATTTCACCAGCATAGATGTCAGTTGCCTCAGCCTCAATGCCAAACACGTCTTTGGCATCTTCCTCGTTGGAGATACAGACATCCACATACTGACACAGGTCAGTCATAGCCTCACGGGCTTCAGCACGGGTCCACAGCTTGCCGCGGTAGTTCAGGTCACAGGAAATCTTCACACCCTTTGCCTTTGCAGCTTTGCATGCCTCACGGCAGATTTCTACAACATTGGGACCCAGAGCTGGGGTAATACCAGTGAAGTGGAACCAGTCAGCACCCTCAAAGATGGTGTTCCAATCAAAGTCAGAAGCGGAAGCCTCCTGAATGGCGGAATGTGCACGGTCATAGATACAGACAGAACCACGCTGGGAAGCACCCTTCTCCAGATAGTAGATACCCACACGATCACCACCACGCACAATCTTGCTGGTGTCTACGCCAAAATAGCGCAGGGAGTCTACGGCAGCCTGACCAATGGCATGGCTGGGCAGCTTGGTGACATAGGTACTGTCCAGACCAAAGTTTGCGAGGGAAACAGCCACGTTGGCTTCACCGCCACCAAAGGTAGCCTGCATCTGGTCATTCTGGAAGAAACGATAGTAGCCATTGGGGGCTAAGCGGAGCATAATTTCGCCGAATGTAACAACTTTCTTACTCATATTGATTCATTCTCCTCAAGATTTTATTTCTGTACCAGGTGAACAGCAAATCCACCAAATTCCTGCTCAAAGTAGATGGCTGTGGTCTTGCCCTTGGCATTGGTTTTGCGGGACTCCTCTTTGAAAGCGAAGCCTTTTCCCTTCAGGAAAGCGACAGCACGGTCTACAGAGTTGGTGCCAATGGCAATATGACCCAGTTTGCCAAGATAGGGAGCTTTCATGCACTCAACAGCGGTACCAGCAAAGTTGGAGGAGTTGCCAGCCTTATAGTCGAAACCAAAGGCGGTGCAGAATAGCTTTGCAGTTTGTTCTGCTTCTTCAGCATTTTCACAATTGATACCAACGTGACGCAGTTCAAAGCCCAACATAGTCTTAACAGCGTCCTGACAAATACGGGTGATTTCATCCCACTTCTGACCATCAATCAGATCCTTCTTGACCATCCAGGTACCACCACAGGCTACAATCTGGTCAAAGCTCAGATAGTCCATCATGTTCTTTGTGTTGACACCACCAGTGGGCATCCAACGCAGGTTGGAGTAGGGACCAGCCAGTGCCTTCAGCTTGGCAACACCACCGTTTTGCTCAGCAGGGAAGAATTTGACTACCTTCAGTCCCATGCTCATAGCCTGCTCCATTTCACCAGGAGTGGCAGTGCCAGGCATCATCAGACCGCCCTTTTCAATGACATAGCGTGTGATTTCTGGATTGAAGCCAGGGCTTACAATAAACTGTGCACCAGCAGCCAGAGCACGGTCAGCCTGCTCCTTGGTCAATACAGTGCCAGCACCCACCAGCATTTCAGGTACTTCTTTTACAATGCGGCGGATTGCTTCCTCACCAGCAGCAGTGCGGAAAGTTACTTCAGCAGCGGGCAGCCCACCAGCAACCAGAGCCTTGGCAAGAGGTACAGCCTGCTCAGCATCGTCAATGGCAATGACAGGGATGATACCAATTTCATAGATACGCTGTAAGATGTTTTCCATCGTAAACAGTCCCCTTTGTTTTATATTGTGAAATGTCGTTTCACGTTCCTGTTCTTCTATTATAACTGATTTTCCACAAAAAGCAAGTCAGAATTCTGTCAAAGATTGCTTGCATTTTTCGTACAGAACGTGTAAAGTAAAAGGGAAATTTCGTATTATAAAACGGAGGAAACCAACATGGAACGTGGAGGGGTGCAGTCTCTGGACAGGGCATTTGATTTACTTGAGCTTTTATGTCGCAGCCAAAATGGAATGGGAATTCAGCAGCTCAGTGAAGAAACAGGATTACATAAAAGTACAGTACACCGTCTTGTCAATGCGATGGCAGAGCGAGGTTATGTGCGTAAGGATACAGAAAATGCCATTTATCGGGCAGGTATGCACATCTGCGAATTGAGTGACTATATACAGGAAAATCTGGATGTCGTATCTTTGGCAAGAGATGCAATGGAACGGTTGAGCAGGAAAACCAGTGAAACAGTTCACCTTGTGATGAGACAGGGAAATGAAATTGTCTATATCCATAAGGTGGAGGGACTACATGGGGTCATTCGGATGGTATCCAGAATTGGAGCCACACGACCGCTGTACTGTACTGGAGTGGGAAAGGCAATTTTGGCAAGTATGGACCGTGGTGAGGCGTTGCAGTGTTGGAACAGCAGCCAGATTGAAGCCTATACACCATATACTATTATAAGGCAGACTGCTTTTTTGCATGAACTGGAAGTGATTCGTCAACAGGGATATGCATTGGACAATGAGGAGAATGAATTGGATGTGCGCTGTGTGGCGGCAGCCATTCCAGACTGGCGTGGACAGGTACAATATGCCATTTCTATTTCCGCTCCATTGTCAAGAATGACAGATGAACGGATTGAAAGCATGATACCAGAGTTGTTGAAGGCGAGAGATGAGATTTCTACCATGCTGGGAGGGAGAAAAAAGGGGGAATTGTTGTGCGAATCGCCATTGTAGAGGACGACTTAAATTATCAGCAACAACTACAAGAGTATTTGTGTACCTATGGGCAGGAACACAATCTCACATTTGAGGTGACAGTATTTTCAGATGGCAGTGAGATTTTACCTCTAAAGCCCAACAGCTTTGACATTATTTTGTTGGATGTAGAAATGCCAAAATTAGACGGAATGACAACCGCAGAGGAAATTCGGAAGCAGGATGGGGAAGTTGTGTTGATGTTTATCACACAGATGGCACAGTATGCGATCAATGGGTATGCAGTGGGAGCTTTGGATTTTGTACTGAAGCCATTGAATTACTACACATTTTCTTTGCGATTTGCACGCGCTGTCAAGCGGGTAGAGAAGCAGGGGAGACGAGAACTTCTGCTGACGTTGCCAGAACGGGTAGTGAGAGTGCGAACAGACCAAATCTATTATATAGAGGTACAAAACCGTATGCTACACTACTATACAGACGGTGAGGAGTATGTATGTAAGGGCACCATGCAGAAGGTGGAACAGGAGCTGGCTGGGGATCATTTTGTTCGATGTAATCACTGGTACTTGGTAAATCTGCGACATGTCAGTGAAGTGCGTCGAGAGGTTGTGGTAGTAGCTGGTCAGGAATTGGAGATTTCACGCAGAAACCGAACAGCCTTTTTAAATGCTTTGACGGATTATGTAGGGGGGAACCAGTAGTTGTGACCAGATACATTCTTTTTCACAGTTTCTGGTTGACAGTGTCTGTGATTATTTTTCTTGTCCCAGTCCGACACCGCTCCCATGCACCGTTGCGGATTGTGCTATCACTTCTTGTAATATCCCTTTGTAATGTGGTTGTACAACTCTGTGTTCCTCAACTGTTGTTTCGCTTATTACTGTCCTACTTATTGGTAACAGGATGTTTTTTCTTTTGTGCCAATTTACAGTGGAGGGCACAGCTCTACTGTAGTATCTGGGTTCTGTTTTTATATGGTAGTACCATTCAGATTTTTGCTGGGCTGTTTATGAAAGTGGGGGTGGGAGAAATGTTGCCACTGCCCGGCAGGCTGGTTGCGTCTATCATTGTATTTCTGCTTTATAGTGTGGTAGGCTGTACCATTGCAAAATGGATGACAGATGAGGGAGATTACCATATAGGTCCCAGACAGTTGGTTTCTGCATTTTTGCTGCTTGGTATTTACCTGTCTACCATCTGGCAATTTGTAGAGCTACGAGAGGAAATCTCACAGGGGGCAGCATGGGTCATTTTTTTAATGGTGGAATTGTACTGTGCTACCATTCTCTATTTACAACACGAACTATTTCGGAAAAGTGCCATTCGTCAGGAGTTGGCAGTTTTAAACCATATCTGGATGCAACAGAAAAATCAATACAGTCTGGCAAGGGAAAATATTGCAATGATTAACCAGAAATGTCATGACTTGAAACACCAAATACAGGGGATGCGTCTGATGGGCAGCCATGAGGAGCGGGAGCGATGTGTACAGGAAATGGAACAGTCGATTCAAATTTATGACAGCATTGCCAAAACAGGCAATGAGGTATTGGACACAGTTTTGACAGAAAAAAGCCTGTACTGTGAAGCAAACGGAATACAGGTACATTGTGTTGCTAATGGTACTTTATTGACATTTCTTGATCCGGTAGATTTATATACCATGTTTGGAAATGCACTGGACAATGCAATTGAAAGTGTAAAAGAAATTGAGATTTCAGAGCAGAGATTGATTGATGTTTTGATTTATGAGGAGCAAAAGTTTGTAATTGTGCAAATCATCAATCCTGTCTCCCATGGAGTGGAATTTGATTCTGAGGGGCTGCCAATCAGTAGCAAACATGATAAAAACTATCATGGGTTTGGATTGCGCAGTATCCGACATACTGTTCGAAAACATGGTGGTATTTTGCGGGTCAAGGTACAGAATGGCTGTTTTTATCTACAAATGACCTTCCCCATTGGGGGCGGAGAGTCCGTGTAAAAAACCGTCCAGTTCTGGAGAAAATACCAAACCTCCAATAATGGTAGACTTATGGATCAATAGTTGCGCTAGAACATTTGGGTTATTTGGGTAGTTTGTAATTTGGTAGGTGTATCGTTTGACTGTCTGACCAGCATAGTCAGAGAGAGGAAATCCCTGTTCCTGTTGTAGTGCCAATAGTGTTTGAAAACTTTGGTCAGATACAGCTGGCAGTTGTAAGTCCTCCACGGAGACAGGTTCCTCTTGCACAGTCCATCCACAGTGTTGCAGAAAGGCAATTCGGTCTTCATTTGTTTTTGCTTTTGTTTGCACCAGTGTAGAAACTGTTTCACTGGACTGCACAGATTGGTTGGCTAGTGTCAAAGAAAGGGAACAACAGACCACAAGGGCTGTTGCAGCTACCAGGTAGGGAAGTCGTTTCATAGGAAGTCTAGCAGTGATAATAAACATAACATCACACCTCACAAATGGCATTTTTACGGTTTTCTAACACCATATTTATGCTGAGAAGAAAAATTTATTACCATGCACAATAAAATATGAAAAAAAGTGTTGAAATTGACGAAGAAATTTGGTATAGTAGAGCGAACTGTGCAAAAATAAAATTTTATGATGGGAGGAGTTGGGCAAATTGGCAGAAGAACGTGTGGACAAACTCCTATCCTCCACTGGTCACTGGTCACGTAAAGAGGTGAAAGAACTGATCAAACGTGGTTGTGTGAAAGCCAATGGGGTTACAGTACATAAACCAGAGGAGAAGTATTCTGTGGAACATACTGTGTTTCTGGTTCATGGGCAGGAAGTGGATTGTCAACCATATGTATATCTCATGCTCCATAAACCGGCTGGTGTGTTGTCTGCAACAGAGGACAGGAACCAAAAGACGGTTTTGGATTTATTGCCTGAGCATCTTAGACGGCGTAAACTGTTTCCAGTGGGACGTCTGGATAAGGATACAGAAGGGCTTTTGCTGATTACCGATGATGGTCCATTGGGTCATGCGCTGCTGTCTCCCAAGAAACATGTGGATAAGGTATATTATGCACAGGTAAATGGTGTCATTACACAGGAAGATGTACAAATGTTGGCACAGGGTATGACTTTGGGGGATGGATTTGTGTGTTTGCCTGCAAAGCTGGAACCCATCGAAGATGGGCGGTCATGTCTTGTGACCTTACAGGAGGGGAAGTATCATCAAGTAAAGAGGATGCTGGCAGCTTGTGGAAAGCCAGTTGTTTATCTGAAACGGTTGTCTATGGGAACGCTGAAATTGGATGAACATCTGAAAAAAGGGGAATGGCGACCACTCACCATCCATGAATTGGAAAGATTGAAGGGGAAGTTGTAAGCCATTCACAAAAATTTGGTTGTTTTCAACAAAAAAATATAAAAAACCCCTTGTCAAATCGGGGGAGAAACCGTTATAATTGCAATAGCTTGATGCGTAATAATTAGGGAGGGATTCATGTGTCCAGTAGGATGTTTCAAGGCGTTGTACTTCAGATGAAAGATAGTATTGATCGCACAGTAGGTGTGATTGATGCAGATGGTATTGTGGTGGCTTGCAGCGAATTGACTTGTATTGGGGAGCATTGGGTAGGTGCTGTGGCAGCCATCCATGCTTCTGACAACTCCGTGGCACATTTTGAAGGGAAAACATTCAAGCAGTTGGCAGGCTGGGGAGCCCAGTTCGATTATGCAGCTTTTGTGCGAGGAGAAGATGAACTGGCAGATTCTCTCTGCTCCATGGCAGTGGTGGCATTCAACGGAGCAAAAGCCTACTACGAGGAAAAACATGATAAGGCAACTTTTGTGAAAAATATCATTTCAGACAATATTTTATTGGGTGATATTTATACACAGGCAAAAGAGTTGCACTTTGTGTCAGAAGCCCCTAGAGCAGCATTTCTGGTGCGCCAGCTTGGGTCTGCCGATGTGTCAACCATTGATGTGATTCAGGGCTTATTCCCTGATAAACAGGTGGATTTTGTCATTTCTATCAACGAAACTGATGTTGCCTTGATTAAGCAATTACCAGAGGGAGCGGATGCCAAAGAGTTGCAAAAAATTGCCAAACAGATTGCCACTGCCGTCAGTCAGGAGCTGGGCATTAAGGTTGTGATTGGTATTGGCACCATTGTTGGACATATTCGTGACTTGGCCCGGGCTTACAAAGAGGCAGGGGTTGCCATTGATGTAGGCAAGGTGTTTGACACAGAAAAGACAGTCATCAATTATGAGAATTTGGGAATTGGTCGACTGATTTACCAGTTGCCCACCATTTTGTGTCAAATGTTCCTGCAAGAGGTCTTTAAAAAGAACCCCATTGATGCTTTGGATCAGGAGACACTACTCACTATTAACAAGTTCTTTGAAAATAACCTGAATGTGTCTGAAACAGCCCGTAAGCTGTTTGTACACAGAAATACATTGGTGTATCGTCTGGAAAAGATTAAAAAGCTCACTGGTCTTGATTTGCGTGAGTTTGATGATGCCATCACATTCAAGGTTGCTTTGATGGTCAAGAAGTATTTGATTTCTCGTGGGATTGAATCCTGAAAGACACCATACCTTGGTTGAAAGAAAACTCTGTTTGCCTGGAAAGGGAAACAGAGTTTTTTTTATGGAAATCGACAAATTTCCATTGACAATCCTACAAAGGAACGGTAGTCTATTAAAAGAGTGATTTCCTGGGAAATGCCCCATTCACAGGAACCTTTTTTCGATTTTTTCGTCTAATATACACGCAGTAACACAGAAACGGGTGAGAATATGATACGATTTATTGACGTTTATAAGGAATATGACAATGGCACAAAAGCACTAAAAGGGGTGAATATGCGCATTGACGATGGTGAATTTGTTTTTCTGGTAGGACCATCTGGTTCAGGAAAGTCTACCATAATGAAACTGATCACAGGGGAAATTTCTCCAACAGAAGGTAAATTGATGGTCAATGGATATAGTTTAAATAATATCAGCCCCAAACAAATTCCTCTCATGCGGCGTACATTGGGCATTGTATTTCAGGATTTCCGATTGATTGAGAAAAAGACAGTGCATGAAAATCTATCTTTTGCTATGCGTGCCATAGGGGCTTCCAATCGGGATATGAGAAAACGCATTGGTTATGTATTGCGTTTGGTTGGACTGGAAGAAAAGGCACATCAATATCCAGGGCAGCTCTCTGGTGGAGAACAACAACGTGTGGCTATTGCACGGGCACTTGTCAACAATCCGAATATGATTATTGCTGATGAGCCAACAGGAAATTTAGATCCCAGCCGCTCATTGGAAATTATGATGTTGTTAGAGCGTATCAATGAACTGGGTACTACCATTTTGGTTGTCACCCATGAGATGAATTTGGTCAATAAATTTGCAAAACGTGTTGTGACTATTCAAGAGGGAAGAATTATCAGCGACGAGACAGGTGGGTATTATCATGGCGAGAAGATTTGATTTTGGTTATTACTGCAAAGAGGGAGTACACTCCATATTCATGCATGGATTTATGTCCTTTGCGGCTGTTTGTATGATTGTGGCTTGTTTGCTGATTATGGGTTCTTTTTCTCTAGTGGCAGTGAATCTTGATAACATGTTGGGAGATTTGGAAGCAGAAAACGAATTTCTGGCATATGTGGATGAAAGTTACAGTGAGGAAGAAGCGCGGGCATTGCAGTCAAAGATAGAGGTGATTCCCAATGTAGCTGAAGTACTGTTTGTGACTAGGGCAGAAGCTCTGGATGATTTCAGACTGGGACGAGAAGACAATGAGTTATTGTCCAGTCTGCCGGACGATGTGTTACGTGACCGCTATCGCATCCATGTAGATGATATAGAATTATTAAAAGAGACCTCAGATGCGGTAAAAACAGTGACTGGGGTGGCAGATGTCAATGCAGCTTACGATATTGCTCAGGGATTTGTCATGGTACGTAATATTGCAACTGGTATTGCCTTAGTGTTGATTGGAATTTTGGTTTTTGTTTCCCTTTTTATCATTGCAAATACCATAAAACTGGCATTTTTCTATCGTCGGGAAGAAATTGCCATTATGAAAATGTGTGGTGCAACCAATTCCTTCATCCGCTGGCCATTCATTGTACAGGGTATGATTTTGGGATTGTTTGGTGCACTGCTGGCGTTTTTGATGCAGTGGGGTGTGTATAGTCTGGTAGTAAAAGCTGTAATACAGTCTAATGGTCTCTCATTGGTGACGATTATTCCCTTCTCTGTACTGATTCCAAAACTGTTGTTGATTTTTTGTTGTGCAGGGTTGCTCATTGGTGTAGTTGGGTCAGTACTTGCGATTCGTAAATTCTTGCAGGTTTAAGGAGGAAGATGATGAATCCAAAGAAACAGAAGCTGTTTGTCAGCATTTTGGCAGGTATTTTGGTGGTAATGATGATTTTACCTATGCTGGCTACCATTTTTGTGCGATAGGAGCGGAAATAGATATGAATGGCTTACACCTCAGAAATGTATGGTTGAGACTGTGTACTGCACTTTTGGTTGTGGTCCTTGTAGTTCCATTGATGCCACAGTCTATGGTTGTGGACGTTTCAGCAGTGACACAGGCAGAGATTGATAAAATGAAGGAAGAAGCTGCCGACTTGAAAAACCAACAGAAGGAAATTCAAGAGCAGTTGAAGGCAATTCAGGCAGATAAAAGCAAAGCGTTGGAACAAAAAGCTCTGTTGGAACGACAAATCAATGCAACACAAGCAGAAATTAACAACATCCAATCTCAAATCAACAAATACAATGAGTTGATTTCTCAGAAGGAAGAGGAGCTTGCCCAAGCACAGGAGGAAGAACGTGCTCAGTATGAGTTATTCTGTAAACGGGTAAGAGCTATGGAAGAGGAGGGGGAAATCTCTTATTGGTCCATTCTGTTTAGTTCTTCTGACTTTTCAGACCTTTTGGATAATGCCATGCTGGTAGAGGAGATTATGGCATATGATGATAAAATCATGGATCAGCTTATTGCCTTGAGACAAAAGATTGAACAGGATAAGGCAGAGCTGGAGGAGGCAAAGAAGGGGCAGGAAGCAGCTAAGGCTGAGCAGGAAGCAGCCAAAGCAAATTTGAAATCCCAACAGTCAGAGGTAGAAAGTCTGATTGCACAAATCAGTTCACAGGAAGACCAGCTAGAAGCAGCAGAGGCAAAGCTGAAGGCAGCAGCCAATGCAGCAGATAAGGAAATTGCAGCAGCAGAACGGGAACTGGCAAGTCAAATTGCCAATGTACCAAGTGAATCAGGATTCTTGTGGCCGTTACCCGGCTATAACAGTCTTTCATCACTGTTTGGTCCACGGCAACATCCCTTAACAGGGAAAGCCAATAACCACACAGGTATTGATATTCCTGCTCCAGGTGGTACCCCAATTCTGGCAGCAAAAAGTGGTGTTGTCACTACATCTACATACAATAGTTCCTATGGCAACTATGTTGTAGTCAGTCACAGTGATGGCACATCTACTCTCTATGCCCATATGAGCAGTCGTTCTGTGTCAAAGGGACAGACTGTTTCTCAAGGGCAGACTCTGGGCAGAGTTGGTACAACAGGTTCTTCCACTGGCAACCATCTGCATTTGGAAGTCCGTGTCAATAATGTTCGTCAGGACCCAATCAATTATTTTGGTGTAACACTTTATATTGACGGTGCACGTCTAAACTAAATCAATCCCAGCATAGAATTGCCATGATAGGGGGAATTCTATGCTGGGATTTCTTTTTTATGGTACACAGTATGAGAGAAAATTGACAAAAAAACCACTATTTGGATTGATGCTGTGGCAAGGGCAAATCGGACCTGATGGATTCTGGACAGGAAGACGAGTGACAAGTCTATGTCGAAAGTTACATCATAAACGTGTGAACCGAATTTTATTGCCACAGGATTTTCCATATCTGGATCGAATCAAACAAGAAGGGTTGACCACAGTAGACCCTTTACCGTTGTATCGTAGACATGCTGCTCAACTGGCATTGACCGCTTTACAGCAACAGCATCAAGCACCAGAAAAAAGCAAGATAGTACTAAAAGGGGCACAAGTAGATCGAGACCTATGTCAGGCTGCCTGTCAACTTTCACCACTGGTCAAGGGGCTGGCAATTATGGTTACAAATGGGGGTGAGATGCTTGCCCACCAGTTGCGTATGGAATATGGCATTCCTGTCTATCCAGACCACCATGAGGCAGCAGTGACCATTTATTTTTCACCAGCAGAGCAGGGGGCAGGGAGAGAGTTGCATCTATATGGAGAGAAAGCGGAGGAATGTGGAGTCAGAATATCAAGTCCGAAGTTGCCACAGGAGTGGTCACACTCAGTACCATTGCTCACTGCGCTGTGGGAAACGGGAAAAATTGGAAGTGAATTATTAGAATTTACTTGACAATTTTGTGGAAAATGGGTATAATACCGTAGATTGCATTCTTATATATTGGAGTGCGATTTTTCATTGATGATATGACCACTGTGTTGTGGTTTTATATTTGGAAAGGTGTGCGAAGTGATATGGCAAAAGAATTTAAGCTGACAATGGAGCGAATGAAAGAGCTACAGGATGAGCTGACCTACTTAAAGACAGTAAGAGAGAAAGAAGTGGCAGAGCTGATTAAAGAGGCCCGCTCCTTTGGCGATTTAAGCGAAAATAGCGAGTATGATGAGGCAAAAACTGAGCAAGGAAAACTGTACTCCCGTATTGCTGAAGTGCAGAATATTTTGGAAAACTGTGTAGTTATTGAGGAGAGCACAGATGATGGTATTGGATATGTCCGCATTGGTTCTACTGTGACTGTACTGGATAAGGAATTCAATGAGGAGGAAGTCTATAAAATTGTAGGTTCTCAGGAAGCAGACCCCATGAATGGTGTCATTTCTGAAGATTCTCCATTTGGAAAAGCACTGCTTGGTAAAGTTCCAGGCGATGATGTGGTGGTAGATGCTCCTTCTGGCAGTGTAGAATATAAGCTGCTGAAGGTGGAGCGATAAAAACAGGCGTTTTACGCTGAGAGAAAGATAGGAGTGTTTCTCTATGGCTGAGAAGAACAACCAACAGGCGACTCAGGAGCAGAATTTGTCCCAACTGCTGCAAATTCGTCGGGACAAGTTGAAGGAACTACAGGATGGTGGTAATGACCCATTCCAGATTACAAAATATAAGATTGACAACGACAGTGCCAATATCAAGGAACATTTTGATGCCCTTGAGGGGAAGAAAGTTAGTTTGGCTGGTCGTCTCATGTCAAAGCGTGGCATGGGCAAGGTTTCTTTCTGTGACCTTCAGGACAAGAGCGGCAGAATCCAGCTCTATGCTCGCAAAGATGAGATGGATGAAGCTGAGTATGACCGCTTTAAGAAGTATGATATTGGTGATATTGTTGGTGTAGAGGGAGAAATATTCCGCACACAGCGAGGAGAGATGTCTGTACGTGTCGACCACGTTACTCTGCTTTCCAAGTCTCTGCTTCCTCTGCCAGAAAAGTTTCATGGTTTGACCAATACAGAGCTGCGTTACCGTCAACGCTATGTAGATTTGATTGTCAATCCAGAAGTAAAGCGCAATTTCATCATCCGTTCCCAGTTTATCAAGCATGTGCGTGATTTTCTGGATGGTCGTGGCTATATGGAGGTAGAAACTCCTGTACTGAACACAATTTCTGGTGGAGCAACTGCACGTCCCTTTATTACACACCACAATACACTGGACATTGATATGTTTATGCGTATCGCTACAGAGCTTCCCTTGAAGCGTCTGATTGTGGGTGGAATGGACAGAGTATATGAGATTGGTCGTATTTTCCGAAACGAAGGTATGGACCCAAAGCACAACCCTGAGTTTACTACAGTGGAGCTGTATGAGGCATATGCAGATTTCAATGATATGATGGATTTGTTTGAGGAACTGCTGTCCTCTGCTGCTCAAAAGCTGTTAGGAACCTATGAGGTGGAATGGCAGGGAGAAAAGATTGACCTGACTCCAGGCTGGCCACGTCTGCCCATGCATGAGGCAGTAAAGCAGTATACAGGTTTGGACTTTATGTCAATTACCTCCGATGAGGAGGCTGTAGCTGCTGCAAAATCCATTGGGGTAGAGTTGCCTGAGACAGCTGACAAAACATGGGGTAATGCGCTGTATGAATGTTTTGACCAAAAGGTAGAGGAGAAGCTGATTCAGCCCACCTTTATTACCATGCATCCTGTGGATGTGTCTCCACTTGCCAAGCGTTCTCCCAGTGATCCAAGACTGACTGAGCGTTTTGAATTGTTTATCTGTCACAGTGAAATGGGAAATGCATTCTCTGAGCTGAACGACCCCATTGACCAGCGTCAGCGTTTCCAGAAGCAGGTAGAACTGCGTGATAAGGGTGATGATGAGGCAGGTATGATGGATGATGATTTCATCACTGCATTGGAATATGGTATGCCACCAACGGGCGGTCTTGGCATTGGAATTGACCGCTGTGTCATGCTTTTGACCAATTCTGATTCTATCCGTGAAGTAATCTTGTTCCCCACCATGAAGCCATTAGACAAGAAAGAGACTGTTGCAAAGGATGAAAATCCATCTGAGCCTTCAGTTGAGCCTGAAAAAAAGGTTGATTTTTCCAATGTAAAAATTGAACCATTGTTTGAGGAAATGGTGGATTTTGATACTTTTGCAAAATCTGATTTTCGGGCTGTGAAAATTGAAGCATGTGAGGCGGTTCCCAAAAGTAAGAAACTTCTGAAGTTTACTTTAAACGATGGCACAGACCGTAAACGTACCATTTTGAGTGGAATTCATGAGTATTATGAACCTGAAGAACTGGTTGGAAAAACTGCCATTGCCATTGTGAATCTGCCCCCAAGAAAGATGATGGGTATTGATTCAGAAGGAATGCTGATTTCTGCGGTGCATGAAGAAGATGGAAAAGAAGGTCTCAATCTGTTGATGGTGGATGACCATATCCCAGGAGGTGCAAAGCTCTATTAAAATGTGCTGCTTTGAGTAACAGAATGTGATAGATTTCATAACTGGAAAAATTGCATATAAAACAAAACAAATGGGCAGTCCCTTATCGGGATTGCCCATTTTTAAATAAAAGAAACCAATATTATATGGAGTGAGAACTATGGATATTAAAGAGGTAAGAGAAGATAAAAAGCAATATCTTAATTTGCTGTTATTGGCAGATGAACAGGAAAATATGATAGACCAATATCTTACAAATGGGACAATGTATGTTTTAGAAGATAATGGAGTCAAGGCAGAATGTGTTGTGTTAGATGTTGGTGGAGGAGTGCTTGAAATAAAAAATATTGCCACAGACCCACAGTTTCATGGTAAGGGTTATGGTAGAGCATTGATAGAGTTTATTATCAAAAAATATAAGAGAGATTATTCAATATTGCAGGTTGGAACAGGTGACAGCCCATCAACAATCCCATTTTATGAAAGGTGCGGTTTTATCCGTTCTCATATGATTAAGAACTTCTTTGTTGATCATTATGACCACCCAATTTATGATGGTAGTGTGAAACTGATAGATATGATTTACTTGCGAAAACATATATAGGAGCAAACTTGTGACCAATATATCCAATGTTAATATGCGTTGCTTGTAGCAACAGCTTGTTTTGAGTACAATAGAGGCGACAACGAAAAGAAAGGTGGTCATCCATAATGTTAAATGAAAATATTAAATCTATTAGAAAGTCAAAAGGGTTTTCGCAAGAAGAACTGGCTATTAAACTAAATGTGGTGCGTCAAACAATTTCAAAATGGGAAAAAGGCTTGTCTGTCCCTGATTCCGATATGTTGATTTCTATATCAGAAGCACTGGAAACTCCTGTAAGCATTTTGCTTGGAGAAACGATAGATGAGCCAAAGATGGATGACTTAAAAGTGATTTCTGAAAAGCTTGAGATTATAAATCTCAAGCTCGCCAAAAGGAAAACAACAAGACGAAAGATATTTCATTGGGGTTTTATCTCATTGTGTGGGTTGATAGTAATTATTTTTGCAGTTTTATTTGTACTGAATAGTCCATATTTGGATTGGGATTATAACAATCCTGAAACCGCAGTTATGGGAGTAGGCTTTCACGCATTGGAGTGGCTGTTCGTCAGAGTATCACCGATTGCCCTAATTGTAGCAATTGGTGGAGTCGTTTTGACACGGGAGAAAAAATAGCTTATGGAAAGAAGTTAGGTGATTTTAGCATAAGAATCATAGGGACTATGGGAAGTTTCCACTTTTCATGGTCCTTATTTTTGTTTTAGTATAATGCTCACTGTTTTCTCATACACTACTTTTGGGTGATCAATAATGAACAGTAAAAAATGGATTCAGTATGGAGGTTGGATTTTCATCACTGTGGCGATAGGTGGTCTCTCTGGCTATCTGACAAGAGATGGAGTAGAACTATATAACCAGACCATACAACAGCCTCCATTATCTCCACCTAGCATTGTTTTTCCCATTGTTTGGGGCATTCTCTATATTCTGATGGGTATCAGTGCAGCACGCATTTATATGTCTCAGCCATCGGATACACGCACAAAAGCAATGGTTCTGTATGTGGTTCAACTTGTTATGAATTTCTTTTGGAGCATAATTTTTTTCAATTTGCAAAAGTTTGGAATTGCATCCTTATGGTTGGTCATTTTATGGAGTCTCATTCTGGCGATGATACTTGTGTTTCGAAAAATAGATGTCATTGCATCCAGATTACAGATTCCATATCTATTGTGGGTCACATTTGCAGCATATCTCAATCTTGGGGTCTGGTTATTAAATTGATAAAAGTTGGGAACTTGCCTGATGTGTGAGTTCCCAACTTTAGTTCTATCACAATTCTTTTTTAATTTGGCGCAAGGCATTCTTTTCAAGACGGGATACCTGTGCCTGAGAAATTCCAATTTCCTCTGATACTTCCATTTGTGTTTTGCTTTGAAAAAAACGCATTTTTAATATCTTTTGTTCTCTTGGAGAGAGATGTGCAACTGCGTCTTTGAGAGCAATGTGTTCTAACCATAGATCATCTGTATTTTTATCATCTTTGACTTGATCCATGACACATACTGTATCGCCACTTTCAGAATAGATTGGCTCATAAAGAGAGACAGGCTCAATCATGGCGTCCAATGCGAACACAACGTCTTCTCGTTTTATGTTGAGAAGAGATGCAATTTCATCTACAGAAGGTTCTTTCTGATTCTGGGTGATATATGCCTCTTTTGCTTGTAAAACTTTATAAGCGGTATCTCGCATGGAGCGGGAGATTCTTAGTGTGCTATTATCTCGTAAATAGCGACGAATCTCTCCTACAATCATTGGGATTACTAACAAAAGTCATGAAATAAAGTTTTTTGATTTTCTCTTATTACATTTCCCTATCAGGCTGCATAGGATAGAGAGAACTAAGGCTCAAGTAAAAAATAGGAGTTGATCTATGATATGGGAATGCCAGTGATTACACCAAGCAATACCACCAGAACACAGGCAATTACAGACATCATTGAGTTTGTGGCATTGGAGGAAACCGCACTTTCCCACATTTGAATACAATGTATTTGTATTTCAGTCCATGAATATGAGCAACACAGATGCAGAAGGCAGGGTAGCAGTTGGCGGAACTGCTACGTTGAGTAATTATGGGGTTGCTGCCACTAGGATACAGGCAAGAAAAATACTGTGGAACTATCCAGATGCACTGACTTGGTCCAATAGTACGACTGCCATTTATGGTTCTGTACTGGCACCATTTGCCACAGCAAATACCACATTTAGTCAAATTAACGGTAATATCATTTTTTCTTCCTTTAACGGAAATGCCGAAAGTCATAATGAGTTGTTTGTTGGAGAACTACCAGACCCAACAGTATGTCTTTTGAGTACCAGCAGTACAACCTCCAGTACAACAACAAGCACTACTAGCACAACTACAAGTACTACCACAAGTACAACAAGTAGCAGCACTACCACAACCAGTACTAGTAGTACTACCAGTTCAACAACTAGTAGTAGTACAACCACATCAACGACTACAACGGTTGCTCCTTTGCCACGTTCACCACGTTGTCAGGCAATTTCAGACCTAATAGAATCAGTGGCACTGCAACAGGCGGCTCTGTCCCATATTTTAAACGCTGAGGGAGAGAAGCTGCAAAGAATCATTGCTTATGAGATGGTTTCCCATGAGACAATTTTATCTGCCAACCAGTCGGTAGAATCTATGGTGCATTCCATCTCTCAGCTAGAAATGATTTTGCAAGATAAACTGGACTTGTTCAAAGATTGCTATTGTTGTGACTGTGAGAATATCTAAAAATGTGCCGTAACAGTTTTCTGTTACGCCAATCTAATAGGAGGATATGGCATGAAAGTTGCAATTTTAACTATGTTTAATGGTTTATCTACCACTTATTCTCTTGTGAATGTGGTAGCTGACCAACTAAATATGTTGCTGGATGCAGGTATTTCTGTCAAATTGTTGGTGAGTGAGCACTGTCCAGAAAGAGAGCGATGGGGTGTTTTTTTAGATGAACGAATTGAGTGGGTGAAAATCAAGAATACTTTACATGGAAAACAAATCCAGTGGTATGATTATTCTATTCCAGTAGGTGTTGTACATGATACTTTCTTTGAGGAAACAGAGTTGATTGCAGAAGATTTTGTGGCACATTTGCAGGATGTCGATGTGTGTATCATGCATGATATTCTCTATCAGGGATGGCATTTGGTACACAATGTGGCAATTCGCAAGGCACAGTTGAAATTACCTCAGTTGCGATTTCTGGCTTTTACACATTCCCTGCCGGTGAATCGTCCAAAAGAAATCAGTGCTCCCTTTGATGCCAGATATACACCAATGCCAAAAACAAAATTTATATATCCTACTTATTCTGGTATTCCAGCTCTTGCAAGACAATATAATATACCAGAAGGGAATTGTGCGGTGGTCTATAATGCTATGCCATTGCTGGAAACAATGAGTGATGATATTAAAAGAGTGTCAAATTCCATTGATTTACTCAATAGCGATATTTTATGTGTTTATCCAGCCAGACTCACTACAGGAAAGCGGTTAGAAAAAGTAGTAGCTTTGGCAGGAGCGATTCAGACAGAAACAGAGAAATGTGTAAAGGTTATATTTTGTGATTTTCCAAGTGCGGACATTCCAAGTTCAATCTATCGCCATAATATCCGTATGGAAGGTAAACGGTATGGACTGGAAGATGAAGATATTCTGTTTACTTCAGAAATTGGATACCCAGGTGGGTTTCCCAGAAGTGGGGTTTTGGAATTGTTCCAGCTATCTAACCTCTATATTTGTCCATCCTATTCAGAATCGTTTGGATTGACCGTATTAGAAGCTGCCAGTAAAGGAAATTTTTTGGTGTTAAATGAGGCGGTTCCAGCATTGCAGGAGTTGGGGCATACATTGGGAGCTTATTTTATGCGATGGGATGCAAGAAATTTTGGGTATGATACCCAAGAGAAGTATCAGCCATCTGAGCTGGCATATTATCGGGAACATGGTGCAAAAATTGTCAACTGTATGCGAGAGGATCGCAGTTTACAGGCAAAAACTTTGGTACGGACACAGTATAATTTGAAATGGATCTGTCGAAATCAACTGTTGCCATTGTTAGAGAGTTGAGAAGGTATTGTGAGTTGATTGAGTAAATCCCAGTCAATGTCATCTGAGGTATGATACTGTATGATCTCTTTGTCTGGCGGCAAAGTAGCTACTTCTGCAAAATCATCAAAAAGAGAGATGATGATAGTGTGGCTGTTACTTTCGTAACATAATACAAAACGTGCTTCGGTCTGTTCAAAGTGATAGTGCCCAATCAGTTCCTCCATAGTCAAGGAAGAAAGATAGGTTTGCAATGCAGCTTCATTTAATACAGTTTTAGGGATTTTCTGTTGATTTTCCCAAATATAACATTCCTGTAAAGTATATGGTTCCCCATATTGGGATGGAAGTAGCACATCTTTCCCTGTTTTTCCACTATAAGCAAGTGTCACATATCCACAAGTGAGATAGAGTACAAGAACGATGATCCCAACCAGCAATGGGGCAGAATGTTTTTGAGTTGGTTGCATGATAGACTTTAAACGATAACGCATAGTAGCAGCAGAAGCGGAAAGACAGGTTGTAAACCCACGTTCTGTTCCAGCAGTATTGAGAATTAACTCAGCATAGTGTTTTCTGGTTGGTTCGTCTGCATCTAGTAGCACTGTTTCATCACAGCATAGTTCCATATCTTCTGCACTTTTTTTCATAACAATCCACATAAGGGGATTAAACCAACAGATTGAGGTACAAAACGCAAAGAAAAATTTTGACCATCCATCTTCACGACCAATATGCGTTAATTCATGACGAAAAATAAGAATCAATTCCTGTGTGGTGTAGTGCTGATCAGGCAATACCACACAGATTTTCTTTTTCCATAATCCGATGGAAAGGGGAGATGATATGACAGGTGAGTGGACTATTTGGGGAAATGGATGCTTTATCTCTGCCAGTTCCAGTTCAGTATTCCATATCGCTAGAATAGCAGAATCGGAAATATGTGTGGCGTATTTCATCACCTGATGGCGAAAGAAGATATGGGAACAAATTTGGAATCCAAAGAACAGCAAAAATCCAACCAGCCATACCCAGAATATACCATGTATAAGTATAGGTGAAGCTGGAATGATAATAAGAGGTCTTTGCATCTGCAAGTAGTAGTTTACATAGAGGAAGCTTGGAAACATCCAAAGTGTAGCACAGGTGCTGGCATAAAGATAGCGACGGAACAGAGGCAGTAGTGGCAGCAAAATCAGATAATAGATTGTGATATGTAAAAATATACCAAAGCAAAAAACAATCATCTGTTTTTGCAAAGAAGATGGGGAAAATATCAGTTCCATAACAAAAATGGTTGAAATAAAAATCATCAGAGGCAAACCAGAGATATGACGAAATCTGGAAGCCACTTTATTTGTGTTATTTACTGACCAATCTGTGTATTCCCATACAATAAAAAGAGGAAAGAAAAAACTCCAAAACAATCGAGTATCCTTGACATTTAAAGAAATGAGAAAGAGTAACACAAAAATGGAACATAATAGAACAATTTTTGAAATTTTGAGTTTCATTTAAAGGGTCCCCCTTTCTAAAAGATCACGTAGCTGTGCTAGTTCTTCTTTACTTAAGCCACTGTCACAGAGGGCTGTTGCAAAGGTGGATAGGTTACCACCACAGAGTTTTTGGAAAAAACGCATACTCTGTTGTGCCAGGTACAATTCCTTGGAAATGAGTGGGGTATAAAGATGGGCTTTACCTTGTTTCTCAATATGGAGAAATCCTTTTTCTGAAAGTCGTGTGAGTACAGTGAGTAATGTGGTAACAGCCATAGGGTGGGAGGAAGATAGTCTCTCTTGAATATCAGTTCTTGCGGCAGGGGATGGGCAATCCCAGAGAGCCTGCATCACTTCCAATTCTGCATCTGGTAATTTGCGAATGAGTTGCATCATAAAACCACCTCCTTTCTTCTACATTTGTAGTATCTAAGCATATTCTACAATTATAGAATATGCTTGTCAAGAGAGTTTGATTAAAAAAAGGAAAAGAGGTTACAATGGAAGTGGAGGTGTTTTGCAATGATATTTCGTCACTATGACTGTAATGGAGCAGCAATTTCAAGAAAACAGCTTCAAGAAATGCAGATTTCCACACCAGTTATGGAACACGTTTTTTCTGCTGTGGTACAGCGACTGGAGAAGTCTGAGGAGAAGTTGAGGAATACAGAACATGGGGCGTTCTAAGATGATGAAGGTGGTGCAAGCCACCTCAGAACTGGTATTGGCTCTTTATGTGAGGGTGTCCACTGATCGTCAAGCAGATGAAGGATATTCTATTGACATTCAGTTGGAGAAGCTCAATGCCTATGCCAAAACGTTCTCTGGTGTAAGGGATGTGCGTCACTATATAGATGATGGATATAGTGGAGCCTCCCTTGACCGTCCACAAATGGGAAAATTGATTACAGATATTGAGGCAGGAGAAATTACCCATGTAATTGTGGTAAAATTGGACAGATTGAGCCGCTCCCAAAAAGATACATTACATCTGATTGAAGATATTTTAATTCCTCATAATGTGGCATTTATTTCTATTTTGGAGAGCTTTAATACAGACAGTGCATTTGGACGAGCCATGGTTGGAATCTTGTCTGTGTTTGCTCAATTAGAACGTGAAAATATATTTGAACGAACAAGAGGTGGTATGAGGAAGAGAGTGGAAGATGGTTATTGGCCTGGTGGAGGTCGTGTGCCATTTGGCTATAATTATGACAGCCACCTTGGTATTTTAGTACCAAATGCAGATGCACCAAAAGTCCGATATATCTACCAGCGATATTTGGATGGGGCTTCTTTACAGGCGATTGCAGATGAATTGGACTTAAAATATGAAAAATTGGTCTATAATATTTTGACAAGAAAGAGCAATGCAGGATATATTACCTATAATGGAGAAGAATTTTTAGGACGGCATGAACCTATTATTCCTCTAGAGTTGTATGAAAAGGCAATGGAGCTGTTTGAAGCACGTTCCAATCATAAATTAGTTTGTAAAACACCACACCTTTTGACTGGTATGGTACGTTGTGGACGGTGTGGAGCAAAAATGAGATATTTGAAATGGGGAAAGGCAGGCTATAAATTGGTCTGTTATTCTCAGCAAAAGAGTAAGCCATATTTAATACGAGATCCAGACTGTGACAACCCAGCACCATGGGCAGAAGATGTGGAAAACGGTGTGATTGATACCTTGTTCACTGTATCAAAGGAACATCTTGAAGCGGCAAAACAGACTGCAAACTCTATGGACCCAACGATCCTATTGAATGAAAAAAAGGAAAGATTAGAGACAAAGCTGCGTAGACTCTATGATTTATATGGAGAGGGGGGAGATGAGGTTCTACTTTCTTCTATTCGAGAGACAAAAGAACTTCTGTCTGAACTGAATATGTCAATAGAGCAAATAGATAGACAATCCCATGAAAAGCTGCGCAGGGCCGCATTGAATACAGTAGAACATCTTGAAAATATTCGGGATACCTGGTCAGATATGAGTACACAAGAACAACGTATGGTACTTGCTTCTGTGATTGAATCTATTACTGTCAATGGAGAATATACTGATATTCGTTTAAAATTTGGATTAAATGAAGGAACTGGCTGAACTTGTTAGTTAAGTTCAGCCAGTTTGTTTGTTTGTGTTTTCTGCACTTCTGTCATTCGTTGGGACACCATAGGTAGAGAAACGTACATCTAAGTCTGTGTTGAAGTTGTCAATTGCTTTCATTAGACCAATACATCCAACCTGAAAAAGATCATCCACATTTTCGCCACGATTGGAGAAGCGGTGAATGACAGAAAGAACAAGACGTAAGTTACCAGCAATCAAAGTTTCTCTTGCTTGCTTGTCACCTTGTTTTGCCCGCAGTAAAAGTTCCTTTACCTCATCATTTTTTAATACTTTTAACTGTGTCGTGTTGACACCACATAGATCTACTTTATACTGCATATCAAATCCTCCTCTTTGGAAGCGGTGTTCTTTGCTCAGTATTTCCCATATCCGATATTTCATACCATATCCATATAAAGAAGGATAGAGTTTGCTATTGTCATTTTAGCATTGCAATGTTATTCTGAAAAGGATAACATTAAAGGAGCGGATTACAGTGCTGCAAAAATTCATCTCGTACATAGAACCAGCTTCCAAGTCTATCTATTTAGAGTGCCAGAAACATTGGGATGGGATTGCAAAACCGGTTGGAAGTCTGGGAAAGCTGGAGACCTATTTATGTCAAATAGGTGCAATCAGTGGAGATTCTACCATTCAAATTGAAAAAAAATGTGTCCTAGTTTTTTGTGCAGATAATGGTATTTTGGCGCAAGGGGTGGCTCAAAGCACCCATGAAGTAACAACTGCTATAGCTAAATCTTTATTAGCAGGGACAGCCAGCGTCAATGTGATGGCAAATTCCTGTGGAGCTCAAGTATTTCCTGTTGATATGGGGATGATAGAACAAGTAGATGGTATGTGTGATTATAGGCTTGGATATGGAACAAACGATTTTTCTATGCAACCAGCCATGACCAGAGAACAGGCAGAACAAGGCATCTGTATAGGAATTGAGTTGGTGAAGCAGAGAAAGCAGAAAGGTTATCAACTCATTGCAACAGGGGAAGCAGGAATTGGAAACACAACTACATCCAGTGCTATTGCCAGTGTATTGTTGGGACAGCCAGTAGAAATTGTAACAGGTCGTGGTTCTGGGCTGACAGATGAGGGATTATTGCGAAAACAGCAGGCAATTATACATGGGATTCAGCGTCACTCACCAAATCCAAAAGATCCAATCGATGTATTGGCTAAGGTGGGTGGGTTTGATTTGGTTGGTATGGTTGGAGCATTTCTTGGAGGTGCTATTTACCATATTCCAGTTGTGATGGATGGTTTTATTTCTGCTGTTGCTGCTTTGTGTGCAGTTCGTCTGTGTCCAAACGTGAAGGATTATATTCTTCCATCTCATATCAGTGCAGAACCTGCTGGAAAGCTGTTGATGGATGCACTTGGATTTTCTCCAATTTTGCATGGAGACATGCGGCTAGGGGAGGGGACAGGTGCAGTTGCATTATTTCCTTTATTGGATATGGCAGCAGCAGTGTACCATCATGCAGCAACATTTGGAGACATTAAAGTGGAGGCGTATGAGCGTTGGGAAACATCAGCATTATCTTAGGTAGTAATCAAAGTGGGAAAAGTCGTTATGCTGAAAAGATGGTTTCTCAGTTGGATGGGGAAAAGGTATACCTTGCAACTATGATACCAGTTACAGAAGAAAACCAGTGTCGGATTCGGAAACATCAAATACAACGACAGGGAATTGGTTTTCAGACAATCGAATGCCCATATTCTGTGGGTAAATGTGATATACCACCAGATTGTATTATTCTTTTAGAGGATTTGTCCAATCTGTTGGGCAATGAACTGTTTCTTAAACATCGTACAAAGCAGACAGTTTTAGAGGAGCTTCTTGTTTTATCTAAGATTTGTAAACGCCTTATTATTGTTTCTATTTCAGGATTGGATGAAAAAATGTATGAGGATGAAACAGCATTTTATATCCATCAGTTGAACGATTTGAATGCTGATCTTGTTGAGAAAGCTGACTTTGTTGTTGAAATGCAAAATGGACATGCACTGATTAAGAAAGGTGGGACATTGTGAAGATAGTTGAACCTCTTTTTGTTGCACTATCTACTTATAGCAGAATACCAGTTCCACAGTTCACATGGACAGAGGAAAATACAAAATATGCTCTGTGTTGGTTTCCTGTGGTCGGAGTATTTTGTGGAGTTGCACTTTGGATTTGGTATTTGTTTTGTCAGGCTTTTCAACTGCATGATTTTTTCTTTGCAGCAGTTGCCACCAGTATCCCTATTTTGATAACTGGTGGCATCCATATGGATGGGTTTATGGATACAGCAGATGCATTGTCTTCCCATCAATCAAGGGAGCGAAAACTAGAAATTTTGAAGGATTCACATAGTGGTGCATTTGCGGTAATCTTTTGTAATTTGTATTTCCTGGTATCGTTTGGAGTTTACTGTGGTTTATACCACAATGAAAAAATAGAGACAGTAAGTTTTCTTTTTGTGTTATCCAGAGGATTATCAGCCATTTGTGCGGTGACTCAAAAAAATGCAAGGGGAAGTGGTATGCTTCAAAGTTATACTATACATATCCATAGAAAGATTGCAATTTTTTGGTCGTTGATGTCAGTGATATTAAGCTTATTTGCCATGATTCTACGCTTTCCATTAGAGGGAATCGTTGCAGGAGGCATTGCATTTGGAACTGTACTGTACTATATTTCCATGACAAAAAAAGAATTTGGTGGGGTGACAGGAGATACATCTGGATTTTTTTTGCAGACTTGTGAATTAGTCTGTCTAATCAGTGTCTATTTTATTTCCTGTTTGGACTAGAAATACAAAAACGCAGGGACTATCAGAATTAAGCTGATAGTCCCTGATATTTTAGGTATTTGATGAATTATCTTCTGGAGCGGGGGTCTCTTCTTTGGAACCATAACCATCCATACTACCGTGTTCTTCCCAGTAGTCGAAGCGGTTCATCACTTCATGGTAGGTATCTTGGCAAACCTGAGGAAGTTCATCCAATGCACCTACTGCCTCGAAGCCCTTCTGAACTGCTTCTCGAAGTGTTTCAGCCATAGATGGATCGCCATTGGATAACTGGATTGCCATATCCATAATGCGTGTGGAAACAGCTTCTACACCCCACATACCATTTTTAGAAATGGCTTCTTGTGCAGTTTCTGGAGTGGTTCCCATCCCAAGTGCCTTAGCAAGTGCAGTGTAATCAATGCTGCCATCCTCATTTTTTGCAATATCAGCTTGTGCACCTAACATCTTTTCAGCCAATTTTTGCATACTCTCTTGGACTTGTTGCTTTAGTGCAGCCACCTGTTCACTGGACAGTTTTTTGGGGGGCTGATAGGTGATTTCTTCCAAAGAGGTTTCAGAGGAAGTAAAAGAATCCGTTTTTGGTGGTTGATTTGACTTTGATGCAGAGATGGTTTGTTGTTTTTGTTTTGATTCCGTGCCAGACAGTGATGAAGTGGACTGATAAGCAGAAACATTGGATAGATTCATAAATGGTACACTCCTTTCTTTGGTGCTCAATTACAATATCGACAAATTTTTGGAAAAGTTAAGTGATTCATAGTTTGTTATCTTGACAATTGTTAGCATGTAAACTAAAATATTCGAATGTAGGGAAGGAGGTGTTGTTTGTGGAACAAGTTAAGCGTGTAGGACTTGAAATTAAGGCACTTTCCAATCTCATGCGACGTAGGATATGGGAAAATCTCCATGTAGAAGGGCATTGTGATATGTATACAGAAATGCAGGGCATGATTGTAGGGGTGCTGTGTCGCAATACACAACATGAAATTTTTCAAAAAGATTTAGAACAAATCTTTTATATACGCCGGTCCACTGCTTCAAGATTGCTAAAGAAAATGGAACAGGATGGACTCATCATTCGTAGGAGTGTAGCACGTGATGCACGATTGAAGCAGGTTTTGCCAACTCAAATGGCTTTTGACCAATATCAACAGATACAAGAGCGTATAGAAGCGATGGAGGGAAGTTTGACACAGGGAATTTCCAATCAAGAAATAGAACAGTTTATGATTACAGTAGAAAAGCTGAAAAAGAATTTAATGGAACGAGAACACGACAAAAGGGAGGAGATTGAATGAAAAAAAAGCGCGGGCTACTCAGTTGCCTCAATGAATTTAAAAAGGATGCTATTTTGACTCCAATTTTAGTGATTGGAGAAGTAGCATTTGATGTGCTTATTCCATTGATGACAGGCAAATTATTGGATGATGGAGTTAAGGCTGGCAACATGGGAGTGATCATGAAATATGGTGTGGTCATTATTCTGATGGCAGTTATGGCACTATTGTTAGGAGCACTTTCGGGAAAGTGTGCAGCAAAAGCAGCAACAGGATTGTCTAGAAATTTAAGAAAAGAAATGTACCGCAATATTCAGACATTTTCCTTTTCTAATATTGATAAGTATTCCACAGGTGGTCTGATTACAAGATTGACAACGGATGTTACCAATGTGCAGATGGCTTTTATGATGATTATTCGTATTGCAGTGCGTAGTCCAGTCATGTTGGTTTGTGCATGGTATTTGACTTACACAATTAATCCACGCCTTTCTTTAATTTTTCTGTATGTGGTCCCTATTCTTGCAGTTGGTTTGTTTATCATTATGAAGGGGGCACATCCCATTTTTGAGCGTGTGTTCAAACGGTATGACTGGATGAACAATGTAGTACAGGAAAACCTGTTTGGTATCCGTGTGGTTAAGTCTTTTGTACGTGAGGAACACGAAAAGGAAAAATTTGGACAAGTATCACAGGAAATTTATAAGAATTTCAGTAAGGCAGAAAAATTGATTGCATTTAATATGCCATTGATGCAGTTCTGTATTTATGTGTGTATTCTCGCTGTTTCATGGATTGGAGCCCATTTGGTTGTAGATGGTGCATTGACTACTGGCGAATTGACCAGTATGTTCAGTTACATCATGATGATTCTAATGAGTTTAATGATGTTTTCTATGGTACTGGTTATGGTCATCATTGCAAGAGCAGCGGCAGAACGTATTGTGGAGCTTTTGAATGAGGAGAGTGACCTGAAAAACAAAGAAAATCCTGTTATGGAGGTAAAGGATGGCTCTGTTGTATTTGAAAATGTTAGCTTTAGCTATGCCAAAGACCCTTCTAAAGAATGCTTGAAGAACGTAAGTCTGACGATTCCATCTGGTGCTACAGTTGGTATTTTGGGTGGAACAGGTACTTCCAAGACAACACTGGTACAGTTAATTCCACGCCTCTATGACACAACAGAAGGTCGTGTGTTGGTAGGCGGTGTTGATGTACAGGATTATGATATGGAAGTGCTGAGAGAACAAGTTGCTATGGTACTACAAAAAAATGTACTTTTCTCTGGTAGTATCAAAGAAAACCTGCGTTGGGGCAATGCAGAGGCAACAGATGAGGAAATGGTCCGTGTATGTAAATTGGCTCAGGCAGATCCATTTATTCAGGAGTTTCCAGATAAGTATGATACCCATATTGAACAGGGTGGATCTAATGTATCTGGTGGTCAGAAACAGAGATTATGTATTGCTCGTGCCCTATTGAAGAAACCAAAGATTCTGATTCTGGATGACTCAACCTCTGCAGTTGATACAAAAACAGATGCTTTAATTCGGAAGGCATTCCGTGAAGAAATCCCAGAGACAACAAAGTTTATTATTGCTCAAAGAATTTCTTCTATTGAGGATGCAGATTTGATTTTAGTTATGGATGGTGGTCACATCTACGCATCTGGTACACATCAGGAATTACTGGATACATGTGACATTTATCGTGAAATTTATCAGTCCCAGACGAAGGGAGGAAATGAGGATGCATAAACCACAGGTGAATAAAAAGAAAGTAGTTGGAAGGCTTCTGAGCTATGTGGGAAAAGGATATTTGACCCAGTTTGGTATTGTTCTTGTATGCATTTTGGTGAGTGCAATTGCATCAGTGGCAGGTTCCATTTTTCTTGGGGCATTGATTGATGATTTTATTATCCCTTTGGTTGCAATGGAGGAACCAGATTATACAGCCCTTTCCAATGCGCTTCTTATGATGGTTTGTTTGTACGTAGTTGGTATTCTCTGTGCGTTCCTCTATAACTGGCTTATGGTAGGGATTTCTCAGGGGGTGCAGAAAAAAATCCGTGATGATCTTTTTGGTCATATGCAAACACTGCCAATCCGCTATTTTGACACCCATGCACATGGTGACATTATGAGTGTTTATACCAACGATGTAGATACCTTGCGCCAGATGCTTTCTCAAAGTATCCCTCAAGTCATCAATTCCGCTATGATGGTAACAGTAACATTTATCAGTATGTTAATTTTGAACATCCCATTGACCATTGTAGTGGTAGTCTGTATTTTCTTTATGCTTCGTGTGATTGGCGTTTTAGCTGGACGCAGTGGGTCCTATTTTAGAAAACAGCAGATGAAACTAGGCGATTTGAATGGATATGTAGAAGAGATGATCAATGGGCAGAAGGTGGTGAAGGTATTCTGTCATGAGCAGGAGGCTCAGGATGGCTTTGATAAGGTCAATGACGCTCTGTTTGAAAGTGCTTATCAGGCAAACAAATATGCAAATATTCTTATGCCCATTTTAATGAATATTGGTAATATTCAGTATGTCATTGTTGCTATTGTGGGTGGGTCTCTGGCATTAAGTGGGGTAGATGCCTCTATCACATTGGGGACTATTGCAACATTCCTACAGCTTTCTAAAAGCTTTAGTAACCCAATCAGTCAAATCTCTCAGCAACTCAATTCTATTATCATGGCTCTGGCTGGTGCACAACGTATTTTTGATCTTATGGATGAACCATCTGAGGAGGACCATGGTACTGTAACACTTGTCAATGCAGTTTACAACAAAAATGAGGAACTGGAAGAAACAACGGAACACACAACTCTCTGGGCATGGAAAGTACCTCAAAAGGATGGTAGTTTTCAATATGTTAAGTTAGCTGGTGATGTTCGTTTTGATCATGTAGATTTCGGCTACGTGGAGGGAAAAACAATTCTACATGATATTACCCTGTTTGCAAAACCAGGACAAAAACTGGCATTTGTGGGGGCAACTGGTGCTGGTAAAACGACAATCACCAATCTAATCAATCGTTTTTATGATATTGCAGATGGTAAGATCCGCTATGATGGAATCAGTATCAACGATATCAAGAAATCCGATTTGCGTCGATCACTTGGTATTGTGTTGCAAGAGACAAACCTGTTTACTGGAACGGTACGTGAAAATATTCGTTATGGAAACCTGTCCGCCACGGATGAAGAAGTGGAGGCTGCAGCGATTCTGGCAAATGCAGATGATTTTATCCGTCGGTTACCTCAAGGGTACGATACCATGCTGACTGGAAATGGTGCCAATTTGTCACAAGGACAAAGGCAGCTGATTGCCATTGCAAGAGCAGCAGTGGCAGATCCGCCTGTTATGATTTTGGATGAAGCAACTTCTTCCATTGATACTCGTACAGAAGCGATTGTACAGCGTGGTATGGATTCTCTCATGTATGGTCGTACAGTCTTTGTTATTGCACACCGTTTGTCTACGGTCAGAAACTCTAATGCAATTATGGTTTTGGACCATGGTCATATCATGGAACGTGGAGACCATGAAGATTTGATTGGACAGCATGGACTGTACTATCAACTCTATACAGGTGCTTTTGAGCTGGAGTAAATTTGTAAAGTTTTTTGTTGTAAGAAAATCTAAAATATATAGTAGACAAAATCCCCCTAATGTAGGAAAATAAAAGTACTACATTAGGGGGATTTACCATACAATATTACAGAAATTGATATGATTTGATTGGATGGAGGAGATATAGTGTCAGAATTTAATCTTACCTTAGATTATTATGAACTGCTTAATTTACATAAAACGCTGTTGGAAGCAAAATTTCATACAAACCCAGAGAACGAATTGGTTGCAGGAAGTCCACTTGTAGCAAAAGTATATATTCAGGTTAGAGATTTATTGATAGAAAGTGAGAAAGGAAGCCAATGGAAGAATTGGTTTCAGTTGAGCAACAGACCTGAGCGAAAAAAGCAGGCTGTCCTTATGATGAGGAAGGATAAACGTTGGAGAAGGGTGACCATAGACGAGAAAAGTAGAATTGCAAGTAACTATTTAGCACCATTTATTTTCGATGATGAAACATTAAAAAATATTATAGCAGAAGTAGATTATGGCTATATTGAGGGGGAATCAATTTATGTTTACTAATAGTTGGAAAAATGGTCAGTTTAAAGAAATCTGGGTTGAATCAAATGAAACCGAAGAAGATGAACGTAATATGTGTGGGTTAATCAATGGTGAATATGGATGGCTTAATTATTATAGAGATGAAGGTGATGCTGGATTAAGTTCCAGAAATCCAGAATACTCAGGTACAAATGATGAAGTGATGGAATTTATGATAAATGGTGAACTGAATTATTATCCATTATCCTATGTAATACCAGCAGAAGAAGTCTTGAAAGCTCTTGACTACTTTGAAAAATATCATAAAATTCCACCATTTATTATATGGCATGATGATAATCTTCCTTAAGTTTTGAGAATACCAGATAAAATTTAAAAGAGGTAATGAGATGATTCTGAAAACAGATAGATTGGTGCTTCGTCCATGGAAAGAAACAGATGCTGATAGCTTATTTGAATATGCCAAGGATCCTGATATTGGACCTATCGCTGGATGGGCACCACATAAAAATGTTGATGAGAGTAGAAATGTGATTAAAACAATATTTACTGGAGTAGAATGTTATGCAATATGTAAAAAAGATTGTGATATTGCGATTGGTGCGATAGAACTCATGCTGAATGGTCACAGTAACATAATTCAAAGAGATGATGAATGCGAACTTGGATTTTGGGTAGGAAAACCGTTTTGGGGTAGAGGATATATGCCTGAAGCGGCTACAAAATTGATTTGTCATGGATTTGAAGATTTGGGGATGGAAACAATTTGGTGTGCATACTATGATGGAAATAGTAAATCAAAAAGAGTTCAGGAAAAAGTAGGTTTTATTTATCATCATACTTGCCCAGAAGTTCCAGTTCCCTTATTAAATGAAATTAGAATAGGACACATAAACTATATGACGAAAGAACAGTGGTATACGAGGTATAGACTTACTTGATTGAAACCAGTTATCATAAAACCACCCAAACAGAGGAATGAACTGTTTGGGTGGTGTTTTTATCTATGTTATGAAATCAATAGGGGAGAGATGCGGACAATTAAGAATGATGGTCAAAGTTTGCTTTCAATATGAGATCAATCAAAAAAGCAGAACAGCAAAACAGAATCATTTCTCCAATCAGAATCCAAAGTAGGACGGAGGAAGCAACATGAAATTTCCATAATTTCAATAGTATGAAAACAAATAAAAGTAAGATTCCACCTATACGAAACCAAAGACGAGAACAAGTACTATGTGCAAAGTTCCAAGCTTCCTGGCTGGAGCAGGATAGGGGAGTACGATATGCAAATTTAGATTTATTCCATTTAGGAGGTTTTATTCGCCACAAAGTACCGACAAGAAGTAAGGTAATTGGAAGAACAAATACCATACAAAAATCAAGAGCATTCATAGAATTTCCTTTCTAACAGGTAGGTTTTATTTTGATTTTTTCACAGAATTTAAAGGATTTGCTTTTGCAGCAATCTTTAAATCATCGCTGTCTACATGTGTATAAATTTGAGTTGTGTTGAGATGGTCATGTCCCAATACTTCTTGTAATGTACGAACATCTACACCGTTTTTTAACATCAATGTAGCGGCTGTGTGGCGCAATTTATGGGCAGAATACTTACTGCTATCCAAACCAGCAGCAGAGATATGTTTTTTGACTAGCTTGTGAACGGCTGCTTTTGAAATTCGTTTACGACTTTGTGTAGAAACAAATAGAGCAACTTCATCTGAACTACAAAGAAGTTTTCGTTCATCTAACCAATCAGACAGAGCGTTTTCACATGCATCATTCAAATAGAGTAGACGTTCTTTATTTCCCTTACCACGGATTCTGATTTGTTCACCATGAATATCTGTGATATTTAACCCAATCAGTTCAGAAATACGTAGACCACAGTTTAAAAACAATGTGAGAATGCAATAATCACGCAGTTGATTTTTCCCATCGACAGCATCTAAAAGAGAAATACTTTCTTCTATATTCAGATACTTTGGTAACGTTTTTTTGATTTGAGGTGAATCCAAATTTTGAACAGGATTTGTATCTATCAATTTTGCTTTCGTGCAAAGATATTTATAAAAGGAACGAATTGCAGCTACTTTTCGTGCTCTGGCTGCCGCTGAGACGCCGATATATCCAGTGGAACTGCCTGGATGTACTTGTCGTTGATTGGATAGATAGCCCATATAAGCGTAAATATCAGGAAGTTCAATATTTGCAACTAATTCAATGGTTATATCCTTGATTGGGATTTCATCAAAGGCAATTCGCTTTGAAATGAGTCCTCGATGAATTTTTAAAAATCGAAGATAACTTCTCAAATCTAAAAAGTATTCTTCCACTGTTTGTTTGGAATGACCTTGAATTGTTTGGTGATAAATTAGAAAATCGTATAAAAATTTTGGCGATTCTTTTTGAAAGTCAATCATATTATGGATGATAAGTTGGATGGTTTTTGTATAGTATGAGTTTTTGTTTAAAAAACCTTATCTTTAGGTAAACAAAATTTTTATTTTGCTTACCTGAAGATAATGATCAAACTTATCATATTCATCTCCTCTCTTTCATAACATAACAGCTAGTGCCTCTCGTATATTGGAAACCTGTATTAATTCTAAACCATCTGGGACAATCAACTTTGTTTGTGTTCGTTTTGGTACTAGACATCTTGTAAAACCTAAACGCCGCACCTCAGATAATCTTTGACTAAGTGCATTTACCGAACGAAGTTCTCCCGTTAATCCAACTTCACCAATCGCAACTAGATTATTTGGGATAGGTTTATCACGAAAACTTGAAGCTAGTGCCATCATTGCAGCTAAATCAGCGGCTGGCTCATCCAATGAGAGTCCACCAATTACATTGATGTAGGAATCGCACTGTCCTAACATCAAACCACCTCTTTTTTCTAATACTGCCAATAATAGCACAGCTCGATTATATTCAAATCCATTACTAACTCTGCGTGGGTTTCCAAACGTAGTTGGTACAACCAATGCTTGAATTTCAGCAAGTACTGGTCGAATTCCTTCCATTACACAGGTCACACATGTTCCTGGAGTATCTTCTGGTCGACCTGCCAGAAGTGTTTCTGATGGATTCGGTACTTCAGCTAGCCCTCCATCCTCCATTTCAAATACGCCAATTTCGTTTGTCGCTCCAAATCGATTCTTTGCAGCTCGTAAAATACGATATGCCATATGACGTTCTCCTTCAAAATAAAGGACACAATCAACCATATGCTCTAAAACTTTAGGACCTGCAATGGAACCCTCTTTATTTACATGACCTATTACAAATATGGTCACACCTTCTCCCTTTGCTAATTGCATGAGTGCCATAGTACATTCCTTTACCTGTGTAACACTACCTGGTGCAGATGCAACATCTGTATTTGATAACGTCTGAATAGAATCAACAATTAACACATCTGGTTGTAATGTGTGAACCGCTTCGATCATATTTTCCAAATTGGTTTCTGACAGCAGATATAGCCCACTTCCCTTTACTTGTAACCGTTCTGCCCGTAGCTTAATCTGTCGCTCTGATTCTTCACCAGAAACATAAAGTACAGACGCAAATTGACATAAATTATCACAAATCTGCAACATCAGTGTCGATTTACCTATACCAGGGGCACCACCTACTAATACAAGGGAACCTTTTACTGCACCCCCTCCTAGTACCCGGTCTAGTTCTCCCATTCCTGTTGGAAACCGTAACTCATCTGTTGTTTCCACCTCTGACATTGATTTAGGCACCAAAGTTGGAATGGTACTGTGTAATGATACATTCCACTTTTTTGCAGTTTTTTCAGTTGGTCGTTCTACTACTGTATTCCATGCACCACATGCTGGACACTTTCCATGCCATTTTGGCGTTTCATTTCCACACTCTGTACAATAAAAAAGTGTTTTTATTTTCATAGATTCTTCCCTTCTTGTAAAATTATATTTCTATTTTACCAAACGTATATAAGAATGTAAAGATGTGTACTTATTGTTTTAAACATGATGAAGTTACAACCATTGCAAACTTAATCTGATAGTCTGTTTCTTGTAAGATTTTTTCCTCTTGAGGGTTTGAAATAAAACCACATTCCAATAAAACTGCTCTGTTGTCTATATGATTCATTAAATATACAGTCTCATAAATCAATTTTGCATATCGCTGGTTGTTTGGTTGAAGGTATGTCTGTATATCACACTGTAGCTGCTCAGCAAGAGTTTGAGATCCATCTGTTGGTGCATAAAAGACCTGAGTGCCAGAATATTCTGGCTGTGAAAATGTGTTTTGATGAATACTAAGTAATGTTGCATTTTGATTATGATTTGTTATCTCTGTGCGATAGTGTAGGTCAGATACTTTCTTTTCACGTATTGTTGTTGCTGAATCATCATACAAAGAAACATCCTCATTGCGCAACATAAGAGTTGGTTCTCCTAAGAACCCAAACAAATAATCTATTTTTTTTGCTATTTGAAGATTTATTCCGCTTTCAGGAACCCCTGTAATAGAGATGGCTCCTCCATCCTCGCCACCATGCCCAGCATCAATAATCCAATTTATTGTAGGGTTATCTGTTGGTGAAGAAACTGTAAATGAGTAAAATAATTCTGTGTGCATCAATAGTCCACAAATTACTGCCACAAAAGATATAATACTAGCAACCAAATATTTTATCATAGATGGTCCCTCCTCCTCAATAAGTATATGCAATGCTTTTAGGAACCAGAACTATTTTGGGTACATAATATGAAGTAGAATTGCGACAGCATTTCAATTTATCTATGAGGGGGTCATTTACTTGAGTCAAGAACTGAGTAACATGTGTCCAATCAAAAACTGCCCTGACAACTATGGAACCCAGCCATCCTGTGCAAGTCTTTCTGTACCCTATGTACCATTTCAACAGAATAACAGCAATAAGTATGACAAAACCGAAGCATTGGGTCAAGGTACACTATTTCCAGGATTGAACCTTCCCTTCCATTTAAAATCAGATAGTAGTGAGTTTCAAAATACACCGCTGTCTGAACTACAAGCATTGGAATTTGTCGTACTAGAACTAGGGACGTATCTAGATACTCACCCTGATGATATGGAGGCATTTGAACTATTTCAAGAGTATGTAGAGCTCTCAAAAGAGGCAAAAGCAACCTATGAAAAAAAATATGGACCGTTGACACGGCAGGGCAGCTCATCTTTCAGCACCTACCGTTGGTTGCAAGATCCATGGCCATGGAATGTGACAGCATCAAAGGAGGGAAAATAACATGTTTATCTATGAAAAAAAGCTCCAGTTTCCGGTTAAAATTGCTACACCAAATCCGAAACTCGCAGCATTTATTATTAGCCAGTACGGTGGACTATACATCAATAAACTATAATATAAATTATAATGATCTTAACCCCACATTTCTGTCGAAGTGTGGGGTTTTATTTTCCCATCGCTGCCAGAATTTTGGCATCCACTTCCTCACGGGTAGTTAAACTTTGTGGACGTGTTCCATCCGTAAATCCGACTGCCATTGCCCTGGCTCTGATCCGTGCCTGCCCTGCCCAATCACTCTCTGGCTGTGCTGCTCGCTCAGCTTCCATTTCCTTCATGCCCTCTCTTACCATTCCCCTTACTTCCTCTTTTGTCCTGTCCACTCCTCCTTTCACCC
>CALWVS010000053.1 GCA_944385095.1 uncultured Oscillospiraceae bacterium
ATTGCTACCATCTGAATTTTCACCTCTTTCTTTTATCAGTATATCACTTTGTACTCTTATATGGAATTGCTGTAAGTAAATCATCTAATGTATCAGAATTATGGCTATACTCTCCTATCCCCAAAATATTTTTTAATTGCTGTGAGTACCACACTTCATTTGCTCTATCCAATATATCTGTGGAAACCAAACGTAAACACCAAGACCCTTCCGTTGAAATCCGATCGATTGCGGAATAACGCTGCAAAAGTTGGTTCAAATTTGTGCGTGTTTTACGTTCTTCATCAATATCCACAAAAATACCAATAAACTGGACTGGCTCTCCCCTATCGTTGCGCTTTACATTACCTGCTGCACGGTACCAGCGATAACCTCTATTTTTTGTTTTCAACCGATATTCCACATCATAACGTGTGTGTCCACTCTTATCTTTCAGTGTCTCCATAAATTGGTTTAAAGTTGGTGCTTGGTCATCTGGATGCAGCAAATTAGACCAGGATTCCAGACGATCCGGGAAGTCTTGTTTATTCTGATATCCAATCATTCTTCTAAAATCATCTGACCAATAGGCAGCCAACACCTCATAATTGGGACCAATATCCATGTTCCACAGTCCTGAGGAAATGGTATCATTGATCAAAACAACATTGCCAACTTCACATTCAATTCTATCTTTATATAGCTGAAGTAATTGGCTGATGGCATATCTGAGTGCAGTTCCATCCCCACCTGGCAAACAATCTGGAATTTCATTCAATGGTGTAAATTGTCCAAAAGAAATTTGATTTAACTCCCGAATCAGTGCTTTATCCTGAAAAAACATGACAGAATCTCCTCCCTTAATTGTAGAATAAATGATCATACAGTTTATTGTATATATTACCACAAATACATGATTTTCTCAATAGAAATCTCTTTTTTCCATGATGCTCTTAACACTATACCTGTTTTAATCTATCCCGCTGGAAAATGTGGTAATACATTCATGACATAATTTCTGTAGTTCAGACCAATGATGTGCATACACTGGTTCATACACACCCACCACATAAAACCCAGCCTTCCTTGCGGTGTGAATGGCATAGGGAGCATCTTCAAAAACCGCAATCTCACAGGGTTCTGCTCCCAAACGATTTGCAGCTTCGTAATAGATATCTGGTTTTGTTTTTCCCACTCCTACTGTTTCACAACTGATTAAAAAATCCAGATGCTCCATAACCCCAAGTCTCTCTAAACAAGCTATCGCCAATGTTTCCTCTGTAGCAGTTGCCACACATAACTTCACACCTTGTTTTTTTAGTTTTAGAATATAGTCCAATGCTCCTTTTTTTAATGGAATATCGGTACGATATCGATTTTCCATGTAATGATTCATATGATGTATCATTTGTTGTGTTGTGAGTGTCAAATTGAATTGCTCTTTAAAGAAAGTTGCACTCTCCTCCATTGTCATAGGACCTGTGGCATCCAACTGCTCTTGGGTAGGGCAAACACCTAAACTTTCAAGATAATTACGACCTAAATTCTTCCAAACGCCCATAGCGTCTACCAATGTACCATCCATATCAAAAATGCAATATTGTTTATTCATGCCAAAACTCCCATATTAAACTATTTTTATAAATTGATGTAGATACGGCATATCTGTCAAATCCAATCACAAGTCATCCAACCATCATTTTTATAGTGTAGAGATGTGCGCCAGAAAAGGGGTATCCTTACAGATACCCCTACTAACGATAAAATTTCAAATTGATAATCCTTATTCTCATTTCTTCTCTACCACTGCCTATACCCAAAAGAAATAACTATTATTACTTTTAACAAGGTTATTGTAGTAAAAAATTCCTTTTCTGTCAAGGTTCTTTCCTAGCACAAAATAGGAGCATTCTCACTTTTCTTGTATTCGGCATATAGCATACCATCACCAGTTTTTACTCCCTTGGGTATGGTTTCCTTTGTGTGGTGAGACCCAACAGATAGTCCACACTTGTGTTATAATATAGGGCTAAAGCAATCAGAACTGATGTGGGGATATCATTTTCTCCAGTCTCATATTTGGAGTAGCCTGTTTGGGACATATGCAATAATTTTGCCACTTGTGTCTGGCTCAAATCTTTATCTTCGCGCAAATCACGCAATCGATTTTTCATTCTATCACCCCATTTTAGTATGAGCTGAGGTGAAAGAAAGATTGACTTCTAACCTGAAATAGGTTAAAATATCATAAGAGGGGTGATATGTCCATGCCAGATTATAAAGAATTATACCTACAACTCTTTCATGCCACTGAGGATGCCATTCAAATTCTAGTAAAGGCGCAACAGGATTTTGAAGACAAATACATAGAAGAATGTGAGGAAGAAGAAACAGGCAGGTAACGACCTGCCTGTTTTTACTCTTATCAAATGCGAATTTTGCCCCATAGGGTTTGGGATGTATCCTTCTAATATCAATTTCCTACCATACTGGAGGCAGCAGGAACAAAGAATTTGATAAATGCAATGGTTTGAGGCTGATAAATCATATCCACAAGGAATGCCCCCACAATTGGTACTACCATAAAGGCACGGCTGGACATTCCATAGCGTTCGGTTACAGCAGTCATATTGACAATCGCAGTAGGTGTTGCACCCAGACCATGCCCACACAGACCAGAACACATGACAGCTGCATCATAATTTTTACCTAGGATTCTGAAGATGACAAAGTAAGAAACAGCTACAATAAAGACTACTTGACACAGTACAATCAGCAAAACGCCACCCATCAATGCAGCAAGCTCCCACAATTTCAGGGTCATCAGAGCCAAAGCTAAGTACAAATTCAGCATTACATCGCCAATTCCATCCACCAATGGGAAACTGAACCGGTAGAGATGGAAGTGATCATTCAAATTGCGCACTATCACTGCTACAAACATAGCACCTACATAATTGGGGAATGACATTCCAATCAAATTTCCAATCCAACTAGACACCATGGTCCCCACAGCCATACACACAATAATGACCACTACATTTTTGATGATATCCAAACTGGAAAGTTTTTCCCCTGTGGCTGCATTGACGCTTTTAATATCATCATAATTGATTTGTTTTTCCTCTGGTTTTAAGTCATACTTCACAATCAAATATCGACCCAGAGGTCCACCTACTAAAACACCAGAAATCAGTCCAAATGTTGCAGCAGCAGCACCTACACCCATCGCAGCGGAATAACCCAGGCTTTCAAAGGTGCTTCCATATGAGCCAGCAGCACCATGACCACCAATCATAGCAATGGCACTGGAGAGCAGTGCATAGGGAGCTTCCAGTCCAACCAGTGTTCCTACCCCAATTCCAATCAAATTCTGGAATACAGATATCACTCCAGCACACAACCAATACACAATCAATAGAATACCACCCTTTTTTAGCAGGGACAAGCTAGCACCCAACCCAACGGTTGTGAAAAATGCAAGCATAAATGGGTCTTGGAATGTATTGGTAAAGCTGAAGGTAAATGTTTTGGTAGTATAGCCTGCAAAGGTGACAAACATGAATATGAAACCACCAATCACTGGTGCAGGAATACAGTATTTACTGAGAAATGTCACCCTGTTTTTCACTGCATAGCCAATTAACAACAAAATAGCTGCCATAGCCAATGTCATAATGGCATCTGTCTGGATATTTAGTACATTCTCAACTGTCTCAAAGGTCATCTCAAATTCCTCCTATCCATATCTTTCTTCTCTGTTTACAATTCTATCTCTTTCATACATCCCTTTCTTTCCCTATTTGGACATTACTCACACAGTATACTATATGATATATGGTATGTCTAGTTCAAATCGCAAAATTTGAGCTGGATTTCTCCATCATAACCGAAAATCCCCCTAAAGCTGACTCTGAAAAATCTCCTTGTCAACTCTAGGGGGATTGTGATTAAACTTGTTTCACTCTGTTTGTCAAATGCTGTTCAAAAACTTGAGGAATGCTTTCTTTCCAGTCTCATCACGACGATACACACCTGCATGTTCCAACACTTTTGCAAATACCTTACCTGTTTCTTGCTCTACAATATCCATTGCATTTTCTTTGGTAAAGGTATAGTGTGTTTTTAATTCCTCTGCCCATTCTGCATGTTTTTCTGTCAGAGGATTTTGACTCATATCATCACCAGATACGAGGGCTTCCGCCACCGCAGCCAATTCCTCTTTCAAACGTGCTGGTAAGACAGCCAAACCCATCACTTCAATCAACCCAATGTTCTCTTTTTTGATGTGGTGAAGTTCTGGGTGTGGATGGTAAAGCCCAAGTGGATATTCCTCTGTGGTCAAATTATTGCGCAGTACCAAATCCAGCTCAAAATCCTGTCCTCTACGACGGGCAATGGGGGTAATGGTATTGTGTGGCTCACCATCCGTCTGTGCATAAATCATAGCTTCTTCATCTGTATATCCACGCCATGCAGTCAGGATTTTATCAGCTAACTCAATCAGACGCTCCTTCTTTTCTGCTGTGATGCGCACCACAGACATGGGCCAGCGAACAATGCCTGCCTGAACATCCTCAAAACCTTTGAATGTAACTGGTGTCTCCACAGGTGCTTTTTCCATAGCAAAGGTATAGCGACCGCCTTGGAAATGGTCATGGGCAAGAATGGAACCACCTACAATGGGTAAGTCAGCATTGGAACCCACAAAATAGTGTGGAAATTGTTCCACAAAATCCAACAGTTTTCCAAAGCAAGCTCTGTCAATTTTCATTGGCGTGTGTTCCTGATTGAAACAGATACAGTGTTCATTATAGTATACATAGGGAGAATACTGTAAAAACCACTGTGACTGGTTGATGGTAATGGGAACAACACGATGATTCTGGCGGGCTGGGTGATTCACCCGACCAGCATACCCTTCATTTTCTGCACACAACAGGCAACGGGGATAAGCGGAAGCGGGCATATTCCGAGCGGCTGCAATGGCTTTGGGGTCCTTTTCTGGCTTGGACAAATTGATGGTAATATCCAAATCTCCATATTCTGTAGATGTGACCCATTTTTTATCTTTTGCAATACGATCCCGTCGAATGTAGTTGGTATCCTGAGAAAATTTATAATACCAGTCAGTTGCTTCTACAGGATTCTTTGTAAACAATGCCTGAAACCGCTCAATGACCTGTGCTGGTCTGGGTGTCAACCGTCCCATGATAGCAGTATCAAACAGATCACGGTATACAATGGAGTTTTCCACCAAAACCCCTCTACGGTGGGCATCATCCATCAGCTCATCCAACACGGGAACAAGCTCAATTTCCCCCCACTGCTCCTGCGGTTCCTGATAGCTGTCTATTTGTAAAATTTCCAATATGGCATTGATTGCCCATGTCTTTTCACATGGCTCAATCAACCCTGTGCGTAACGCATAGGTCACAAGTTTGGAAATGGCTGCATCCATTTTCAGTCCTCCTTGCCATAGCCATTGGGATGGCTCTTATGCCAGTTCCATGCAGACTGCACAATGGTCTCCAAATCAGCATATTGAGGCTTCCATCCCAGCACAGACTTTGCTTTCTCAGAAGATGCCACCAGTTGGGCAGGATCTCCTGCACGTCTGGGGCTGACTTGGGCAGGAATGGGGTGTCCTGTCACCTTTCGGGCAACCTCTACCACCTCTTTGACAGTAAAGCCTACACCATTACCCAGATTGAACACATTGTTCTCTCCCCCATTCATCAGATAATCAAGGGCAAGAATATGTGCCTGGGCAAGGTCTGTTACATGGATATAGTCACGGACACAGGTTCCATCCTTTGTGGGATAATCGTCACCAAACATGGAAATAAACTCTCTCTGTCCATTGGGAACCTGTAAAATCAGGGGAATCAGATGGGTTTCTGGGTTGTGTGCCTCACCGATGGCACCAGATGCATGAGCACCACAGGCATTGAAATAGCGCAATGCCACATAGTGCAGATTGTGTGCCTGGCTAGTCCAGCGCATCATGGTTTCCATTGCCAATTTTGTTTCTCCGTAACAGTTTGTGGGAACTGTTTTATCCCCCTCCAAAATGGGCATCCGCTCTGGCTCTCCATAGGTAGCTGCTGTGGAGGAAAACACAATTTTATCAATGCCATGAGCTACCATGGACTGCAACAAACAAGCGGTACCACACAGGTTGTTGTCATAGTATTTCAGTGGGTCCTTCATAGATTCACCCACCTGGGAAGAAGCCGCAAAGTGAATCACACCTTCAATGTTCTCCTTTTCGAACAGTTCATCCATTGCCTTTCGGTCACGAATATCTGCCTGATAAAAACGAGCCTTAGGGTGAACTGCTTCCAGGAATCCTGTGAGCAGGTTATCTGCTACCACAACATCACGCCCTGCATCAATCAGCTCATACACAGTATGTGAGCCAATATAACCTGCACCACCTAATACTAAAATTGACATTTTAGAGCCCTCCTTACATGTTTATAAAATCACACCGCCGCCCATCGGACGGATATGTAAAATATGACATTTTCCTTCTCCCAAAACAGACTCCATTCTATCTTGGAAGACATTCAGCAGGTCTAGTGGTACAAACGCCTGAATGGTACCTGCAAACCCACCACCGTGAACACGAATTGCGCCTCTACCGTTCAAAATTTCCTCACCAAGAGCCAAGGCAAAAGACACTGCCTGATGGGTTGGATTTGAGACAGAAAAGATATTTTGCAATAACAGCGCAGAAGACCGTCCAGAAGCGTTTATCAACTTCAAAAACTGAGCAAAATCCCCCTGTTTCAGAGCCTCTTTTTCCTGCTTTGCACGCTCGTCATCCGCGAAAAAGTGCATTGCACGCAGCACAGCACGGTCTCCACATTCCTCTCGCAGTTCAGACAGTTGTGCATAAAATGCTTCTTTGGAGACATTGCGCAATACATCTTGACCGAAGAATGTGGCAACCGCTCCCATTTCCTGGGTGATATGTGCATAATCATCTGTCAAATCAGCATGGCAGGAGCCAGTATCTACAATGCAAAGTGCATGACCAGACTGGGAGAAATCATAGCTGACTGGTTCAACAATGGGGGCAGATGGGTCGGCAAAATCAATAAACACAGCACCACCCACAGAAGAACCCATCTGATCCATCAGACCACAGGGCTTTCCAAAATACACATTTTCTGCATACTGTCCCACCTTTGCCAAGGTCACAGGGTCAATTTCATCTTTACAGTTCAGGTGATTGAAAATGTTTCCGACTAAAATTTCATAAGCTGCTGAGGAGGACAGACCAGAACCAGACAGAACACTGGATGTCACATAGGCATCAAACCCCTCCAGCTCATACCCAAACTCCTGAAGACGAGCAGCCACACCCCGTACCAAAGCGGCAGAGGTATTTTTCTCAGACTTCCGCATTGCACAGTCCGTCAGGTCTACCTCCAAAGTTGGGTATCCTTCGGAATGAATCCTTACCTTTTTCATGCCATTTGGAGCGGCACAAGCCAGCATATCCAAATCGACACTGGCACACAACACACGTCCATGTTGGTGGTCTGTATGATTGCCTCCAATTTCTGTACGCCCTGGACCAGTATACAGGCAGGCACCCTCACCATCTCCAAACAGTGTCCCAAACTGTTCCAAAACATGTTTTGCCCGCTTTACCCCTTTTTCCAAACTCTCCTGAGTCCCATCTAACGCATAAAGGGGTGCCAGCTTTTTTTGCCCTTCTGGGCTATCCAACTGTTGGGATAGTTGCTTCCATGTTGCCATTTCATCATGCCTCGCTTTCTTTATCATCCTCTGTGTCTCTCAGTATATTTAATTTTTAGTAAAAATTCAAGTGTAATTTTACAGATTGGAAAACTTCGTCATCTTTCACAGAATATCATATAAAATTATGTGAAAATTGCAGGTGGTGCTGTGGTGCAACGACAGGTCAAGGAAGGTGGTACAACCACTTTCAATGGCAGCACACGTTCTGCTTGTCTGTTTGGCAGAGGCACTCGTTCACGCAACAGCCGTAACGCAGTGCGTGACATATCTTCCACATGGGTAGACACTGACGTCAACGGTGGCTCCACCAATGCAGACCTTGGAGTATCATTAAATGACAAAACAGAGATTTGTTCTGGCACTGAAATCCCATACTTTTGTAAAGTTCGGATTGCACCAATGGCAGCTTCCTCATTTGCTGTCAAAAAAGCGGTGGGTCTCTCCTGCTGAGAGTCCAAAAAAAGCTGCATTGCTTCAGCCGCAGCCTCTGCCTCCATTGGACAATCTAACAGCCACTGTTTCTGTAGAAGTCCCAATTTCTCCATATGTTGACAAAACAGTTGTCTGCGTACCTCCTGTGCCCGTCTATGAAGGTCATCCAGCTTCCAAATAGGACCCAAAAATCCTATTTTTGTGTGTCCAAGTTTCTGTAAATGCTCTAAAGCCAAAGAAATACCCAGAGAATAATTCACAACTACAGAATCGTGGCAACTCTCTTTCGGGGAAGAATCCAAAAAGACAATGGTAGGACTCATGCCCTCTAAATCCACAATCTGTTCCTGAGAAAAAAGACCAATGGCAAGAATGCCATCCAACTTCTCCTCTCCTGTTGGTATACGGAATCCACCTCTCCATCGCTCTAGTGGAACCAATGTATATTTTTTCTCCATACAGACCTGTCTCACGAAACTGGATAAATAGAGATAGTATGGGTCCTCCAGCTGCTGCGCTGGAGTCAACATCTCTGCAAGTCCAATTCGCAATACTCCCTTTGGGGTTCTCCCTCGCCGACTGCGGTTGGCTGTATAATTCAATCGACCCGCTTCTTCCAGCACTTTATGCCTCGCTTCCTCTGTCACGGATAGAGAGGGATCACCAGAGAGAATGCGAGAGATTGTTGCAACAGAATAACCTGTTCGTTCCGCCAGTTCACGCAAGGTTGCCATTTAAAACACTCCCCTCTTTTTTACTAAAATTAGTTTATCATAGATAATAGGGCATTTCAATGAAAATTGTCTTGCAATTTTAGAAAAAATCAGGTACACTTGTAGTATGAAATCGGACATACGTTTTTATTTTACAGAGCTAGGAGGAAATCATGATGGAACAACAGCCCCTCTCCCGTTTCTTTGGAAAAACGTCGTTGGGAGATTCTGTAATGTGTATCACACTGAAGCAAGGAGACATAACCTGTGAAATTCTGACTTATGGTGGCATTATACATCGTTTGATTGTACCGGATCGAATGGGAAATGCGACAGATATTGTACTTGGTTTTGATACACTACAGGAATATGAACAACAAGATTACTATATTGGTGCACTGGTGGGAAGATGTGCAAACCGCATTGCACATGGTCAGTTTACTTTGGATGGTGTAGCATACACCGTAGCAGTTAACAATGGACCTAACCACCTACACGGTGGGAACATTGGTTTCAACCGTAAAATTTGGACCATAGATAGCATTTCTTCTGCCCATGTCACACTTTCTTTAGACAGTCCAGATGGAGATGAAGGATACCCGGGGCATGTAAGATTCCAAGTTACTTATCGCTTAGAGAATAGAACTCTGATGATTTCTTACCATGCTACTACTGACAAAACTACCATCTGCAATCTAACCAATCACAGTTACTTTAACCTGTCTGGTCATGATAGTGGTTCTATTTTAAATCAGGAACTGCAACTCTTTGCAAGCTCCTATACACCAACCGATCAATATAGTATTCCTACCGGTGAACTTGCCTCTGTTTCTGGTACACCTATGGATTTCACCCAGAAAATACCCATTGGTCAGAGGATAGACAGTTCCTTCCAAGCTCTTGTATATGGAAATGGCTACGATCATAACTGGTGTATTGATGGGCAAATAGGAGTTCTGCGTCCTGCTGCATGGGCATATAGTAGAGAGACTGGCATTGGGATGCAGGTAAACACCACTTTACCAGGTGTCCAACTCTATACAGCCAACTATCTCCCTGAGAATATGCAGGGGAAACATGGGGCTGTTTATGGTCCCCGTTGTGCGTTCTGTCTTGAAACCCAATACTATCCCGACGCCATTCATCACCCAAACTTCCCCTCCTCTATTCTGCTACCTGATTCTCCTTACCATCATCAGACTCAGTTTACCTTTTTCACGGAGTAAGAACTTTTCTTCTACTATATCACAATATTTTTGAAATCCATGTCACATTCATACTAACTCAAATTGGCTGATTGATTTGAGTCACTCCTACCCACAATAAATAAACCCTACATCGGAGTTATAGTTTTGATGAAAATGTTTCATGATAATCAATATCTAAAAAGAGGGAGGTCCCCTATGTACAGTGATCTGTTTGAGAAACGTTTTGATGATTTCATTGCCGGTGCAGACTATGATGATGCAGAAGATGCTCTCTTTACCATTGTGCGTGCAGCCTTTATTGCTGGTTGGAAAGCCGCAGGAGGAGAAATGCCACCACCAGGTAAAGTATTGCCCATGCGTCGCTCAACCAAAAAAGATGACATGGATGCGCCCCCACTATAACGGATAATTTGGTATGACAATCCCTTTGGAAAAATGTAGTCTTTTGTAAAAAGAAAAATCCCAGTAGAAAAGCTAAACAGTTTAGCCTTTCTACTGGGATCTCTTTTCCATCATATAGAATTTTGACTTTTCGCTTTTGGTCTATATCATTTTCCAATTCGCTCCAATACAAGCTCATAACCACCTGAACCATAGCGCAGTTCTGTATTCACTCTGGTAATTGTGGAGCTGCTGACAGGAATTTGACTGCGAACCATGTCATAGGTACTACCTTCCCGCAGTAAACGTGCAATCTGGAGCCGCTGTGCAAAAGCAATTAACTCCTGTTTTGTGAACAAATCACCAAAAAAAGCGGCACATTCTTGAGGGGTGTTTAGTGTCAATACCGCCTCAAAAAGCTGCTGCACATCATCCTGTTGCGTATGCTGTCCCAATGACATCATCGAGAATACCTCCTAACATTGGTGTTTCGTCCATTCCATCCTATCACACTGAAACTGTGTGCTCCTCTCATCGTGTTACTAATTCACTACTGCGCTGGCGATGACATAACCACAAAAAACAACCCAGACCACAGCCACCGATTACATTTCCAATGGTTACGGGGAGTAAATTCATAAAAAAGAAATTGCCCCAATTTAGAACACTTGTGTCAACGCCCAGTTCCGCTGCTGCCTGGGCATACTGTGGAATTGTAACTGCAAACAGACCTGCCACAATATAATACATATTTGCTACACAGTGTTCAAATCCTCCAATCACAAAAAAGCTAATGGGAGCAATAATACCCACAAAACGACCGATTGCATTTTTTTCGCTCAATCCACCCATAACGGCAACACATACAAGTACATTACACAAAATACCCAGTATCACTGCCTGCCCAAACGGTATAGAACATTTAGAAGCCGCTATTTTTATCGTATATGCAGCCAACAGGTGATCTGATAAGCTCAACTGTCCACTGTATACCACCATTGCTCCCGACAGCAAAGAGCCAATAAAATTACCTGTGTACACTACAACGAGATTTTTGAGCATTGCCACCAGCGTAGTTGTGCGCTCCAGTACAGAAATTGCAATGAGACAGTTCCCTGTAAACAACTCTGCGCCTGTCAAAATTACCATTGTCAGAGCAAAGGGAAACAGCATTCCACAAATCACACGGGCTGCTGACATATTGGTCTGGGCATGAGCAGCCACATTTGCTGCCATTCCACCCATTGCAATCAAAAAACCAGCAAATATTGCCAATAGAAAAACTCTCAGACATGGGCTATTCGCTTTTTTTCGTCCCAAATCTTGATACATTGTTACAAATTCTGTTGGACTTAGCACAGGGGAATATCACTCCTTTCTTAACAAAGCCCAAAGATATGCCGTGCCTCTCCCACCATGTACAGAGAACCACATAGACAGATACAATCATCTTTTCCAGCCTGTTGTAATGCCAGTTCAATTGCCTGCGCCAAACCACTGGTTGGGGTGGCAGACACTTCCCTACTCTGGAGCAACTGCGCCAACGTCTGCGCTGACAGCGCACGCTCACTATCTGGTGTAACAGTATAAAATGCCTTAGAAATTGGTACCATCTGGTCAATCATATCCTGATAATCTTTGTCACCCAAAACACCAGTAATAAAAATCAACTTCTGATTTGGAAACAACTCATCTAACGCAGCCCGCAATGCCTGAATACATTGTGGATTATGCCCCCCGTCTAAGATGACATAGGGATTTTGACGAACCAATTCCATCCGACCAGCCCAATTTGCATTGGAAAGCCCCTCTTTCATGGTATCCAATGTAATGGGATATCCTTTCTGTTCCAGTGCCCAAGATATATCTAATGCAACCGCTGCATTTTTGAGCTGATATTGCCCTAACATCTGTGTTTTGAATTCACCATATCCACGATAGGTGAATGTACTTCCTGTAATATCCTGCTCCAATAGAACTAGGCTGTCTGGGTCTGTAATGACTAGGGGCACCCCCAGCATTTCACACCGCTTTTGTACCACTTCCATCACTTCATCTGTCTGGTGGTAGTGTACACAGGTACAGCCTGCTTTGATAATCCCTGCCTTCTCTCCGGCAATGGCTGCCAGTGTATTTCCAAGCTGTTGGGTATGCTCCAATCCGATATTTGTGACAACCGCCACCTCAGGGGCAGGAATGATATTAGTGGAATCCATCCTTCCACCCAGTCCCACCTCTAACACAACTATATCGCATCGTTCGCTGGAGAAATACAACATACCAATGGCTGTCATCAATTCAAATTCCGTTGGTTGTTCTTCCATTTCTTCTGCAACAGCCAATACACGCTCTGTCAGCGAAACCAGTATATCATCTGGCATAGGCACACCATCAATTTGGAATCGTTCCTGAAAATTCCATAGGTGTGGAGATGTAAAAAGCCCTGTTTTCAAATGAGAAGCAGTCAGAATTGCGGCAGTCATAGCAGCCGTAGAACCTTTTCCGTTGGTTCCTGCAATATGTACAAATTTCAGTGACTCTTGAGGATTCCCTAATTTATACAACAGCTCCCTTGTTCGCTCCAGACCGGGTTTTTGTCCAATCCATGCCCGTTCATGGATACGCTGTGCTGCCTGCTGTGCTGTCATCTACCTGTCTCCTTTCTGTGAACAACTGCCACTAAAACCTTACAGCCAGATTCACTGCTCAGATGCAATGGTTGGGCAATGGCATCCCGACACAAAAAACAGTGTCCCTGTTGAATGGTACCTTCCTGCTCCATGGATAAATCTCCAACAATACAGTACAGTGCCAGTGCATGTATACCACCTTCTTCTGGTGTGAGAACAGGCATCGTCCAAATCATTGAGCCTCCCTGCGTTAGCTCCAGATACTGAACTAACCCAGAACAAACTCCCTTACGCACCATCAAATTGAAATCTGTACAGGTACCCCAAGATTCCACAGGTACTCCACCGTCAAAGGCACAAACCTGCCCCAAAGCAAGAGGTTCTGATGAGCCATCCCCCACTTTCAGGTCAATTTTTCCTCTCAACACAGAGAGAAGACGGTTGTAGTCAGGCAGTGGGGTAAAATCTGAATGTTCCAAGGCTACCTCAGCAGAACTCAATCTCCATAAAAAATCTCTTTTTGCGTAGTCAGCTCCATCTGGTTCAATAGCAAGTTGTGTTGTGGTTCCACCTGACCATTGAGTTGTAATATAGTCCTCCTGAGTTAATTTATTCCATTCCATATAGACACCCCTATCTTCTAGTGAAAATTCACAATTTTTTTCTATTTTTCCTTTTCATCTCTGTTACTGCATAGGGATATGGTAAATGCGCCCCTCTCTGTGACAAAAGGGGCGCACCTTGTTGTCTAATAATTACATTTGAGCTACAACAGTCTCATAAATCTGGTCTGCCAGAGGTAATGCCTTAGCGAGGAGAGCCTCGCCCTTCTGGCGGTAATCCTCAGCCAGCTCCTTATTTTTCAAACTACCAATGTTTATGAGAACGTTGAGCCAAGCTCCCTGAATGGCAGCACGCAGAGAAAGGGCAGATACACCCAAATCACTGGCAGCACTATCATTGGACTTACCTAAGATGGAAGCAGTCAACTCCAATGTATCCACAGCCAGCTCCATCATTTCAAATGGGGTTTTTGTGCAACCCTCTAAGCCAGCCTGAATGGCAGCAGAACGAGCCGCTTTTTCCTCATCGGTCTCCTTTGGCATACCAAAGGCAGCACTCACCATATTGAATGCTTCTGTATCCCGGTCCATCACGTCCACAAACCGAGCCTTCAAATCGAGAGCCTTCTTCTGTGTTTCAGCAGCCAGTTCCTGATAGTCAGCGTACTTTTTCTTCCCTACGGTCAGACCGCACACCATAGCAGTGAGGGCTGCACCCAGCGCACCCTCTAATGCAGCGGCAGAACCACCACCAGGAGCGGGAGCGTCAGAAGCCAAAAGGTCTGCAAATTCAGATACTTTCAAATCAGCTAATTTCATAATGGTGTAACTCCTTTTTCCTCTTATTTCATATCCAAAAGGTGATACTCCATAATCTGGTTATGGCAGTCAAAGTCACGAGCCTTCAGATAGAACTCAGCACAGTCAATCATTGCCTTTGCAGGAGTCAAGCCTACAATCTCGCTATCGATGATGTAGGTGCCATAGCGCTCAGCCAGAGCACGCACCATCTCATACACAACGTACAGAGGGGTATCTTCATAGTTGACCATGTTCATGGAAACCTGAGCAATGCCACGGTCCTCCATCATAAAGCCCATAGCCTTGCAGCTGCGGAAACCACCAGAGGAACCACGGATTACTTTTGCAATCTTCTTTGCCACTTCTACATCGGAAGTTGCCAGATTGATATTGAATGCAACCAGTGGCATACGGGCACCAATGGCAGTGATACCAGCAGTGGGGTGGATGGCTCTCTCACCGTAGTCAGGAGCCCACTCCTCCTGAAGCAGTTTTTCAGGCATTCCCTCAAACTCACCCTTGCGGCAGGTAGCCAGATTGCGACGCTCAGGGCGAGTAGCAGAATCCTCATAGAGGAAGGAAGGAACCTTCAGTTCATCCCAAATACGCTGTGCCACACGCTTGGACAGCTCAATGCACTCCTCTACTGTCACATCCTTGGACTGAGGCACAAATGGAATGACATCTGTTGCACCCATACGCTTGTGCTCACCCTTATGCTTTGTCATATCAATGCGCTCAGTGGCAACTTTGGTCAGCTGGAATGCCACTTCCTCAATGGCATCAATGTTGCCAATCAGAGTAAATACACAACGGTTGTGATTTCCATCGGTCTGAGCATCAAACAGAGTACAGCCTGGTACGCTGTTTGCTACCTCTACCAGAGCATTGTAAGTTGCCTCATCCTTCTCTCTGCTGCAACTAAAATTAGGGATACACTCTACCAGCTTAGCCATTGTTGATTCCTCCAGATACTTATATTTTTTGGTTATGTTTTCTACTGAGGTCGCCAAACATCAGATGTACTATGGTCATTATAACAAATTTCATCAGGAATACAAGCCATTATTTTTATATATTTGATATACCATGAAAGTATAGCTGTGCTACTGCCACTGGAATTGCTGTGCCATAGCAAGAAAAGATTTTGCACAGGATGGATAGTACAGACTACTGCTCCACACCAGAGTTGGATAGGAACGTACCTGAATCCCTGCGATTGGTTTGGCATAAATATCGGGATTTGCCATAGTATCCACAATGGAACGTGGCAAAAAGCTAACCCCAAACCCAGCCTGTACCAACTGCATTGCCATAGGTGTATCATAACAACGACAAACTACATTGGGTGTGATGCCCTGCCGTTGGCACTCACTGAGCAAATGATTGCTATACCCAAACAGGTCATCACTTCTCAAAAGACACATGGGAATGTTTTGCAGACATGCAATTGGGATTTCTTCCTGTTCTGGACAAGGGTCAAGCTGCTGGGTTAACACCAATTCAACTGGGTCATCCCCCAAGACCTTCTCATGAAGACCACTTACTCCATCTGTAGAACCTCGCAAAAACAGCACATGTAAATTGCCATGATTCAGGTCATCCAATAAGTCCTTCGGAGAACCGAGGCGGATATATAACTCCACTTGTGGAAACTGTTTATGATATTCCTGTAACAGTTCCAACACCACTGGCGCATTGGAGTATAAAATTCCAATTTTCAACTGTCCACGAACCCCAGCATTTACATCTCGAACGCTATCCACAATCATTCTAAGATGCTGAAACATGTGTTGGCTCTGCTCATAAAGGCTTTGACCTGCTTCTGTCAGTTCCACACCTTTGTTGCTTCTTGTAAACAAACAGACACCCAATTCATCTTCCAGAAGGGCAATCTGTCTGCTGATGGGTGGCTGTGCTACATGCAGGGAACGAGCTGCATTTGAAATACTTTTACATTCAGCAACTGCACAAAAATACTCCAGTTGTTTGAAATTCATAGCTCTCCCCTACCTTTCCATTTTCATCTTAACACAACCCCACCCAAAAAGCAAGTTCTGTTATGACATTTTGACAGCTTTTGACTTCTAATTTTGTTTCCCTTTGAATTGAGAAAAATCCTGCTTTTTCAATGCACATTCCAAAAGCTCCGGTAATTTTTCGGGCGCACATGCAAAACATGGAATTTTCATGGCTGAAATCCTTTGGGCTGTTGTCTCATCATAATAGGGTCTCTGTCCTCCATCAGAAACTGCCAACAATACAATGACTGTCACACCATCCTCTTTCATTTCCCTTAAATGGTTCAAAAGCCCAGCACGGTTGCCTCCCTCCATCAAATCGGAAATGAGGAAGAAAATTGTCTTTGATGGAGTTTCCACAAATTGCCTGCAATAGGCAATGGACTTGGCAATATCTGTACCACCGCCCATTTGGAATCCAAACAGAAGGTCTACAGGGTCTTGACACAGTTCTGTCAAATCCATAATCTGTGTATCAAATGCCACAACATTGGTTTTTACTGAGGAGAGAGAAGCCAAAATACATGCCATAATGGAAGAATAGATGATAGACTCTCCCATAGAACCACTCTGGTCAATGTCCAAAATCACGTGCCAACGGTTTGTTTTGGAAGCACGGTCAAAAAAATACACTCTCTCTGGAATAATAGCACCTAAGGTTGGGTTGTAATTCTTCAAGTTTCTTGCAATGGTATACTTGAAATCAATGGCAGACGCAGAGGGCAATGGAGAATGTTCTTTTTTATTCAGTGCAGCAGTCACTGCCCGCTGGATTTGCTGATTCATATTTTTATTGATTTCATCCACAATCTTTTGGATGAATTTTCTTGCAGATTCTTTGGACTTTTTAGGAATCTGGTCTTTGAGCATCAGCAATGTGGATGCCATATTCATACTGGGCTCCAAAGTATCCAATAACTCCGGTTCTAATAATAATTGTTTTAATCCTTTACGCTCAATGGCATCATTTTGGATAATGGCAACCATTTCAGAATCAAAAAAGCTGCGCAAATCTCCCAACCATTTGCTGATGTGGGGAGAAGATGGTCCTCTCCCCGCTCCTGCTCCCGTTCCCAGTTGAGAGCTTTGATTTGCTCCATAGATTTCAGCCAGTGCTTGATCCATCAAAATTTGGTCCTGCGACAGAGATGACATTCCCATATTGGTAAAATTCTGTTCGGTTTCTGCCCCAAGAATCAGCCGCCATCGCTCCATTTGTTCTTTTTGCTGCATAAAAACCGCCTTTCTCTCAAATGTCACCAAAATCAAAATCATCAAGCCCATCTAACAGTGTATTGGACTCACTCATCAGTATATTTGCTGTCTGTTCAGGCTCCAAACCCCAGATTTCTCCCAGATTTTCTGCAATATCGCTTTTTTCGTTGGGCGAAAAATCAGAAAAGGCTCGACGTAAAAATACCAGTGCCCGTTTAAATTCTTCCTCATCCAAAGAACTCAAATAACCATCCAGTTCACGCCACAGAGAGAGCCGCATAATGAGGGAATATCTGTTTTTTTGCGCCAATCCCTCAAACCAACCTGCGCCCAAATCGGCTGGCACACCCTTGGAAAGCCTGCGGGATACCTCTGTAGAAAGCAGGGTTTCATCCACCAGTCCACGCTCAATCAAGGTTGCCATAGCAAATCCCGAACATTTTGTGTTGATGTCGTCCCGGTTAGATATGGTTTCCAGCAAGGAAATCCACTGTGTCTCATCCAGAAAATCATGGTCAATCTGAACACGATTGAGGATATCGATACTTTCCATCACACCTTTTGCCGCTTCATCATCACAAATACAGGAACTTTCCAAAATGAGACAAGCCCTCAAAAAGAGCTGTGATAACAGGGGTTCAATAGAATCTGATGCAAATTTACGCAAATCTCCATATCGAATCACATAGGACAGTCTTTGGGCTGTTTTTGCAATTTCTTCAATGGCAGCCGTATCAATGGACAACATCTGCAAAGCTGACAGCGCATATTCTGTTGCCTTCGGTATCCCACATAGGAAAGCATCTTCAAATACCTTTGCTGCCTCTGCAATCTCTGTACAGTTGTCTGCTCTGTCTTTCAGTTTATACAAGGCAGCCAGTTTGACCGTTTCCCCAAGCAGAGCCGCTTCTACCAGTTCAATTTCCGCCTCTGGTGTCCAGCTTAAAAACCAGGATTCTCCCCATACTGCATCACTTTTGTATTTGGTTAAAGTTCCAAACCGTACATCCAACACCCTCAACTGTTGCAAAAAGAAGGAGCGATTCAGGTCTAAAAAAGCAGATTTTTCTGACTTTACCTTTAGATTTTCCCTCAAATCCAAATCCAGACGCAAGGATTCTGGAGAGCGATATTTTTCCAGCTTCAGCTCTTTCAAATTTCGATAGAAGTCATCCTGAATGGAAGTTCTGCTCACACCGTCTGGAAGTTCTCCAATTTTTAAACCAATTTCAACATTGGCAATGGAAACAGACAATTCCGACAGCTGCCCATGTCCCATACAGGTAATGGCAGCATCCCGCAAATCCTGCAAAACAGGGTACCGACTGGAACGCATATAAGCCAATGTACGGGCAAGCCGCATAGCTTCAATCACTTCTGCGGCTGATACCATGTGTCCCTGTTTTCTTTGATGGGCTGCCAGTCGTGTCAAATACTCATAACCGGCATTTTCTGGCTTTTCAGAACAGAGTGCTTTCCAGAGCAGTTCAAAATAGGCAGGTGCCATATTCCCTGCACCATAACCAGAACGCTGTGATAAACGGTAATAGGAATAGGGCATCAGGGTGATATTGGATGGAACGCTTGGAAGGGATTTTTCTTCTTCATCGCTCAGCGGTTCATTGTGTTTCAATCCCTCCACATGATAAGCACCACAGACACAAAAAATGGTCTCATACCCTTCCTCCTGTGCATGGACAATGCAACGTTTCATATAGGACTCTCGGATGTGGTTTTCTGCCTGCCTATATGGGGAATCTTCTGCACTCAGACGCAACTGCCGTCCAAATTCCTCCGCTGCTTCCAAATAGCCATCACTGAGTTGTTCAAATTTTCGCTCCCAGAATGTGTCATGGGATTCTTCCAACATGGTCTCCAGCTGATTGTATACCACCTCTGTTGTCATGCTGCTGTTGTCTGCCTCATGTTCTGGTTCACTGATTGCCAAAAATACATGCGAAGGTAAATCCATAAACCGGCAGGGTATTTTGTTCTCATTTGCCCACAAAATTGCCTGATATTCTGGTGAATATTCTGCAAATGGATAGAGCAGTGTTTTGATGGGCATTTGTTCTGTGTATGCAAGAATGGCCGCAGGTAATTTGGTTTTTGGGTGACAAAACCAGTGCATCTGGTCGTTTAAGTCCGATGGACCTTCCACCAGAATCAAATCTGGTTTGATTTCATCTAGCTTTTTGCGTATCTGGTGTGCCGCAGCTGGTGAAAGATGCCTGACACCAAAAAACACAGGTGTAGCCATATCAGTTCAGCTCCTTGCAGGCGCGGTACAGTGGCAGCCAAGCAGAACCACGCTTTTTCATCACATTTTCGATATATTCCTTCCAGCAAATATTGTCCTTATCCTCATCTTTTACTATGGCTCCCTGTAATGCAGCAGCCAGGTCATGGGCATCCACTTCTCCAGAGCCAAAACTCCCTGCCAGTGCCATAGAGTTGGTCAGCAAGGAAATTGCCTCTGCTGTGGAAAGTACACCACTTGTGGTTTTGATTTTTTGCTTTCCATCCAAGGTTGCACCTGTTCTCAATTCTCTGAAAATGGTGACAACCTGCTCAATGGTGTCATCATCTGGGCTCTTTGCGTACAAATCCAGACCGGAAGCCAACTGATTGACGCGGGTTTTGACGATTTCCATTTCACTTTTCATATCAGATGGAGCGGGAAGGACAACAATATTAAATCTACGCTTCAATGCCGCTGACATATCGTTGACGCCCTTATCTCGTGTATTTGCAGTTGCAATGACAGAAAATCCTTTTTGGGCAGGCACTTCAATGCCCAGCTCAGGCACAGAAATCCGCTTTTCAGACAAAATGGAAATCAGTGCATCCTGCACTTCACTGGCACATCTGGAAATTTCCTCCACTCTTGCAATACTTCCACTTTCCATACAGCGGTAAATTGGGCTTTTCACCATTGCTTCAGGGCAGGGACCTTTTGCAATCAACATAGCATAGTTCCAGGAATAACGAATGTGTTCTTCCGTTGTCCCAGCAGTTCCCTGTACCACTCGGGTAGAATCCCCATTGATGGCAGCAGTGAGATGCTCACTCAGCCATGATTTTGCTGTACCTGGCTCACCAATGAGCAATAAGGCACGGTCTGTCACCAAAGTGGCAATGCAAATTTCCACCAGTCTCTTGTTGCCAATATATTTGGGGATAATTTCTGTTTTACCTACTTTTCCTCCGCATATGTAAGTCAATACAGACTTGGGTGACATCCGCCACCCGGTTGGAATGGGGTCTTTTTCCGCTGCAATCAGTGCATCAATTTCATTTTGGAACATTTGCTCTGCTGGTAATCTCTGTACATTTGACATGGTTATACTTCCTCCTCTACAAAACCTTCATCCACCAACATCTTTTGAATTTCCAGACAAATACTCTTTCCTGCGTAGTTTTGCTGATAGAAGTCAAACACTGCTTTTGCCTCTTTTTTTACAAGTTCTACACCTGCATACTCACGCAATCTATAAAAAATGACTCTCAAATGCCATACATAGATGGATGGATGTTTTTTACACACACTCAATACAACACCTTGGTAGTGATAGTAGGAACAGTAATGCATCATCGACAGGCATTCTAAAACCTCACTTGCCACCATATGCTGACTGCCTTTCAAATTCGTCAGTTTTTGATGAAAATATGCACCGACTTTTTGACACAATTCCTGAGACTCTTTTGGTGTCAACTGACTCAGTCGACCATCTGCGTGGTGTGCAATCATGTCATCAAACCACCGTTCATCCAATGGTCCTTTCAGTTCTCTTTTATCTTTTTGCTGATTCATCCAATAATATTCATAAGGTCTTTTCACTACATAATAATAGTGACCTTCGTCTAACCAAATATCCTTGAATCCATCAAAGTCTTTCCTAATGACAGAACTGTCATGCCACTTCTCATACACTTCATCAGAAGAACATGTCAGTAAGTCCACACAGAAACATGCCTCTCCTAGAATTTTCTTGTGTTTCTCTGGCAAAGTATTTAAAAAATGAATCAATTTCTCTGGGTAAGATGAAACCAGTGTCTCAATGATTGTAGAACGGATTTCCAGAAGCCAATTCCATTTTCTTTTTTTAATGCTGTCTGCCTGTTCCAAAATCCACCGATACAGTTCCAGCATTTTGTCAGACGTTTTATTGACAGTACAGGATAAATAGCTCTCTGTTTCTTTCCCTTCTTTTTCTAGCAATTGTTGCTCCAAAGATGGCTTTAGTGTGTCTGCCAGCAAGTCAGAAATCTCATCAGAACAATCCTCTTTTAAATAGACCGCATATTGGGGATTCTGTTTCAATGTCTCCATCCAAAATGCTGTCATATCACCAGAATGCATCATTCCAAGCACCTGATAGACCATATCTTTTGCTTTTCCCCGCTCCTTTTTTGCCAATTCCAGCAAAATAGGAACATTGTCCTCATGGTATTGCAGTGCAGAAATACACTCCTCCCGCACTTCCTTTTTTGCCGTTTCCAAAATGGACAAATACCAGTCATTTTCCGTCTCTTTTGCAATGGTCGCAATGAGTTTCAACCGTTTTGCCATCACCCGTTTTCCCTGTGGGTCAAACTGTTCTTTTAATAGTTCAATCAAAGAGGTCGAATCTACCTTTGGCAACGGATAGTGACGAAATTTAGAATTACGATATTCATTTTCATCATACTCATAAAATCCAAGTGGTTTCCCTGTGCTTAAGCCTTCCAAAATTCGAGTAACCAAAGAAGCCATCTCACCATAAGTATCATCTAAATCCTGAATCAAGGCATTCAAAATACGGTAATCTTTGAAAATCTCTGGTGTATGTTTGACTGCATCTTCTACCACATTCAGTCTGCCTGAACCTGTAGTACTTAACGCCTCCAAAACTGGTTTTATGATACTATATCTATATTGCTCTGGCATATTCAGATGTTGACTGGTTACGATTTCCTGATAGTCTCCCTCCATCCCCGTCTGTGCCTGTGTATACAGAACTGCATCCAACAACCCCAGAATATTCAATAACATAATGGGCTTTTGGGGTTTTTCTGCCTCAAAAAGCTGCTTTAAACCCAGATACAGTTTTTGAAAGATGGGATTCTTTTCTGCCAATACAGAAAAAGTCTCCATTGTCTTTTTCAATCGAAAATCTTCTTCTAACAACTCTGTGCCAGCAATGGTAATATGTACAAGACGTTCTTTCAATTCAACCAAAGGATTCATACTTCACTGCCCCCTTTTTAATATTGCAATCGGATAATCTGTTTATCAGAAATAATACTGTATGGGTGCATACAGATTCTGGCATCGGTTGTATCATAAAACATCAAACCAAACATAACCTGATTTTTCAACAGGTCTCCATTTGGCAAATGGTGTAATTTTTGAACAGACTGGTGATCTGCTCCATCTGCCTTTCTGTCTCGCAGCACAATTTTTTCTCCTTTTTTATCACAGAGAACTGTCTCACTTTCGATTGTTCCAATGCTGTCATACTGTACTGCTACTGCTACATATTTTTCAGACAGCGTATTTTTGATTTCATTTTTCACTGACTTGATGACTGTTGATAGGTCTGAACCAATATGGGAACGAACCGCTCCAAGTAACTCTGGTGTCACTGTTTTCATAGAACAGCTCTCCCACCTCACTCTCTTATTGACACTTCTGGGATAGTAACAGAGTGTGGGGACCTGAACTGCATCAAAACAGGTATCCTCTGATTTGACATACTTCAATGCCTTTACTGGTCTGTAGTTCAGTGTCTGGCTGATTTCTCCACTTTTCACATCCATCCAATAGGCTCTATCAATATATTCCTTTCTTGCATCGTCATAAATCACATCAAAGGAGAGCTGAACCAACTGTGCATCTTTCTGGCAGGAACCTATACTTTCCAGTTCCTCCAGTTTCCAAATTCCACCCAGATATTCATAGAGTTCATTGTCCTCTGCATCATAGTTTTTTTGCTCCAATTTTTCAGTCAAAAAGGCTCTTGATTTTTGGATGAGAGCATTCAACCAGATTAAAATACGGATGATTTCCTGGTAATCCTGTGTATCTCGATTGAGTTTTTCTATTTCATTGGAGAGACGTAAAAAAGCGGTCTGTACACCAGTCAAATAGTAACTGGACAAATCTTTTGCCAAAGTCTGATAGGTCTTTGCAGATGTTCCAGCCAGCGTTCCCACTCCGTGGGAAAGCAAATCTGTCATGAGCTGTTCTGCCTTGTCCAGTCCCTCAAGTTGTTTTTTAATTTTCTTTGCCTTGGCAGCAGAATTTGTCTTTTTGGGTGCTTTTTCCACGGTATCGTCCTTGGCAAGCTCCTTTTTTGCTTTTTTGGCTGCTTGTTTCGCCCGCTTCTCTGCGATATCCTGTGGTATATCCGAAATCTTGAACTCCTTCTCATTCAAAATCTCAAACATCAGACCCACTGCATGCTTACAGGGGAATTGACGGCTGGGGCAGGAACATCTACAGGTTGGTGCAGTGTCATTGGTAAAATCAATGGATGTATGGTATGGATTTTTTCCACTTCCGGCACAATCTGCCCAAAACAGTGTATCATCACTGGATTTTGCCAAATTAGAAAAACTGCCTTTTTGAGAAAGTTTTCTGCCATTTTGTACCGCTGAGGCATTGGGGGCTTGTGATATGATCCATTGTTCCGATAATTTCATGCTGAAAACCTCTTTTCTTTTTTATCTCCATAGACTATATTCCATATCCCATTCGCTACTCATAGATAGCTCTATACTACAAAGGAAATCTATTCCTATCATACTAGAATATTTGTTCTGTGTCAATCACTTTATAAAAACTGCACGGAAAAATTATATTTTACATGAAATTTATATAAAAAATAGACACAAAAGAGGGAGAGCAATCAAACATGACTCCCCCATTTTGTGCCCACACTATAAAAATTCAAGTACCATAGCCATCCATTTTATGTTTCATAGTCTAAAAAATCACAAACAAATTCCTCTGGTAAAATTGCATATTGTCTATACGCCTCTCTCAGTTTTTCATAATCCTGTGGTTCTGTATTCATGGCATCCAGAAAACTTTTTTGAACTTTACTTACAATAGATTGAAACAGTGGGGTTACAAGTGCTTCATCCATTGCTTTTATCACATCTTTTGCAAAACAAGACGGACATTCAATACCTGCCAATTCAACACATACATCATTGAGCTGATTTAACATATCATCTATAACCAAAAAGCTAACTTCATCACAGTCTTTCAACTCATCAAATTCTACTTTACCTCCATAAATGGACACCAACTCCAGCATCAAGACAGCTGCACTACTTAAAACAACCCATGGAATTGTTTGAAAATCAATATGGTTGAAGTATTTCTGATAAAATTCATTTTGCTCCTCAGTCGTCAATTCCTCCCCAACCAGATCTTCAAGGGTACAGGCATACAAACAGTTGGCATAGCTGTCAAATTCAGAAGGAGTTTTCGTTCCAAATAGATAATCCCACAAAAGTTCCATGGTTATTGACACAACAGGAGCAAGTTCTTTTCCTTCCTTCTGCAAGCCCTGTCTCCATGTGTTAAAATACTGCTCCAATAGCAACACATTCGCCAAAACATGTACTTCATGACTGCTGTCTTTTAATGCTGCTTCTGCCAAAGTGGAGCATTTTTCCACCCATTTTCCGGCATCTTTTTGACTTAAGCTTGTAAAATCTGAAAAAAATGTAAGTTCACTCATAAAATCACACCTCTGTCTCATTGATCTATTGTAGAAAGGGGTTGCACTTCCTCTTTTTATAGTCCAAATTTTTCCCAGTCCTCTTTTCTTGTGATAATAGGGAGCCAACAATCCAACCAAAACTCCGCTGTTTGGTATGGTCTTGCATAACCATCCGTTACAGCAGTTCCATTCCATTGGATATGAACCATATCATTTTGAAATGCTAAGATGGTAAATTGGTAACTTTCCAGTGGTTCATGTTCAAAAAGATACATAGTATCTTCCCGCTCCATTGCCTCCTCTATTTTCTTTACCTCAAAGTAACTCCCAACCAATTCCTCTTGGTTCTTTTTGTTTGTTGCAACTGGGCTTAAACAGAGCCTTGGTTCAACCATTTCTTCCATAAATTCATTGGCTTGAAACTGGCAATCCAGACTATATTCCAATTCTCCATCTTCTTTGTGGAGGAAAAATGCAGTATCTCTTGTTTGTGTGTTTAACTCAAACAGAACACCACCCAAATTCAATCCCATGGTTCTCCGCCTTTCTATCTCCTCAATTTTTTATCATCAAAAAAGGTGGCTCACTCCTTTTTGCGATATAACATCCCATTCAATCCTTGTGCATCCTTTCTGGGAAGCAAAAGGATTTTTTCATCCTCATCATAGATACAGCCACACGATACATCTGCACGATAGAGTGATTGTACTTTGCGTGTCTTTTCCATCTCAATGGGATAAGTCTTCCATTGGTCCTCAGACACCTGCTCCAAACTCCAACCCACTTCTTTTAATGCTTTTTCTCCTGTACGATAACATTCACACAATAGCACATCACAGAGAACCTGTATCAAAAAATCAGAAAGATGTTCTGTCCACAGCCTCCACTCTGCAATATCATTGCATTCATGGTTCATATATACTGGTGGATCAGGTTGCTCTAAATCTGTCACACAAATTCCATACTTGACAATCCCTGCCGCAAAGTCGCTGCCAATTTCCAAGAAATTTGGAGTGATGACTGCCCATGCGTCTTTGGGGATTTTGTAAAATTTATAGTAGCCACTTTCCATGTTTTCTTCTTCAGAACCATCTTCCCAGTATTCTTTTTCTTCCTCAATCATTTCCTCAATTTCATCATATAAAAAGTAAAAGGATGGTGTACCATGGACCCATATATCGGCTGTTGAAAACAGATGGGAATCTTTTGCCAGACTGAAAAAATCCTGCAATACCTGTGGTATGGGAAACTCTTTCCCATGGTCATCTTTTAACATGGTAATTTCTGTTGCTGATTTTGAATATCCAAGTCGCTCTAATAGTTCAACTGCTGTTAAATTATATTGGAATTTCATGATGGAACCACCTCCTATGGCTTGTTCAAAAATGGAACGGAACTCCGTCTGTCAAAGCCACCTTCCTTTTTGCGTTGCTTGAAACGAAGTGAAATTATCTATTTATCACAATCTCTTTTGTTGCATTGTATCATATAACAACAAATTCTACAATAGATGAAATGGAACAATTTTTCTATTGTTAAGAAAACGGGCAGAACTGCAAAAGGATAGAGATAGACCTTTTAAGCAAGATAGGCTACAATTAAGTAAAATCTAAACTGTGAGGAGAATCCATATGTCTTTGGGAAATAACCTATTTTTGGCGCGAAAGAAAAAAGGATTATCACAAGAAGCTGTTTCTGAAGTGTTGAATGTCAGCAGACAGACCATTTCGAAATGGGAACTGAATGAAACCTTGCCAGATGTTTATCAGGCAAAAAAACTTGCCCAACTATATGGTATGTCAGTAGATGAACTGATTGAAAGTGACATAGATGTGAAATATGTTCAAGACCTGATTGAAACCGTACCAGACCATGTTTCTGAAAAAATAGACTGGACAAAGGCATGGAGCAAAAAGTATCCTATTTTGTCCCTCTATCAAAAAGAGGTCAATACTGCACCCTATCTCGCTGAACTGGGTAGATTACTGGAAAATTTGAAAGAGAACTATGGATATGATGACTTAAACGCCCTTTTGGTTCTAAAAGATATGTTAGCAACCGTTTGGAAAACTCGAAAAAAGAAATAATCTACTTTCTTTTACCGCTTCATCTCAGTATATGGAGCGGTATTTTGATTCGATTGAAAAAGGAGACTCACTTTGTTTACTTAACATTACGCCTAACCAGAGCATGTAAAGATTGTATCTATTTTTTCAACATTCTAGTACATGTGTAAGAGAGGTATTGAATTCTGCTGAACTTTGTATTATAATGCAGGCATATGTATTGTTGTATAGGTGGGGGTGATAGCATGTTTCAGTTAGCTAGATTGAACAATCTCAATCAAATATTTGCTCCACTCTCAGAACGACAAGGGCAATTTGTTTACTTTTGCAGGATTGCAGGCTATTCAGACAAAATTTTGACATTTCTACAAGAATACTATGAACAAGCCCGTCGCACCGGTGTCATTATAGATGGGCACATCCAAAATCCCAATCCTCAAAATCTCTCTTATTTTTTCGAGATGATGGGAGACAGTTTCACTTTTGATCGGAATTTTCTTGATGTAAGTCTGGCGAAATGGTTGCCCCGTATGTCAACTGCACAACGGGACGTGGTGGTTTCTGCCCTGTATGCTACCTTTCAAGACATGAAACAAAATGGAAAAAATGATAACATGTTGCGCAATGCATATACAAAATATATGTGTTGGCTCTATTATAAGTTTGAACGGATTGTAAACCAGCTTGGGGCAGAAAAAACACCTAAAATACTATACGATGGTGCCATAAGCAACTATGAATTACAGCTTTTGACCATTCTTTCGAGAGCAGGTGCTGATATTGTGTTACTGGAACGCAATGGCGATAGTACCTACTTACAACTAGACCCCAAGTCGGAACACTCCACTTTATATTCTCCCGATGGTGGAACACAGTTTCCAGATTATTTCAATCTGAAATGGTTGCAAAATGAGATAGCCAAAAAGGCAAATCTTCAAGTGATTTATGGTACTCCCCCAAATATTCAAGCCTGTACCAATGCTTGGATGAAGCAGCCATCCATACAAGAAATGTTAACTGCTGCCCGTCTACGGGGAGATGAACCAAATTTCTTTTATAATTCTTTTATTTTACAGTATGGTGTTGAGGATAAACTGACATTTTCCAGTGATTTGTTCTCTTTTTATAAACAACTGAAGTCAAGTAATCGTCGGATTTGTGTTGTAAACCACAACATCCCGATTCCCACATCAGAAGAAATTGCACAAATCAAACGGAAGAACTATACCAATGTACAGCAGTTACTCTCTGATTTATCCCAAAACATACAATATTCTGCAAATATAGAACTTCAACGTTTGATGGTGAAGAGCTTTTTAGATGTCTGTCTGGAAGAAAACGATAAACTTTCTGGTAACTTATTAAAACTGACCAACAAAGCTGTTTATCTTCTGTGTTGGTTGAAACGATACCAAAAAGAATTGTTTTATCAGTGGAATGTACCGGAAATTTCTGTTTTTATTCTGTTTGGAACCTGCACATCAGAAAATGAGGCTCTATTTATCAAATTCCTTTCCAAACTTCCTGTGGATGTACTTGTACTGTCACCCAGTCTTGATGTGGTTAGTTGTATTTCATCTGATAACTTGCTTGAACTGAAATTTGAGTTTCCCGCTCCTCTTGATTGTTTTCCTGTGGAACAATCTCAAATGCGTGTCAGTACATCTGCCTATCAGGCAGAAAGAGATTTGGATACGCTTCTGTATCAAGATAGTGGGCTTTATCGCAATCAACAGTACAGTAAGGCAGACTCTATTACACTTCAAACAATGTATGAGGAAATCTCTATTCTTTGGGATCAGGAACTGAAATATAGACCATCTTTTTCCACTGACAACCAGACTGTTGTTCTCCCTATACTTCTTGCTAAAATATGTGGTGTGAAAGATGGGCAAGTCTCTCAGTATTGGATGGAGTTGAAAAAACTGATGACTCCTGACACCATTGTGATGAAAAATCAATCCCTTGTAAATTCCCATGAACCAAACCCAGTCAAACCATTTGCAACCCAGTTTTTACAAAACAAAAAATTGCTCCGAAACAAAATCAAAACCCACAAATCCTATCAGTATGGTATATTGAGACCAGAAATCCAAGAACACCTCTTAGACAAGTTGCAGTTGTTACTGGATGAAAAGCTGATTGTTGGAACCTATCAAAATGGCACAGAGTACACCATTATTTCCACTGTTCTGGATATGAACAAAGACATTTTAAGACTGATACAAAAATTTGACTTCACAAAAAAGAATCCAAAACTCATCTTCATCAATACAACAGAAGAAATTCTTTCATTGGAAGATAGTATTCTGGTTGCCTTTTTGAATCTGATTGGCTTTGATATTTTGTTTTTTGTGCCAACAGGTTATCAGTGTATTGAAAAATATTTCTCCTGTCATTTCGTAAATGAACAGCAGATTGGTGAGTATATGTATGACCTCTCCATTCCAAACTTTGATTCACTGCAAGAAACCATCCTGAATCCTATCCGAAAACTATTTAGAAGGGGGTTTTAACTATGGCATTAGATTTCAACAGACCTGCTGGTACCGTACAAAGCAATAGCGCACAACATACCACAGAACCTATGGAGGATTATCAGCAGTTTGATATTGTTGCCGACCGACAACAAATGACTCAGCTCATGGTAAATTCGCCAGAAGTTGATAAATTGACCAGTCAGATTGAGGTCTACAATCTGGAAACCATTGTTTCTTTTGGTGCAAATGCGGCTGAGGAAATTTCTAAATGTTCCGATGTTGTGCTCAACAGTATGAACATGTCCCAGTTGGATGACTCCAGTGCAATGTTAACTACATTGGCAAAAATTATGGATAAGTTCGATATTGAGGAAATCAAAGAAAATCCTGGTCTGTTTGGCAAATTGTTTGGGAACCTCAGAAAGCAACTGGACAAAATCCTCGCCAAATATCACACTATGGGAGAAGAAGTAGACAAGATTTATGTCCAGTTAAAACAATATGAATCTGAAATCAAGCAGTCTAACCGCAGATTAGAAGAAATGTTTCAGGTCAATGTGAACTACTACCATGAACTGGTCAAGTATATTTTAGCTGGTGAGCAGGCCTGTGGCGAATTGGAGGCATACATTGCTCAACGGCAGGCAGACATGGAAGCCAGTGGTGACAATTCCATCCAATTTGAGATTACATCACTCAATCAGGCTCTGATGATGCTGGAACAGAGGACACAAGACCTTCGTACTGCTGAAAGTGTTGCAATGCAGTCCATTCCCATGATTAAAACCATGCAGTTTTCCAACATGAACTTGGTACGAAAAATAAACTCTGCATTTATTATCACCTTACCTGTGTTCAAACAGGCATTAACTCAGGCAATTATGTTAAAACGGCAGCGGATACAGGCAGAAGCTATGTCTGCCTTGGATGCTAAAACAAATGAAATGCTCATACGCAATGCCCAAAATACAGCTGAACAGTCGAAAATGACTGCTAGACTGGCTTCTGGCAGCTCTATCAAAATTGAAACACTGGAAAAAACCTGGCAGACCATTGTCTCTGGCATTGATGAAACACGACAAATTCAGGAAAACGCCAGAAAACAGCGTGTGGAAGATCAACGCCGCCTAGAAACAATCAAAGCCGACTTTAACCAGCGTTATCATATGCCAAATCAAAAATAATCATTTTGAATGGAGGAATCATGTATGCCTATCAATTTGACAAAAGGACAAAAAGTGGACCTGACCAAAGGGAACCCCAGCTTGACCAAAATTGTCGTAGGTCTGGGTTGGGATATCAATGCGTTTGATTCTGGTGCGGCATTTGACCTGGATGCAGCAGCTTTTATGGTTGGCGCAAATGGAAAATGTCCTACAGAAAAGGAATTTATTTTCTATGGAAATCTGGAGCACACCAGTGGTTCTGTCAAACATATGGGTGATAACCTGACTGGTGCAGGCGATGGAGACGATGAACAGATTACCATTGACCTCTCCTTAGTTCCTTCCAATGTAGAGAGAATTGCATTCACCGTTACCATTTATGATGCTGAAACTCGCCATCAAAATTTTGGTCAGGTATCCAACGCATATATCCATATTCAAGAT
>CALWVS010000054.1 GCA_944385095.1 uncultured Oscillospiraceae bacterium
TTACGACTTGCTGCGTTAGTAGCACCTGTTTCATTCCCTTTGGTGCCTTGGAGCGCAGCGGAAAGGAATGGTCATAAGTATGAAAGATCCTTTGACTGGTGCATATAATCGGAGAGGTGGGCATGAACGGATAGAGTCTGCTATGGCGGTGAAGGAGGGAGGATATCTCTTTCTTATGTCTGATTTGGATTGTTTTAAACAGGTGAATGATATCTATGGACACAATCATGGGGATTATGTGTTGCGTTTCTTGGTAGAAAAGTTGAGAAAATGCTTTAGAAAAACAGATACAATCTGTCGGCTTGGTGGAGACGAATTTGCTATTTTTCTTCCAGACTGCCCACCCAATCAGGTGATTGAGCAAAAACTTTCCGGTGTCATTCAAGATTATAAGCACATGATTGAGGAAAGGTATCCAGAATCTCATTCCAGTGTTTCCTTTGGTGGTATTTATGGAAAATCCAAACATACATTTACAGAGCTTTACCAGTTGGCAGATGCTGTACTCTATGATGTGAAACAAAAGAGTAAGGGTAGTTTCCAAGTGCGTGTGATGTAGTCTGGGTGGATCAGAGAGACAATGGTAAGTATTTGTAGCAAATCCACCCATTCTATACAAAAATAATAATATTTTATATATGCGTTTGCTATTTTGCATAAATATAGAATCTTGATTATATATGTGTAAATCAAATGTAAATTAAGATTTTGTATAGTTTGAGACAAAATTTAACATGGATTTTACATTCGCCCATCAAATTTGAAAAAATAGCTTGTAAGAATTTACGATTGACGGATTGTATATTTTACAGTATGATGATAGTGTTGACAGGAGTGTGTTTGACAGGCAATCATATAAGGGGGGAGTTTATGGATAGCCTTTATGAACAATTTCAAAAGATGGGTTTTGACAGTGAAAGTCTCTGTTTGGAACCAGAGTGCAGTGAGCGACGGAATGAGGCCTATCCAATCAATGCAAAAGCCATCGGGTATGAGGGAAGTATTCAATACTGTTTTATTGAAGGATATGGAAATATGATTTTTGCTGCCAATCCTGACAGTGCAGTACATCAAAAAGTTTATCCATTGGCACGGAATTTTTATGATTTTATGCGTCTGATTCTGGCGTGTGGCAGTACAACACCTGTAGAACAGATTGTGTGGATGGATCGAAAAAAGTTTCAGGATTTTGTCAGTTATGAGCTGGAAGTGGAGAGTAAGCCAGATCGGGAGCATCTCAATAAACTGGCAGACGCTTTTCATCTCAGCCCTATGGAAGATCCCTTTTTCTATGTAAAACGAATTCAGAAGAATTTTGATGATAGTCAGATTCAGTTTAGCCCTGAAACAGCAGGAAGCTAATTTATAGCTTCCTGCTGTTTTTCTGTAAAGTCAAATGAAAAGGGTGATTGATGGGATTGCAGTTGACCAATCCTCTACTTTATATTAAAATAGAGAGATAAAAAAGTAATGAAGAATAGGAAGAAGTATCATGTTACAAAGGGAACAGGAACAGAGATTTTGCATGGCACGGAGAGCAGCCATTGCACGCAGATATGGTTATCTCAATGACAGACAACAACAGGCAGTACTGGCAACTGAGGGTCCACTTTTACTTTTGGCAGGGGCAGGCAGTGGAAAAACAACTGTGTTGATTCATCGTATTGAAAATCTTTTGGAGTTTGGACGGGGTTCGGATAGCCCAGAAGTACCAGAAACTGTGACAGAGGAACAACTCTATGCTCTGGAATGCTATGCCCAAACAGGAGAAGGCAATGTGCAGGAGATGGAGCGGTTGTGCCAGCTTGAACCGGTGTCACCTTGGAGCATTTTGACAATTACCTTTACCAATAAGGCGGCAAATGAACTGAAGGAGAGACTGGAACGGAAGCTTGGTTATGGTGCCAATGATATATGGGCACATACGTTCCACTCTGCCTGTGTACGGATTTTACGCCGTGATATAGAGAAGTTGGGATATAGCAGTTCTTTTACGATTTATGATACAGATGATTCTCTGCGTGTCATAAAAGACTGCTTGAAAGATTTGGATTTGGACGAGAAATTCTATCAACCCCGTGCCATTTTGGGTTCAATTTCCAGAGCAAAAGATGCCATGTTAGATGCAAAGGACTATATGAAGCAGAGTGAACAGGCAGGGGATTTCTATCAGGCTACTGTGGGAAAGCTGTATCTGTCCTATGAGCAGAGATTAAAGTCAGCCAATGCGCTTGATTTTGATGATTTGATTTTGTTGACCGTTCGATTATTACAAAATTTCCCTGATGTTCTGGAATTTTATCAAAGAAAATTCAAATATGTACTGGTAGACGAATATCAGGACACCAACCATTTACAATATCTGTTAACCACATTGTTGGCAGGTGGTTATGAAAATTTGTGTGTGGTAGGGGATGATGACCAGTCTATCTATCGCTTCCGTGGTGCAACCATCGAAAATATTCTCTCTTTTGAGGAACAGTACCCTCACTGTCGCACCATCCGTCTGGAGGAAAATTACCGTTCCACCAAAACCATCTTAGAGGCTGCCAATGCAGTCATCCGCAATAATTTTGGAAGAAAAGGAAAAGAACTTTGGACACAGGCAGAGCAGGGGGAACCCATTCAAATTTACCGTGCATTCAGTGAAACAGATGAAGCCCAGTATGTGGCAACACAGATGCTGGAAGGCTATCGAAAAGGGATGGCATGGAAAGATTTTGCGGTACTCTATCGTATGAATGCACAATCCAACCAGATGGAAAATGCCTGTAAAAGAAATGGAATCCCTTACCGCATTGTAGGCGGGATGAGGTTCTTTGACCGTGCAGAAATCAAAGATATGGTAGCATATCTGTCCGTTTTAAATAATCCTGCGGATGATTTGCGCCTCACTCGTATCATCAACAACCCACCCAGAGGAATTGGAACTCGTACTATTGAAGTAGCTGGGCAGTTGGCACGACAGGAAGGAAAGTCGGTCTATGAGATTATTTCTTTTCCCAAACGCTACCCTCAACTGGAGCGGTCTGCTGCAAAACTTTCTCAGTTTACTGCACTCATTCATGAATTGAAGGAATTATTGGACAAGTTACCACTGGACCGATTCTATGAAGAATTGATGGTGCGAAGTGGATACGCTTCTATGCTGGAAGCGAGAGATACTGTGGAAGACCGGGGACGGCTGGAAAATATGCAGGAATTGCTGACATCCATCCGAGCCTATATGGAAGAATGTGGGGAAGAAGCTGACTTAGCTGGTTTTTTGGATGAAATTGCGCTGTACACCGATTGGGACAGTGAAGAAGAACAGGACTGTATTACTATGATGACCATGCACGCAGCCAAAGGACTAGAATTTCCTGCTGTGTTTGTGATTGGTGCGGAGGAGGGAATTTTTCCTGGCAGTCGTGCCATTGGTTCCCAAGATGATATGGAGGAGGAGCGGCGGCTGTGCTATGTGGCAATGACAAGAGCAAAACAGAGGCTCTATTTGACCAGTGCTAACAGAAGAATGCTGTTTGGACGTACCAGTTCTAATCGTCCATCCCGTTTTGTGGGAGAGATTCCCACAACATTGCTCCATCAAGTGGGTGGTTCAACAGAGTTCACATACCGTAGTGGGTATTCCACTGCCTACAGACCACAGGAGCAACAGCAGAAAGCATCCATATTCTCCCAATCCGTACCTTCTGCAAAACCGGTGACCAGTGGTTGGAAAAAAGGGGACACCGTCAACCATCAGGCATTTGGAAAAGGTATGATTTTGTCTATCCAGCCAATGGGTGGAGATGCTCTGATTGAAATTGCATTTGATGGAGTGGGAACCAAACGCTTGATGTTAAAATCCGCTTCTAGCCATATGACAAAAGAATAAAAGAAAAACGACGGTTTTGTGTGTCAATTCAAAACCGTCGTTAAACTTATGAGCGATAGATATGGACTAGGTGACAGAATAACGTAAAATTGTTTTTTGTTTGCTTTTGTCCACCTTGTTGGTATGGGTCAGGTAAATTTCTCTGTGATAATTCTGGTTATACCGTAAATGATTTGCTTCTGCATACTGTTTCATTTTCTCAAAAGAAGCAGGCTCATCATCAAAAGAACCAATATGTAGAATTTCTATACATGTTTCCTCTTGTACCATATCAAAGTATACCTCATGAAACAATGGAGATGGCTTTTTTACTTTGATTTGTTCCAACGCTGACACAAACATTTCTCTACGAATAAAGTCTGGTTGGCGTATCATGATTTTATACTCCAAATTTTCTTTTACCAGTTCTGTTCCTATTGGTAAACTCCATATACCCTCTAAAGGATATACAGTAAAATCATCAATGTCATGTTCTAAATTGCGATTGGCTATCCATTTTTTATATCTCATTTTGATTGTATATGCCAATGAAAATAATACTGATACTCGATGAGAAAAATTGGTATCATTTGGATTCCCCTTTCCGTCTATCATAATATACTTCTGTGCAGGAACGGTAACTAAGTTTGGAGTCGTTTTTGCCCCATACAGATTTTTTTCTTGTTTTTTCCATTCGTGTTTCATCAAAGCACCTCCTTGATTTAAAAATATTATATGACAAAAAACCTGACATCCATTGTCAGGTTTTATATTTTTCCAAAATCAAGTTCAGTTTTTCCATGATTCTTGTACGTACATATTCAGGGGCAAGAACCTCTACACAATTGCCAAAGGTAAGTAGATAAGTATACATAATATCATTGTCAGGCAAGGTAGCGGTTACATAGAGATAATGTTCACAATCTGTAATTACACTCTCTGTAAATTCATCATACACACGAAATGCTACTTGTGGAGAAAATTTTAAATTAACAGAAACTGTATTGTAATTTTGAATTTCCTTTTTTATTTTTGGTATGTCTGATGGTTCCAATATAAATGTGTCCGCAGAGATAATCAAATCTTTCATACGGGTTAATTTGAAAAAACGATGCTGATTTCTTAACAAACAAAAACCATATAAATACCAATCCTTGCTCTTAAAGATTAGTTTGATTGGTTTAACGGAACGACTGATCCAAAATCCTTTGTTGTTGAAGTAAGAAAAGGAAATGACATGTCTGTCAAAAATCGCTTTTTTAATCTCATAAAACATGTCTTGTTTTGCAGTGTTTGTTACCCAATCAGAAAAATCAACTTCGATCCAATCTATATGTTTCATTTGAAAGAGTGCTGATAACTTGGAACATAATTCGTCTGTGTTCTCTCCTTCGGTGGCAGACATACCTTGTAATGCCATGAGCATTTGCTCTTTTTCTTTCTCAGAAAGCAACGATTTTTCCAGAATATAATTAGCTAACAAAGAGATTCCACCACCTTTTCCCTGTGTGGCATAAATGGGAATATCAGCTGCACTCAAAGTATCTAAATCTCTATATATAGTGCGTACAGAAACTTCAAATTTTTCTGCAAGTTCAGGTGCAGTACATGTTCCGTTTTCTAACAGGTAATATACAATCTGAAATAATCTGTTCATCTGCATGATAACACCTCAAGATAGAGTATACTACAAAAATACGACAATACAAACGAAAGATAAAGAAAAGCAGAACAGCATAGCTTTTCACTATGCCGTTCTGCGATTACTGAATGATTTCCTTTTGATGTTACCCATTAGTTCCTGGTTTAAATCCATCTTTCAGAGAGACAGCACGGTTAAAGACCAGTTTTTCTGGTGTAGAGTCTTTGCTGTCTACACAGAAGTAACCCAGTCGCAGGAATTGATACTGAGCAGGTGCAGTGGCAGAAGCAAGAGAGGCTTCCAGTTTGCAGCCCTCCAGAATTTCCAAAGAGTTGGGGTTGAGACATTCCAGAAAATCCTTATCTCCACCATCTGGGTCAGCGTCAGAAAACAGGTTGCTATAGAGACGCACTTGAGCATCCACTGCGGTGGCAGCATCCACCCAGTGAATGGTAGCTCCTTTTACTTTGCGACCATCGGCTGGATTTCCACCACGGGATTCAGGGTCATACTCAGCCAGTACCTCAATCACATTGCCAGCTTCATCTTTTACACAGCCAGTGCAGCGGATGAGATAGGCACCTTTTAAACGACACTCCAACCCATCTGGGTAGAGACGTTTGTATTTTGGAATGGGAGTTTCCAGAAAATCCTCTGACTCAATATAGAGGTGACGGGAGAAGGACACCTGACGGGAACCAGCATTGGGGTCGTTGGGATTATTTTCCACTTCTACTGTTTCAGTCTGTCCTTCGGGGTAGTTGGTGATGGTCAGTTTTAAAGGACGCAGCACAGCCATAGCACGCTGGGCGTGTTCATTCAAATCTTCACGCAGACAGTGCTCCAAAAATCCATATTCCACTGTGGAAGGATTTTTTGCCACACCAATACGGTCGCAGAAATTGCGGATAGAGGTGGGAGTATAACCACGGCGGCGCAATCCACACAGAGTTGGCATACGGGGATCATCCCAACCGGAGACGTAGTGTTCTTCTACCAGTTTGCGCAGTTTACGTTTGGACATGACAGTATAGTTGATGCCCAGTCGTGCAAATTCAATTTGACGGGGCTTGCTGGGTACATCTGTATTTTGAATCACCCAGTCATACAGTGGACGGTGGTCCTCATACTCCAGAGAACACAGAGAATGAGTGATTCCCTCCAGTGCATCCTGAATGGGGTGGGCAAAATCATACATGGGGAAGATGCACCACTTTGTCCCCTGACGGTGGTGTTCAATGTAACGGATGCGGTAAAGTACAGGGTCACGCATATTGAAATTGCCACTTGCCAAATCAATTTTAGCACGCAGGGTGTGACTGCCTTCTGGGAATTCACCATTTCTCATCCGCTCAAACAGGTCAAGAGATTCCTCAATGGGTCGATCTCTCCAAGGAGAACGGGCAGGAGTATTGGTGTCGCCGCGGTACTCCTTAAACTGTTCTGGTGTTAACTCACATACATAGGCGAGTCCTTTTTTGATGAGACCAACTGCCAGTTCGTAGGTCTTCTCAAAATAATCTGAGCCATAGAAAAAGCGATCACCCCAATCAAAACCAAGCCAGTGAATGTCTTCCTGGATGGCATCTACAAACTCGGTGTCCTCTTTTGCGGGGTTGGTATCATCCATGCGGAGATTACAGATTCCGCCAAATTTTTCCGCGGAACCAAAGTCAATGATAAGTGCTTTACAGTGACCAATGTGCAAATAGCCATTTGGTTCGGGTGGAAAACGGGTGTGTACCTGCATCCCGGCAAAACGTCCACCAGGGGCAATGTCCTCGGTAATAAATTCGTGAATAAAGTTCTGGCTGGGGGCTGGCTCCTGTGTCGTTGGTGTGCCATGATTCAGTTCTTCAGCCATATAGAACCCTCCTGTCTCTTTGGTGGGAATATTAACCTCTATATTTTACACCAAACCGGACACAATATGCAAGACTTTCTTTTTGAAAAGGGATATGGTTTGGTATGTGAAAGAAATCTTATTTTACAAAAATTTTACCTATCATTGATGTAAAATGAGTGGATATTTTGGATGAAAAGAGGTACACTAAAGATAATGGGTAAATGCTAATAAAAAGAGACAATAGGAGATGAATGACTTTGAAATGTGGTATTGTAGATGTAGGTTCCAACACAATGCGCCTTTCCATTTATCAGTGGGAAGGGGAAAAGTTTCGCTTGCTCATCCATAAAAAAGAGATGGCAGGACTGGCAGGCTATATTCAAGATGGAACCATGAGTTCAGAAGGAATTGAGTGTGCCTGTGGTGTGTTGAAGCAATTTCAGGAAATTTTGAAGAACCTGAACGTACATGATATGTATGTCTTTGGCACTGCCCCATTGCGTAATATTACCAATACAGAAACAGCATTGGATAGAATCCGTTCTGAAACAGGACTAAATGTAGATGTGTTATCTGGAGCGCAGGAAGCACATTACTCTTTTATAGGTGCAACTTCCTGTAGTGACATGCGAGGGAGTGGGCTGCTGACTGATATTGGTGGTGGTTCTACAGAACTTGTTTCCTATGAAAATGGGGTTGTTACATCAGAGTGCAGCCTTGCCATTGGTTCCCTGTCCCTCCATACAACCTATGTCAATGGATTATTTCCAACTAAGGCAGAGCGTAAAAGTATCAAAGAGCGAATTCGTCAGGAACTGGAGTTTTCAAAAGATGCTGGTATTGCCTGCCATCATTTGGTAGGCGTAGGAGGGACCATCCGTGCTGCTGCCAAACTGTGTGATGCCCAAGTGGATGGGGAAAGCCATCGACGCATTTTACTTGCCAGTGATGTGAAACGTCTTTACAAGATGTTGAAAAATGGCGACCGAAACGCACTACAGCATATTTTAAAGACAGTTCCAGACCGTATTCATACAGTTGTTCCGGGATTGGCAATTTTAAAAACCATTTGTAAAGAATATGAGGTAGAGACCATTTCTGTCAGTACCTGTGGTGTACGAGAGGGATATCTGTTGGAAAAGGTCATGGGAGGACAGAAAAAATGAGCCGTAATATAGATACTCGCTACACACAAGAGAGAGAATTATCGTGGCTGCGCTTTAATGAGCGAGTATTGGAGGAGGCAGAAGACGAGTGTGTCCCACTGTTTGAGCGTTTGAAATTTGTGTCTATTTTTACCAGTAATTTGGATGAATTTTATATGATTCGGGTGGGCTCTATTTTTGATATGACCTTATCCAAAGAGAGCCATTTAGATAGACGCAGTGGTATGACGCCTGCCCAGCAGTTGCAGGCGATTGCACAGGCAGTTCCACCATTGTATAAAAGACGAGATAAAATTCTGGGCAGTCTGAACACACGGCTGCGTTCCTGTAATGTATGTGACCTGAAAATAGAGGAGCTGGATGGAAGCGAGAAAAAACAGGTGGAGCGGTGGTTTCGAGGGTATGTCAGTCCCATGCTTTCCCCTATGGTAGTGAACGCCCACCATCCATTTCCCAATTTACCAAGTAAGCGGTTGTGTGTGATTTTAAAATTGAAACGGGAAGGGGAACAGTGCTTTGGTCTGGTTCCCATTCCAAAGGCATTGCCCCCATTTTATTGTCTGGAAGAATCTGGACTGCGTTTCTTGCGGACAGAAGAAGTGGTGCTGGAATATTGTCATAAACTGTTTGACTCCTATCAGGTGGTAGAGAAGTGTGTGATGGCAGTGACACGCAATGCAGACATTAGCCCTGATGATGAGGACTATGATGTGGGAAAGGATTTTCGCACCCACATGTTGAAAGTCTTGAAAAAGCGGGCAAGATTGGCACCCGTTCGACTGGAATTACAGGGCAATCCCTCAGAGGAGATGCAGCAATATCTTTGTCAGCGGTTGGATTTGCCAAAGGAGCACGTATTCTTATCCAAAAGCCCGCTTTCTATGGGGTATGTGTTTGCGCTGGAAAGTAAGTTGCCAAAAGAAAGCAGTGCTGCACTGTGTTATCCCCCCTATACACCACAATGGGCTGCTCAACTCCAAAAAGATGAAAAGATGATTCCTCAGATTTTGCATCAGGATGCCCTCCTGTTTTATCCCTTCCATTCTATGGACCCATTCTTAAAGTTGGTGAAGGAGGCAGCATCTGATCCAGATGTCTTGTCCATTAAAATTACCATTTATCGTTTGGCATCTACAGCCAAACTGGCAGAATATCTGGCGGCAGCAGCGGAGAATGGAAAAGATGTTACTGTTCTGATGGAGTTGCGTGCCCGTTTTGATGAACAGAATAACATTGCATGGGCAGAGCGGCTGGAAGAAGCAGGATGTACTATTTTGTATGGTTTTGAACACTACAAAGCACATTCCAAAATTTGTCTGATTACCCGTGTGGAGCGGGGAAAGGTGCAGTACATCACCCAGATTGGAACCGGAAACTACAATGAAAAAACAGCGAAACTGTATACCGATTTCAGTTTGATGACAGCAAATCCAGTGATTGGAGAAGATGCAGTGGCATTTTTTCAAAATATGTCCACATCTAATCTGGAGGGTAACTATAAAGAATTATTGGTGGCTCCATACAGTCTGAAACCTAGACTGATGACACTGATTCAGGGAGAAATTGATAAAGCACTGGCAGGAAAGCCGGCTCGTATTTTTATTAAAGTCAACTCTGTTACAGACCGGGACTTAATTGATATCCTTGCAAAGGCAAGTCAGGCAGGTGTTTCCATTACCATGAATGTGAGAGGCATTTGTTGTCTGCGTCCTGGGGTAAAGGGATTGACTGACAACATCCGTGTATTTTCCATTGTTGGTCGCTATCTGGAGCACTCCCGGATTTTTGTCTTTGGGGTGGGACAGGAAACAAAAGTTTACATTGGTTCAGCAGATATCATGACCCGGAATACTCAGCGGCGGGTGGAGATTGCCTGTCCAGTGCTGGAACCGGAAATCAGAAACAAAATACTACACTATGTGAATGTATTTTGTTCTGATACGGTGAAAGCGAGAGATATGCAGTCAGATGGTACTTACTTGCCAGTCGTGTCTGGGTCAAAAGAGCAGATTGATGCACAGGCGGTTTTTATGCAGGAGGCAATGTGCCCAGTAGAAGCAAATCAACAAAGACAGCACAAAGAAAAGAAGCATAGTATTTTTTCCCACTTCTTTGAAAAATTCAAACATTAAAATCGTGAGGGCATCGGCATAAATTTGCCGATGCCCATTTTTTACTCATTTATAAGAATACTGGCAGCCATTTGAATTTGCTCTGTTGTAGGTTGCCAAAAAAATTGGATTTCTACCATACGATGGTCAAAACAGATGAGATAGGTATTCAGAACACCATCACTCCAATGAAGTTGGTAAGCTTCATTTGCATTCCAAATAGATGGGTCAATGGGTTCATAGTGGTCAGTCAAAACCATATCGTCCTGTACCTTGTCCTGTTTTGCACGCAAAAGCCCATCTTTCACAAATGGATAAAGGATTGGTTGCTTGATGTCATAAATGGTGTAGTCCAATCTATAGGTTTGCACTGGTTCTGTCAAGAGCGGACGTTGGCTGAATTGGGTACAAGAGAGAAGAAAGGTTTCCTGATATTCAGCCTGTTTGGAGTAATGTATATCAGTTTCAACCAAATCCTCTATGTTCAATGGTAAAGCATCATCATAAATATTTCTTGTTCTTCCATCAAACTCATAACTACCTATGGGTATACTTTGTGATGAGGTAAACCAGTTTTGATGGATTGCCAGAGCAGAGAGACCAACAATTCCAAAAAACATGACAAACCAAACACATAGAACATAAATCATCTGATTGGTGCGGCGAGAGAGGTTTTTCTTTTTTAGTATTGGAAGCAACTTTTTCGTTCCGAATGCAATAGAGACTGCAACAAAAATCCAAGCTGTAAAGAGAATGAATTGATAGGGTGAACTGCAATAGGAGAGGAACAAAAAAATCAATGCAAAAATGAGAAAGGTGTAGCTAATCCAGCTTCTGTTTTTTACACGATAAAAAGTCCCCTCGTTTTGTGCAATCTGATATGCTTTATGATGCCAAAAGAAATAGGAAATCAATTCATGAGCAAAGGCGAGAACAATAAACAAAAAGACAGGAATGAAGTATAAATCATAAGAGGATGATAAAACTTCTGCTGGCTTATTCCATAGGTTCCAAATTTTGAATAGCAGGAGACAACACCAAATGAACAAAGCAAAACACTGAGGAAGTAAAATTTTTCGACCTACTGCCTTATGGATGGTTTCAATCTGTGTAACAGGGTCAGTTTCAATGGGAATGGCATGTTCCTCTTTTGTATAGAAAATTTGTATGGTGTGCCAGCGTGTCAATAAATGCCAACCATCAAATGCACAAAACTCCTCTTTGGTCAATTGTGCATCGGTAGGGGAGGAGTCAAATTCTGAGGCATTGGCACAGTAGGTCACAGCAAAGCGGAGATGTTGTGGTGGTACCTTTTCATAGGTCCAAAAGAAATTTCCGGTTTCTTTTAGCATCCATCCCTCCATTGCCATTTGTTCCAGTTTTTGTGTGATGGTGATGGAATCATAGAAGGCAAAGTTAGCCAAACTGCGTTTGTATTCTTTCATGAAAATTCCTCCTTTCTCATCCGCTCATAATCCTCCACTTGGGCACAGATGCGCTGGTATTCCTGTGCTAAGCGTTGTTGCCCTGCTGGAGTGATGATGTAACTGCGTCTGCGTCCCTCTGCCTTTGTCTCCTGAATCAATCCCTCTTTGAGAAAATTTTCCAGAAGGTCGTATAGTGTACCAGAACCAATGGTGACACGATGATCTGTAAGGGTGCACACCTGTTCCAAAATTTCTACACCTCTGCATTCCTTTTGGAGACAGAGCAAAATATAAAACATCTGCTCAGTCAAGGTCTTAAATTTTTCCCGTGGCATTTCAACCCCTCTTTCTCGATATTCGAGATTTATGACATGATTATAACTCGAATATCGAGAAAAGTCAAGAGCAGAACCTTATTTTGCTCAAACAGAGAAGGGAAAAGAACTCGAAAAAGGGGTAATTCTTAAAAACTGCGTGAAATCCATATTTCACGAAATATTTTAGCTAACCAGAATCAAGGAAATGACCATTGATACACAAAAAGAACTCTGAACGAATTGATTTTTTTGAGGAATTATGCTATACTTGTTCTATTCAGATGGGGAAAGGAGGAAAAATAAATGGATTATCGTACCAGTTCCCCTCTGGTGAAACGCTTTTTACAGTACCATGAATCTGTTTTAGGGCACACCAAAGCCACCATTGATGCTTATTTTTCTGATTTAAAATTTTTTGCACAGTGGGTCAATGACAACTATCCACCTAGAAAGGAACATCCAGAAGGGGATGGGGTTTATCTGGAATTGGAGCAGTTAGAGCAGTTAGAGAAAACAGATATCTATGACTATCTGTCTTATTTGAATCGGGAGAGACAGTTGGATAAAGTCACCAGAGGACGGAGACTTTCCACCATCAAATCCTTTTATCGGTATTTAGTCGAAAGTGGGCAGTTGGAAGTGAATATTGCCGCCAGTGTGTCAGCACCAAAGAAAGATCGGAAATTGCCGGTGTATCTGACATTGGAACAGTGCAATGATCTCATTGAAGTCCCAGCAGGGACCCATAAACTGCGAGACCGCGCCATTTTGATTTTGTTTCTCACTTGTGGTTTGCGTGTTTCTGAGATGTCAGGATTAAACCTGAAAAATATCCACAGTGACCATTTGAAGGTACGAGGGAAGGGAGGAAAAGAGCGGATTGTATATTTGAATGAACTGGCAAAAGACGCACTGCAACAGTATCTTGCCATTCGACGCCAAATTGAAACAGACCGAGCAAATGCAGATGCTGTATTTCTTAGCCAGAGAAAACGCCGTATCTGTATTCGACAAATTCAGGGGTTGGTGAAAAAATACCTCTATGTGTTAGAAGTAGAGGCATCCCCACATAAATTGAGGCACACAGCCGCTACCATTATGCTGCAAAATGGAGTGGATATTCGTGTACTACAAGAATTGTTGGGACATGAGAGGCTGGATACCACACAAATTTATACACACATCAGCAATGTAGATTTGAAACATGCCGCTGATGTCAATCCCATCGGAAAATAAAAAACGGAGTACCATTCCATTGAACAGCACCCCAATTGTTAGACAGTATGATATACTGGATAACAAGAGGGGTGCTTTATTATGCCAAAAGGAATAC
>CALWVS010000055.1 GCA_944385095.1 uncultured Oscillospiraceae bacterium
TATTCCTTTTGGCATAATAAAGCACCCCTCTTGTTATCCAGTATATCATACTGTCTAACAATTGGGGTGCTGTTCATTTGTGCGCCACTTTTTCAGATAAAAATTTTATGGTTCCCACAGTAAAATGGAATTGTCAATTATGGTTTGCAACTCAGATTCATTCATTGTTTCCATTCCTGTATAGTCCCCTGTATAGTAAAATACACAGTCAATTTGAGTTGCACCCTTATCAGTAGGGCATAGGGTGTATTCAGAAAATACAGCATCACTTGTCACTAGGCTATCCCACTTTGTACCAGATAAATAGAAAAATAAATAGGTATTTGTGCTCCCTTCTGTTTCAATTTCTACCCGCTTTAGCTTCAGGTGATTTGCCTGATTGCCCTGCAATCGACCAATCAAGCCATCATCTGTCATTAGGACAAAAATATTATCCTCATAGGAGATGATTTCTTCAGAGGTTTTCATAAAACCAACCAGAGACATGGATAAAACAGCAATAATAACAAAGACAGCGACCCCTACAAATATTTGAATTTTTAGAATCCTTTTCTTGACTGCACGGAAAGAAGCTGCTTTTTTTTGTTCCCGCTCTGAATCCTGAGGGAAAGAAAGGAGTTCACTTGGTTCAGAAAGAGAAGTATATGTATCTTTACAGACAGAACACTCAGATAGATGCTGTTCAACAATCTGTTTACTTTCTTCACTGCAAACCCCATCGTGATATAGTGGCAACAAATCTTGAATGAGACTACATGGATATTTCATGAAATTCCCTCCCTAATTTTTAATTTTGCTCTATGATAGGTTACTCTTGCCCAGCTTTCGGATTTACCCCAAAGACTTCCAATTTCTGAAAAAGAAAGTTCCCCAAAGGTACGCATCCAAAAGACCTCTTTATACGGATTTTCTAATTGATGAAGTAATTTGTGAAGTGCAAACGCAGTTTCCTGGTTGAAAAGGCGTTGCTCTATGTTTTCGGTATCTGGAATTTGTTCAAATGGGTAATCTGTCTGTTTTTGTCGTTGTTTTACCTGTGTGAAGAAAATGTTTTTTGCAATTTGGCAGAGCCACACACTCAGTTTACACTCTCCACGAAAGGCATCAATTTTATTTAATGCCTTAAAGAAAGTCTCTTGTGTGATTTCTTCTGCCCATGTTTCATCCTTACACAGCAAACGAACATATTGAAAGATACTGTTGTAATATTCTAAATATATTGTCTCAAATTCTTTCACATAAACACCTCACTTCCTTTATCCATAAGACAAAGGAGAAGCAAAATCGTTACAAATTTTTTTATATATTTATTGGTATAAAAAACACTTGCAATTTTCTGGAAGAAAACGGCAAGCGTAAGAGAAATAGTCTATCAATGATGACAGTTGTGCTCCTGAATATAGGTCAATATAGATTTTGCTTTGTGGAGAATGTCAGCATAGCTATATAGGTAATCTCCACCATGAGGTGTATAGAGAGCAAGACATGTGATAAAATCTTGTATCATTTCATCATCCTCATAATAGTAACTGAGCATACCTTCTATTTTATTTGCATCATCAATAGAATACTCTGTTCCATTGATAAAAATTTCTATTCTATGGATGAGTTCATCCTTGTATAAACATTCCAGATAATTTTCTATGGGGGTTAATACTTGGATTACATTGTCATATTGTTCTTGATATGAGGTCAAAAAATAAATTGTGTCCAGCAGTTCTTCTACTTTTTGAATCTGTTGTGCTGTAAAGTAACAACACAATGGTAATGTTTGAAACCATTGTTGAAGGGATTCCAAAGAAATTATTTTGTTTTGATACTGTTTTATGACAGTAAGAATTCTTTCTATATCTGACATAGGGCTCACCTCTAGTATAGTTATATGTATGATAGCAGAAATCCTATTGTTCTACAAGATTTCTGAATACTTGAAAAGGCGTTCTATTTATGCTATCATATCCCTTGTATAGAATGAATGGAATATACTTTAAAAATACAATGAGGCTGATAGATATGAATAGAGTCATAAGCGGTTATGGGGTTGGAGCATTGATGTACTGCCCTGCAAATATGCATGGAACTATTGTGGAATCTTTGCAGAAAGAACAATTTGGAAAACCATTTTCTTTGGCATTTTGTTTAGAGGATACCGTTCATGAAAACGCCGTAGAAGAAGCGGAACAGTATTTGTATAAGACACTGGAATCCATACAAAAAGCAAAAGCAGCTAGAGATTTTTATATGCCACTGATTTTTATTCGTATTCGTTCTGTACAGCAATTAGAAAAACTTGCATCTGTTTACAGTGTCTTTTCTGATATATTAACAGGATTTATTATTCCAAAATTCTTTATAGAAAACTGTGATGCCTATATTGAAGTCATTACAAAACTGAAAAATTCAGGTTATCAATACTATTACATGCCGATTTTTGAATCCGCTTCCATGATTGATTTAAGTTCAAGACACAAGAACCTAGCAATGGTAAAAGACAAGCTGGAAACAGTGCAAGAGTCTATTTTGAATATTCGGGTGGGGGGAAATGATTTATCACACGCATTTTCCATTCGCAGACCTGTAAATCATACCATATATGATGTAAAACCGGTTGCAGATATTTTAATTGATATTGTGACAACATATGGCACTACTTATGTTATTTCTGGACCTGTATGGGAATACTATGCAGGTGAGGGGTGGGACACTGGGTTAAAAAGAGAACTGGAGCTGGATTTACTCAGTGGATTTATTGGGAAAACAGTGATACATCCAAAACAGATTGCGATTGTGAATGAGGCATTAAAGGTAAAAAAGTCTGACTATGAGGATGCATGCCAAATTTTGAATTGGGATAGGGGAGCTGCTAATCTGGTTTCTGCAAATATAGGATCCATGCGGATGAATGAGTATAACACCCATCACAGATGGGCGGTTAAAATGATGCAATTAGCGAAAGTTTATGGAATCAAGGAAATATAATAGAATTGTCAAAGCCAGCTCTTTTTTCAAAGGGCTGGCTTTTTATAAAAATCAGAAAACAATGGTTATGATAATTCATGCAATACCTGAGTCAGTATGAAATCAGAAAAAGGAATGCCATTGGGTGCAACGAGGTGTGAAACCGTTGCATTGGAGAGGAGATTGGCATCTGGAATAATTGCCAAATCAGACTGCAAGAGCATGGGAACATCTATGATGGTATCACCAGCGGAGATGGTATAGGTTGGTTTAAAGCGGGTTTTCAGGCGTTCTATGGCACAGCCTTTGTTGATAGAGGGGGGAAAGAAATATACCTTTCGTCCAGATACAGCCACTTCTAATTTTGTTTTTCCAATAAAGTGGGATGCAGTGCGTTGGGCATCTTCGGCACATTCACAGGCAGCAAAGAGATACATTTCATCAATTATGCGGTATCGTAATGCCTCAGGTATGGATGACAGCATATCATGAATTTTATGTAATTCAGGGTACCATGGCTTTACAGATTGGATGGAAGTTTGATACCATGTAGAATCAATTTCCCCATTGACAAGTAGAATGGCACCATTGGTTGTGACTGCATAGTTTGGGGTACATTCTTTTGGAAATTGAATCCGCTGATATTGCTCTATGGAGCGGCTTGTCACTGGAACGAAAGAAATACTTTGGTTGATTTTTCCTAACAATGCAATGGATTTTTGGGTAAAAAAACCCTGTTCCTGACCATCCAAATATTCAACACATTGGTCAGTCTCTTTTTTATACTTGTAAGAAAATAGAAGTGTATTGTCTAAATCACTGGCAAATAAGATATTTTGTTTCATATTTTTATGATGAAGTGGGAAAGAGCTTATTTTATAGGCTCTTTTGACACCCTGACCTCGTTTCTCCTTTACAATATGGTTGTTTCTGCCCATGGTTAGCTTAGTTACAGTAAATTTCCAACAAATTGCAGAATGGTATTGTGGTTCACTGCCAAATTCAGATTTTGTCCATCATCGAACCCAGCAGTAATCACCCCAATCAGTCTCCCATACATGTCTAAAAGAGCACCACCACTACTTCCATGAGAGACAGGAGCAGTGAATTGTACCATAGACATCCCCCTTAACTCTCGAAAACCAGAGACAATCCCATCTGAAATGGTGTTAAACAGCCCCAATGGACTGCCAATGGCAACTACCTTTTGCCCACGCACCAAACGCTCAGATGCGTCTAAAATGGGAATTGGGGTTCTATATTTATCAAACCGTAAAATAGCTAAATCCCATTCTGGGTGGTACTTGACAAGTGTATCAGTATAAAAGACATCTGTTTCTTCTTCCAAAAGGATACCATAGTAGGCACCACCACACACTACATGAAAGTTTGTTAAGATGTAGCCTTGATTGCTGATGATAATCCCGGAACCTGTCTTTACACACTCATTATTTTCATCAAAAATTTTCAACATGACCACAGAAGAAGCAAAACCAGCCAGTTGTTCAAATTCCATAGGCTGCTTTTGTGCGGTTGGAGTTGGGGGAGAGGGCTGGGGTTTTGCAGATGGGGTCCGATTAGGGTGTTGTAGGCTGGCTCTGGACAGGATATTCCGCTCCTGCTGTGGAGCGGTGGGTTGTGTATGTACAGGCTGCTGGTTGACTCTGTCTGCTCGCTGTAGGGAAGATCTGGAAATGGTAGGACGTTGTTGGGCAGGAATAGGGGAGATGGGGTTAAATTGTTCTCCTGTTTGTTGTAAAACAGGTGGTTGCTCTACACGCTGGGAAAGAGACAACAGCTCTGTGGATGAAACAGAAACATCTTGCCCCTGCCCTAAATACAATACATCACAACCTAGTTGATAGAGAATGTACAAAAAAAGATACTCAGAAGTGCCGATTTTACCACTGCATATGAATTTTGGGAATTGGTTCATCTTGGTAGTCTCTATAAATAATTGGGGGAAATAGAGGTCAATCCAATAGAACAATTTCACTGCAAAATTACATAAAATAGATTCTTCTTTGCAGTTGCGGATTTTCTGGAACAGTTGCAGTATGTTTTGCAAGCTGTGGTGAAATGTTTCATTCCAAATGATATTTTGAAATTGAAACGATGGCTGAAGCCCTTTTTGATTATATAACTCTCGATAATGTGTTGCCTGAGATGGGTCCAGTTGACTGGAAAATTGCGCAACATAGAGATGACCAGAGTGTTTCTTTTGCCAGGATTTACATTGTTCCGACCACAGAGCAAAATCGGTATCCACAATCAAACGAAGAAAAAAGGCTTCTTTTTGAAAATTAGAATACCGACCCTCTTTTTGAAAAAAGAGCTCCACAGGATGATGCTCCGTTGTTTTGAAAGGAACAGCTTGAAATTGGTTGAAAAACTGGCTCATATTGTTCCTCCTATCCACCATTTCTATCTCCATATACTTTGTCTTATTGGTCTGCCATAGATTGAATCAATCCACAGGCTCTATAATTGACCAGTGGATATTCTATTACTTCAACCCCTTTTTCTTTTGCCAGTTGATAGATGTGTCCCAGATGTTCCTCATCGTGGTAGCTATGCACCAGGATTTTCCATGGCACTCGCCGCAAAAGAACTCGGGTGGTCTCGCCAATGCTTGGTTTAATGAAATTGATATTGTTAATATGAAATTGTTGCCCTATTTCGTATACTTCTTTTTTGGAACTTTTGGACACTGGGATTGGTTCAGACGCAAAATGAGAGTGAAAAGAAAAGTGATGTTCTACCGTCTCAATAAACTGGTAGGTCAGGTCCTTTGCCATCAGTTCCTGATAAAATACAGCACCATGAAAATCATTGGGACCAATCAAATCAGAACGGTAAAAGGTACGACTGAGCAGACCAGACACTGTTGCATTCAAACAGGAACTGGCAATGAGAAAATCCTCATGGGTGCCACATTTTTTAGAGAGATGGGCAGGGTCTGACAGAACAGCTAAACCAGAACTGACACCTGGATAATATAACATAGCCTGTTCCAGCTCTCTTTGAATTGCCCCTTTCCCAGTCCAACCGTCCACAAATTGGATGGAAGCAGGGGAGTGATGTGCTAAGATGAAATTCATTGCATTTTGGTCAATACCACGCCCACGAATGATGGAAATACTGTAATGCGTTACATCAGTATGATATTTTTGGGCAATGTAATGCTTGATTAAAATACCAATAGGGGTTCCCGCCCGTGCCAGAGAGACAAGTACAGCGTCTTTTCCATTTTCCATCCATATCTGTTCTGCTACAGACGCGACAGCATCGGCAGTCAGCTGTGCATAACGTTTTAAAGCATCATAATATGTATTTAAGTAGGCTGTGGAGGGTTCATATTCCAATGGTAACATTTCTGAATAGTGAGTACCACTTTGAATACGTGCTTCACGCTCCTTTGTCCCCAGTGGTTCCACACAACCTGTGATATCTTTTAATAAAAGGGTTACATCGTCTTTTTTATATGTGCCAAACATGGTGCCCTCCTTGCAGCCAAAAAAGGTTAGGGATGTGATATGGTTTAATAGCAGACAGAAAACTGCCCATCGCCTGAATATGAGTGCCTAAACCATCTGTTACAACAATAACAGTATCATAGTGTTGCAAATTATAGAGATAGGTATTTCGTTCTGTCTCATAAAAACTCATAATTTTGTGCCCAGAAGTAATGGGATATCCTTCCATCTGTGAAATGCCAATGGGACTTCTGGTTGTGGCATGACAGCGAACCGACAAATGATTGTCAGATTGTTCCAGATAGTCCCCTAGAATCAATGCAGGATACATACATTCTTCCGTTCCAAGAACAAGAACAGAAGCACCATAGGGGAGGGAAGTGGTATAGCGAGAACAAAATTCCTGTGCAATTTGAAGGCAGTTCTGCGTATAAGTTTTGATATTTACCCCTTTTCGTGGGTCATATAACTCCAGTTCCGACAGAGATTCACCAATCAGATGTGGCTCTATATAGTCTGTTGGGTCGGCTTCCGATACTTGGATGTGCGAAACCATTTCTGAATAATCAACCTGGGGAAGTTTTACCAAATATTCACATTGAATGCCAGCATCCTCCATCTTTGTGATATTTTCAGGGGAAACACGATTTAATATGGAAGCTGCTACCAGTTTCTTTTCAGACAGGACAGGAAATTGTTGCTTTAGTTTTTGAACCATATTGATGAGTGTTTTTCCAGTTGAAATTTCATCTTCCACAAATAAGATGGTATCACTGAGATGGAACCAAACACCCAATGTTTCAGCACACAACTTTTGTTCCACTGCGTGGCTGTGTTCCTCAGAAAAAAGAACCCAGTTTTGGACATCTGGCATGGATTCTCTGGTGGTGTGGATGTAAATACATGGGTCAGGAAAACAGGTTGCCACAGCGGCACCTATTGCCGTTGCGGTTTCTGCAAATCCAATGACCAATTTTGTGTTGGGATATTTTTGACAGAGTAAATGTCCCAAGGATTTCATCATAGAAAGGGCTTCTGAAGGACTGACTGGCAGATGTTTGGCTTGCAGAGGATTTACCAGCAGATAGGGTCTTTTGGTGTTATTGTAGCGTTTCGCAACACGTAAAGTAGTTTCTTGGGTATAGATAGGCATTTCATCACGCTTCCTTATATCGAATAAAAAGGATTCCTCAATAAATAGGTTGAGGAATCCTTTCCAGTAGTTAGGTTGTCTTTGTTACCGCTTTGCGAATCAGGTCCACAGGAATCATAGTCATAGCCAAAAGAATGACAACAATCCATCCTGTAATGCCAAATGGTACACAGCTAAACATACTGCTAATCCACCCAAATACAGGAATTGGAATCAATCCTGCGGTGACAATAAATGCCTGTACCAGTACAATGGTAACAAAAACCTTCATAAAGCCTGTGTTTTCATTGAGACCTTTGAAAATCGCGTATTTATCGTGGCGTACATTAAAGCCGTTAAAGAGTGCACTCCAAATAAATAGTACAAAGTAGGCAGATAGTTTTTCCTCTGTTGTATGGAAGAATTGATCAAAGAAAGGAAGTTTCAGGAAGATAAAACTCAAAATGGTGAGCCAAATTCCCATCACAAAAATTTGTACCATCATCGGTTTACTTACAATGCTCTCATCTCTCCTGCGAGGTTGTTCTCTCATATAACGCTCTTGAGCAGGTTCATTGCCGAGCATGATTGCCCCCAAACCATCCATAACCAAGTTTACAAAGAGGAGGTGTGTGACTTTGAGAGGTTCCTCTACACCAAAGAAAGGAGCAATGGCACTGACAACAACAGCTGCTACATTGATGACAAGCTGGAATTTACAGAATTTCAGAATGTTGTGATAGATGGTACGTCCATACCAGATTGCATCTTTGATGGATCTAAAGTTATCATCCAATATCACAATTTTACCAGCCTCTTTTGCGGCTTCTGTACCGCTGCCCATAGCAAAGCCAACATCGGCACGCTTTAGAGCAGGGGAGTCGTTGACACCATCTCCTGTCATGCCGACAACCAAATTCATTTCCTGACAGAGCCGCACCATGCGGGATTTATCTGTTGGCAGTGCACGGGCAATGACACGGATACGAGGAATGATTTTCTTTACTTCTTCGTCAGAAAGTTCATTCAGTTGGGCAGAGGTAAGGGCAACATCATCTTCAGAATGGAGTAAATTGGCATCCCGTGCAATGGCAACAGCAGTTTCCAAGCGGTCACCAGTGATCATAACAACCTGAATTCCAGCGCGCTGCACTTCAGCAATGGCATCCCTTGCCTCTGGACGCACATCATCACGAATACCCACAAGCCCAATGATGACAGTATCCGAGTTGATTTTATTTTCGGAAAGGGTTTGCTCAGAATAGCCAAAAGCCAGAACACGCATGGACTTGTTGGCAAGTTCATCAATCTTTGCGTTTAATGCATCAAAGTCAATGGGATGTGTATCTCCATTCAGACTGAGATATTTTGTGGAAACTGCCAACAACCGTTCAGGAGCACCCTTGTAGAAAGTTTTTCCCAATTCTTCCAAGTATGCCTGACTGAACTTGTTAGAGGAATTAAAACCCTGAGAACTGGTGATAGAACAAGAAGATTCCAATTTTTGAAAGACTTCTGGTCCAATAAACTTCATCAGAGCTTGGTCTGTGGCGTTTCCACCAATCACCCGTCCCTCTGTATCAAACATAGACTGTGTATTTTTTCCAATAGCAAGGTCAACAAGACTTTTTACTTTCCCATATTCTGAAAGTTCATTCAATGGAATCGTCACTCCATCGGCAGTAAAAAATTCAACTACCTCTAAACTGCCCTTTGTGATGGTTCCTGTCTTGTCACTGAACAGAATGTTAAGGGAACCGGCTGTCTCAATTCCTTCTGCTTTACGAACCAGAACATTATGATCCAGCATTTTACTCGTATTTTGCATCAGAACCAGAGAAATCATCAAGGGAAGCCCTTCTGGAACAGCACAGACAATAATGACAACAGCAAGGGAGACAGCCTCTACAATATCCTGAATAATGGTAGCTGCTCCCAATGAGAAATAGGACTGGAAACCGCCAGCAGAAAGAATAAAGTATCCAAAGTACATAATGGCAATGACAATGGCACCAATATAGCCAAACTTGGAGATCATGTCAGCAAGTTTTGCAAGTTTTACTTTCAGTGGGGAGTCAGGCTCATCTTCCTGCATTTCTTCTGCCATTTTTCCCATCATGGTGGCCAGACCTACTTTTTGTACATCAAGGACACCCTCACCATCAAACAGAACAGCACCACGGAACAGGGAATGCTTGTCCACAAAGGTATCACCAGTAATCTCATCTGCCAATCGGAATGAGGCATCTGCTGCTGTCTTATGGCATTCTTCTGCCTCACCATTGAGAGCGGAATTGTCCACTTTGAGTGTACCATAGACCAGTACACCATCTGCTGGAATCTTATCGCCAGCCTGAAGCAGTACCTTGTCACCGGTTACCACTTCATCCACAGGAATCACAGTTACTACACCATTTCGATAGACCTTACACTGGTCCTTTTTTGCACTGTCTTTTAACTGGCGATATTTGGTATCGCTTGCAACACCGGTTTTGGCTGTTACAAAGGCAACAATCAAAACCGCAACAATGGTACCTGCTGGCTCATAAATATCTGCATAGCCAAATAAAAACATCACAATCATCAGAGCCGCAATGATGAGAAGGATGCGAATCATTGGGTCGCCGAATGTCTCCTTAAATTCAGCCCAAAATGTGGTGGGTTCTGAATCGGGTATGACGTTACTGCCATATTTTTCCCGTGATTCCAAAACCTCTTTATCAGAAAGTCCATTAAAATGCATTGTTTTCTTCTCCCTAAAACGAGGGAAAGAAAGGAAGTATTGATGCGTTCCATTTCTTTCCCCAGGTTTTTATCTATGTATATTACAGAAAATGCCGAATCAATTCGCCAAGTCCAGGATCTGTAGTGCCCTGACCAACAGCATTGAACTTCCATTCACCGTTGTGGCGATAGATTTCACCGAAAATCATAGCTGTCATGCCATCATAATTGTCAGACAAATTATACTTACAGAGTTCCTGATTGGTACGTGAGTCAACAATACGGATGAATGCATTCTGAATCATACCAAAACTCTGCCGACGCTGGACTGCCTGATAAATATTGACGACAACAACAATACGGTCATATTCAGCGGGCACATGTGCCAATTCAATGATAATCTGCTCATCATCACCATCGCCATCACCAGTCAGGTTGTCCCCCAGATGGATGACAGAGCCAGAGACATGTTTCAGGTTTCCAAAATAGATGATATCCTTCTGGTCCACCAATTTTCCATTTTGCAGCATCAATGCAGAGGCATCACAGTCAATGGAAGGCTGAGAGCCGCCACCAAACAGACCACCAAGCAGACCACCGCCCCTTTTGGCACTATCCCATCCAAGACCAACGACCACTTTATTGAGTCCTGCGTTGTCCTTTGTAAGGCTCACTTTTTGACCTTTTTGTAAACTAACCGACATATTCAATACTCCTCCTTGTTCATTTTCTACCTGCTCGCCAATTCATGCCCCAGTGGAATGCCCTGTCAAGGGCTTGATGACCAGAATAGAATTGAACAATTTTCTCAACACTGAATGTTTCGTCATTGACATTTTCAAATAAAACCAAACCGCACATGATATCATTTGAGTGATATGAGTCCATTTTGACAATCAGATCTTCCGCACCAGGATAGCGAATGGTGACAATGGCATCTGCCTGCTGCCAGTTGGCAACACCCTCATAAATGAAGGTATACACCAGAATCCGCTTGATTTCTGAAATCTTGTCCCCATTGATTCTGAGGTTTTCACCCGTTTTAACAGCACCTGTTCTGTCATCCCCATCCAGAGACACATAGGGAGGGCTTTTGAGTGAGCCAAATGCGTTTCCCAGAGCCTGAACAGCCCCTTTTTGCCCATTTTTTAACTCATACAAGCACCCAAGGTCAAGATCGATTCCCTTGCTACCGCCTAACAGACCTGAAAATAACCCCTGTTTCACAGGTTTGGAGTTCCAATTTAGATTGATTAAAATTTCACCTAAGCTGACTTTCTCACTTTTATGTAGGTTGACTTTCTGACCTTTTTTCAGACTAATAGCCATGGGACACCTCACTTATTCTACATCCACACCATAGTTCGCACACAGTGCAGCCAAACCACCTTGATATCCACTGCCGATGGCATTGAACTTCCATTCACCATTGTTTTTGTAAACTTCGCCAAACACTACCGCAGTTTCAATGGAGAAATCTTCACCCAAATCATAGCGCAAAAGCTCTTGCCCAGTGCTCTCGTCCATAATCCGAATGAAGGCATTGTTGACCTGACCGAAGTTCTGACGCCGCTCCTCAGCCTCATAAATGGTGACTGTGAATGCAATACGGGAAAGGTTGTCAGGCATACGAGACAAGTCAATTTTGATTTGCTCATCATCCCCATCGCCTGCACCAGTCAGGTTATCCCCCATATGTTTGACTGCTCCACTGGTATGCTCCAAGTTACCATAAAATACAAAATCATCAGAGCTGGATACCTTCCCATTTTCACCCAGCAGGAACGCGGCTGTATCCAGATCAAAGGAACCGCCGGTATCAAAAGCATTGATATCCCATCCAAGTCCGACTACCAGCTTACTCAAACCGGGATTATCCTTTGTTAAACTGACCTTTTGACCCTTTTTTAAACTAATTGGCATAACAAATACCTCCTAAATTCATTTATGCAACTTCAATGCCGTAGTGACCACACAATGCAGCCAAACCGCCTTGGAACCCACTGCCAATGGCGTTGAACTTCCACTCTCCATTGTGACGGTACAGTTCACCCACCACAATGGCTGTCTCAATAGAGAAGTCCTCACCCAAATCATAGCGGATTAAATCTGTACCTGTGACCATA
>CALWVS010000056.1 GCA_944385095.1 uncultured Oscillospiraceae bacterium
GTGCGGATAAAGTGCGCCGTACAGTCGCGGGTGCGCTTCTTGTAGCTGCCGCAGATGTAACAGTCCTGCTTGCGGTCTTTGTTTTGGTATCTCTGCTGATACAGCACATGGCCGCAGTCGGCGCAGAACAGCATACCGGAGAACAGCCCCACTTCATCGTAGCGGTTCGGGCGTTTGCGCTGCTTGCTACAATATGTTTGACCACAGAATGGCACTGCAAAGGTAGTGCTATTCAACGGTTCAAACCTAAGCTACAATGAGAAGGTAATCGGTCTTACGAAGCACTGCTTGAGCTAACCACGCTCGTTTGTGCAAACTGTTAACCACCCTTCTCATTGTAGCGTTCGATTGATGCAGGTTGAATTATTGGAGCAATCCATACATTCGTGTAACTAAGCAAGCGGAATCGGTAATGAACTGTGGTGGTCGCCGGTTATGAAATCCAGCAAGGGAGGATTGTGTATGAACACAGGTGTCATTACAGCAGTAGGAATTGATGTCTCAAAATACAAAAGCACTGTTGCAGCCAGACGACCAGGTGGCGAGGTGGTCTTACTTCCGTTTGATGTTAGTCATGATATTGCAGGCATGAAAGAGCTGCTTGAAAAACTTCATACTCTCAATAATGAGGGTAGTGAAATCCGAGTGATTATGGAGCACACAGGAATGTATTGGAGACCAATCGCTCTTGCATTGCAACAGGCTGGGTTCTTTGTCAGTGTTGTGAATGCCATTTTAATTCATAACTTCAGTGATAACTCACTGCGTAAAGTGAAAACAGATAAAGCAGATGCATTAAAAATAGCAAATTATGGGCTTACTTTCTGGATGGATCTGCGAGCATATTCCGCAGAGGATGAAACAAGGAAAATGCTGAAACTCCAAAGTAGACTTTATGAGCGAACAACAAACACTGGAATTTCTATGAGAAACAGCTTGATTGCACTTCTGGATCAGACATTTCCTGGTGCGAATAAACTGTTTCGTGATGATAAACGAAATATCAAGGGACATGTCAAATGGGTTGATTTTGTCCTTTGTTTTTGGCACAAAGAATGTGTGGCAACTATGTTCTTACATACTTTTGCAGACAAATTCCAAAAATGGTGCAAAAGAACCGGTTACAGATTCAGCACTTCCGATGCTGAGAGAATCCATACCTCTGCCAGAAACACAATTGCCACGCTTCCTAAAAATAATAGTACAAAACTACTGATTACGCAAGCGGTAAATAGTCTGAATGCAGTGTACGATGCTCTCCATGTAATCAGGACAGAGATGAACCGTCTCGCTTCTCTACTTCCAGAATATGAACTGGTGATGGCAATGGATGGCGTTGGAACTATTACAGGATCACAATTGATGGCTGAGATTGGTGATGTAAGGCGATTTTCCCACAAGGGTGCTCTGGTCGCTTATGCTGGTGTAGATGCACCCCCATACCAGTCTGGTACATTTGATGCAAAGAAACGCCATGTTTCCAAGCGTGGTTCACCTAACTTGCGGAAGGTGCTATTTGAGATTTCTTCTGGGGTTTTGATGCAAGAGAATAGGGAGAACCCTGTGTTCTGTTTTATGGATAAGAAACGGGTGGAAGGGAAGCATTACTATGTCTACACTGTGGCTGGGGCTGCAAAATTTTTGCGAATTTATTATGCCAAGGTAAAAGAATATCTGAATGTTAGGGAATCTTTATAATGGAGCATTCGGCTCATAACAGGAACATGGTGTGCAACAGTATGTTCCTGTTATAAGCATCACGACACCGCAGTGTCGTGAAACCCCTGATCTGCAATTTTCATTTTATTGCAGGTCTATTTTGTCATGCCCATTTTCTGATTCCTATATTTTCTTTTTTAGGGCTTGACACCTATTAGCAGGTTTGCCAAGTTGTGAAACCATAAAAAACGATGTGCTCAAAATGAACACATCGTTTTTTGGTCAATCCATATTGCAATTCAAAAACAGCTTTCCTTTTCCACTTACTTTCGTTTCTTTCTATCTCGTGTCAATTCATACCATATCACAATAATCGCAAGACCACACACCAGATGCCAGAGGGTCATAATGAATGCCTGAGGAGCAGTTTTTACTTGCTGATAATTGACAGCCCATAACAGTAAAAAAACAACTCCTCCAACACCCACAACCCAAAGTACTTGAATAATAGAATCAGCATCTCCTATTTGTAGCCATATAAAAGCATCCACAATTCCTACAAGCATGCGACTTGGAGAAAGTGCTGAAACACCATAATGCTGCTTTAACCATCCATTATAGCCAAAAATAAAGCAGAAAATTCCGATAATAACAAAGATTAAAAAAATGGTCTGCATGGTAAACTCCTATCTTTGAATACCTCCATGAAATTTGACTTACTGGGATAAGATGGGACTCTTTTGCTTCAGAATATATGTACAACGTTATCACAACTGAGATGTTTTATGATTCTCGCACAATGCAACCATGCACAATCTTATATTGCATTTCCCCAGCCTCACTCCATTGAGCCTCCAAATCATAGGCATATGCTGTGGCTCGATGCTCCTGCATATTCTCTTTTTCATACTCCCACTCATCGACATAGCTATCTACTGCGAGCATCGTCAATAGACAGGTAAATCCAAGTTTCTGAAATGTTGCATAAAACACATGGATATCAAATTCCTGCTCTACTTCCTTTTTGATTGCCAACAACTCCGGATTCTGGTCAAATATCTGATGAATCAATATGCCATCTGTTACACTTACACTATAACTGATCTGTTTTTCCTGAATATATCTCTGCACGACGGCTTCTTCCAGTCCCTGCTCTTGCAGAATTTTCAGTCGTGTAATCGCTTCTTCCCTAATCTTTTCGTCCATAAAATTCTACCTCCATTTGATATTGATATGGTTGAACGGGTGCTTATGACAACTAAAAATCTGTAATATCTCGTAACCGATTTGCATACAATCCATAACCCATCATAGATGCCCGTGCAATTTTAATGGGGAATGGATAGTTCTGTTCTTTGACAGCGGCAAGTTCTTTGCCAAACGCACTTTTATCCGGGTCATGATTTGCAAAAATGAGAATCACTTCTACATTTTCTGGAGAAATAGACACAGGATATTGCTTTTCCAACAATCCCTTGACAAGCCCAAGCTCACATTTCTGACGAAAAACCTGAGACATATCTTCACAAAAATCTGCAAGCTGTGTTTTGTTAGCCAAAAATTCGTTTAAATCCGCAACATGCTTTTGAATTCCGGCATCCCCATCTATTGCTTTATCTCCATATTTCACTTCAATCAATGCCAATGTGGGTTTTTGCGGATTTTTACGCTCTGCTTTTTCCGAAAGCCATTTGAATGCAACCATATCAAACTGTGACAATGCTTTATTCTCTGCATATTCCATATCAACAATATAGTAATCAGTGGATTTAGAGATTTCCCCGATTAAAGCGTTGTTTTCTCTTTCAATGAGCTGCTGAAATTCTCTTTCATATTTGGGATGATGGTGAAACCTCCAATCCATCGCTTGCTTGTACCGTGGAAGAAGTTCAATCGCCTCTTTCAATGTAGGATGGGCAGGCAAATCTTTTGAACGCTCATCACAATATGTTGTATTAAAAATCAGCACATAGCCATCTGTGTTTTCCTGAATACGAAACAGCCTGCCACCACGATAATATAAATGAGCTTCCTTTCCTCTCAACTCCATGCAAATCGTGTCATCCTCATGGATTGCTTCCAGCAGGGGATACAGCTCGCCTTCTTTCCACTGATTCATAAATTTTTCGCTGAGTTTTCTCTGTTTCATAACATGTCCCTCCATTGATTTATGAGCTGCATACAGCGTCAAGCACTGTAAACGCATCCAAATAACATCGTATGTATTGCCCACGGGGGTGTGGTTCATCTTCATCGTACCCCAGTGTCAAAAGATCTCGTTCATAGTGAATCTCAAATCCCAGTTTGTTCAGTTCCGCAAAATCTCGCTGCATGGTGCGTTTGGATTTCAACGGAAACCGCTTTTTATACCAGATATCGCAGTCCTCCTCCGGCATCTCCTGCAAGGCAAGCATCAACCGTTGTAATCTATGCAGCCATCGCTCCTGTGCCTTGTTTTCTTGTTTTTCTATCTCTTTTAATGTTTTACAGGGCATTATGTAAGCTTTTCGCACTTTGTTAAAATAAATTTCTGCTCCTGCCTGACGAATGAAAGCAATATCTCTTTGTATGGTTTTTTTACAGTGTTTGAGAGGTTCCAGTTCCTCCCATGTGACTTCCTGACAATCAAGCAATAAATAGTATAGGACAAGAATGCGGCTTATTTTTGATAATTTACTCTTCTTCATCTTCTTCTGCCTCAATGAACCCTAAAAATTCCCCTTTTCGAATTATGTTTTTTTGAGCCCATTCTACATCTATCCTACGAATGTTATTTAACAGCTGTGTATAAATGTCAATAATTGTTTTTCTGTATCCTGTTATATGGGAGTGAAATCTATCACAGATCTGCTCATTTGTTCCTTTGAGTGCCAATGCCACATCTTTCAAGTCATCTTCTTCTGTCATGCTGTCACAAAGAGCAGCAAATGCGTCTTCTGATAAATTCAGCAGTTTGTCGAACTCTGGATATATGGATGGATGAGTTTGACCTAATTCCTGATCGTTGCAAAATTCTTTCATCTCACTGTCATAAATCTCAGAAAAGTCCGCTCCAAACCAGCCCCGCAAATGTTCCACTAACTCTTTTGTTGTTGCCCCTTTACAAATCAAAGGAAATCCATCTGCAATTAACAAACACTCCAAGAATTCTTTTCCGTGATAATCTCCTGTTATCAGATACTGAATTAAGATATTCTCAAGATTATCTATATCACGAATGGCAGCCAACGCTGCTCGTCTCAAAAAATCATCGGTACTGTGGTATTCCGTCAGACACTCTAACGCTAATAATCCTGCACCACTAATTACGTGATTCCACATATCCAACGCTTTTATCATACCAAGACATTTCTTTTTTTCTTCTATGCTGCATACCAGTCTGGAAGATAGATAGCCTGCATCCATCACAATTTTCATATCTGTACCCACTTTCTTTTTATGATGGAGCCATTATAACAGATACAGATACGCCTATAAAGACAATAGTATGACGTATTAAAAATTATCGTTTTCAATGATTTGACAATCATGAAAATGGCAGTTTATACTGAATCCACACTATCATCCAGAAGGAGGAAACAAGATGGCTATAAACCAATTGGACCAGTTTCAGGGATGTCTGATGGGAGGTGCCGTTGGGGATGCACTGGGCTATCCCATCGAATTTGACCTTTTGCATGAGATTCAACATCAATATGGTTCCAAAGGTCTTTCTCACTATGTACTTTCCAATGGAGTAGCTCAAATTTCAGATGATACACAAATGACGTTATTTACTGCCAATGCACTCCTGTGTGCAGAAACCAGAACACAAACCCATGCGCTGTCAGAGGAATTGCTTCAGAGTATCATGGCCATCTGCTATCAGGAGTGGCTGCAAACACAGCATGAAACACATCCCATTCATTCCAATCACTCTGTTTCCTGGCTGCTTCATATTCCAGAACTGTTTCATCAAAGGGCTCCCGGTAATACCTGTCTGTCAGCCATTGCACAAGGTGCCAAAGGCACTATAGAATATCCCGTCAATCAAAGCAAAGGTTGTGGAGGAATCATGCGAGTGGCTCCCATTGGACTCTACTTTTCTTCCCCAGAACAGGCAGGCATTGTATCTGCACAAAATGCTGCTATGACCCATGGTCATGAACTTGGTTACATTCCCGCTGGAATACTTGGCTACTGTATCAGTTCCCTCGTGCACCAGCATAGCACTTCCCTTTTGGATGCCATTCCATGTGCCATGACCTGGGCTGCCCATCAATTCCCACATACCACACAGTTACAGAAACTGAATGCTCTGGTAGGGCAAGCGATTCAATTTTCACAGGAAAACCACGATGACACGACCGCAATCTCACTTCTTGGGGAAGGCTGGGTGGCAGAGGAAACTCTGGCGATTGCTCTCTATTGTGCTCTGAAATATGAGCATGAATTTGAACGTGGACTGTTTGCAGCAGTGAATCACGATGGGGACAGTGATTCCACTGGAGCAGTCACCGGAAATCTGTTGGGCGCTATTCATGGGCTTTCTGGAATTCCTGCAAACTATCTGGAACATCTGGAGTTAAAAACGGTTATTCTAACATTGGCTGACGATCTATACCACAGCTATCTGATGCAATCTGACCTTCATAATGCCGGTTCTCCCACCTGGCAGAAAAAATATCAACCAAGTATCTGACTATACAGGTACTCATCTTATGTCAAAACTATAACGTCATACTATTGTCTTTCTATTGCGTATCACTGTGATAGAATAACTCCATTAGTATCATGCTATGTCATGCGGAGGTTCGTTTTATGAATGTAATTGTTCACAGAGGTACTGGTCAGATTGGTGGAAATCTGGTAGAAATCAGCACAGAGCGCACTAGATTGCTGTTTGACGCCGGAGCCAATCTCCCTCCATTGGATGAGGCTCAGACAAAAGATGATTTTGAATTAGAAGGTCTGACCTGTGGAACTCCATCCTTTGACTGTGTTTTTCTTAGTCATCATCACCATGACCACTGCGGTCTTATCAGCCGCATCCTTCCTGGTATTCCTGTTTTTGCCGGAAAAGAAACCACTCGCATTCTCAATGTGATTGCTGACTTTACCAATCAGCCCAGGCCACCCATCTATTCCGGATTTCACAGCGGACAAACTATTGTACTACAGGACATTCATGTAACCCCCCTCGCAGTGGAACATTCTGCCAGAGATTCCTATATGTTTCTGATTCAGTCCAATGGAAAAAGCATTCTGTATACAGGAGACTTCCGTAACGCAGGACAAATTCCTGAACAAGTGCGGCAGTTGCTGAATGGAATGCCTTTAGATTTGTTGATTACCGAAGGCACAAACATTCGCACCGTGGACAGAGGTCCTAACATGACTTTGCGAGATGAGCAGGATATTGAAGTTGGTGCAATCAGGCTCATCGAGCAATATCATGGCACTGTGTTCGTTCTGTGTTCCTCTACCAATGAAGAACGGATTCAAAGTATTTGTCATGCAGCAACAAAAGTGGGACGAACCATCTGTGAGGATTTGTTTCAGACCACTGTAAGAAACCAGTACAACGAAACTGTACAGGTTTTTGTTGCAAATCCTATTACAAAAAACTCCTGTCCTATGGCTTACCCATATTTTCAAACGCTCTTTGAGCAACATAAGCTGGTAGGGGCAGAAACACTGGCAAAACTTTCAGGAAAAAAGATTATTTTTGTTCGTACATCTATGAAGCAATTTATAAAACATTATCTCAAACATACACCCACCAACGAAAAAAATCTTCTGATTTATTCCATGTGGCATGGATACAAAATCACACCCCAAATGCAAGACTTTCTCTCTTTCTGTCAAGAGGAACGTCTTGATATTGCAAACCTTCATTGTAGTGGGCATGCAGTTTACTTTGAGATCAGGGCACTGATAAAACAGCTCTCCCCTTCTGCTGTGCTACCAATTCACTGTGAAAAACAGGATCGGGCAAGATTTTCCAGGTTACATAGTAACTGCTTATTGACATCAGATGGTGAGAAAATGGAACTGTAGAGATTCTATGAATATCCACTAGGATTTACCCACAAATCCACACTTCTTATGCGGTTTATGGAAATACTAAAATTTTGTGGAAAACCTGTTAATAGGTACCAAGTTGTGAAACCATAAAAAAGGGCTGTAAAAAAGTCAAAAAAACCTGATTTTAGAAAAATAAATCCAAGCAGGACGTTACAAATAGTAGCTATCCTGCTTGGATTTTCTAACTTTTTACGAGAGTTTTATTTTGGAGAGTGGACTTTTTTACAGCCCCTTTTCGTTACCTCTGGGGCGGGTCTCCTCCGGCAGCTTTACTTCTGGCACATAGTAGTCATCTACCAGCACATAATGGATACCATTTTCATAAATCCGCTCTTTCATCATGCAAGCTCCTTTCCCATCTGCTCGGTTTTTTCCAATGTCAATGTGATGCTGCTTCCAGAGCGAGTACGGGTATTTTCATATCGCACACCAAAGCTCTGCATTAGTTTTCCAGCCTTGACATTCAGCTTCTTACTTAATGCGTTGGGCTGAATGGTCAACTGCAATGCTTCTGCCAACTCTGTGGCACTCCCTTTCCATTGAGGCTGTTCGGCTGTTACCAGCTTGGACACCGCAATCAGGAGAGGATCTGGCGGTTCCTTCCAAAGCTCCCGTTCTGCCTCCTCAAAACACCACTGAAGCGTGACTTCATCTCTAGTCAGGTGAATCCGCTGATCTGGCTGGTCACGACCTACAATGTCAAGTGTTGCTTCATTGAGTGTTCTCTTTGGCTTCTGTAAAAGCAAAGCACCATCTGCACATCCCAGCAGACCAGTCGTGCCAGAGATCATCTCAAAGTTGTCACCAGCGGGCTGCTTTCTGGTGTGGTGAACAATCAGGACACAGATATTGTACCTCTCTCCAAACTCTTTCAGCCTGCTGATAATCTCATAGTCCCCAGCATAGCTGTAAGCATCCCCAGATACTTCACGCACCTTCTGCAAGGTGTCCACAATTACCAGTTTGGTGTCAGGATGTTCTTTCAAAAAGAATGCCAACTGCTCATCCAGACCCTTTCCAATCTGCTTGGCAGCCACAGCAAAGAACAGTTCTCCTGTCCCTTCCACACCAAACATACGAGACATCCGTTCCTGTAACCGTTGGTAATCATCCTCCAATGCCAGATACAGCACTGCACCCCGATTGACCTCATACTCCCACAGAGGTTGCCCTGTACTGACATGGTGGGCGATCTGTGCCACCAGAAAAGACTTGCCGATTTTGGGTGCACCTGCCAGGATATAAGCCCCTGTGTAGAGCAGGTTTTCTACAATGGGCGTTCTACTTTGATACACTGTATCATACAGTTCCTCCAAAGAGATGGTATGCAGATAATCAGGGTCATTCATGCGTCGTAATTTGCGATATAAAGCTTCAAAATCTTGTTCAGAACCATTGTGTTTTTCCCTGTTTTCTGTTACAATGGATTCATTACATAGTTTTGACTGCCCCCCATCTGGTGCAACAGATGGACCCAGGGCGGTCATTTTTTCTTTGGTATCAAACATCATTCATCTCCTCCTTCAATCCACCGATGATTTGTGTCATAAACCCGATCAAATCTAGCATATTCTCTGGAATATCCTGACCGGTATGAATCCGTTGCAATTCTACCAGAACCGCTGACAGCTGATTTCTCAGTGCCTTATACACTCTGGGGTTGCCTTGCACCACAATTTCTCGATTCAGAAGTCGATGAATGGTATAATCTTGTTTGGTAAGCCCAGTAGCACTTACCAACTGTTCTAACAGCCTGTCCTCCTCCGGGGACATCCGAAAGGCTACTGTCTTGTTACGCCAGCGTCCCTGCTGATCTACATTTCTCAGCGACATCTTACATCCCCCTCTCAAAATTCAGCTTTTCAGCCATCTCCTGTTGTTTAGAGGGGAATAAATGGGCATAATTATAAGTGATATCAATGCTCTCATGACCAACTCGGTCAGCAATGGCGATAGCGGAGAAACCCATGTCAATCAAAAGGGAAATTGCGCTGTGTCGAATATCATGTATCCGAATCCGCTTGACACCAGTTTCCTTACAGCCACGTTCCATTTCTCGATACAGATAGCTCTTGGTTATAGGAAACAGACGGTCAGTTGGTTGGATACCATAGGCCATGCAGATCAGCTCCTGCATCTCCTCACACAGAAACTGAGGCATGGCGATGGTACGATTACTCTTTTCCGTCTTAGGAGTGGTAATCAGGTCTTTCCCATCCAGACGTTGATAGGACTTGTTGATGGTCACAGTCCCCTTGTTGAAGTCAAAGTCTGCCGGAGTCAGAGCCAGCAGTTCACCTTCTCGGATACCACACCAGTAGAGCATTTCAAAAGCATATAAGGAAAGAGGCTTGTCCATCATAGCCTGTGCAAAAGTCAGATACTCCTCCTTTGTCCAGAACAGCATCTCACGGCTTTTTTTCTTCCCCATGCTTCCTGCCTTTAGACAGGGATTCTCCTTCAGATTGTAGTACCGAACCGCATGGTTAAAGAGGCTGCTGAGCTGGGTGTGGACTGTCCGCAGATAAACCTGTGAATAGGGTTTCCCCTTTTCATCCTTGAAGTTCATCATCTCATTTTGCCATGTGATGATTTGCTGAGGTGTGATAGCGTTCATCTTCAATTTTCCAAAATACGGAACCAGCTTGGTGCGGATGATATGCTCCTTGGTATGCCAGGTGTTCGCCTTGACTCTAGTCTGCATATCCAAGGTGTACTGTTCCACAAAGCTTTGGAACGTCATGTCCAAATCTCCGCTTTTTTTGTTTAGCTGCTCACGCTCCCACGCCTGTGCTTCCCGCTTTGTTTTGAATCCTCGCTTCTGGCTCTGCTTACGGGCACCCTGCCAATCTATGAAGCGATAGACAACACGCCAAGTATTTGTCTTTTCGTCCTTATAAACTGCCATCAGATCACCTCCTCCTGCTCAGCCTCTACCAGTCCACCATAACAGACTTTCTCAATGAAGAAGTTACGGTTAACCTTGCCAGAGATGGTGATATAGCCCATATCTTCCATCTGTGCATTCAGCTTCTGGATGACTTTGTAGGCGGTGGATTCACAAATCCCCATCACCTCCGCCACCTGTCTTGCTGTCAAATAATTGCACTTTGTCATATCATGTTACCTCCATAATCAAAAAATTTAGCTGGGTATGTAAAAAACACGATGGAGGTAAGCTATAATTGGGAAGTATTTCAGTATACTAAGCAATTATGCTCACGTCAAGAAAAACTTTATTGGAATATTGTACAAAAGTGAACATCACCTTCCTTGCAGATTCTAAACAAATTTGTTATAATTCTTCCATAATTCCATACACAAAAAGGAGTTGGCTGGCATGGCAGTTGGAGAAAGAATTCGATTTTTTCGTACCTTACGGGGTATGACCATGAAATTTCTGGGATTATCTGTCGGCTTCCCTGAGAAATCGGCAGATGTGCGACTTGCACAGTACGAATCTGGTCAACGTTGCCCAAAAGAGGACTTGACCTGTGCTTTGGCGGATGTTCTGGAGGTATCCCCTCAAGCCATCAGTGTTCCAGATATCGATAGTTACACTGGACTGTTGCACACGTTGTTCACTCTGGAAGATCGTTATGGTCTCCATGTAGACACTACCGATGGCGATGTGTGCCTGAAGGTCAACCTCCGACACAGTGCTGATGCTGCCAAGCTACACCAAATGCTTTGTAGTTGGCAGGAACAGCAGGCACAGTATCGGTCTGGGGCTATCTCCAAAGAACACTATGACCAGTGGCGATATTGCTATCCCAAATATGATACCACCCAGAAGTGGGCTACTGTTCCCTCTCAGGAGTTGAGCGACCTCATTACCCAGGCTCTGACATCGGATTCATCCCACTGATATCACCTCCTTGAAAAGCCAAAAAGAGAGCTACCTGATTCTTGTAATAAGATCAGATAGCTCTCTCATTTTATGAATGATGAAAAAATGTTGCCATTTCGTTGCCACACCAAAGGGGCAACTTTTAAGTTGAAACTTTTATCTTAATATAACAAAGAATTTTTGTTAATTTTAATTGAAATCTCAACTTATCTGACAACTTCTAACCCTTATGGGTTATTCCCACTCGACAAATTCCAATATATGGTATCTCTCTTTTTGTTACGGTATATCTTTTACCTTAACAAATATCGCACTATTATGGACTATATATCTGGTTTATCATTTTTTTAGTATCAAAACAGTATCAGAGACTCTCTACCACATGCAAATAAAGTGAAGCAAAGTGCCTCCCACAACTTGATACTCTCTTATTCCTGTTATTTGCATTATACCACTTGATACTTGTAAATACAATAGGAATCTTTGTGACTGTCTACTGTTTTGAAAGATCAGTCCTCAGACGAAAATGGAATACAGAAGTATTTTAGATATTCCTTGAAACGATCCTGAGCAGCTAGACAAGTATCCATCAAATATCCATTTTCTCGTCCCCACTGGCTCAATCCCCGATAATAGAACATTTTTAGGTCATCCTGTATGATAAAGGGAACAAATCCACATTTGAGACACTCTTTAAACAAAATCAACCGTCCAACCCTTCCGTTTCCATCCTGAAAGGGATGAATCCGTTCAAATTTTACATGAAAGTCTATTAAATCCTTTAATTTTTTTGGAGAGATACTGTGGTATTCTTCCAGAAGTTTTGTCATTTCATTTGCAACTTCCTTTGGAGGGGTGGTCTCATTGCCTCCCACCTCATTGGGTATCTTTTTATAGTCTCCCACTGCAAACCACTCCAACCGACTGTCTGAAGTCCCTGTTTTTAGAATCCTGTGTAATTCTAAAATGAATGCCTGTGTAAGTGGTTCACATGCCTTCTCTATCACATAATCAATACACCGAAAGTGGTTTGTAGTTTCTATCACATCATCTACATTGACACTCTCCTCTGTAATCCCAATCGAATTCGTTTCATAGATAAACCGTGTCTGTTCATGGGTCAAACGACTTCCCTCCATATGGTTGGAGTTATAAGTCAGTTCAATCTGGATTTTATGATAGATACCTCCTGTTTGCCTGAAAGCTTGTTCCTGCTGCAACCGCATCAATAGAGGGCTTCGGTTTCTATACCCCTTTTTCAACCGAACTGGTTTTTCCGCATCGGCAGGAATTTTCCATGTTTTACCCTCAAGAACTGCACCTGATATACGTCCCTCTGCACAATAATTTCGCACACTTCTTTCAGAAATTCCCCATTTTTTAGCTATTTCTTTCACAGAAATTAGATTCACTCTATCACTCCTTTCTGTCTAGTATACCCCATTATCGGCAATTTTTCAATCTATATATAGTTTTCTTTTTGCCGATGTGTATCTATTTTTATTTGTTGTTATTTTTCCTGTCCTTATATTCCAAAAAACACATAAAATACGCTTACAAATCTTTTACTGTCTCTATATTATTCCAAGTCCTAACTGTCCAACAAAAACATAGGTTTTTCTTTATCAAAAGACCATTCTAGGTTTTGTATCCATCTTGGAATATGCACATTAAATTTGAAATCTTTGGATATTTTTGATTCTAAAATTTGTTTTTATCCCCATCCATGACATTACACATTTGTAAAAGTTCTACAAAATATCTTTCACTGTTATCTGAGCATAATATGTCAAACGCATACCTTCTCCCTAAGTCCTGTAGTAAATATATATCACTTTCAGGAATATTACTAAAAAAATCAATAGTCATCTAGTTTTAAGCTTTTATTTCTTCCTATTTCTATTGACCCCAAAAGGGAAACCCCAGGGTTTGAGCCCTGGGGTTCTATACTACATTATCCAAATACTCTCATAAGTATAGCTGTGACCTGTGCTCTTGTGGTGCTTCCCATCGGGTCAAGTGTGCCATCTCCATATCCGGAAACAATATTTGCACCTATCGCCCAGTTTATCGCATCCAACGCCCACTCACTTACATCAGAAAAATCTCTAAATGTTACTTCAACGGTTTGCATGTCAGGGCACCCAAGATATCTGTATAGTACAGATACAAGCTCCTGTCTTGTGATAGAAGCATTAGGTCGGAAACTACCATCATCATAGCCTATCACTATATTGTTCTCTGTTGCCCAACATATCGCATCCGAGTACCACTTACCATCTTCCACATCAGAGTATTTGACATTCCCATTTACAGATGGACTATTATTCATACGATAGAGAATTTGAACCAACATTGCTCTGGACAAGTCTGTATTTGGCGAAAACAGGTCATTTTCAACACCATTCATAAAATTCTTTTCCAGTGTGAACTCCACACTAGGCATATACCAACTGTTCATATCTATATCCCGGAATGTAGCTGCCAAGCTGGAATAAATTCCAAACTTAGAGTAGTGGGTAGTAACAAAGGTTGCCATGTTGTTTTCATACTTAACAGGGAAGTATGTAAGAGAACCATCATCCGCAAAATAACAGGCTATGATCTGTCTGCCAGTCACATTCTCTGGCTGGGTATATGGAATCGAAATACTGATATTTCCGTTAAACTCATGCAATGTAGTGCTTTCAATAATATTTCCACTCTCATTCCTATGCTCAATTGTAGCGGAAAGATTGACAAAAACAGCATTGTTCATAACCTCAGCGATGGGGAATCGTTGACTTGCAGAAATATCTGAGATATCAATGTTGTTCAATTCCAGTTTGACTGTATCATTTTCACCAGTCATAAAACCAAAAATCGTAGAAAGTGCCTCCTGACTTATGTTCATGCTTCCATAAGCAGTGTCGATGGTAACATCAGATACAGCACTGGTTCCATGAATTGCACTGACCAAATTCTGTGGAACGGACACTGACGTCACATCTTCTGTGTGAGAGAAGTCAAGATAGACTGTTCCATTTTCTGCCGAATCTATGATGGTATTAATCTGTGATTGAGATACCATGATTTCTACAGTGTCCTTACTAATGGTTGCACTTATCCCAGTATTTTCAATTTCAGTTTCTGTCAATGGTTTTGTTGTTGAGTTATCCTGACTGCCTCCGGTAGAACCGGAATCATCCTGTTCCCCTCCAGTGGAATCCTCAGAATTACCTGTTGCCGGAATACTCTCTTCTTCTGAAGTGTAACATACTGTGCAATATCGTACCTTCAAACCCGATTGTGTTGCTGTTGCTTCAGAAACAACCCGCCAGTCACCATAGGTATGGTCTGTCCGTGGTAACACCTCCGGTGATGTGAATTGATGTTCACAGGCTGAACATTTGATGTATTCAGAACGTCCAGTAGATATACAGGTGGCCGGAATTGCTGGAATGGTCACTTTCTGGTGCTGCCTATCTTCAGGATCACCGACTGTAACGGTTGTTGTCATAACCAGATTATTGCTACCACGGACCGTAATATTTGCTGTACCTGCGTTAATCCCTCTTATACTGACACCGGTATGACCGTTTGTGGTATTCACCCCAACCACATGTGGGTTATCTGTACTAATTTCATAAAGAGTTGTTGCATTGCTCGGAACCAGTACAGGAGCAATGTCTAATTCTTCTCCGATATCCACCTGATAAGAATCCTCAACGCTTCCACCTGTGGGCATCGGTGCATCTACAACTGTTACAACGCATGAGGCAGTCAGCCCATTTGATGTTGTTCCGGTAATTGTTGCTGTTCCAGGGGCAACTCCAGTTACATAAGCGTAGCGGAAACTGTCGGCACTATGGACTTCAGCAATAGCTATATCAGATGATGTCCATGTCCACTGTGGGATGGATGTGATAGGCTCAACGTCAGGTGTGATGGTATACACATCTCTAACCCGCACAACTCCTGTTTCAGGAATGTTGATACCCGTAACCGGAATATCAGTTCTTGCGGTAATAAAGTACACATCTCTGATTACACTACCTGGTTCATCATCACTTACTACTGTTGAATTACCATGCTGGTCTCTTACAATCAAACTATATGCTTTAAACATTGCCGCTGGAATTGTCTCGGGGAGTTCCAAGGAAATGTACACAACACCATTATTGTATGACTCCATCCGTGCGTACAGCTGATTATAATTGTCATTACCCACAATTTTAAAATCTAAGGATGCACTCGTTATAAGTGAGTCATCTTCTACATTTACTGCTATCTGCACTGTTTCACCAGGTGAAAATGGACCTGGACTATTTAATGATACGCTTGTGACAACTGGAGGGGTTGTGTCTATTATTGCAGAATCAACAGTAAAATAGATATCCCTGATTGCACTGTCTGGTTCATCATCACTTATTACTGTTGAATTACCATGTTGGTCTCTTACAATCAAACTATATGCTTTAAACGTTGCCGCTGGAATTGTCTCGGGGAGTTCCAAGGAAATGTACACAACACCATTATTGTATGACTCCATCCGTGCGTGCAGCTGATTATAATTGTCATTACCCACAATTTTAAAATCTAAGGATGCACTCGTTATAAGTGAGTCATCTTCTACAT
>CALWVS010000057.1 GCA_944385095.1 uncultured Oscillospiraceae bacterium
TCTAATTTCTTTATCTGATATCTTTGCATGGTTTCGTGAGACTGGATATTTGCATTCTTAATTGGAATTGCTGTAGTCGAATTCATCATAGCCAAAGAGAGAAATTTATCGACCATCTGCGCCAGTGTATTAGTACAGGTGGCGGTGATTTGGTTGGTGAATACCAAATGCAACACAGTAGTGGAAATACATTATGGGTCAAATCCCTGATTTGGGTTGGACGAGACGAAAATACCAATCAGTGGATGATTGCAGGTGTGATCGTTGACAGAACAGAAATCCGCACTACACAGGAGTTAGTGGAAAAGAATATGAGTGAGCAAATTCAAAGTTTAATGGATATGTTGCAGTCTATTACAGAAATGGTCAATGAAAATACCACCGCTATGAAACAAATTGTCCATGAACAGGTGAAATTGATGGAACTTTTAAAGGGATCTCAGGAACAGATGGAACATACTACATCTGCCATTCAGTCCATACAATCCATCTCCAGACAAACAAATTTACTTTCTCTCAATGCATCTGTGGAAGCTGCAAGAGCTGGTGAGGCAGGAAAAGGATTTGCTGTGGTGGCAGATGAGGTGCGTAGATTGGCACAGACCAGTGACTCTGCATCAAGAGACATTTTCTCTAATCTGGATAAGATGCAAGAGTATGTCAACACAGTTGTACAACAATTTACCATTTTGAATCAACAAATTTCTGAACGAGATGAAAAAATGTCACATATCAAAGAGATTGTACTTAACATTCAAAAATCGGTAGATGAAATGAATCATACTTCTTCTGTTCTGTTTCAGGATTGATCAATATAACAGGGACAAAGAATGGAAACATAGTCCATTCTTTGTCCCTGTTTTTTAGAAAGATAATTCAGATGGAAACAATGTGATCCATTAAATACGTTTTTTTGCTTTTCCAGTGATTGTTTCCATCTCCACACACCAAATCCCTGTGACAGTCAGGCTTTTGGCAATGGCACGCTCAAAATTATTACCTGTCATGTTAGCAGGTGTTAGTTTTTCACACAGGGCTCGTAATGCGATGATTTTTTCGTTTTCCTCTGTAATTTCATGAGCAGTCCCAGATATAGTGGCTGATTGATAATATGTGGTAAACCTATCAGTTGCAGCCTGATTGCTTCCTACAAAAGAAATGGAAATTTTGGGATTTTTCCTCAAATAATCTATTTTTTGACCCTCTAAAGCGCAATGAAAGTAGAGTTTTTGATCAATACGTACCAATGAAAGTGGGACAGCATAGGGGGTACCATCTTGTGTACACAAAGCAGCGACCCCATATTCACACTGATCTATAATCCTGAGTGCAAAATCCACACTTTCTTCACGGTCTTTCCTTCTCATGTTCTTGACCTCTTTTCTGTTGTTGTATCACATGGGTATTCAATAGTTGCATAATTTCGTGGTAAAGAGTAATGGGTTTCTCTGTGAAACACTGACTCAATGCTTCACCATGTTCTTTGGAGGGAGAAATGAGCTTCATATCCAAGAGCGGACCAGTTTCATCAGCAAAGTATAGCTGTACAGTACAGGTACCATCCTCATTTGGAGTACAACTGGTTTGCACTTGATCTTGGCGTCGCAGTGCTTCATTGACCGCCTTTAAATTGTTATCGCAACGGGTACGAACAGAATAGGGGAGGCTGGTTTCTGTGATTTCGATGTTTCGTCTGCCTTTATCCGTTATAACTAACAGATCCCCTTCTCGCACAAGATGCCCTGTTTCTTTTAGATGTTCCACCACTTCGGTCAAGGTAAAGTAATCCACACCACTGTCACAAAGTGCTAGGTCTAACAACTGCCAAAATGTAATGGGAGCTGCTGCATGGGCAAGAATATACAGTACCAGAAGTTTAAAGTCCATTTTTGTCTGAATAAATCCCTCTCGAGACATGGAACCACCCCTTTTCACACACTATGCTCATTATACTGGATTTCTGTCAAAAGTACAAGGGAGCCTGCACCAATTTTTTCAGCTCTCATAGGATGGAGTGTCCCTGTTTGTGGGGAACTGTAAAGGAGGTAACTTTTATGCCTGACAATAAGGTTATACCTGGTCCTGTGGGCAATGATGAGCGTTGTATCCGCGAGGCTGTGTGCATCCACACTAAGAAAATCTTTGATTCGTGTAAAGATAAAGACTGTATTGAAGATTTGAGAGTATATCCAACTAGAGGCTGCCAAGACATCATCGACCGTGCAGTCTCAGTAAAAGCTGGCAGTGCTGAATTGCTCTATGCCTACATTGATGTGGAGCCTGTCAGCTTTAACAGAGGCTTTTTTACGGTAGATGTACGCTATTTCTATCGTATTACTGCGGATGCCTTTGTAGGGGCTGCCCGCCCAGTAGAAATTACTGGTTTGGCTGTATTTGATAAACGTGTCATCCTGTTTGGGAGTGAAGGCAGTTCTAAGGTCTTTTCTTCTGTTGGAATTGACCAGAGTCCGGATTTTCAAAGGGTTCCTGTAAAAAGTGTGCCTACTGCCATTGTTGAGACTGTCGATCCCCTTATTTTAGACTTAAAATTGGTGGATGTATGTCACTGCCGTCCATGTGATACAGGTTGTGAAATCCCACCGGCCGTTTGTGCTTGTTTCCAAGATGATTTGGTCAATGGTGGGGATGTACACCGTCTCTTTGTGACTTTGGGGCAATTCTCAATCATCCGTCTGGAGCGGGATACTCAACTCCTGATTCCTGCCTATGATTATTGTATGCCAGAAAAAGAGTGCAGCTGTGCTGGTTGTGAATGCAAAGAGGATCCCTGTGACATCTTCCGTAAAGTGCAATTCCCTGTGAATGAATTTTTCCCACCCAACTGCGTAACCCCAAAAGCCAACAGCTATCAAGAGGTTAGAAGCTGTGGTTGTGGTCGGTAAATGTGAAAAGTGTACTATTGTAAAATGCAGCCAGTACCATATATGGTACTGGCTGCAAAGCACTAGAAATTCAGCGTATTATACTGGGGAAATGTATTTTATCTTTTTATAAATTCATCTTTCGTGGTTTTGTTGTTCCATATTACAGTGGCGTTTGAATTTGGAAACAAGCTCCTGTAAAATATGGGCTTGTCCAGCAAGTTCCTCACTAGCTGCAGCACTTTCCTGGGCAGTTGCGGAGTTATTTTGTACTACACCAGAAATTTGGTCTACACCTGCCGAGGTCTGTTTAATTGCCTTATCTTGGGTCTGGGAATTTGAAGCAATTTTTTGTGCCTGAGTTGACAATTTTTCGATGATGCCATTGACCCGCTCCAAAGATGCTGCGGTATCATCTGCAATAGATTTTCCATTGCCAACAGCTTTCAAAGCTTTGGAAATGAGTTCTGTCGTATTTTGAGAGGCCTCTGCTGTGTTGTTAGCAAGCCTACGTACCTCATCTGCCACAACAGCGAACCCTTTCCCAGCAGTACCTGCCCTGGCGGCCTCGATTGCTGCATTTAATGCAAGGATATTTGTCTGGAATGCAATATCTTCAATATTTTTTACAATCTTTTCAATTTCGGATGAGGCAGCACTGATATGATCCATAGCAACCAACATATCTTCCATCCGTTTAGTACTCAATGTTACCTCTGAAACTGTGTCATTTACACTTTGTTCAGCCTCGCCAATCAGTTTGGTGTTCTCATCCACTTGATAGGAAATATCATTCAATGTTGCGGCAAGTTCCTGGACACTAGACGCCTGTTGTGTACATCCCTGGCTAAGGGTTTGTGCAGCATTTGATACTTGTTCTGCACTGGTTGATACTTGGTTTGATGCTGTATGGATTTGGTACATAATATCACTTAGCATTTGGATCAGGCGGTATATGGAATCACGCAATAGATGATATTCGCCCTCATATTGACTATCATCTGTACTTTTGGCATCAAACTTACCTTCCGCAACAGCTTGTAAGCCCATTTGTAAGTCCTGTGTAATAAACATAATGCGCTGCATAACAGCGTTGATCTTCTCTGCAAGATACCCAAACTCATCATTTGATTCATATTGGATTGATGTATTGGAAAAATCGCCTCGTGCCAAAGCTTCTGCGCCATCCAACAATTTTTTGGTAGGGACTAAGATATATCGAAGCATGAGGGTGGTAAAGAACAGGACACCAGCCAACGATAGGATTAGAATGGAAATAATGATAATTTTAGATATCACCTGTGCATTTTTTACCATATCTTCCTGTCGTACTACAGTTTCATCAATTTTGTCATTTAACGCGACCATCATGTTGGCAGCTTCAGTAAAGACTGGCGCATAGGTATTTAAGTATACCTCATAAGCCTGGTCTTTTGACTGGTCATCCTCAAAATTTTTGGAAAGTTCCATGATTTGTGTGTTGTACTCAGATACGCTTTTCAACTTGTCCCGAATTGCATCAACATCAGATGTATATTCTGGATTCAGGCTTTCTATAATATCGAGAGAATCATACAGGGCGTCCCGATCGGTATTCATAGCTTCTAGGACACGCTGATAATCTTCTGTATTGGTTGTAACCATGGCATTTAAAAGATAGCGCCTCACAGAGAGCATATTCCGCCGGGCTAGACCAATCTCTTCCACTACTGGTACAATATCTTCAGCATATTCAAAGCTCTTTTTTGAAATCATGTTGATGACAGAGAGGGAAGAGATACCCAAAATCAGTAATAATAGAAAGATGACACCATAGGAAACTAGCAATTTCCATTTTAGCTTTAGGTTTTTCAAAAGAACCACTCCTTTTTATGTTTTTATAGGACCTTTTATCTATAAACTCCTTTCTTATCCTTCTATATCCTTATACCCGTTCAATACTGGCATATCTGCCTTTTCAGGTATCAAATAAGGCATTGGTACAGGATAGATTTGCTAAGAGCAAAATCAAACAAACTTCCTCTCAAGATTGAACATATCCACCTGTATACTCGACATTTTTTCACAAAAAATAAGATAAAATATAAAAACATTTCATGAAAAACCAATATATGGAATCCTGGATATAATACAAATGGAAATAGGTACATATGGTTGCTTGTCTGGATAAGAGAACCGCAGGGATTTTACAAACAAAGAGAAAATGACAACAACTCCGAATATAGAAACACATCATGGTTTTCCAGAATTGTTGTCATTTAATGGAACTTATTTGGTTTTGTGGTCATGGATATGGTAATAGGCGCGCTTTTCCTGATACATATTTTCGTCCATAATTTTGAAAAATTCGTCCACAGATTTTACAGACAAATCACATATGCCAATAGAAAATGAGAGATGATAGGGTTTGTTGCTTTTTTTGTTATAATTTTCTACATTTAGCTGTATGGTTTGTTTGATTCTTTCTGCCTGATTTGGAGTAGGATAACGCATAATAATTACAAACTCGTCACCAGCATACCGAGCAACCAAGCAATTTTTCTCTGCACTATGCAAAAGCAGGTTTCCAGCAGTTTTCAGGGCAAAATCCCCCTCCAGATGCCCATAATTGTCATTGATTTTTTTGAATGCATTGAGATCTAACATAATACCAGATAAATGGTGATTTTTGTTAAATTCACATTGTAGAAATGAAAAAAGATAATTTCGGTTATAAAGCCCGGTCAGACTATCTAGGTAGGATTCTTCATTTTGTAAATTGATGTAAAGGGAAGTGAGACCAAAAGCTGCACAAACCCAAATCAGTGTAATGCCATATAAGACGTATTGTAAGATGGTACCGAGATAGAGAGGGGCAAGGAACATCATTACAGGCATAAAAATGTACTTGTCCAACCTTTTTTCGTAGTAAAGAACCATAACCATACCATAAGTCATATAAAAGTAGGTAAATATGAAAGCTAAAAAGGCAATGGAAGTACGGGCAAATGTATTCTGTTCTGTTACAAAAAAGAAAACGGGAGTAAATAAATTACAAAAGACAAGTATAAGATTGATACAGACTGGGATACCCAAAAAGGGAAGTCGTCGTTTGATACGGGTAAAGTCTTCAAATAGTTTATAGTCTACATAAAGGACCCAAATGAGAGCCATAATTGCAGATAAACTATAATTCAGTATATTTAGACAAAGAAAAATGATGTGCCCACCACGATAGATTTTTCCATTCAAAATATAGCAAAGAGCTTCTGTAATGGCTTGTATTAGCGTGATAAGACATAGGGCATAGAAAGCATAATCATCGAAATGAATCATGCGAATTCGTTTATGTTTACTAAATATTAAAATACAACTCAGTGCGGCTGCCAGCCCATTAGACACAACAATAGCAGGAATATTGATGTTTATCATACTGCACTCAAACCTCTCCTGTTGTTTGATGTATATGATTTTTTAACTCTATTATGACAGAAAAAACAGAAAAATGCAACAAGAAACGAGATTGTATTGATCATTGAATCATGATTGACATATGCCATATGACAGATTTATACTTGTGACAGGCGTAGCAATGATGATTGCTTGAGAAAAGGAAGGAAAAGGGGCATATATTATGAAAATTGCTGTAACTTATGAGGATGGAAGTATTTTTCAGCATTTTGGACACACAAAACAATTCAAATTATATGATGTACAAGAAAGAATTGTGGTGCATACGCAAATCATAGAATGTGGCGACTGTGGGCACAGTGCTTTAGCTGGTTTTCTAAAAGATTTAAGCGTAAATGTTTTGATATGCGGTGGTATTGGTCAAGGAGCACAGGATGCTCTTTCTGGGCTGGGAATTCAGATTTATGGTGGTGTTGATGGAAATGCAGATGATGCAGTAGAGAGACTATTGCAAGGGTCCCTTGAATACAAACAAAACGTCAAATGTACCAATCATCATGAACATGGAGAACATCATAGATGTGGGAGTCATCCTTGTGAAAAACATTGAAAATAGATGATACTTATGATAAGAGAGGGGGACAGCATTGCTGTCTCTCTTTTCTTCAGGAGGAAATATGAATCAGAAATTGAGCGTACAAAGCACATTGCGTCTTATAAAAGGGGAAAAAATATTTGGACCTGGTATTGCTACACTGCTAGAAGGAATCCAAAAAAGTGGTTCTTTACGAAAAAGTGCAATGAAAATGGGGGTGAGTTACAGTAAGGCATGGAAGATGGTGCATTCCTGTGAGGAACATCTTGGGTTTAAACTGCTTGTTTGCCAGATTGGCGGTACAGGGGGAGGTGGCGCAAAATTGACAACCGAAGCGAAAGAACTTCTGGATAATTTTCGGGCGTTTGAACAGGAGGCACAAGATGTTTTGCAAGCTCTTGTAGATAAATATTTTAATAAATACTATTGACAAGGTAGGTAATTGGGTATATAGTAAAACCAACAAAGAAAGTAGGTTGAAGAAGAAAATCAATGATACATATAAAGGGTGAGTACAATGAGTATTTATGTAGATAATGGTGCAACCACTAAGCTGAGTTCCAAGGCACTATCTGCTATGTTGCCTTATTTTCAGGAGGAATATGGAAATCCTTCCAGTCTCCACTCTGTTGGACAAAGAGCAAATGAAGCACTGACAGATGCAAGAACTCGCATTGCAAAAGTACTAAACTGTGATCCAAAAGAAATTATTTTTACCTCTGGTGGCAGTGAGGCAGACAATCAGGCAATTCGTTCTGCGGCAATGCTGGGAGCTAGAAAAGGGAAAAAGCATATCGTCTCAACTGCTTTTGAGCACCATGCGGTGTTGCACACATTGGATAAACTGAAAAAGCAGGGATATGAGATTACACTGCTGGATGTCCATGAGTATGGGCTGATCACGGCAGAGCAGGTACGCAAAGCCATTCGTGAAGATACCTGTCTTGTGACTGTAATGTATGCCAACAATGAAATTGGCACCATTCAACCCATTCAGGAAATTGGGGCAGTTTGTCGTGAAAAGGGTGTGTTGTTTCACACTGATGCAGTACAAGCGGTGGGGCATTTAAAGGTAGATGTTCAGGAACAAAATATTGATATGCTCTCTTTATCTGCCCATAAATTTCATGGACCCAAAGGGGTTGGTGTGTTATATGCTCGCAAAGGAATTTTACTGGAACCTCTCATTGAAGGTGGGGCCCAGGAGCGGGGTAGGAGAGCAGGGACAGAAAACATTCCTGCTATTGTAGGTATGACAGTTGCACTAGAGGAAGCTATAGAGGGGCTTGAGGAGAAGCAAACGAAACTAAAATGTCTGCGGCAGAAGCTCATCAATGGGCTTTCTAAAATTCCCCATTCTATCCTCAATGGAGACAGAGACAAACGACTTCCAGGGAATGTCCATTTTTGTTTTGAGGGAATTGAGGGGGAGTCTCTCCTGCTTCTATTGGATGACAAAGGAATTTGTGCTTCCTCTGGGTCAGCATGTACCTCCGGTTCTCTGGACCCCAGTCATGTCTTGTTAGCAATTGGAAGACCTCATGAGATCGCACATGGTTCTCTGCGATTGTCATTGAGTGAAGAAAATACAGAGGAAGAAGTAGACTATATCATTGAAGCTGTCACAGATGTGGTGGCGTATTTGAGAAGTATCTCTCCAGTTTGGAGAAATTTACAGGCTGGAATCCAAGATTATATCATAAAGTAAAGAAAGGAAATTGATATGGCACTCTATAGTGATAAGGTAATGGATCATTTTCGCAATCCACGCAATGTGGGGGTGATTGAAGATGCAGATGGTGTGGGTGAGGTAGGAAATGCCAAGTGTGGCGACATCATGAAAATCTACCTGAAAATTCAGGATGACCAGATAGTAGATGCAAAATTTGAGACATTCGGTTGTGGTAGCGCCATTGCATCCAGCTCTATGGCAACGGAACTTATCAAGGGAAAGCCAGTAGCAGATGCACTTGCGCTGACCAATCAGGCAGTGGTTGAGGCGTTGGATGGGCTGCCCACCCACAAAATTCATTGTTCTGTTTTGGCAGAAGAAGCAATTAAATTGGCATTAAAAGATTACTATGAAAGAAATGGGATAGAATACGACAAATCCCAATTCCCCTGTTGTGAAAGCTGCGACCACTGTAGTCATTAACCATCGTGTAAGGGAGAGACATGACACTTGATGTCTCTCTCTTTTTTGTACCAAATAGAGAATGATTATATGTGAAAAATGTCTAATAAAACAAAAACAGTGCTTGCATTTTAGTGTGATTGCGTTTATACTGAACATACTATAGGGGGCTAGGCTGCATGTCTGGTCCCCTTTTCAACAAAAGGGGGAATACAATATGCCAATGGAAGAATATCAAAAAGCAATGAAAATTGGGCTTCGAGAGAACAAAGAAGCAGAAGCAAAGGGGCGTAAGCCTGGGTTGTTGGTATTGCCACAGGAACCAGAGCAGTTAGCATATCGAAGAGAGTCATTGGGATTGAAGGAGATACCAGCCCATTTGATTGCAGGCACTTGCACTGCTCTGCGGGCAGATGCTTTTTCACCCAATTTTTCTCCTGTACTGCCTCCTGATACAGAATTTGCCATTAAATGGACAAATCTTTGTAAAAGTCATTTAGAGGAAGGGATTCGAGACCCAGTCAAGGCAGTAGAGTATATGAACCGCTATTATATTATGGAAGGGCATAAGCGGGTGAGCGTACTAAAATATTTTGGCGCAGTTTCTGTTCCTGGAAATGTAACTCGATTGGTTCCATTCCCATCTGATGCACCAGAAATTCAATCATATTATGAATTTTTAGAGTTTTATCGTATGACAGGACAACTTTGTCTTGTATTTCGTCAACCAGGATTGTATGCAAGGCTGATGAAAGCGATTGGAATTGAGGGAAACACAGAAGCATGGAGTGTAGAAGAAAGTTATGCATTTCGTGCCTTTTATCATATGTTCCGTGCTGCGTTTGTGAAAGAATTTGGTGAGGATGCAGATGTATCTCAAGCATTCTTAACTTATGTAGAAATTCTTGGCTATCAGGAATCTATTCACAAGATGCCGTCAGAAATTGGAAATGATTTGGTTAAGCTACGACAGGAGATACAAAGTAGATTACAACAGACAGAGAGTACCTTGCTTTTAGAAGATAAGGTTAAAAAGCCATTATTTTCTATTTTGCGTCCGACACCACCTCAAATTAAGGTGGCATTTATTCATGATAGTTCAACTTCCCGCTCCCGTTGGGTGTACAACCATGAGTATGGACGTTATCGTATGGAACAGGCACTACAAAATCAAGTGGAAACATTTAGTTATGAATACATGGACACAGAAGAAAAATCAATGGAAGCCATAGAGAATGCCATCCAAAAGGGGGCAAAAATGATTTTTACAACCCGTTCTACCTTGCTTATGCCCAGTGTCAAACAGGCAGTGAATCATCCAGATATTAAAATATTAAATTGTTCTTTAAATACAAATTATCCATCAGTTCGCACCTATTTTCCACGATTGTATGGGGCAAAATTTATCAAAGGTGCCATTGCTGGAACACTGACACAAGATGGTCGCATTGGGTATGTAACAGACTATCCTACCTATGGCAGTATTGCCAATATCAACGCCTTTGCACAGGGGGCCAGGATGGTCAATGCCAATGCTAAAATCTATCTGGAATGGTCTGCTTTACAAAGTGGCGATGGTGTGGAGCGGCTGCACCAACAGGGTATTCGATATATTGACTATCGAGATCGGCTGGGGGAATATACAGATCCTACCATTGGAAAGATACACAACATGGCACTGATCCAATGTAAGTGGGGTAAAATGTATCAAAGCATTGTGAGACGGGTAATGAATGGCAGTTGGAAGCAAGAGAATCGAGAGAATAGTGCGATTAACTATTGGTGGGGAATGACACAAGGGGTTGTCAATGTGCAATGTTCCCGCCGGGTATCATCCGGTACTAGACGGCTTGTGAATGTACTTTATGAGGCGTTGCGTCATGAGCAATTAGACCCATTTTATGGGACATTAGTAGATCAAACTGGGCAGATTGTATGGGGAGATGAGGTTCCTAGAACAGCACAACAAATTATGCACATGAACTGGCTTTCCTCGTTAGTAGAGGGTCGACGCCCAAAGTTAGAAGAATTTACACCAAAAGCACAGGAGATGATCCAGTTGCAAGGGTTGGAGGGATGGGGTTCCACATGAGAATTTTGGCAATTTCCGATGAGGAGAGTAGAGGTTTATGGGATTATTACCAGCCAGGGAAACTGGATCATATTGATTTGATTTTGTCATGTGGGGATTTAAAAGCAGAATATTTATCATTTCTTGCCACATTTGCTTCTTGCCCCATTTTGTATGTTCATGGAAATCATGACGATAGTTACAAAGTTCATGAGCCATCCGGCTGTATTTGTGTGGATGGGCAGTTTTATGAGTATAATGGACTGAGAATTGTGGGGTTAGGTGGTTCCATGAGATATAAGGATGGAATACATCAATACACAGAGGGACAGATGGCATGGCGAGCAAGGAAGTTAATGCCAAAACTATTTTGGAAAAAAGGGTTTGATATTTTGTTGACCCATGCACCTGGTTATGGAATGGTAGACTGCTCGGACTTAGCACACACCGGATTTCGAACATTCAACCGTATGTTAGAGCGATATGAACCAAAACTATTTGTGCACGGTCATACCCATATGAATTATTCAAGGAATATTTATAGGGAAACCACCTATGGAAAAACACGGGTGATAAATGGCTATGAACGGTATATTTTTGAGTTGAATTAAGGAAATTTTAAGATAAAACAGGTAGAATACTTCTGTATGTTTTGATAGAATCAAGGCAAAGGAGGTATCATAATGCAACCGATTGTGACCTTTCGAATTCAACCATTCAAAGAACCTGTCGATTTGGAACAAATTGCATCTATTTTAGAGAAACGGATGGAATTGCATTCAAGATTACAGTTCCCCAAACTGTGGAGATGGATTGATAACAGAGCATCAAAAAGAACACATAAAAAAGAGACAAAAATAGCAAGCAATCTTCGTTTGTTTTTAGGGTTGGTCAACTGGATTCTTGGTCTATTTGCACTGCTTCCAGCAATGATAGCCCCCAGAGAACTCTGGATGTTATTACTTTTTGGGTTTCTCTGTTTGGTAAGTGGGACAGTAATTTTATGGAGAAAGAAGAAAACCTTGTTGATTATACTTTCCTTCTTGGTGGGTGCTGTCCTTTGTTTCGGTGCAATAGGGAATGTGCAGGCATTGGGAAATCTATTGCCATTGGGTATCTATGAGATTGGAATAGGTGTTTGGGCACTTCTGTCTAAAACTTTAGGTACCAGTGCACAGCGGCAGGCAAGGAACTATATTAAACAATTCAATTCTCGTGAACCTTATCTGCTTTTTCTAACAGAGACAGGCATCCTGTTTACATCCAAGGAACTGTTGACAGAACATCCTGAAATGATACAACAATCTAATGAAGTACCATATGAATCATTTCATTCGATTGTGGAGTCGAAGGATTACTTGATGCTGATACAAGAGAAGGGAGCCATACTCCTCCAAAAAAGTGAAATTATTGACGGTTCTTTGGAACATTTGAATAGACAACAGATTCCTAATTATTACAGATTGTAAAAAGATTTGATAAAAAAACAAGAAGGAAGCAAAATAGCTTTCTTCTTGTTTTTTATCGTCAAAATTTTATTTGCATGAAATCCAGTGAAAACGAAAGGATGGGCTACAGACAAGGGAGGATGAATAGTCAGGGTGCAGTAGATGTTCCAGTTCTTGCTCCCAACCATGCTGACGAGGGACAACTGTCAGTTGATTCTGGGACAAAACAGCCACACTGGTGGCATAGTCCAGTGCTAAATTAGGGTCGTGGACACTGACAAGAGCCCCTTTTTCTTCTGTCTTAACAAGGGCAGTCAATAAATCCAAAAACTCATGCTGTCTTCGGATATCCAGGCTGGCAGTAGGCTCATCTAAAAGTAAAAAAGTTGCGTTTGTCATAAGACATTGTGCCAATGCAGTCCGTTGACGCTCCCCGCCACTGAGTTGATTCATAGGACGATGTTGGAGTGACTGTAAACTTAGTTGTTCCATAATTTTCTGAGCCTGTAAATGATGTGTTTTGTTTGGTATTTCCCCAAAGTGTAAATAAGGAGCAACACCTAATAAAACAAACTCCTGTACTGTCATAGTACAATAGGGTGTATCCTGATGAAGTAAACTGACCAATTTTGCTCTTTTTACAGGTGACAGAGGATAGATTGGTTCTTCATCATAAGATACAATCCCAGATTGTGGTTTTAAAATTCCAGAAAGTACACGGAGTAGAGTGGATTTACCTGCACCATTTACACCCAATAAAATAACCAACTCCCCAGCGTGGAGAGAGAGGGAGACCTGATTTAAAATACATTTATTTTGATAATTTAATGTAATCTTGTGGGCAGACAAGGTATTCATACATTGACCTCACGATGTTCTAATATACCACACAGCAATAGCACCATCAATAAACTGGCACCGAAAAGAGATGTAAAAATACTGACAGGAATTTCGGCAGTTGTGAGAGTGCGGGCAAATAAATCAGCAAGAAGAAGCAGACTCCCACCACAGCAAAACACAGTACCCATATTGGATGTGATGTCACGGGCACCACATACACGAACAAGGTGTGGAGCAATTAAAGCGACCCAACTGACCATACCAGCCACACTAATGACACTCGCAACCAATATGGTTGCAAGCAAGATGACACTACGTCGAATGAATAGGGGAGAAAGCCCTAAACTCATAGCCCGTTCATCTCCTAGTGACAACACTTTTAGGGGAAATCGAAAAAAATACAGAAAAATCACTGGGAGGGTACTGCATAACAAAATAGACCATACATCTTCCCATACTGCATTCTGAAATCCACCCATAAGCCAGTATTCAAGGGCAGGTAGCTGGTGCATAGGATCAGCACAATATTTTAAAATCATAAGCATAGCACTGGCAAGACTGCCAATCACCATACCTGATAGAATTAGTCCCAGTAGAGAATTTTGTTTTACAAAACTGGCAAGAGAGAGAGAGGCAATCACTGATATGAGACCGCAGAGAAAGGCACTCAGTTGAGAGAAGAAAGGGAGTGAAGGGAAAAAAAGCATAGCAAAAATGGCACCAACTGCACAGCCATTGGTAGCACCCAGTACATCAGGAGAAACCAATGGATTGGAAAAGACCGTTTGGAAAACCAATCCAGATAGAGCCAATACGCCTCCTGAAAGGACAACTGTGACAACTCGTGGGAGTCGGATTTGAAAAAAGAGATCTTTTGCAATGTCGCTGGGGGGATTTCCAACTAAGATGGAGTATAATTCTTCCAATGATAGCGCATAGCGACCGACACTGATAGATAATAATAACAAAAGAATCAAAATAAAAAGTGAAACGATAAACTTTTTCATAAAAAGCCTCATCAAAAAAGTAACTATCGTGATATATTCAAAAAGATAACGAACAGATAAAAAATTCATGCATGACACATGATTTTCCATAGTATACAAAGTTGTTGCAGAACAAAAATAGAACTCATTTCCAGAGCCACACAGATATCGTGTGGCTCAAAGAAAGAGCTAATACATTAAATATCCTCACAGGGATAGCATATTCCCATCTGTGCCCTCAGGTGGTCCATGACTTCCATCATATGAATGGTTTCACAGTGTGGCATAGAGGGGCATTCTAAACGTCCTTCCTGAATACAGTTTACAACCTCCAGTACCTCATACTCATAACCTGTCAACTGTTTGGGACATGGAATGGATTTGATACACTGACGATTTTCATCAAATACCTGTATACCCTGTGGATTGTTGATATTTTCTACCACAATATAGCCATTTGTACCATAGATAATACCCATACGGTCTGATATGGTGGTGGCTCCGGTGGTCAATACAGCCATTTTTCCATCATTCCATGTGAGAGTAAGGCTGTCAGCAATATCAACTCCAGTTTCATGTTTTATGCCAATTCCATTGATACATTGGGGATGACCAAAAATCATTTCTGCAAAATTTAGAGTGTAAATTCCCACATCTAGTAAAGCCCCACCAGCAAGTTCAGGACGTACAATTCGTTCCTTATCCATGATAGTGTAGCACAGATTTGCAGTCAGCATCCTGGGTTCTCCTATGATATTTGAGTGAATTACTTCAGAGATGATTTGGCGCATAGGCTGATATCGAGTCCAGATTGCTTCTGTGACCAGAACTTGTTTCTCTTTTGCATAACGGAGAATATCTTCTGCCTGCCTTGCATTGACTGTAAAGGATTTTTCACAAAGTACATGCTTTCCATAATCAATGCACAGTTTCATATGCTGATAGTGGTGAGAGTGGGGAGTAGCGATGTATACGAAGTCCAATTCAGGACTTTGTAGCATTTCTTCATAAGAGCCATAAGCGTGTGCTACATGATATGTTTTAGAAAATTCCTGTGCACGTTGCAGGTCCCGTGCTGCAATTCCATAGAGTGTGACAGAATGATCTCCTGACGCATTCAATTGGAGAATGGTGTCAGCCATCACATGGGCAATTCTACCAGCTCCCAAAATACCAAGGTTCATAGTTTGATATCCTCCTGTTTTCTGATTTACATGAGCACAGTATACCTGATGAAATGGTACTTGTCAAAAGAGATGTAGAAGATTTGTCGAGATAGTGTATCTTATGGAATAATCTTTCAAAATTTTGAATTTTACTTACAAAAATCTTTCAATTTTATTTCTGTTCTGTTATAATATAAGAAATGATATTTTTTAGAGAGATGGTGATGAAAAATTGTGATTTTACTTCTATTTTTGGTGTGGCTCATTTTAAGTGGAGATTTCAGTCTGGCAGGTATTGCAACTGGATTGGTTTTATCTGGTATATTGGGCTATTTCTCTTACAGAATATGGAATATTCCGCTGTGGGGGTGGAAGGTATTTTATTCAAAAATTCCACATGGAATGACATATATTGGTTACTTAATTTGTCAGATTGTCAAGTCCAATGTTCACATTGCAAAAGAAATTCTAAAGCCAGGTTTTGAACATAAGGGGACTTTGGTGTGGTTTGAAAGTGGATTGCAAAAGAAAGAAAACCAAGTTTTACTGGCTAACTCCATTACACTCACACCGGGTACAGTGACAGTTTCTCTTAAAAATGGAAGATTGTGCGTTTATTGCCTGCATAAAACAGAAATAGGTGAATTAAAGAACTGTGGCTTTGTAGTCAGATTGAGGGCGTGGGAGGAAAATAGATGATACATTGTGATGGAGTCTTAGAAAACATAGTCATTGCCATTTTATGTGTTTTTACATTGATTTTATTGGCATGTTTGGTAAGAGCCATTCAAGGACCACGATATACAGATAGACTGATTGCTTTGAATATGATATGCACAGTGGTCATCTTAATGATTTGTCTTTTTTCCTATTGGATGGACGCCTTTTATATGATAGATGTTGCGATTTTATATGGTCTACTAAATTTGCTGGCAATCATAGTCCTGAGCCGTATTTCCATTAGACGGCATAGGGGCAGAAAGGAACAAAAGAAATGATCATACGGATTGTAATTGGGATTGGGCTATTATTGATGGGTACCATCACTGTACTTCTCTCTGCATTTGGCTTGTTTCGATTTCGAGAAACTTTAAATCTGCTTCATGCAGGAGCTTTGGCAGATACTATGGGTGTTTTTCTTGTTGTGACTGGGTTAATGGTACTGTGTGGATTCAATGGAAATACAGCAAAATTACTGCTCACATTGATTGTTTTGTGGGTTACAAATCCGATTTCCAGTCACCTGCTTGGGAAAATGGAATTGATAACAGGTCATAATATTGACCCAGACCAGTATGAGGGAGAGGGGGAACAGATGTTGTGATTGGGTTAGAATTGTTGTTGCTCATTTTTCTGGTGTTTTGTGCCATTGCTACTGTGCTGTGTAAACGACTCGTATCAGCTATTATCATTTTCATGGCGTATTCAGCGGTGATGTCTCTCATCTGGTTTCTACTTCAATCTCCAGATTTGGCTATTACAGAGGCAGCTGTTGGTGCAGGAATGACGAGTTTGTTGTTTTTCTTGACTTTACAGAGGATCAATCAGTTGAAAGGATTGGAACAGGATGAAGACAACACAAAACAATAATAGTTTGTTTCGTCGAATTCTGCAATGGGCAAGTGAGTCAGAAAAGGAGAGTGCTGATGCACCAGAGGATCCAGAGCGACAGGAATTTCAGGAATATTTAGAATATATTGATGCACATGATTATATAGAATTTGGCGCATATCGATATATGCGTTATCAACAGAGAAAAGAATTGGGACTGGATGAGCCAACCTTCCACCATCATATAGAACCATCCATTCCACAGAAGAAGCAAAATGTGAAGAAATCCCATCATAAACAAGGATTGCTGAGAAAACAGTTGGGATGGTATCGAATTGCCAGTGTTTTCATTACTTGTGTAATCATTTTGATTTTATGTTTGGTTGTGATGGAATTACCTAAGTTTGGTGATTTGAATGCGCCTGCTTTGAATGAGGTAGCACAGCGTTATTTACAGCAGGGGAGAGAAGAAACTGGAGCTGTCAACGCCATTACAGGTATGATTTTGGAATATCGGGCGTTTGATACATTTGGTGAATCGGTTGTGTTATTTGCTGCTGCAATTAGCACCCTTTTACTGTTAAGAACGCCAAATCAACCATTAAAACAGCGAAAGGCGGGGGATGAAATTCTGACAATGGTTTCCAAATATCTTCTGCCAATGATTATATTGTTTGGGTGTTATGTGGTGCTCTATGGTCATATTAGCCCTGGTGGAGGTTTCTCAGGTGGTGCAATTTTAGGAGCTGCTTTGATTCTGGCGTCATTGGTTTTGGGAGCGGGAGAAGTAGAAAGAGTGCTGACTTCAAAACGGGTGACTTATATTACAGTGTTCAGTTTGCTAACCTATGCTGCGATGAAGTCCTATTCCTTTTATACAGGTGCCAATCATGTGGGCTGGGCAATACCAAAAGGAGAAGCTGGTCATTTGTTTAGTGGAGGTTTTCTGTTGCCTCTCAATCTGTGTGTGGGGTTGATTGTTGCCTGCACAATGTATACATTCTACACTTTGTTTATACCAACAGAGGAGGAATAAACTATGCTGGAATTGATTCTGGAACAGAGATACTATATGATATCCATTATTTTGTTTGCGATTGGTTTTGTAACCCTTTTTTTGCATCCAAATCTAATCAAAAAAATCATTGGACTCAATTTGATGGATACATCTATTTTTCTGTTTTTAGCAGCTATGGGTTATGTGGGAGGTGGTCAGGCTCCTATAATAGAGGAGGGAAGTAGTTGGACCATGTATATCAATCCAGTGCCAGGAGGGCTTGTATTGACAGGAATTGTTGTGGCAGTGAGTACTACAGCACTATTTCTATCTCTGACCCATCGGCTCTATCGAAAATATCATAGTTTAAATTTGGATGTTATTTTGATGTTGGCAAAAAAAGGACAGGAGGATACCTAGTGGGACTTGTGTATAATATACCGCTGTTCAGTATTTTACTTGTTGTGGTGAGTGGTGTATGTATCCCACTGTTTAGAAATGGTAGGCATGTGATTCGGTTCATTCAGATTGTACAGTGTATGGTTGGAGTTGGCTCACTGTTTCTTATGGTAGAGTTAAGCACCTTGAATGAAAGTTTTACATATCAGTTGGGACATGTACCAGCCCCCTGGGGAAACGAATTGCGGGCTGGACCATTGGAAGGTCTATTTGCTTTTGTATTTAGTCTTGTGATGGTGCTCACTTTTTCTGGAAGTCGAGAGGATTTGATTGCAGACATAAAACCCCATCGGCTAGGGAATTATTGTCTTTTAATGCAGCTTCTCTATGGGGCATTGCTGGCTATGATTTACACAGATGACTTGTTTACTGCCTATGTCTTTGTAGAGGTTGCAGCTGTGACAGCATGTGTTGTGGTATCTGCCAAAGAAAGTGGGCGTTCCATTGTATCGGCAATTCGATACTTGATGTTCAACTGTTTGGGTTCAGGGCTTTTTCTGCTTGGTATTGCTATTTTATATGCGCTGACTGGTCACTTGCTCTTTTCAAGCTTGCAACAGGCGGTGGAACAATATTTATTGAGTGGATCAAGTAAATTGCCATTGATTGTATCTGCATTGCTTATGACGTTGGGATTGTCCATTAAAAGTGCCCAGTTTCCGTTTCATGCTTGGCTTCCAGATGCCCATGCCAGTGCAACTACAACTTCCAGTGCCATTTTGTCTGGATTGCTTTTAAAAGGCTATCTTATCATTTTGATGAAGCTTATGGTACGTGTGTTTGGTCCATTTGTAATGGTTTCTAGCTACCTGTGTGACTTGCTCCTGTTGCTAGGACTTGCCGGTATGCTTTTTGCCTCTGTGGCAGCATTGAGACAAGAAGAAGTGAAACGAATGATAGCATATTCTTCATCGGCTCAGATTTCCTATATTTTTTTGTCCCTAGGATTGGGAAGTCAATTAGGATTATTGGCAGCCTGTTTTCAAATCATAGTCCATGCGTTAACAAAATCAATGATTTTTTTGGGAGCGGGTGCCATGATCAATGGAGTGCATGGTCACTACTGGGGACAACTGCGGGGAGCAGCAAGAAAAGTTCCAGTGGGTGGCATTGCGTTTACAGTAGGTGGTTTATCCTTATGTGGAATTCCGCTCCTAGCTGGATTTTCTTCTAAATATTGTATTGCATTGGCTGCACTGGATTCAGACTGGCAAATGGCACCTGCTTTGTTCGGTTTGGCTGCCAGTTCTGTACTCAATGCGATGTACTATATCCCTGCAATTCTGGTGATTTGGGGCAGAACAAAACCAAATCAGGAAGAGGAATGGAACCCAATTTCCATTGGATGGGAACAAAAACTTGCCTTGGGTTTTCTTCTGTTCTGTAATCTCTATTTGGGGATGAGGTTTGGATTGGTAAGAAATCTCATTGAGCAGGGAATCAATCTACTTGGTTCATTTGGTTAGGAGGGAGAGAAGTGAGCGCATTTTGGCTCGTAGCTTCCATTCTATTGCCTATTTTGGGTGGGCTGTGTAGCATGACACTGCACCACACCAATACACGAAGATGGTTTGCCTCTGTGTTATTGGTGGTCGAGCTATTTATCGTTGCCATACTTGTACCCCAGTATACAGGTCAACTTGTCCTATTGAAACTGACAGGGGGGATACGATTTGTTTTACAGGTGGATGGGTTGGGAAGATTTTTTGCCCCACTCATCTGCATGATTTGGTTTGCAGTTGCCGTTTTTGCCTACGAGTATATGAATCACGAGGGTCACAAGGAACGGTTTATTGGTTTTTATCTGATGACTTTGGGTACATTGATGGGGATTTGTTTTGCAGGCAACTTGGTCACACTTTATATGTTTTATGAAGCGATGACCCTAATGTCAGTTCCATTGGTGTTGCATATTGGTACACCCAAAGCGTTTCATGCAGCTTATCGCTATCTGGGATTTTCGGTGGCTGGAGCTGGTCTTGGATTACTGGGGCAATTTGTACTACAAAACTACTGCACGACAGACCTGTTTACACCAGGAGGTGTATTGGATGTGGAAGCAGTAGCAGAACACAGTACACTATTGTTTGTAGTATTTGTGGTCATGGCAATCGGATTTGGTTGTAAAGCTGGTATGTTTCCACTTCATGGCTGGCTGCCTGTTGCACATCCTGTTGCCCCGGCTCCTGCCTCAGCGGTACTATCTGGTTTGATTACAAAAATGGGAATTGTGGCACTGTTGCGTGTGGTTTATTACTTGTACGGATGGGAATTTTTAAGGGATAGCTGGGCACAAAAAACAATTCTTGTGTTATCCCTCTTAACCATAATATTGGGTTCAAGTTTGGCAATGCGTGAAGATACATTAAAAAAAAGACTTGCGTATTCCACCATTAGCCAAGTATCCTATGTGATTTTTGGATTGATGTTATTCCATCCCATTGCATTGGCAGGAGCATTGTTACAAGTGCTCTTTCATGCAATCGCAAAAAATACACTGTTTATGGCAACTGGTTCTATTATTTATAAAACACACCTTACCCAGGTGTCCCAGATGAGAGGGGTTGGAAAATCCTGTGGAATTACAATGTGGTGTTTTACAATTGCTTCTTTATCACTAATTGGGATACCAGCTACAGGAGGATTTGTGAGTAAATGGTACTTGACACAGGGAGCCTTACATGGGATTGAAAAAACTTGGGCATGGATTGGGATAGGAGTACTGATGATTTCTGCCCTTCTGACGGCTGGATACCTGTTGCCCATTGTGGTGGATGCCTTTTTCCCAGGAAAGAACTTTGATGTCAGTGCTTTAAAAAAACAGGAAGATACATGGCTGATGTGGATCACATTGTGCCTTTTAACAGCAATGACAGTGATTTATGGTGTGATGCCTACCCTTCTGAACCATTGGATTCACCCAATCATACAATCACTGTTTTAGGAGAGGAGAGAGAATATGCAAATTCTGGCTGCCATAGCGTTGCCCATTTTGGCTGGTTTGATGTTGATCCTGTGGCGACCAAGAGACCAAAAGATGCGACAGAAGTTTGTTGTGGGAAGTGCCTGTTTGACCAGCGTTGTTTCTATTTGGGCAGGATTGATTTTGTATAACCGTCCAAAACTGATACTTCTCTCTCTGGGGGATGGATTGAGTATTGCTTTTGGCATAGATGGTCTATCCTACCTATTTTCAGTGCTGGTCTCTCTGCTCTGGCCTATCGCATGCCTGTATGGGATAGAATATATGAGCAGAGAAGGGGGAGAAAATCGTTTTTTTGCATTCTATCTGTCAAGTTTTGGTATTACATTGGGGATTGCATTTTCTGCCAATGTATTGACCATGTACTTTTTTTATGAACTATTAACCTTGGTAACATTGCCATTGGTTATGCATGGTATGGATGGAAAAGCAAGGTATGTAGGTCGCATTTATCTTACCTACTCTATGTGTGGTGCAGCATTGGGCTTTTTGTCTATGGTATTGTTGATAGAACATGGTGGTATGTTTTTTCAGTTTGGTGGGAGTTTGCAAAATATTACAGGGCATGAGTTCACATTACAGCTTGCCTATGTGTTAGGTTTTTTCGGATTTGGTGTGAAAGCGGCAGTATTGCCTGGGCATAAATGGTTGTTGCGTGCTTCAGTAGCACCTACACCCGTTACAGCACTTCTGCATGCAGTGGCGGTGGTAAAATCTGGTGCATTTGCAATTGCTAGGATTACTTGGTATGGTTACGGTGTGGAGTTGTTAAAGGGGAGCTGGGCGCAGTGGTTTATTTTGATTGCTGCAATGTCCACGATTGTATATGGGTCATGGAAGGCATTGCACACCCAACATTTAAAACGACGGCTTGCCTGGTCAACCATTAGCAATCTTTCCTATATTCTGCTGGGAATTGGATTGATGACAACAGCAGGACTGGTGGCAGCTTTGGTTCATATGGTGGTACATGCAGTCTTAAAAATTACACTGTTTTTCTGTGTAGGTGCCGTTCACTACAAAATGCACAGGGATTTTGTAGCAGATATTGAGGGTTGTGGGGTATTGATGCCAGTTGTGTTTGGTGCTTTTGCAACAGCGGCATTGGGCTTGATGGGAGTGCCACCCCTTGCTGGATTTGGAAGTAAGTGGCTTTTGGCAACAGCATCCGTCCAATTAAATACACCTTTTGGTTATTTAGGTGCAGTTGTCTTGATTATCTCTGCACTTTTGACTGCTCTCTATCTCATGGAAATTGTATTACTTGCATTTTTTCCAAGGCAAAGCAGACAGTTAACAGTACATGTGCCTAAACAAGCCAGACGGGACCCTGGTTTTCTGATGACAATTCCGTTGATGGTACTATCAATCGCTTCTTTGGTCATTGGATTAACAGCGGAAAGGTTAGAACAGACAATTTCAATGATACTGGGACTATTGTAGAGGATGTGAACTATTATGGAAGAATTGCTGCTCTATCCTGTTTTTGTTCCAATGGTATGCGGTGTGATTGCATATATGATGGGAAAGTGGAAGAAAGGAATGCGAGATATGTTTGTCAGTACAGCAGTTGGTTTGGAATTGCTGTTGGTGCTGACATTGCTGACAAATCCTGAAATGGAGGGTGCCAGATTGACCATTGAAGGCTTCTGTGGTTTGGCTCTTTCTTTGAGAGATGGTCAATTTCATACATTGATGGCACTGCTGACCGCAACAGGATGGTTTACAGCTACGATTTTTTGTAAAGAATATATGCCACATGTCCAAAACCAAAACCGATTTTATCTTTTTTGGTTGATTACACTGGGAGCAACGATTGGTATTTTCCTATCCGCTGATTTATTTACTACCTTTCTCTTTTTTGAATTGATGTCCCTTACCTCTTTTGTGTTTGTGATTCAAACAGAAGAACCAGAAGCATTGAAAGCAGGTGAAACCTATCTTGCTGTGGCAGTGATTGGTGGTCTGTGTACCTTGACTGGTTTGGTCTTACTTTATGCCCAACTTGGTACATTGTCTATTGAACAACTTGGTTATGCAGCTGCAAATGCTACAAATAGAAAGGAACTATGGGTGGCAGGTATTCTGGTATTGGTTGGATTTGCTGCAAAAGCTGGAGTAGCTCCACTTCATATCTGGCTTCCAACTGCACATCCAGCGGCCCCTGCACCTGCTTCAGCAGTGTTGTCTGGCATTCTCATTAAAACTGGTATTTATGGGATTTTGGTTCTGACCACCACGGTTTTTCTGTATGATGTGGCTTGGGGTGCTTTGATGACTGGATTAGGGATTATCACCATGGTTTTGGGTGCAGTGTTGGCTGTGTGCAGTATTGATATCAAACGAACCTTGGCATGTTCTTCCATTTCCCAGATCGGTTTTATTTTAGTAGGAACAGGAATGGTATGTCTGTTAGGGGAACACAATGTACTTGCAGCAGATGGAACCATTTTGCATATTGTCAATCATTCCCTCATTAAAATGATGTTATTTCCCATTGCAGGTATTATCCATTTAACATCCCACACTTATGATTTGAATGAATTGAGAGGATTTGGACGTAATAAACCGCTGTTGGCAGTGGTTATGTTTATACCAATGTTGAGTTTATCTGGGCTTCCATCACTCAATGGTTATGTGAGCAAAACACTGCTTCATGAAAGCATTGTAGCATTGATTCATGAGAGCAGTGTACCAGTTAGCTGGGTTTTGACTGGAGTGGAATGGCTCTTTTTGTTTACAGGTGGGCTTACTTTTGCGTATATGATGAAGTTGTTTTTCTGTCTGTTTGTAGATAAAGGAAATAGAAACTGGACATCGAATGGGGAATATATGGCAGAAGGCTCGACCGCTATGTTGTTGACCTATAGTACATTGCTCATTATGTTTGGTCTTATGCCAAACGATACCATGGATACCATTGCAGCGTTTGCACGCTCCTTTCTATCTGGGGCAATGCCAAACCATGAGATTGCCTATTTTTCATGGGTGAATGTAAGAGGTAGCTTGTACTCTTTGGGAATAGGAGCGGTGATTTTTATAGTTGTTGTCAGAAAACTACTGTATCGAAAAGGAATTTACTATGACCCAATTCCGCAGAAATTCAGCATTGAAATGGGCGTTTATCGTCCAGTACTCAAATTTTTGGGACAGTTATTCATTGTTGTTGCCACCTTGGTAGACTGTCTCCCATTTAGATTGCTCTCACAGACAATGCCCAGATGTATAGACATATGGTTGACAGGTCTATCCCATATTAGAACCTACTTGGCATCTAAACTGATGGGAGAGGAACAGATGACACACTCCAATGTGGAACAAGTTGCCGATGACTATCATTTTGCATTTTATGATGACAAACCACAAAAACCCATTGGATTTGTACATTCACTTGCATTTGGGTTGATGTTGACTGGGTTTGGTCTGTGTTTCTGTTTGGCGTTTATCTTACTGCATAAATAAAAAGCATGCCACTTTCGTTGAAAGTGGCATGTTTTTATGGAAGTGTCACAATAAAATCTGAGAGATAGGATACAGCAGATGGATCATGGGATACAAAGAGATAGGTGAGCCGATATTGCTCTTTTAACTCTGTGAACAAGTTGAGTAATTGTGCCTGTACAGATAAATCAAGACCAGTCAGTGGTTCATCCAATAACAGGAGTTTTGGTTTGGCAGCTAACGCTCTAGCGATGGCTACACGTTGTAATTGACCACCACTAAGCTGTCTTGGATATCGTCTCATATAGTCTGATGGGAGACCAACCTGGGAAAGCAGATGTACAACATCTTCCTTACACTGTGATGATTTTCTGTGAAAAAGATAGCGCATTGGCTCTGATATAATGCCAAATACAGTATCATAGAGATTTACCGCTTCAAGACTATTTTGAAATATCATCTGAACAGCACCATCTTGGCGTATTCCATTCACAAATTGCTCCATAACTTTGATACTCCCACTTGTTGGGGGTTCTAAGCCAGCAATTAGCCGACATAATGTGCTTTTACCACAGCCACTTTGTCCAACCAGACCACAGCAGCTACCTTTTGGAACAGAGAAGGATAGATTGGATAAAATGACCTTGTTCTGATAGTGTTTGGTAACATTTTCTACTTGAAGTATTGAAGTCATAAATGTACCACCTGACTACATCGATTTTGATAAGTTTCAGGCAACAAATAACAGGATGAATGGGATTTAGGGCATCGAGTCAAAAATGGACATGGTGAGGTGTGCCATTGTTCCAATGGTGGGTGTATTCCCTGTAGTGTAGGGAGAGGCTTGATTGTCGAAACAGGTTTTGCAGCCAATAATCCCTGTGTATAGGGGTGATTTGGATGGGTAAGAAGTTGTTTGGTATCTCCGTATTCCATCATTTGCCCAGCATACATCACATAAAGAAAATCTGAGAGTTGTTCCATGACCTGAATGTCATGGGAAATGAGTAGAAGGGAAAGTTGATGTTCTAATGTTACTTCCTTTAAAATCATTAAAATTTCCTGCTGACTTTGGCAGTCCAAAGCGGTAGTTGGTTCGTCTGCGATAAGGATAGATGGCTGTGAGAGCAGAGCAATAGCAATTAAAACACGCTGTAACTGCCCTCCACTGAGTTGAAAAGGATATGCTTGCAGTAAGTGTGATGGACTAGATAGATTCATGCGTGAAAGCAGAGTAAGAGCGTGATTTTTATGTGCATTCCTTTTGTTTCTGGGAATTCCTTCGCAGATATGCTGTGCTATGGTCATACGCGGATCCAAAGCTGACATAGGATTTTGTGGGATAAAGGCGATAGACTCCCGCCGCAATTTACACATTTTTTGTTCGTTTTGGTAAGGAATGGGTTGGTGATTCAGGGTGATTTCACCAGAAATCGCCCATTTTTTTGGGTTAAGCAGCCCCAAAATTGCCTGACAAGTTATGGATTTTCCGCACCCACTTTCCCCAATGATTCCAGTACAAAACCCTTGGTATAATGAGAAAGAGAGGTTTTGAACTGCCAACAAGGATTGCGTTTTGTGATGAAGAGAAATGGACAGGTGTTTGACATCTAAAGTGCATTGTTTTGTCATATATGCGTTTCCTCCCATAAATCGCGGATATAATCCCCCAAGGTATTTGCTGAGAGAACGACAATCAAAATGCAAAGCCCAGACCAAACCATCATTTCCGGGTGAGATAAGTAATTTTGACCATCACGAATCATAGCACCCCATTCAGCTTGTGGAGGCAGAACCCCAAACCCAAGAAAAGAGTAGCCAGAAATAGCAAGCAATGTGTGACCGAAATCAATGAAAAATACACTGCTAAGTTGAGGAAGGATGGCAGGGAAAATATGGTGTATCAATAAATCAGATGTTTTGCAGCCAACCAACTGACTCGCTAAGATGGAGGGGCGTCTCTTTTGAAGTATAGTAATCGTACTGCTCACACGTGCATACCAAATCCATCTGGTTAGTATCAAGGCAAGGGAGAGACAGTACATATTTGTGCCCCAAAAAGTCATAAAAATCATAACAAGAACAATGTTTGGAAAAGAGCGTAGAATATCACTTGATTTTATCACTGCTTTAGCAATAATCCCACCCATCCAGCCAGAAAAGATTCCAATGAATGTGCCAATCGCCATAGAGAAAATACTAATCATTGCCGCATACCCTAATGTAGTACGTCCACCCCATAAAAGGCGAGATAGTAGATCCCGTCCAAGATAATCTGTACCCAATGGATGGAGTGTAGATGGTGGTAAAAATTTTGAAACAGTGTCTAATTGGTTGGGGTCATAAGGGGAGAGAATGGGCGCCATAAGGCATAGGAATAGGAGCAACAGCAATGGTGCAAGAGGAAGCAGAAGTCGTTTTTTCTTCATTGCAATTTCTCCTGTCTATATTGTGGAGAGAACGTGATACACAGACATTCAGATAGTAGATTGATTCCTACAAACAAAGTGCATAGGAAAAGAATGTATCCCTGAATCATAGGATAGTTTCTGGCATTTACTGCATCTACACACATCCTGCCAAGACCTGGCCACCCAAAGACAGTTTCGACCAGCACAGAACCAGAAAAGAGGCTGCCACAGTGTATTGTGAATGAAGACAGAAGGGAAGGGAGTGTATTTGGTAGAATGTGATGAAACATAATGTGCCTCTTTGAAAAGCCTCTGGTATGAGTATAGAATATAAATGGTTGTTGGCTGCATTCTAAAATCTGAGTACGCAGGAGTTTTGTATAAATGGCAGTGTAAGAACATGACAGTGTAAAGGATGGAAGAATTAGATGTTGCCAAGTACCAACACCTTGTACAGGTAGCAATTTTAGTTTCAGAGAGAAAAAAATAATCAGTAGAAAACCAAGCCAGAATTTTGGAATAGAGGACAGGAACGAAGTCAGAAAACGAACACAGTGATCCCAAATACTGTTAGAGTGTAAAGCAGAGGTGATACCCAGAACACTGCTGCAAACAAAAATCCAAAGCAATGTAGCCATCGTTAAGAGAGCAGTATAAGAAAAACCTCTTCCCAGTTCTTCCAAAACAGGACGTTTTGTTTGATAAGAATATCCCCAGTTTCCATGTAATATTTGACCCAACCAGCGGAGGTATTGTATGAAAACAGGTTCATCCAGTCCCAATTCTTTTCGTATGGTAGAGAGACTTTCTTGTGTAATAGGGACTTGAATAGAGTTAAGATAGGCTGTAGCACCATCAACAGGCAGACAACGCACAAGGAAAAAAGCGACAATGGAAACAAAAAATAGGAGAGGAATTAGAAGGAACATCTCCCTAAGCAGATGACGAAGCATGAAAATAGTGTCCCTCCTATGGGTGAGTTGTTGTCATGTGGCTGATGCCCATACCACCTTGTGCTGAAGTAAGGTCAGGAGCGGAAAAATCAGGATCATAAATTGCTAATGTGGTAACAACAGTCAATGGAATATAAACAACTTCATCATGGAAAGAGGTCATAATATATTGAAAATTTTCCTGTAGTTTCGCAGGGTCTGTTTGACTGAGACAATCCTGCATCACAAGATCCAATTCCTTTTTTTGTGCCATACCAAGCTGAGGAGTACAAAATTTATCTCCAGGAGTACACATAGCAGCCAATGTTGCATATGGCTCATAAGAGCCACCCCAAGAACTGTAAATTAAAAGATCAAATGCACCATTGGTCCAATTTTGTCGATATATCTGACTGTCTTGAGGAAGAATATTCAGTTTCACTCCAATCTTTGCGTATTGTGCCTGTAATACAAGACCAATATCCCGATCGTTGGTAACAGAAGCATCATAGATGAGATTCAATGAAAGTGGAATTCCATTTTTAGAGCGATAGTCTGCTCCGGATTCATAATGCCAGCCAGCTTCTTCTAGTAAAAGATTGGCTTGTTCTGGTTCATAGGAATAAGGTGGCAGCCCAACATCTGTGTAAGGAACTTCGGTGGAAAAATAAGCAGATGCAGTTGGTTGTAATCCTCCAAAAACACCTTGGGAGATTTCTGTATTATCAGTGCCATAAGCCAATGCTTTGCGAACAGTTACATCTTGAAGGATGGGAGAAGCGGTATTTAGATAAACACTGGTAACGCTGGTAGTTGGAGCGGAAACAGTACCAAAACCATCCCGCTCCATTTGATGAAATAATTCTGATGTGATTTGAGTAGAATCCACCATAACATCAATTTCTCCTGCCCTGAGAGCAGTAGCTGCGGTATTCACATCTGGAATCACCAAAGCGGTTAGTTCTTGGACGGAGGGGGATTCTCCCCAATAGTTGGGGTTGGCTTCAAAGTGTGCATATTGGTTTGGTACATATTCTTCTAAAGTCCACATTCCTGTACCAACAGGAGCTTTGATTCCATTGGAATAGGGCGTTCCAGTGTCAGGAAATCCGCTTTCTCCTAACATGGCGAGTGGTCGGCTATAAGTGAAGTCATTTAGCAGGGAATTACAGGGCTGACTTAATTGAAGTACAAGAGTATTATGATCTGGGGTTTCAATCGATTCAATGACATTTAAGGATTGCAAAAAGGAATAGCTGTCTTTGTGCTGTTGTACTGCCTCAATATTCTTTTTTGCAATTTCAGATGTAAACAAAGTCCCATCACTAAATTGAACCCCATCACGTAAGTGAAATGTGTAGGTACATCCATCGGGGGAGATGTCCCAGCTTTCTGCTAATTCGGGTACTATTTCTCCCTGTTCC
>CALWVS010000058.1 GCA_944385095.1 uncultured Oscillospiraceae bacterium
CCCGAACCTATACGCTCGGGGACACTGTGTAAGACCTCGCAGATGCAGGCTGTGGTGGGCGAACCGAGAATCCCCCGCCTTTAGGCGGTGGGGAGTGTCAATTTGTTTGGAATCCGTAAACTGATTTTGGCATTCATTCAATGGAGGAAGGTGAAATAAATCTATGGAATTGTTGTCTCTCTCTGAGTGGTGTGCCATCCACAAAAAAGATCCCGGCAACGTCCGTCGGCTCATTCAACAGGGACGTATCCCCGCTCAAAAAATTGGAAATCAGTGGGTTATTGCGTCTGACACATTGCCACCAGCTGATAGGAGGATAAAATCTGGCAAGTATAAAAACTGGCGTAAATCTTCCACACAACCAGAGGAGTAATCCTCTGGTTTTTATTTTCCGAATTAGATATGTTCCATTCCATACCCCTTTCAGGAATTTTTTTGATTCCAATCCTTCATCATCCGTTTGATGCGTCCCATATCTTCATCGGCTTGTTCGCTAACAACAGGGGTTCCCTGTTTGGAAGTCGCTGGTTGCTTCTGTTGCTTCCCTTTGTTCCGTTTTGCTTCCAGCTCATCCCAATCAGCCAGACACCGCACCCCTTGGGACAGTTTGGAACTGAGAATACCACGGATATAGGACCATTTTGCCGATTTATTGTCCAAAGCAATATCAAAGGCACGCAGACAGCATTCTGCCCCCATCTGTTCCACATAGCCCTGCAATTCATCCAGAGATGCCTGAGAAGGAGTTGGGTTAATTTTATCCAGATATGCTGTCATGACGCTGGCGAGGGCAGCATTGCCCACATAATCACCATCGTCCTTGTCCATAGACCATTGTCCTTGTCCTTCGTCCTTTGTCCCTTGTCCTTTAGGTTTTTTAGGTTCTTCAAAAACCGGCTCGGTTTTTCCGGTTTCTGAAATACCTGTCAGGGGTTCTTCTGATGGGTTGGCATTTTTGGGTCTGCCACCCTTTTTCCCGTTTTCTCTGCGTGCCTCATCTGCAAGCTGTTTACTTTCAACGGCTTCGTCTATGTCTCTCTTGATTGCCGGCCAGATGAATCTTTCATTCCCGTTGAATTTTGGTTCCTCTCCTGACACACGATATGTAATCATGGCCCTCACCAGTCGCCCTACTTCAACGTCACTGTAAGATTTGAAATAATCTGCATAACTCAACCAGAGTTTGACATATTCTTTTCTATCAGCCATCTTTATACCTCCTTTCTGTGTCTATGTTGCAAATCCCAAATGCAACATAGGGATGAATCCAGAATGATTCCACCAGAAAGGTGATACCGATTGAAAAAAGCCTGATTCGACATAGAGTGTGCTTGTGTGTGATGCTCAGAACATAAAGGAAGTGCCTCTAATCCCTCATACAGGGATTCTATGTGCCTTTGTCCCTCATCTGCTCTATCAATGCGGTGCAGTTCTGCCTCTCGACCACACACAACACACTTTTTCGCTCTCAAACAGGAATAAATATAGTCTGGAACATCGTCTACCATGTCCAGAAGTGAAAACTTGACCGGAATATCCCAGTCCAAAATGAAACGAATCAAAAAACGCTGAAACGCACACACCAGGGACATCGATGCAGTAGCCAAAGAAAAAACCTGTTCTTCTGTTGCCTCTAAGTCCTCTAAAAGAAACTTGCGCTTCATATACTCTTTGGTAGGGTCTTTCCCCATCCCTGTTTCATCAGAAATGGCACCCAATAGTGCATAGCAGCACCGACGCTGCCGGCTGGATACTGGTCTGCTGTCCACCAGTTGTACAACACAGGTTTTGTATTGTCTCTTGGTTAAGGTGTGCCAGTCACTGTATGGCACACGGATCAGCAGCTCCTGTCTCTGCTCATCATAGCCAACGATTTTCCCATTGGCTTTTTCCAGTGGTGATTTCATGGGCAAACACCACCTTCCAGAAGGAAAACAACCATCATCTGCAACATACAATCACCGCCCCCATGAAAAATGTCACAGAATAGGCAAACAGGTACCATACAAAGCGGTCAAAAAATACCCGTTTCCGGTACGCCCTTGCCCGTTCCTTCCGCTCAAACAGCAGACCGCCATATTCAATTTTTTTCATCTTGTTCTCACCTTTTCTTTTTGTTATATGCTTGCACAAACCCAATAGGTGTGGTATAATGAGACCGGAACAGGTCCGTCCTTTCTTTCTCACCTTTGGGCGGAGCGGGGCTAGGTTTTTTACCTAGCCCTTTTCTTTTTCTGTGCCATCCGCTCCGCAGCAATCTCTGGAAAAACTTCCTCAAAGGGTCGCAGTCCTTCAGCCTGAAAATGATATTGTGGATAGGCTGCATTCAGTGCCTGAACATCACGCTGGGCAAACACATAATTCCGCTGTTCTTCTGTCAGGTCACTGATGGGATAGGACTTGTCCCCAATATCCACAAAAGATTCATAAGTAAATCGGTGTCCATTCTTTGTGACCAGTTCTACCTTTGCCACCTGAAACACTCCCTTCTTATGTTTGCGCTGGTTCTAATTTATGAATCCACGCCACAGTAAAGACTTCAGAAACAATCCGCTTTACGCTGAGTTCTCTTCCGGCATCCTCACAAGCAAACCCAACTACCTGAGCGAGCTGTTTCTTGAATTGGATACGGGCTTCGGTTTTCCGACTAATGTAGTCACTCCATTCTTTGGCATCCTTAAAGCTGTCACGGTTATCATGGATAATCGTTTCCAGCCACATATTCATAGCAATGCGATTTACCTGTACTGTTGCAGTTTCCACCAGATAAGTAGCCTGATCATAAACAGGCTGGTCCACAAAGGAACCGGAAGCAATCACCTGAATTGCAAAATTGTTTGAATTGAAATCATTCATCTTAAATCTCTCCTGCTTCATACCCTTGTCTCTCTCCTTCCAACATGATAGAATCACGCTGAAAGGAGGTGACGATTGACATGCCATCCACATATTACACTGGATACTGCCCTGAAACAGAGCAAGATGAGACTATATGTATACTGAAAAGCGAGGTTCCTATTCTTGGTACATTGTCTTACGAAATCAAATGGTATTATGAATGTCCTCACGCCCAAAATCACCAGTGCAGCATCCAAACAGATGACTACATGAGCTGTCCTCTATTTATGGAAGGGCAGCATTTCTTGTAGTCTGTACGCTGTGGCTCAGTATTGCCCTACTGGGTCACAGCAAAATAATCCGTCCATGCTTCATTCTCTTTTCTTAATCCGGTGTTTATCTGCCATAAGAGCATCAAAAAATTTTTGTGGATATTGGACAACCCCATATGAGTGGATATGTACTGCACCAGCAACAAAATTAAGCTGTACTGTCGGGAACTCGCCACCTTTTTGGCGAAAACAGACCTCACTAACAAGATCAGAGATATCCACCCCATTCAAAAGAATAGTGGTGACTGGGCTTTCCCCTGTGTTGATAATCTCAATTTTTTCATTCACCTTTATCACCCCCTCTCATGTGTTATAGTCACTAGCAACCAACAGGGTTAATCTTTTGCACTGGAAACCAAAGTTTCCAGTGAGCATTGCAATACATCAGCAATTTCTACACTTAAATAGAGAGATGGTATTTTTGTACCTCGCTCAATTTGGCAGACCATAGATGGCGTAATGCCCAGTTTATCTGCCATTTCTTTCTGCGAAAGCCCCAACTTTTCTCTCATGCTACGAATAGCCCGACCCACATTCATTCTGGATCACCCCCTTACCATGACCGTTGCAAAAACTTTTCTTTTGTGTTGCACTGTGGTTAGGTATTAACTGTGGTTATTTGTAATAATTGTAGGAAAGGTGTGATTCATATGGCATCAGTAAATTATGAAAATGTAGCTCTTTTGTATTTGATGAATCAGGACACAAAAGACCTATCTCTGGCGGAGCTGTATACACTTTATCAGGACACGGTAAAGCAAGTACAAGAGACCGCCAAAGAGTACGACAGAAAAACAAATGGTTCTAATTTTAGCTTTGACTAATTCACGGTAAATGGATACCATACTCTCCGATGCTTCTGGTATCTTCTCCAAGTCAAGACATCGATGGCAATACTTCGTCAACAGTTCCAGCTGTCGGCGGAGTATTTTTTCATTACTGGCACGACGGACTTTTTGATTCATTTCCCATACAGGCTGATAAATTTCATCGTTCATCAAGGTTTCACCCCCTCTCATGTGTTATTTCTACTAGAAATTTAACTCAGTGGGGAGGTTGTCGCTGTCTTATAATGTACTAACTCAGCTTCCAACCCAGCCAGCAACATACAACGAACAATTTCAGAATAAGAACATCTAATAAACCTATCGTCCTTTCTGAGTTCCAATATTTTTTTATCTAATTCATCTGGAATCGAGACAGTAACTCGCTTCATATCAGTCATTATAATTCTCCTTTCTTTTATGATGAACTTCTCAGGGATGTTCTAATTATAATTCAGAACTGATGAACTGTCAATGGTAAAGTGATGAACCTTTTATAATCTTTATCACTTTTGTGCAATATTATTTCAATTTTTTGTTGCATCAGTTCCGAACCAATGATAGTATTTATTCTGAAAGGAGGTGAATTGAATGCCTACAAAGATGCCAAGGGTAACTTTTTCTCTACCAACTGTGTTACATTCCAAAATTGTGGATTTTCAACATGAAAACCGTTGTAAAAACCAAACACAAGCCATTTTATCTCTAATAGAAAAGGGATTTGAGTCTATAAAATCAAGTGAAGAACATTCTGTGTCAAAAGAGGACAGATATCTTCTAGCAGGGGTTGAGTTATCCAGATTGTCAGAAGCAATGGCTCAACTTAATGGGGAGGGACGTGAAAAAGTAGTAGAATATGCAGAAGATTTAGCAGCAGGGGGGCGGTATAAAAAAATTAATCAGCATTCAATGGGTAAAGAAGCATAAGAAATGATTCTATACAGGTAAACACAAAAATAGGAGGCATTCTATACATGAGAAAGAAAATAGCTTTGAGCCTAATCATCCTCTTTATTGGATCCTTGGGATACGGAATCATTATGGTAATCCAAAACCCTGAAAAGTATCAAGATCACCCTGAAACAGTTCCCATAGTTTTTGATGCCTTACAATATGAAGTAAAAGATGGAGAAAACATCACAGAATCAGAGCTGATCAACCAACTCGGTGAACCAGATAGTATTGAAGAATGGAATTTTGAAGTTGGTGATGGTAAATATTATCCAATTCGCACCTTATATTATGGATTGAATGAATACAGTTTCAATGATGATAAACTTCAACGTATCACACTTTATGACAAATTTTCATATGAAAGTAAAGATGACTTTCTCCCAATGTTTAATTTGAAACAGTATTCCAACACTCTTATCAATGACACAAATGTTTATTATCGGGCTTATTATTGCGGTATTCATGACCTTTGGTTGGAATATGCTGATGGTGAAATCACCATGACAAAGATCACTTATGGTAGTATTTATGGTGAACCCTAAGGCAGCATTCATTCAAGCGGATAAACTTTTCCCCGCTCCTGCGGGGGTGATCCCCGGTAGAGAAATATACTTTTGATTTTGCCTTTCTTTTCCCCACACATGCGGGGGTGATCCCTGAATTCTATTTTAGATTTTGCTCCTGGGATTCTTTTCCCCGCACATGCGGGGGTGATCCCAGGAGAATTAAAACAACATTGGGCAACTGACACTTTTCCCCGCACATGCGGGGGTGATCCCTGATTAAAATTTGTGGCTGTCCACCCAGTACACTTTTCCCCGCACATGCGGGGGTGATCCCTGATTAAAATTTGTGGCTGTCCACCCAGTACACTTTTCCCCGCACATGCGGGGGTGATCCCTGATAGTTGTGACATTCGTAAGAATCGAGAGCCTTTTCCCCGCACATGCGGGGGTGATCCCTTTTGCCCCACAGCAGTCGCATGTGATTTTTTCTTTTCCCCGCACACGCGGGGGTGATCCTATTAGGAGAAAAAAGCCGGTTTTGCCTGTACGCTTTTCCCCGCACACGCGGGGGTGATCCCGGATCGAGTCCATCAGGGGTGAACGCCACAGACTTTTCCCCGCACATGCGGGGGTGATCCCCTATATCAAAAATAGAAAGGAGCATATATGATGATGTATCCATTTATGACCTTGGATGACAAAACGGAACTTGTCCACTCTGACATGAGAGCAGATGGCACTGTAAAAGTCTACATGGAGCGACCTGATGAGGTTCTGGGTTTCTGCCACGCCACCTGCTATCTCCCCAGTTATCAATGGGAGAACATTGACGGGTTTACGCCACAAGAAATCTCTCGCTATCAGGAAGTAATTGAATCTACTGCACACCTGATTCTTCAATTCGCACAGGAAGGTGGGTTCGACCATGCCGCAAATCTTTAAGGTTGGCGCATATTGGGTATATTTTTGGTCGAATGAAAATGACCCTTTGGAACCCATTCACGTTCATATCTCGCCTGGAGCCCCTTCAGCTGGTGCAACTAAGGTATGGATCACTCGTGCAGGTAAATGCTATCTATGTAATAATCATTCCAAAATTCCAGAACGTACCTTACGAAATATCATGCGTGTGATAGAAGCTCGCAGTGATGAGGTAATTCAAAAATGGTGTGACTATTTTGGAACGATTCATTATTATTGTTGATTTTTTACCAAAAGTGCCGTAAAGCCCCTGCCTTTAGGCATGGGGATATAAGGCACACCTTATTCCCTCGTCAGTTAGGA
>CALWVS010000059.1 GCA_944385095.1 uncultured Oscillospiraceae bacterium
TTGCTGCGTTAGTAGCACCTGTTTCATTCCCTTTGGTGCCTTGGAGCGCAGCGGAAAGGAATGGTCATAAATATGAACAAGTATTACAAAATCATCGATCAGGTCCGTGAGAAAGGAAATAGTGACAAAATAATGAAAGAAAAAGAGGTGGATGCCATCGTTGAGGTGATGTGTTTGTCTATTGAAAAAAGCCCACACATGATAGCTCTTGATGATGGTGCAGCTACACTGACTGCCCTGTATACACTGTGTTTGGATGATGGGATCAATACGATTGGGGTTTACCTCGAGATCAGGAAGAGACTCAATAGCTTGATGGATAACATGTACAACAGAATGCGTGAGAAATATCCAGTGCCCACTCGAGCTACTTCGGAGGGCAAATTGGAGCCCAAGATAATGGAAATGATTGAACGAATGCGAGCCATCTCAACCAAAGAATGGAGAGACCATCATGATCTGGATGGATAGTTACCATCGAGTCCATGTACTCACATTGATAGGTGAAATTTGAAACATGGAGAAGCACATCACAAGTCAGGACAAATCTATGTCCAAAGATAATGGAACACTTGAAATCATCCATGGCTACGCACGATGCTCGACAACTGATTCCAAGCAGGACATTGATCGTCAGGTTCGGGAGCTGAAGACCGCAGGTGCCACACGGATTTGGCTGGAGTATGAGCATGGTGACGCAGTAATTAAAGATCAGCAGAAGGTCATGCTGGAAGCCGCAAAGCCGGGCGATACCATTCTTGTCTCAGAAGTCTCCCGCCTCGCTCGCTCTGTCCGTCAGTTGTGTGCCATCATCGACTGTATCCGGGACAAGCATCTGTGCTTGATTATCTCGGGCTCCATTACCATGGACTGTCGGATGGATACCCCTGATCCTATGACGGAGGCGTTCCTTCAGATTGCAGGCGTTTTTTCACAGCTTGAGCTCTCCATGATCCGGCAACGGGTGCGGAGTGGTATGGCCAATGCCAAAGCCAAGGGCAAGCAGATTGGTCGACCGGCGACCACATTTGACCAGATTCCAGCGCAGTTTTTCCGATATTATTCTCTTTTTCAAACCGGCCACCTCTCTCTCACAGAATTAGCTCGGTTAGCGGATATTAGCCGTCCCACAGCCTATAAGTACATTCATCTCATTCATGAACAAGGAGGCAAGAGAAATGATTGAGACCTACCGGACCCACCTGATCCCGCCCGCAGCTCTCCGAACCACCCTTTACTGGGGAGGGGAAGGGGAACAGGGAGAAATTCAGATTCATGATTTGGAATTTAAAAGTCGAGAAATCCGTGACATCCGTTCCATCATCCTTGGGGCTAATATCTCTATTGATTTTTGTAAATTTGACATCCTGTGGGGAACTGCAGAGAATGACGCCTACATTCGGGCATACCGCATTTCGAAAATCGAGGGCTGGTCGGCTGAAATCGGTCCTGTCCCCATTCCCATACTGATTCCACCTGCCACCAGCTTAATGGGCTGCGTGATCGTGGATACCATCGCTGGTCGGTACCATTATGTGGTGGACCGCTGGTATAAGGATGTTTTTGCAGCTGTTGAGGATCCTACTCGCTATGACCCACCTGAGATTGCGGCAGCACTGCATCTGCATTGGGTCACCCAAGCTATGACCCTGGAAGCAGCCAGAGGGGGCAAACCCATATGACCGAGCGAGATATCATCTATCGTATTCACCCACCGGCTATGATCCTGACAACCGTAGAGCGGCAGCCTGAGGAGTACCCCTATCCCCCGGAGGTCTACATCCGTGAGGTTGAGCGCCAGGAGCTTGCAGGCGTTGAGATTAATTACGATGAACTGAATATCCTGATTGGAAGTTGTACAGTGGAAATCGTACATGGCGAGACCGAATATGGTCAGTGCTTCCGTGCCTTCCGGATCATTTCCATTAATGACTTGCGAGCCATGGAATACGCCGACAACTGTTACCCCATCTTTCTAATCCCGAACAATACCATCCGAGGAACACTGACTGTAGACGATGGGCAGTCCTGGTGGCGATATGTGATCGACAAGTGGTACGAGGATGATAAGACTCGGGATCATGATATCGACTACGACAATCCGCCTGACCTAGTTCCTGCTTTGGCTCTGCTCTTTCGCCCCAATGTTCGGGATCCAGACATGTGACACTGTGTACATTTTTATCTGCACACTTTTATGTGACAAGAGAGGAACGACTGAGGCGACAAAATTGACCGTATGTTGTCTGTTTTGTGTGCGTTTTGTGTCCAGTTAGGTACAATATGTGAGAGGAGTGAGCAAGGGGGAAAAAGGTGAATAGCTGTGATGTGTCATATGGGCAAATATTTTCTCGGGCGGCACAGATGGTTTGGTACAGACATATGACATAGGCTATGACAATGGCATATGACGGAGCATATGACAAAGGCTTATGACATGTCATATGACGAGGCTATGACATAGCATACGACGAGCATATGACACAAAAAAATCCCCCGAGCGACTTTCTCGCCTCGGGGGATTGCCACAGTGGATTGTGAATTCTCTCAGGAGATAATAGGGGTAGATCACAAAAGGAGGTTGATAGATATCCTATCTATGGCTATCTTATCCTATGCAGATTTTTTGAAGTGCCCAAATATTTTTAATACTCCTTTCTCTCTCCACTTTTGTGCTGGTTTTGTTGATTCAATCTTCTTCCAAATTCTGGGCTGTCTTAATAATCTCCATCTGCTTTGCTAATATATCGTCCACCAGCTTTCTCAGCTCGGCTGGCAGTTGATCCACCCGGGCGGACAGTGAAAGAGAATCCAGCCGCCCAAACAGCAGATAATCAGCCGAGCAACCAAAAATTTCGCACAGCTGGATCAGCCCAGGAATCGACAGACCGGAACGCCCTCGCTCAATATCAGTAATATACCATACCGACATATCCATCATCTCAGCAAGCTGCTCTCTGGTTAGTCCCATGCGGGTGCGCTCCTGCTGCACTCGGATGCCAATGGCAGTAGACTCGCTGGTTGGTGTAGATCTTGGCATGGTGTAATCCTCCTTGATAACATGTACCTGGTACTTATTATCTCTGGATTGTTACTTTTTTAACATGGTGTTTCACTACAAATTAATATGTACAAAATACCTCGTCCGTGCTATACTTGAAGTACATTAATCCAACAGGAAGAAAGGAAAATGAGAAAATTAATATCGCTACTCTTATGTATGGTCTTAGCACTGTCCATGTCTGTTTCCGCTTTCGCATCCACGGGGTCTTCATTCTCTGACGTACCCCAAAACCACTGGGCTTACCAGTATGTTGAACGAGCAGCCAATGAGGGCTGGGTCACTGGTGTTGGCAATGGGAAGTTCAATCCAGACGGCATGGTGACTGGAGCTGAATGGTACACGATGGTAGCTCGTACCTTCTATGCTGATCGGATTCCCAACCAGGCAGATGGGGGCAAGTGGTACAGCGACAAATGGTATGCTCCCTATATGCAGGTAGCTGAGGAACACAACTTCAACATGTATTACGATGACTCAACCAACCAGGCGGTCTCAGAACGTCCTCTGACTCGTGCGGAAATGGCAGGAGTTGTATTTAGCATTGTGAGCCAAAAAAGAGATGACGTGTATTTGAAGGCCTATAAGGTCTTTGAAGCAACTGCCAATACAATCCCCGACTTGGACTCTGTGGACATTCAGTCCAATGCTTACACTGCCATCGTTTACAGCTACGCCATGGGTATTATCACTGGTGTGGACGATAAGGGCACATTTGATGGCGATGGTCTGATGTCTCGTGCGCAGGCAGCTGTGGTTTTGTGCCGCATGGCAGATGTCATCGAAACAGGCGTAATTCCAGAGGGACCTGCACAGCCAGAACAGCCTGAGGATACAACTGAGGAGCCTGTTACTCCTCCAGAGGAACCTGAACAGCCTACGGAAACAGTAGAGGGTCCTACCGAGGAGGAAGTATACAACAAGATTATTGCTCTGAAGGAACAGTATCCAGATGGTACACCTTGGGGGGATGACAAAACGATGGAAACTCTTCCCACAAAACTTTCAACCGGAGAAATTGACTATGTCATCGTTCGTGGCTGTGCTGCGTTCACAGAGATGTGTCAGGCAGAAGCTTTTGGTGGCGTTGCTGGTACAGGGAAATACCCCAACGTAACAAGTCATAGATCTTTCGACGAAATTCGAGTAGGGGATGATGTCGGTTATGATAATCACTCTGTGATTGTCCTGGAAAAAAAGTCGGACTCTATTATTGTTGCGGAAGGTAACTTCAATGAAGCTGTTTACTGGGGGCGAGAAATCCAGCGAGATTATCTGGAGACTCATGGTCTTATCGTTAATAGTCGCTATCCAAGATAACAAATTGGTTATGTACAAAAGAAGACCACTGGGAAATTTGAACAGGTCCAGTAAAAATGGACAGTGACAAAACACCCCCTGATGTAGGAAAATAGACTACATCAGGGGGTGTTAT